>NZ_JBIVKZ010000007.1:0-260971 GCF_044751025.1 Streptomyces sp. NPDC088747
CCCTCGCCGTGCGCGACTCGTCCACGATGCTGCGGCGCAACCTGCTGCACGCCCGGCGCTACCCGTCCATGACCCTCAACCTGCTGCTCACGCCGGTCATGCTGCTGCTGCTCTTCGTCTACATCTTCGGCGATGTGATGAGTGCCGGGATCGGGGACGGCGGGGCGGACCGGTCCCAGTACATCGCGTATCTCGTCCCGGGCATCCTGATGATGACCATCGGTGGCACCACGATCGGGACGGCGGTCTCCGTCTCCATGGACATGACCGAGGGCATCATCGCCCGTTTCCGCACCATGGCGATCCATCGAGGCTCGGTGCTCATCGGGCACGTCGTCGGCAGTGTGCTGCAGTGCGTGGTGAGCGTGGTCCTCGTAGGAGCCGTCGGTGTGGCCATCGGGTTCCGGTCCGTCGACGCCACGGTCCTGGAGTGGCTGGCGGCGTTCGGGCTGCTCGTGCTCTTCGCCATGGCGCTCACCTGGATCGCGGTCGGGATGGGTCTGGTCAGCCCGAACGCCGAGGCCGCCAGCAACAACGCGCTGCCGCTCATCTTCCTGCCGCTCATCTCCAGCACCTTCGTCCCCATCGACGCGATGCCGGGCTGGTTCCAGCCGGTGGCCGAGTACCAGCCGTTCACGTCGGCCATCGAGACGCTGCGCGGCCTGCTCCTCGGCACCGAGATCGGCAACAACGGATGGATCGCCATCGCCTGGTGCCTGGGCCTCGCCGTGCTCGGCTACTTCTGGTCCAAGGCCGTTTTCAACCGCGACCCGAAGTAGCGGTGAGGGCGGGACGGGCCGCTTCACAGGGCTCGTCCCGGCGGGGAACGACGTACTCGGGCGCCCCTGTGGTGCCCGAGTGGTCGTGGTTCACCCCTCCTGCCCATGGGTGGTGAAGAAGTCGATGAGGCCCTGCGGCGCGTTGTCGCCGAGCATGAGTTCGTACAGTTCGACGGCGTCGGCGGCTTCCGCGGCGCTGCGCGGGAACAGGGCCTGCTCGTACTCGGTGAGCGCGGCCTCGACGTCATCGGGGTGCGCGGCGATGGCCTTGCCGAGTTCGGCCCCGTCGTACATGGCCAGGTTGGCGCCCTCGCCGGACGGGATCATGAGGTGGGCGGCGTCTCCGAGCAGCGTCACTCCCGGAACCCGATCCCAGCGGTGCTCGCTCGGCAAGGTGTGAAGGGGGCGCAGGACGGGTGCGGTCTCGCCGTCGGTGATCAGGGCGGTGAGCTCCGGTGCCCAGCCGTCGAACTCCCGGGCGATCCGTGCGGCGGCCGTGGCGGAATCGCCGAAGTCGATGTCGGCGAACCACTCCTGCGGCCTGCGGAGCGCCACGTAGGTGTGGAGGGTCCCGCCGCTCTCCCGGTGGGCCTGGATTCCCTTCCCCGGCACGAGCGCGAACATCGCCCCTCCACCGACCGCCTTCGCGGCGGCGGCGTGCCGGGTGTCCGCGTCGAACAGATAGGTCTCGACGTACGACGTGCCGACGCACTCGGGCGTGGCGTCCGAGAGCAGCGGCCGGACGCGTGACCACGCGCCGTCCGCGCCGACCAGCAAGTTCGTGACGACGGAGGTGCCGTCGGCGAAGGACAACTCGTAGCCGCCGTCG
The DNA here is from genome assembly GCF_044751025.1 of Streptomyces sp. NPDC088747. Taxonomy (NCBI): domain Bacteria; kingdom Bacillati; phylum Actinomycetota; class Actinomycetes; order Kitasatosporales; family Streptomycetaceae; genus Streptomyces; species Streptomyces sp. NPDC088747. The sequence goes on from NZ_JBIVKZ010000007.1 coordinate 1,609, forward strand.
TCGAGGGCGCGTACGCCGCTGACCTTGTGGTCCCACCGGACGGTGCCGGCCGGGAGCGATTCGAGCAGGATCCGGCGCAGCTCGCCACGCAGGGCCTCGGGCCGGGTGCCCGCGCCGTCGTCGGGCTCGTCGAACAGCACGGTGCCGTCCGGGGCGAGGGACCGGGTCGCCTCGCGGCCCTCCAGGACGATGCCGCGGAACTCCTCGGTCAGACCTGCCGCATCGAGGGCCGCCCGGCCGTTGTGCTCGTGGATGTCGAGCATTCCGCCCTGGGTGCGTGCCACCGGAGAGGACTCGGCCTCGTAGACGGTGGACGCGATTCCGTGAACGTGCAGGACGCGGGCGAGCGTGAGGCCGCCGAGTCCGGCTCCGATGATCGTGACGTGGGTGGTCATGGTGGTTCCCTTCCTTGATCGTGGCCCGCTGGGTAGGCCCGGCGGGTCGGCCTGGAACGGTGTTCCAGCGATTCCAGGATGGAACGGCGTTCCAGTCGTTGTCAAGCTGGAACGATGTTCCAGGGCGCTCTAGGATGGAGGCATGGCAACCAGGACGCGCCGTCCGGAACGACGGCAGGAACCGCTCTCCCGGGAGCGCATCGTCAGCGCCGCCGTCGAACTTCTCGACACGGTGGGGGAGAGCGGGCTCACGTTCCGCGCCCTGGCCGAACGGCTCGCCACCGGCCCCGGGGCGATCTACTGGCACGTCACGGGCAAGGCCGAACTCCTCGACGCCGCCACCGACGCCGTCGTCGCCACCGCGATCTCGGACGCCGCGGCCACTTCCGACGCCGCGGCCGTCTCCAATGCCGCGGCCGTCTCCGATGTAGCCCTCTCTGACGCAGCCGTCTCCGACGCCGACGGCGACGCGACTCCGCAGGAGGCGATCCGCGCCCTCGCCCTCGGTGTGTTCGACGCGATCGACGACCATCCCTGGGTCGGTACGCAGCTCGCCCGCGCACCGGGACAGTCACCGATGCTGCGGGTCTTCGAGCGCATCGGACGCCAGGTCCAGGCGCTCCGCGTGCCCGAAGGCGCCCACTTCACCGCGGCGTCCGCGTTGTTGAACTACATCCTCGGAGTGGCGGGCCAGAACGCCGCCAACGCACGGGCATTCCCGCCGGGCACGAACCGGACAGCGTTCCTCGACGCCGCGGCGACCGAATGGACCGAAATCGATCCCGACCAGTACGTGTTCACCAGGTCGGTCGTCGACCAACTGCGCGTGCACGACGACCGCGTGGAGTTCCTCGCCGGGATCGACCTCATCCTCGCGGGCATCACCGCACGCAGTTGGCCGACCGGCCGGCCCCGCACAGTCCCGGCCGGAGACGGCGCAGGCGCCCACGAGCGGGCCGGTGCGGAAGGAACCGGGTTCCACGACCGGGGTACTTCGACCGCCGGACCGGCCGCCGGCGACCGGAGCGGCGAGACGGGTGCGTGACCCGCGGTCCCGCGGACGGAGCGAAACGAGCCGGACGCGTGACCCGTGGTCCGGCTGACGGTCAGGTCTGCTTCTCCATGCTGATGGCCTGCCGGAGCTTCTCGCTGGCCTCTCCCGGTTCCTGCCGCTGGATCTCCAACAGTGCGGCCGCGATGGCGTCCAGCTTGCGCTGGATGGCGTGCTCGGCGCGCCGCTCGGAGTTCTTCAGCAGCGCCAGGAGCAGCAGCGACACGGCGGACATCGCCTCGCCCACCATGAGCAGCCAGGGGGTGGGCAGCTTCAGCAGGTGCGCGGTGATCGCGGAGGCGACCAGAACGAGGCACACGCCGAAGAAAGCGGGCGAGCTGGTGAAGTTGGAGGCGTGTTCGGCGAGACGATTGAACCGGCCGGGCCGGGCGCCGTCCCGGTCCGCGGGGTGCTGCGGCACCATGAGGTCACCGGCCGCCTTCACCGGGCTGTCCTGTCGGCAGAAGCCCGCAGGGCCCGGCCCGGCTCCTCGTCGAACCGCCCGCGCGACAGCGCACCCGTCGCCGTCCCGGCCAGAAACGTGACGCCGCTCGTGGCCGTCGACACCCCGTTCGCCGCACGGCCGGTCCACGCGCGGGACCCTGCGGGGCCGCCCGCGACGATTCCGCCGGGCGCTGTCGGGCGGATCGTCTCGCGGACTGCGAGCGGCGCGCCGAGGAGGCGCAGCGGGATCCCCTCAGGCGCGTCGACCTCCGGAAGGCTGGCGCGGTGTTCGCTCACCACAAGTCCTCTCTGAGACGTGCTGGGGCGCAGCGGCATTCGTGTGGCGATGCACACGAGCTGTCGGCGCCACGGGGAGGGCCGTCGTGGGCTTCGTCGGCTCTGGGATCAGTGGGTCGTGAGTACGCCCTCACGCAGGCGCCTCAAGGGCGATGAGCCGCACGTACCCCGCTTACCACGGAGCATGCCGCCGTGCGCGGAGGGCGGTGCCGTGGAGACGTGGACGATCCTCCGGTGAGCCCGGCACCCGCGCGGGGGCTTCCGCGCCTGCCGACGGGACTGATCAGGTGCACCACCAGGGGTGTCTGCGAGGATGGGCGGCATGGACGCGCGGCGTAGGAATCATGTGACGGTGACCGGACGCTCCGGAGCGCCCGTCGTGATGCTCGCGCACGGGTTCGGCTGCGACCAGAACATGTGGCGCCTGGTTACACCGGCCCTGGAACGCGACTTCACCGTCGTCCTCTTCGACCATGTGGGTGCCGGGAACTCGGACCTGTCGGCGTGGAACCCGGAGCGGTACTCGACGCTGGACGGGTACGTCGAGGACGTACTGGAGCTGTGCCGGGAGCTGGAGCTCGGCCCCGTGACGTTCGTGGGCCATTCGGTGAGCGCGATGATGGGGGTGCTGGCCGCCGCCCAGGACCCCGCGGCCTTCGCCGGACTGGTGCTGCTGGCGCCCTCTCCGTGCTTCGTCGACGACCCGGCGACCGGCTACCGGGGCGGGTTCAGCGCCGACGACATCGACGAACTCCTGGAGTCGCTTGAGGCGAACTATCTCGGCTGGTCGGGTGCGATGGCGCCGGTCATCATGGGCAACCCGGACCGCCCGGAGCTGGGCGAGGAGCTGACCAACAGCTTCTGCCGCACCGATCCCGCCATCGCCCGGGTCTTCGCCCGCGTGACGTTCCTGTCCGACAACCGCGCCGACCTCGCCAAGGTGACGGTGCCCGCCCTGGTGGCCCAGTCCGCCAGCGACGCGATCGCCCCGCCGGAGGTGGGCGCGTTCGTCCACGACCGGATTCCGGGCAGTCGTCTGGTCACGCTGAACGCCACCGGGCACTGCCCCCAGCTCGCCGCTCCCGAGGAGACCATCGCGGCGATCACCGCGTTCACCAAGGCGATCCGGTGATTTGGGACATCCGTGACGACGACGGCGGTCCCGAAAGAGCCGACGGGCCGGGGACCGACGAGGCACAGTTCTCCGCCCTCTTGGCGGACAGCGCCGAGGACCTGTACGAACACGCGCCCTGCGGCTACCTCTCCACCTTCCTGGACGGCCGGATCGCCAAGGTCAACACGACCCTGCTGGACTGGCTCGGCTACCGGCGTGCCGAGCTGCTGGACGGCAGGCACTTCTCCGACCTGCTCACCGTCGGCGGACGGATCTACCATGAGACCCACTTCGCCCCGCTGCTGCGGATGCAGGGCGAGGTCAGCGGTATCGCCCTGGAACTCAAGGCCGCCGACGGCTCCCGCCTGCCGGTCCTGGTCACGTCCACGGTGAAGTCGGGCAGCGACGGGCAGCCGCTGCTGATCCGTACCACCCTCTTCGACGCCCGAGACCGCCGCGCCTACGAGACGGAACTGCTGCGCGCCCGCCAGGAAGCCGAACGTGAACGCGAACGCCTCCAGCGCCTGGCGACCACCCTGCAGAAGTCGCTCCTCCCGCCCGCCCTGGCGAACGTGCCCGGCCTGGACGTGGCCGCGCACTACCACATCGCCTCCGTCGACCAGGTCGGCGGCGACTTCTACGACCTGTTCCCCCTGGCGACCGGCACCTGGGGTCTTTTCCTGGGCGACGTGTGCGGCAAGGGCGCCGCCGCGGCGGCCGTCACCTCCCTGGCCCGCTACACCCTGCGCGCCGCCGCCGTCATCGACCCGGACCCGATCACCGTCCTGGAGAACCTGAACACGGTCCTCAACCACGAGTACCAGGGCACCGACCCCCGGTTCTGCACGGTCATCTTCGGCCGTCTCACTCCCGACCACGACCGCGGCGGATTCCGCGTCACCCTGGCCAGCGGCGGCCATCCTCCCGCCCTGCTCATGCGCGCCGACGGTACGGCCGTCTACCTGCCCACACCGGGCGGCCAGCTCATCGGAGTCCTGCGTGACGTCGACATCGCCACCGTCACGGTCCACCTGGGGCCGGGCGACACGCTCCTGCTGCACACCGACGGGCTCACCGAGGCGCACACCAACGCCACGACCGGTGACGGGGACCGGTACGGCGACGACGCCCTCCTCGACTTCGCCTCCGCCCTGGCGCCCACCACGGCATCGGACACCGTCGGCGCCATCCGCGACCTCCTCGACACCTTCGGCACCGGTGTGGACGACGACACCGCCGTGCTGGCCATCCACGTGCCCTTACCCCCCAAGTGAAGAGCGACAGTGCCCCAGCCCTTGACCCTCCACACCCGTACGACCCCGGCCGGAGCGGTCGTCGAACTCGCCGGGGAACTCGACCACCACACGGCCGACCAGATCCGCGCCGCACTGCCCGGCCTCGCCCTGCGCCGGGGCCAGCAACTCGTGCTCGACCTCGACGGTCTCACCTTCTGTGACTCCAGCGGCATCACCGTGCTCATCGCCGCCCGCAACCACGCCCTGGCGGACGACGCGAGCATCGCCCTGGCCGCGGTCCCCGAACGCGTCAGCCGGATCTTCCGCGTGGTCGGCCTCGACCAGGTCTTCCCCACCCATCCCACGGCCCGGGCCGCCACAGCCGCCTGGCATCCCGCCGGCTGAACCGGCCGCCCCGCACCGCCGGGTCCACCTATGTGACGTATCGGCCAGTCGATCAACGGGAGATCTACGCTTTCACCTGGACGTTGATCGTTTCGGCGTGGGGAAGAGTGTTGCGAATGGCCAGTGCGGTCAGTGCTGTTGATATGCGTGTGGTGGTCATAGAGAGCATTCCGCTGATTCTGGGCGGCCTGTGTTCCGCGCTCGAAGACGACGGGATCACCGTCGCCGCTGCGACCCACGAGCCACTCGCCGGGATGCGGGCGGTCCGCGAGGAGAACCCCGATGTGGTCATCGTCGATCTCGACCTGCCCGGCCGGGCGGGGATCGGGCTGCTCCAGCGAATGCGGCGGCGACACCCCGGGGCGCGGCTGATCGCCACGGTGTCTCCGGAGCACGACGACGACAGCCTGCTGCTGACCGCCCTGATAGCGGGGGCCACGGGCTACCTGCTCAAGAACACCGAGACCGCGGATCTGCTGCGCACCGTGCGGGCCGTGCGGCGCGGGTATCTCACGCTGGGGCCCCGGGCCGGCGGTGAACTGTCCGCTCTCCTGGTGCGCTTGGCGGAGGCAGACGGAACGCTCCCGTTCCCGGCGCTGACCAACCGGGAACGGGAAGTGTTACGACTCGTATCCCTCGGTTATGGAAACCGTCGGATAGCGCAGGAGCTGTTCATATCGGAGAAGACCGTGCGCAACTATGTTTCGGCCATTCTGCCGAAAATCAATGTCTCCAGTCGGCTGGAGGCCATTGTCTCCGCACGGCTGGCCAGCCTGGAAACCGCCTATCCCGCCACGGGCTCCGTGGGTCTGGATCCGCAGCCGCAGAACTGCTGAACGGTGGTGGGGGACGGGTGCCCGGCCCAGTACCCGGCCCGTATTCGGACCGGGGGAGTGTCAGATGTCCTGGACGACCAGGCCTGCGGTCACCAGGGAGCGCACGCTGTCGCTCACCTGCCGGCCGACCTCCTGCGAGTCGGCCGGCAGTCCGGCGGCCCGGGCGTAGGCGGTGTGCAGCGCGTCGAGGTCACGTCCGTCGCACAGGGAGTACACCGTCCACGAGCGCGCGTTCAGCCAGTGCATCCGGGCCGTCCGCGCCGGGCTGACGACGAGTTGTCCCAGGCCGGGCAGGGCGCAGGCGTCCACCGGCGCGATCCGCTGGAGGGCGCCGTCGGGGAGGACCCGCGGCTGTTCCGGTCGTGTCTGCCGGGCCGTCGCCGAGGCGGGGTCACGGGGCAGCGGCGCCTCGGCGTCCACGAGCCGCAGCGCTGTCAGGAGCCAGCGGGCGAACCGGTGTCCGTTCTCCGTGAGTGCCTCCTCCGGCAGCGACAGCACGCACTCGGCCAGGTAGCGGGCCCGTTCCGCACTGGTCCGGAACTGGCCGTTCAGGGCGGCGGGGGTGCCGGGACTCGGCTCGTCGAGGTCCTCGGCGGGCGGCGGCGTGCCGAACCTCCGGCGCACCGCGTCGTCCGCGGCGGTGGCCGCGGCCCGGAACACCAGCAGATGCACGTAGAAGTGCAGCGCGACGAACACCCGGATGACCGTCCAGGAACCGATCCGCCAGGGGATCGGCACGCGCTCGGTGGCGTTCCTGACCACGGAACCCGTACGGAGCGCGTCGAAGAGCTTGAGGTGGGCGCCCTCGTGCAGCAGGCTCTCGGCGGCGAGCCACGGAGACGTGCAGCGTTCCGGCGCCAGCAGCACCGTCGAGGGCAGCGGGTCACCGCCCGACATGGACTGCAGGGGGCCCTCTTCGCTCTCCCGGTGTGCGAAACCCACCATGGTGACGTGTTCCAGCACCCCGGCTCCCGCAGCGGGCAGCAGCGTCGCCAGGAGTTCCGCGCCCTCTCTCAGGACGGCGCGGACGTCGTCCGTCGGATCGACCGGGCGCGTCGCCGGGCCACCGCCGAGCGCGTCGCGGTACAGCTCCATGAGGCGGTCGGCCAGCATCTCCTGCGCGTCGCCGTGCGGTGCCGGTTCGGTCAGGACCCAGGCGTCGCCGAGGCCCGGCCAGGCCAGTCCGTGCGGGTGAGTGAGGGCTTCGCAGGGTCCCATCGAGGACGGGGCGTCCGTGTGACCGACTACGTGGGCGCCGAACGAACTGCGCCCGAGTTCGCCGCTCTCCAGCCGCGCGAGGTCGACCTCGAAGCAGTTGCGCAGTACCGGGTCGTACAGCAGCGGGCGGAGGCGTTCGTCGCTCGCTCCGGCGGTCGCGCGCAGCACGTCGGCCGCTTCGTCGTCGTGCCGCGCCAGCATGGTCAGGCCCAGCCGGAACCGGGCGAGGTTGCGCTCACCGATGGCGGCGGAGTCGCCGAACTGCCGGTCGGCGCAGAGCAGGGCATCGGCCTGTGCCACCCGGCCGGTGACCGGTTCGGCGGCGGAGGATGAAGCTGACAACGGTGGACCGTCCTTCGGGGTCGGGCGGCGGGCACGGACGTGGGGGACACCGGTGCCGGGCCCACTCTCGGGCCCGGCACCGGCAGGGCGTGCCGCGGGTCAGGCGGTCCGGACCGCCTGGTACGACGGGAGCCAGGCGCGCTCCTCCGGAGCGTCGACGGCGATCGCCGGGGTTTCGTCGTCGAGGTAGGTCTGCGGAGCCAGGTCGGGGGTCTCGATGTGGTCTACCAGCATGTCCGGTCCCTTCGGTCGTCATTGGACGGAGTGGGCACGGGCAGGACGGATGACGCCCTGCCCGACGCATCATCTTCAGGCACCCCGTGTCCCGCGCCGATGGGCTCGATGTCCCGAATCTTGTCCCATGCCTCCGGCAAACACGACGACGGCTTACGCCCCGGGCGTAACGGCCGAACGCGTCGCGAGGCCCCCTGCACGCTGCTGCCATGACCTCCGTCCCCGCCCCCGAACGGCGCGCCACCTACCGGGAAGTGCTGGCCGACCGGCGCTTCCGGCTGCTGTTCGTGACCCGGACCCTGGCGGTCACGGCCGACTCGCTGCGGATCATGACCCTGTCGGTCCTCGTGTTCGCGACAACCGGCTCACCTCTGCTGGGCGCCCTCACGTTCGGCATCGGCTTCCTGCCGCAACTCGCCGGCTCACTCCTGCTCGGCTCCCTCGCCGACCGGGCCCGCCCGCGGCCCCTCATCACCGCGGGCTACGGCCTCCAGTTCGCGGCGGCCGCCGTCATGGGGATTGTCCACCTGCCGGTGGCGGTGATCCTGGTCCTCCTTGCCGCCGTGGCCTGCCTGACCCCCGTCTCCAGCGGTGCGACCAACCGGCTGGTCGCCGAGACGCTCACCGGCGACGCCTACGTGCTGGGACGCTCGCTGTCCAACATGTCCGCGTCCGCCGCCCAGTTGCTCGGCCTCGCCGGTGGCGGTGCCGCGGTCGGACTCCTCGGCCCGCGGACCGCCCTGCTGCTCAGCGCGGGCGCCTACCTGGTTGCCGCCGTCGCCGTCCGCCTCCGGCTGCCCGACCTGTCCGCACCCGAGCGGGCGACGGAGCCCGGATCGCGACAGGGCAGGGGCTCCGTACTGCGCCACAGCTGGTACGGCAACACGAAGCTGCTCGCCGAACGCAGGGTCCGCACGCTCCTGCTGGCCCAGTGGCTGCCACCCGCGTTCGTCGCCGGCGCCGAGAGCCTGATCGTCCCCTTCGTGGGCGACAACGACATGCCCGCCGGTTCGGCAGGACCGCTGCTCGCCTGCCTGCCGGTCGGCATGCTCGCCGGCGACCTGGCGCTAGCCCGTTTCGTCCGCCCAGCCGTACGGGAACGCCTGGTCGTCACTCTGGTGGTGGTCCTCGGCCTGCCGCTGGCCGGTTTCGCGCTGGACCCGCCATGGCCGGTCTGCGCGGCACTCCTGCTGGTCACCGGAACCGGCTTCGCCTACGCCCTCGGACTCCAGCGCCCCTTCCTCGACGCGATCCCCGAAGCCCGCCGCGGCCAGGCGTTCGGGTTGCTCAACGCCGGGCTGATGTCCGTCCAGGGCGTGGGTCCCGTCCTGTTCGGAGCGGTCGCCGAGTTCACCGACGCAGGCGTGTCCATGGCGCTCGCCGGCCTCGCGACGGTGTGCGTGGCCGGGTATCTGGCGCCGTGGCGCACCAGGCTCTACCGGTGAGACCGGGTGAGACCGGGTGAGACCTTGAGAGTGCGGCCGCTCGGCGGCCCGGCCGAAGTGCGTGCGAGGGTCGCGATCAGGACTTCCTGGAGGAGATCCGCGGCGGTGGCGCGGAGGTCGAGGCCTGACAGCCTCGACGCCGGTGGCAGTGTCCGCGCTCGGCCGCGACGCTTCCGGCTTCAGCGGCTCAGGCGACGCACCGCTTCGAGGAGTTGGTCGATGTCGGCGGCGCTGTGGGAGAAGGCGGTGACGAGCCGGACGACCCCCGGTTCCCAGCGGTCGTGGTAGAAGGCGTAGCCCTCGGCGAGGAGTCCTTCGGTCACCTGGTGGGGCAGGCGGCAGAAGAGGATGTTGGCCTGCGGGGTGGCCAGGAGGCCGGTGCCGGGGACGGCTTTCAGGCCGTCGCCGAGCCGGGTGGCCATCGCGTTGGCCTGGCGGGCGTTGCGCAACCAGAGCCCGTCCGTGAGGTACGCGTCGATCTGCGCCGTGTGGAAGCGCATCTTGGAGGCGAGCTGGCCGGCGCGCTTGGTGCGGAAGGCGAGTTCGGAGGCGAGCGCCGGATCGAAGCAGACGATGGCGTCGGCGGTCATCGCGCCGTTCTTGGTAGCGCCGAAGGACAGGACGTCGACGCCGGACTTCCAGGTCATCTCGGCCGGGGTGGCGCCGAGGTGGTCCAGGGCGTTGGCGAACCGCGCGCCGTCCATGTGGACGCGCAGTCCGGCATCCTCGGCGATGGCGGACAGGCGGCGGATCTCCTCCAGGGTGTAGACGCTGCCGCTCTCGGTGGCCTGGCTGATGCTCATCGCGGACGGCTGCACGCTGTGTACGTCACCGGCCTTGCGGCGCACCGCCGCCCGCAACGCCTCGGGGTCGATCTTGCTGTCGGCGCCCGGCACACCGACGAGCTTGGCCCCGTTGGTGAAGAACTCGGGCGCGCCGCATTCATCGGTGTTGATGTGGCTGTCGGGGTGGCAGAGGACACTGCCCCACGGTGGGGTGAGGGCGGCCAGACTCAGGCCGTTGGCCGCGGACCCGGTGGACACCGGGAAGACGTCGACGTCCCGCTCGAAGATCTCACGGAGCCTGCGCCGGGCGCTGTCGGTGAAGGGGTCGTTGCCGTACGGAAGAACCTGCCCGGTGGCCGCGTCGGCGACCGCCCGGGCTATCTCCGGGGATGCTCCGGCCATGTTGTCGCTGCTGAAGGCGCGGCTGGAGGGGGTGATGGCGTGGGTCGTACTCATGAGGGGTCTTCCTTGGTCTCGGGTGCTGCCCGGTCTCAGGTGCTGATGGGGGAGGCGAAGACGACGGTGATGTCCACTTCCTCGGCTCCGGTGCGGTAGAAGTGCGGGGCGTCCCCGGCGAAAGCGAGCATGTCTCCGGGGCCCAGATCGCGCGGGGCGTCGACGGGGCCTGCGGTGACGTGCCCGGTGGCGACGAGCAGGTGCTCGATCGTGCCGGTGGCGTGCGGGACGCCGGGCAGTTCCGTCTCGGGGGGAATGCGCAGCCGCCAGATCTCCAGGCTGTTGCCGCTGCTGATACGCCGCAGCAGCTCTCGTGAGACCTCGCCCGGCTCGATGTCCGTACCCGGCCGGAAGACCGGGCCGGTATCGGCGTCCCGTGCCAGCAGGTCGGCGATCGGAATGCGCAGGGCGATCGCGATCGCGTCCAGGGTGTCGATCGTCGGATTGCCGTTGCCGGCCTCCAACTGCGACAGCGTGGCCTTGCTCAGCCCCGCGCGCCGGGCCATCTCCGCGGCGCTCATGCCGCGCTGCTGTCGGCGCAGGCGGATCTTGGCGCCGACAGCAGCCGCGGTACTGCTCACCGGCTGTCGGCCGGACGGCGGGGGCGTCACCGGCGGCTCCAGCGCGTCGGGCCCGCCACGTGCCGCCCAGCCCGTCGGGGGCGGTACGAGCTGACCTGCCCGCCTACCTCTAGAGCCTCAACAAGATGAACCATACGTTCATTATACTGAACTATCGGGAGGTGTCACGGTCTGTACGCCGTGACCACGTGCACTCGCGCGCGGGACGGGCCCGAGTCGTCCGCACGTCGCATGAACCAATTCAGCGCGCGGCCCGGGATTAATCGGTTCAACCTGGGAACTCTGACACCTGCATTCCCACCACGGACCCCAGGTTCTGTGGCCGACCGACTTCAGGAGCCTCTCCGCCATGCGCGCACTGTCCCTCGTCTGTTCGCTGAACGCCTCGCCCACGTCCTCCAGCAGTCAGCTGCTCGCGGAGCAGGTGATGGCGGAATTCCGTGACCTCGAGGTGGAGGGAGAGGTGGTGCGGGTCGCGGACTTCGACGTCCGGCCCGGTGTGGAACTGGACATGGGCGAGGGCGACCAGTGGCCCCTGCTGCGCGAGAAGGTGATGCAGGCCGACATCGTCCTCATCGCCACCCCCATCTGGCTGGGGCATCCCTCCAGCATCTGCCAGCGGGTCCTGGAGCGGCTGGACGCGGAGCTGTCCGAGACGGACGACGAGGGCCGCCTGCTCACCTACAACAAGGTCGCGGCCGTCGCCGTCGTGGGGAACGAGGACGGGGCCCACAAGGTGAGTTCCGACGTCTTCCAGGGGCTCAACGACATCGGTTTCTCCCTCGCGCCAGGAGCGGTCACCTACTGGGTCGGTGAGGCCCAGCAGGGCACCGACTACCAGGACCTCAAGGAGACCCCCGACGCCGTGAAGGCGACGACTCACACCCTCGCCGTCAACGCCGTACACCTGGCCCGCCAGCTCACCGCTCACCCCTATCCGCCCAGCTGAGAACACGGAGCGCGCTACTCCGACCGCGAGGATCGCCGCCCTCGGCGCGGTCTCCGAGCACGCCCGCCCCGGTTCCCTGTGCCCACAGACCTGCCATGGGCGCGACCGTGCGGCCCCGGGCCACGGCCCGTCACCGAAGGAGAAGCCTTATTCACGTGTACGCGCATGCCCTGACCCGGGAGGCCAGGGCGGTCTGGCGGTCCGTCCGCCGGGCCGTCACCGAGCCGGGAGCCGACCGCGACACGGCGGTGCAGTCCCTCAAGGCAGCCGGAGCGGCACTCCTCGCCTGGGCGCTTGCCGGCTGGTGGTGGGACGCCCCGATGGCGCTGATGGCGCCGTGGACCGCGTTGTTCCTGGTGCAGAGCACTGTGTACCGCTCCCTGCTGTCCGCATTGCAGCAGTTCGCCATGGTCGTCGTCGGCACCCTCCTGGCCGCCGCGGCCGGCGTGCTGACGGACAACGCCATGGCCGCGATGGCACTGGCTCTCCCGCTGACCGTCCTCCTCGGCAACTACGCCCGTTTCGGCGCCCAGGGCCTCTACGCGCCGACCGCCGCACTGTTCGTCCTCGCCTACGGCTCCTATTCGGGCTACGACATCGCCCACAGGTTCCTGGAGACCCTCCTCGGGGCGGTCATCGGCATCGGTGTCAACGCCCTGGTGTTCCCGCCCGTCCACACGCGTCGGGTACGCCACCTGCGTGTCCGGCTCCCTCTCCAGTCGGCCGAGTTGCTGCACGAAGTCGCCGACGGTGTCGCCGAGGGGTACAGCGAGGAGCAGGCACGCGCCTGGTACGACCGTGCCCTGCGGCTCACCGACGGGGTGACCGACCTGCGGGAGCAGCGTCGCCGGTCGGACGAGAGCTACCGCGTCAACCCGGGACTCAGGCTGCGGCGCCGGGCCGCGCCCGCGCCGCCTTCCGCCACCTGGGATCTGGTGTGGGACCAGGTCACCGAGCACATCGCGACGACGGTACGCACGCTGGCCGAACCTGCCCGTAGGCCTGTCCTCTCCTCCGATGCCCGAGACACGCTGGCCGCGCTTCTGCGCGCCTCCGGCGACGCGTGCCGGTTCGACGAGTACGCGCACCAAGCCGAGGGGCGTCCCTGCGACGACGCCGGACGAACCCGGGATTTCCGCCACTCCCTGGCCCGGGCCTCCGCGGAGCACCGCCGCCTGACCGCCGTGTGCGCGGGCGAGGGCCGTACTGTCGCGCCGACAACCAGCGGGCTCCTGGCCGACACCAGAAGACTCCTGTCCGCCCTTCTGCGCATCGCCGATCCCGAGGCGGCCCTCATTCCGAGCCCCTCCGCCCGCCGCCACGAACAGGCGCGGGTCGGCGGCTGATCCGCGCCTGGGCAGAGCCGGAGAAGGACGGTGCCGCGCGCTGGTCAGCGGGCCTGATCGTCAGGCAACCGGCCGAAGGAATTCGGCACGCTTTGTCCGACACAGCGTGGGAACCCGGGGTGCATGGACAAGCGCACGGGCGAGCAGAGGTCGTACTGGATCGAGACAGCGCCACCGGGAACCGCTCACCCGCCGCCGGCCGCCGACCTCACGGTCGACGTGGCCGTGGTCGGCGCGGGGATCGCTGGACTCAGCGCCGCCTGGGAGCTGGCCAGGAGCGGTCGAAGCGTGGCGGTGCTGGAAGCCGACCGGATCGCCGCCGGGGTCACCGGCCACACCACCGCCAAGCTGACCGCGCTGCACACCCTGATCTACGACAAGTTGCGGCGCACCAGGGACGTCGAGGCCGCGAAGTTGTACGGCCGCTCCCAGACGGAGGCGATCGAGCATGCCGCCGCTGTCGTGGACGAACTGGGCATCGACTGCGACTGGGAGGAGCGGCCGGCCTTCACCTACGCCCAGGACAGCAAGGGTGTCGAGAAGCTGAAAGCGGAGGCGGAAGCCGCCCGTGAGGCCGGTCTGCCCGCCGAGTTCGTGACCGAGACGGGCCTGCCCTTCCCGGTCGCGGGCGCTGTCCGGGTGCCAGGGCAAGCGCAGTTCCATCCACGGAAGTATCTTCTGGCGCTCGCGGACGACCTGATCCGCCAGGGCGCGCTGATCCACGAGCACACGCGGGTCGTGGGCCTCAAGGAGGGCGAGCCGTGCCGCCTGACGACCGAAGCGGGGGCGACGGTCACCGCGACCGACGTCGTGGTCGCCACGCACTATCCGATCTTCGACCGTGCGCTGCTCTTCACGCGGCTCTCCCCTCGCCGTGAACTCGTCGTGGCGGCGCCCATTCCCTCCGAACTCGATCCGCAGGGCATGTTCATCACGCCTGAGCAGGGCACGCGTTCCGTGCGCACCGCCCCGTACAAGGACGGGCAGCGGTTGCTGATCGTCACCGGCGAGCACTTCACTCCGGGTACCAGCGACGCCGGGAAGCGGTTCGAGCGCCTCGCCGACTGGGCCGGCGCGCACTTCGGGAAACCGGCTTTCACGAACCGCTGGGCCACCCAGGACAACGACTCCACCGACTCCGTCCCACTCGTCGGACCGCTGCACGTCGGCAGCCGGCACACCTACGTGGCGACCGGGTTCGGCGGCTGGGGCATGAGCGGCGGCATCATGGCAGGCCGCCTCCTCTCGGACCTGATCGCAGGCAGGAAGTCGCCGTGGAGCGAGCTGTACGACCCCCGACGGCTTCGTTCGGCCGTGCGTGAGGCGCCCGCCTTCCTCAAGCACCAGGCCCAGGTGGCCGGGCATTTCGTCGGCGACCGGCTCCCGCCGACATCAGGTGGTTCCGTGGACGACATCGCCCCCGGGGACGGTGCGGTCCTCCGCGTCGGGGGCCACCGCTGCGCGGTTCACCGTGACGCGGACGGTGAGCTGCACGCCGTCGACGCACGGTGCACCCATCTGGGATGTCTGGTCGCCTTCAACCGGGCGGAAGCCGCGTGGGAGTGCCCTTGCCACGGCTCCCGCTTCGCCCCCGACGGGGAGATTCTCCAGGGCCCGGCGACCCGGCCCCTCGAACGGAGGGACACTCACGGCGACGCGTGATCAACAACACCCGCGGCGGAACGGCCACGGCCGCCCGCGCCCTCCTGGTCCCGGAGACTCGGACCCCCTGTCGTACCAGGCCTATCGCGTGCCGGGCCAGCTCTTGAAATTGCCTGGCATGCATTGCCCCGGTGCGGGTACACCGCCATGTGCTCGGCTGCGGCAGCCGACGGCGTAGAGACCACGTCACCTGGGAGGGGCCTGACATGACAGTGACCGAAGCGGTAGAAACCCGCACGGTGGTGCTGCCGGAGATAGCGGACCCCTCGAAGATCGCCCCCAAGGACGCCCGCGAGCTGTCGAAGCTGTTCTTCGACCGGCTCGCCGTCCTGGAGGAGGGCACTCCCGAGTACCAGTACGCGCGAAACACCCTGATCGAGATGAACATCACCCTCGTCCGCTTCGCCGCCGCGCGGTTCCGCAGCCGCAGCCAGGACGAGATGGAGGACATCGTCCAGGTCGGCACGATCGGACTGATCAAGGCCATCGACCGCTTCGACCTGACCCGCGAGGTCGAGTTCACCTCCTTCGCCGTCCCCTATATCGTCGGTGAGATCAAGCGCTTCTTCCGCGACACCTCCTGGGCCGTCCATGTCCCACGCCGTCTTCAGGAAGCCCGCGTCCAGCTCGCCAAGGCCACCGAGGAACTCCGCAGCCGGCTCGGCCGTACGCCCACGGTCAAGGAACTCTCCCAGCTGATGTGTCTCAGCGAGGAGGAGGTCAACGAGGCGCGGCTCGCCTCCAACGGCTACACCTCGTCCTCCCTCGACGCCACCCTCAGCTCGAGCGACGACGGCGAGGCCGCGCTGGCGCACTTCATCGGCGCCGAGGACACGGCCCTGGAACTCGTCGAGGACTTCACCACTCTGGCCCCTCTGCTCGCCGAGCTCGACGACCGTGAGCGGCACATCATCCACCTGCGCTTCGTCGACGAACTCACCCAGGCCCAGATCGGTGAACGACTCGGCGTCACCCAGATGCACGTCTCCCGGCTGCTCTCCCGCACCCTCGCCAAGCTGCGCGAAGGCATGCTCACCACCCGCTGAGCACACGGGGCGGCACGAAACCCAGGAAATACGGAGAGCGCAGGCACTGCCGCGGGTTCACGCTGCTGTGCCTGGGCCCGCCCCCGCCCGAACTGGGTCAGGACGACTTTGCCTTCGCGCATTGTTTGATCGCTTTCCGAGAGGAATGCGGCAACGTGGGTACACGGTCAGCATGATCGCTTCACGATTTCTCGCAGCCGACGGTTCGGCATCGCTTTTTCTGCTGGTCGCAGGCGTCGTGGTGGCCGCTCTCCTGATCGGCGCGTTCTGGTACGGCAGCCGCCGCGCGGCACAGCGTAAGACCCCCCGGCCCCGCCCGGCGGACCAGAATCCGCAGGCGGCCGCGCGGAAGGACTCCTGGCAGACGCCCGACGACGGCCCCGACGGGCAGTCGCGCCACTGAGCCGCCGCCTCCGGCGAGACCCGCGCTCATCTCGAAACAGGAAGCCCGGCCCAGGAAGCGTGGCCGCGCGGAATCTCCTGCGACTCCGCTCGACAAACCCCTCGTACCAGGCTGCGCGCCGCGGACGAACGACTCTGGAGGCATCCGGTGACGACCATGGCTGTGACTCAAGGAATACTGCCCGTAGGCCCACTGCTGGCGCTGCCCGGCGTCTACCGGCCCCAAGCCGACACCCATCTCCTCGCCGACGCCCTGGCCAGGGAGGACCTGCGCCCCGCGGCCGAGGTACTGGAGATCGGCACCGGCACGGGAGCCCTGGCACTGAGCGCGGCGAGCCGGGGGGCGCGGGTCACGGCCGTGGACGTGTCGTGGCGGGCGGTGGCCACGGCCCGGCTCAACGCCCTCCACAGACGCCTGCCGCTGCGGGTCCTGCACGGGGATTTCACGGCCCGCACGAGCGGCCGCACATTCGACATGATCCTCGCCAATCCCCCCTACGTGCCTTCGCCGAACAAGGGGCTGCCCTCCAGAGGCCCGGCCCGCGCCTGGGAGGCCGGTCCCGACGGCCGCCTCGTCATCGACCGGATATGCGCCTCCGCCCCCTCCCTGCTGCGCCCCGGCGGCACCCTGCTCATGGTGCACTCCGCCATGTCCGGGGCTGAGCGCACGCTGCACCGGCTTGAGAAGGCCGGTCTGGCAGGTCAGGCCCTGGCGACGGCAGTCGTGCCCTGGGGACCGGTTCTGCGCTCACGCCGGGCCTGGCTGCAGAAGCAAGGACTCGCCGAAGCCGGCCAGAACCAGGAAGAACTGGTGATCATCCGTGCCCGAGCACTCTGAGGACACCCCCGCCGCGGCGCCGGCGCCCCGCCAGGCTCGCCGCGTGAGCGTCGAACCTCAAGGACCCGTTCTGGTCGAGGGGCCGGTGGAGATCGTTCTGAAGGACGGCACACTCGCGCGATCCGAACGTTTCATGGTCGCCGTCTGTACATGCCGCCGCAGCCGTTCCTACCCCTGGTGCGACACCAGTCACCGGGCCCGCGAGAAGGCCGACGCGGGCACTCCCGCACAAACGGACCAGACCCGCGAAGGTCACGACCCTCTCGCGGGCAGGACCAGCGCGAAGAACAGGAACCCCCGATGAATCCGTCCGGTCTCACCGCCGCCCCGCCCGCCACCGGCGCCGCCCTGGTCGAAGGGCGAGGCAACCTGTCAGAGGCCGTCGTGGCGTCTCTGCGCACCGGTCTGCCGCCCACGTACGAACCCAAGTCGATCCTGATGGCCGACCCGTGGGGGGAGGACCTTCAGCTCGCCCTCCACCTGTTGTACGAGCTCCATTACCGGGGCTTCGACGGCGTCGACGACGACCGGGAATGGGATCCGGACCTGCTGCGCCTGCGCCAAGGGCTGGAAACCCGGTTCCTGCATGCCCTGCGCGCCGACCTGGCCGACGCACCCCGCACCGTCGAGGAGGCCTTCGCGCCGCTGCTCGTCGAACCCGTCGACCTCTCCGACAGCCTGAGCCACCAGCTCGAAACCACCGGAGAGCTCTGGCAGCTGCGCGAATACGCGGCGCTGCGCTCGCTCTACCACCTCAAGGAGGCCGATCCGCACGTCTGGGTGATCCCCCGGCTGACCGGGAGGGCCAAGGCCGGGATGGTGGCCATCGAGTACGACGAGTTCGGCGCCGGGCATGCCGACCGTATCCACGCCCGGCTCTTCGCCGACCTCATGACCGACCTGAGCCTCGACCCCGCCTACGGCCGTTATCTGGACCAGGCCCCCGCGCCGCTCCTGGCCACCGTCAATCTGATGTCGCTGTTCGGCCTGCACCGGGCACTGCGCGGTGCGCTGGTGGGTCACTTCGCCTGCGTCGAGGTCACGTCGTCTCCCGGCTCCCGCCGCCTGGCCAAGGCCATGCACCGGTGCGGTGCGGGTCCTGCCGCCGAGCATTTCTACGCCGAGCACGTCGAGGCCGACGCCGTCCACGAACAGGTCGTACGCCACGAGGTCGTCGGCGGCCTGCTCGCCGACGAACCCGACCTGGAAGCCGACATCGCCTTCGGCTGCGCGGCCACGGTCCTGCTGGAGGACCGGCTCGCCGAGCACATCAGAACCGCCTGGCAGCGGAATCGGTCCGCCCTGCGTACGCCCCTGCCGCAGGGCTGACCCGCCGGGGGCCGGACTCGCGGGCGGATCACCCGATCACTCCGTGGAGGGGCGCCTGTGGTTGTCCCGGGCATGGCGCCAGGGCGGAGGGGTACTCGACGTACGTCAACCTATTCGTCCGATTTGAGGGGTTCTCGTGGCGGTACGGCATCAAGTGATCGAGCAGCCTCCCCATGTCGTGTGGGCGACTCTGGAGAATCCCGACTTCTACGCCGACTGGGTGGTGGGGACCTCCGCTTCATGGCCACTGGACGGCCGGTGGCCGCTGGTCGGGGCCGCGCTGGCCTACCGACTGAGTCTGGGCCCCTGGACGTACGAAGGGCGGACGATCGTTCGGCGGCTGGAACCGCCCCACTGGTTGGAGCTGGAGGCCGACAGCGGGCGCCTGGGTACGGCGCGCATCGCCATCGAGGTGCGCCCGTGGGGTGACCAGACCCTGGTCATCGTGGATGAACACCCGCTGCGCGGGCCGGGAGGAGCTCTGCACGCCGCACCTCTCGACCTCCTGATCCAGCTGCGGCACCGCAGCATGCTGCCCCGCCTCGCGCGAACCGTGGAACGGGTGGCGGCGGAGGGCGGGGCAGGTCAATCGGAGTCCGGCGGAGGGACGCACGCCGGCGCCCGTAAGTGACGGACGTCCGTAAGCGTGCGCTCCGGTCCCTCGTGCGGAGGGGCGGCCCTCAGGGGTGACCGTCAGTGGCTGGTGAGCTCGCCGCTGAGTTTGTCGTGCAGATCGGCGCTGGGGTCGTTGAGGCCGATGATCTCCACCTTCTTGCCGCGCTCGGCGTACTTGGTCCCGACGCTGTCCAGGGCCGCGACGGAGGAGGCGTCCCAGATGTGTGCGGCGGTGAGGTCGATGACGGCCTTGTCGGGGTCGGAGGCGTAGTTGAACCGCCCGACGAGCGGCGATCTCGCCGGCGGGCATTCGCCCTGAGCGTCCTCAGGGCGATGGAGTGCCAGTCGAAGGTCGCGAAGGACACCATCACCATCACCGCGCGAGGCCGCCGAACAAGTGGACACCTGCGCACCCAGTTGGCGCGGGCCGAGGAGTTCGCCGCCACCTTGGGTGAACGTCTTACCCGCGTGCCCACCCGCTGACGGCGCCGCCGTTCACCGGGCGCTGCCTCTTGCCCTCCTGCTCGCGCGTCTGTGGTCGCGCCGGGCCGCACGCGCCGCATAGTGCCGCGTCAAGTCGTGGATACGGCCGCGCCAGTTCTAACGAAAGCGTCACTTCCGCTCGTCCGCTAACCTCAGCCCGGCACTGACCTCCGGGCCGCTCACCGGACGCCGTACCCGACGGAGCAGCCGCCTCCTGGGAAATTACGGTCCGCAGCCGTGGACCGACGCCGACGGACGGCGGGCCCGTCTCGACGACGTACTCGGCGACACCTTCGCCATCCTGACCGCCGCCGAGCCCTCGCCCTCACTGAGGGCACTCGCCCACGGGCTCGGCGTCCGGGCGACACCCGTGGCCGAACTCCGGGACGACGGCACCCTTGCCGCCTGGTTGCGACGGGGTCGTGCCGAGGCCGTCCTGGGGCGTCCCGACCGCGTCGTGATGGACGTCGTCCCGACGGGCGGCCGGAGCTTCATGGACACCGCGGCCTGGGCGCCGTTCCTGTGCAGCACCCGCGGGCCCGTCGAAGAGCTCGAATTCGCCCTCGCGGGAAGGGCCAACCGATAACCCGGGCCGTTCGCGAGAGGAACTCATCATGTCGCTCAAGGCATCCCCGCACACGTACACAAATCTGTCCAGGGGGCCCGACTCGTGGCTGAACTCCTCGGCTCTGACCACCGTTGCCTGGCTATCGACCTGAAGGGCGACGGTCAGTCCGAAAAGGGCATCGGCGACTTTCGTCAGGAGGGAGTCGCCGTCCAGCTCGAAGCCCTGCTCGACCATCTTCAGAGAGAGCGGTTCAGCCTGATCACGCACGACAGGGGGACTCCGGTCGGCGACCACCTCGTCGCCCGGACGGGGAACCGCGTCATCCGATACGGCCGGGGGCAGCTCCTGCTGGGGATGCAGGTCGGGGTGGAGGTGCCAGAGGTGCTGTTCACCTCGCCCGACGCTCACACCGTGATGGCGGATGCCCGCCGGCTAGTCGGCACGGCGTACTCCCTGCTGACCGAACGCCCGGTGAAGGCATCGGACGACCCTGTCCAGCCCCGCGAGTTCTACGCTGACCCTGAAGTCATCGCGAAACTCCCGCGAGGAAGCGGCGTGCACCTCTTCGATTCCGGCCACTTCTGGCCTTTCGAGGCACCGAAACGGTCGCCGTACTCCGCGAGTTCCTCAAGTAGCGCTCCGAGGTCAGTCCGACTTCGCTGCCGCCTTGGCGAACTCGGTGAGGAACGCCTCGCGGAACGCCTTGAGGTCGTCGGGCTTGCGGCTGGTGATGAGTGTGTTTGGGCCGTGGTCGCAGACGCGGACCTGTTCGTCGACCCAGGTGCCGCCCGAGTTGCCGATGTCCGTACGCAGGCTCGGCCAGGAGGTGAGGACCCGGCCGGAGAGGACGTCCGCTTCGACGAGAGTCCAGGGGGCATGGCAGATCGCGGCGACGGGGCGGCCCTGGTCGAAGAAGGCGCGGACGAAGGAGACGGCCTGTTCGTCGAGCCGCAGCGCGTCGGGGTTGGCGACGCCGCCGGGCAGGACAAGGCCGTCGAAGGAGTCGGCCGTCACGTCTGAGACGACCTCGTCGACGGGGAAGGTGTCGGCCTTGTCGAGGTGATTGAAGGCCTGGACGTCGCCGCGCTCGGTCGATACGAGGACGGGTGTGTGACCGGCGTCCAGCACGGCCTGCCACGGGTCGGTCAGTTCGATCTGCTCCACGCCTTCTGGCGCCGTGAGGAACGCGATGCGCATCGTGATCAGTCTCCTTTTCCGGCCTGTTCGAGGGCCCTATTCCTGTCCGGGCTTCTTGTCCGGGCTTCGTGATCCGCGGCGGGCACGGGCTGCCTGGCGAAAGCGCAGCGGTTCCTCACCGTGGGCGAGGGGCACGCGACCGGCCACTCGGACCCCACCAGATGGCTATCCCGACGAGCCGGCCGCAGGACTCCGGCCGACATCGGCGTGTCAGCCGCCGGTGGAGCGGCGGCCCAGCCACGGGCTCGCCCGCGGGTTCCCTTCCCACCAGGTCTCCGGGGGCAATGATCGCGTACCCGTGGAGACGGATCCGACACGTTGATCCGCCGACGCCGGGCGGCAGCGGTGCGCACGGCGGAGCGTGAATCCGGAGGGTGACCGGGAAATCGCGCCAGGCGACGTGTCCACCGGTGCACGTGTCCATCTGTGCCGGCAGCGGGCGCGCTCGCCTCGCGGCTCCACGACCGACGGCACCGACGGAGGTTTCACCGGGTGAGCACGCCTTTCGCGCCTGTCCGAGCGGCGTTCCCGGCAGTCGGTCGGCGGCCACCGCCGCCCCGGCGTAAGCCGCTGCCGCCTAGGCCAGTACGGCCGCGGGCAGGGCCCGGACGGGCGGGTCGCCATGGCGGAGGTGGACCACGGCCGCGGCGGCCGTCAGCAGGGTCGCCCGGTCGCGGCAGCACTCCGACGGGGGCCGAGGCCAGTCCGAGCAACAGCCCGACGACTCCGGCCGGCTCCAGCGCGCCGATGACGCGGTAGAGGCCGGGTGACATGCCGAGATGCGCTGCCGCCCGGCGCATGAACCCCACCGCGGCGATCTTCGCCAGGCTCAGGGGAAGGAACACCAGGAAGAGCACGGCGGCGTGGAGGCAGACGTACATGTGCGGCTCGTTCCTGGCCTACTGGGCGTGCGTGACGGGCGTGTGCTGCTCGCCGAGGTCGATCCGTCCGTCCGGGGTCACGATGGTCGCGGTGACGACATCGCCCGTCCGCAGGTACTTGGGGTTCCTGGCCTGGCTCTTGAAGAACGCCTTCCATTTCATGGCGGGCGGTAGCAGCGCGCCGATCTTCTCGACCGGCTTGGGCGGGGCTTTGAGGGCGGTGCCACCGGGGGTGCCGGTCAGCAGGAGGTCCCCGGGGTCCAGGGTCTGGAAGCGGGCGAGCAGCGTGAGGGCCTGCGCCGGACGGACGATCATGTCGCCGAGGGTGCTGTCCTGGCGGGGCGCGCCGTTGACCGACAACCTCAGCCGCAGGTCGCTGGCCGGGGCCTCCGCGACCTCCAGATCGGCATCGACTCCGGCCGCTTCACCGCCCTCGACCCGACCGTCGGCCTCTCCGCACTGGGCGGGACCCTGCTGTCCCTGCTGGAGCTGCGATTCGCGCGCCCCGACCTGGACGGCGACGAGGCCGCGGCGAACCTCGCCGAGATGGTCCTGCGCATGCTGGGCGTACCGCCGGATGACGCCCACGAGGTCGCCCGGCGCCCGCTGCCGGTCATCGACTGAGGCCGGCGACGCGGGTCCCCACGCGTCGGCCGAGACCACCCACGCTGCCTCGGCGAGGGACGCTTTTACGAGGAGACTTCCAGGGCTTCGCGGGAGCGGGCCGAGAAGTCGGTCATGGCCGACCGCATCTCCTCGCGAGGCCGAGCCAGATCGTGCCGGGCCAGATCGTGCCGGGCCAGAACCCGCTGCCGTTCATCGGTGTCGGACGCGGGGGTCATGAGGGGACGGTGCGCGATCACGCACTCATGAGCGGTGCTCCGTACCCGGTCCGCCGCGATCCAGACCGGCTCCGGCCCGAACAGATGGACGCCGCTGCACGCGAGTGAGAGCAGAGTCCATGCCTCATCGACCTGTTCGCCCGTCGCGCCGACCACCGACCCCCGCTCCACGGCGACACGAAGAGCCGCCAGTCGACCGGCCAGCTCACCGTGGGCTCGTACGACCTCACCGAACGCGGCCCGCCGCTCCTGCCGGATCCACTGGGTGAGTTCGTGAGCCTGCTGCTCCTCGACCTGCCGGGCGACCGCGTCGGCAGCCGTCTTCGCGCCCTGCACGGCTCCGGCCTTGGCGAAGTAACCGCCGACCGCGGCGTCGACGAGGCCGGCCAATCCGGCTATGAGCGCGGACCAACCCTGATCCATGCGACCTCCGCGAGCTTCCTCGTCCGTGTTCGTGCGCGAGGCTACGCGCCGATGGTCCGTCCTTCGGTCGGAACCGATCACCACGTTGCCGGCGCGCGGGCCTCGTCTTCAAACAGGCGCATCCGGTTCGACTGGATCCGCCCGCATGCGTGCGGGTCGCGACCGACGGCGGCAGATGGCATGCGGATGCGAGGTCATGGTCTCGCACCCGCCGCGGAGTCGTGGCCGTAAGCCTCTGCCGGGGCGTCCGACTACAATGGACTCCGTAGTCCATTTCCTGGAGGCGGTCATGCGTGGAGAGCTGACGACGAAGGGGAGGGCGACACGCGGCCGGATCGTCGAAGGGGCCGCGGCGGTGCTGCGGGAGAAGGGTGTCGGATCGGCGACGCTGGACGACATCATGGCGCGGACCAGCACCAGCAAGAGTCAGCTGTTTCACTATTTCCCGGCCGGCAAGGACGAACTCCTGGTCGCGGTGGCCCAGTTCGAGGCCGATCAGGTCATGGAGGACCAGCAGCCGTATCTGGGGCGTCTGGACTCGTGGGAAGCCTGGGAGCAGTGGCGGGACGTGGTGATCAGGCGTTACGAGGCCCAGGGGGACGAGTGTCCACTCGGGTCGCTGTTCCTTCAGATCGGGCGCTCGACCCCCGGAGCGCGGGCGATCGTGGTCGAGTTGATGCGCCGCTGGCAGGAGAGCCTGGCGGTGGGCATCCGGTCGTTGCAGGCCGCAGGGCGGCTTCCCGCCGAACTCGATGTCGATACGAGGGCTGCCGCACTGCTGGCCGCGATTCAAGGGGGCGTGTCGATCCTGCTCTCGACCGGTCAGTCAACCCACTTGCGGGCCGCCCTCGGCCAGGGGATCACGGACCTGCGCCGCGCGGGCGGCGACGGTCCGTGATCCCCTGCGACACAGCGCTTCCCGCATCAACGCCGCCCCGGGGCGACACCGCGTGTCAGTTGGCGATGACGGCGGCGGTGGTGCGGCCGCCGTCGACGTCGAGCACGGTGCCGTGGACGAAGGCGGACTCGTCACTGGCCAGGTAGACGGCGGCGTTCGCGATGGCGTCGGGGGTCCCCATCCGGCCCGCCGGGGTGCCCTTCATCATGGCCTCGGCCGGGTGGATCTCGCCGGGGGCGGGCGACAGCACGACGCCCGGGGAGATCGCGTTCACCCGGACACCCCGCGGTCCGAACTCCGCCGCCCAGGCCCGGGTGAGGGTTTCCACGGCTCCCTTGGTGGAGCTGTAGAGGGCGCCGACCGGAATACCGAGGCGCGCGATCCAGGAGCCCAGGTTGATGATCGCTCCGCCACCGGCCTCCGCCATCGCGGGGGCGACGGTTGCCGTGAGGAAGAACGGGGCCTTCACGTTGACCGTGTAGACCTCGTCGAAGGTCTTCTCATCGGTGGCTGGAGTGGGGTCGCCGGGGTAGATGCCCGCGTTGTTGACCAGGATGTCGATACGGCCGCCGAGGACCCGCGTCGCCTCCTCGGCCAGGGCGCGCGACGCGGCGGCGCTGCCGTCCAGGGCGGCCCGTACGAAGTCGGCGCGGCCCCCTCGGGCGCGGATGCCGTCGATGACCTCCTGGCCGCGTCCGGCGCTGCGGCCCGAGACGACGACATGCGCCCCCTCGGCGGCGAAGGCCTCCGCGATGGCTCGTCCGATGTTGCTGGTCGCTCCGGTCACCAGGGCGGTCTTGCCCTCAAGGCGCGTCGACATGGTCCACTCCGTTCGTTTCGATCTCCGCCACGGACCGCACGGTCGAACCACACATGGCGCGTTCGACCGGTCGGGGCTATGGGAAGCCAGGGCGGAGTGCCACTGTGCGACGAACAAAATGGACCTGCAAGTCCAAAAAACAGGTGGTATTCAGTCATCCGGGGAGTGCTCGGCACCTCATCCGAGAGTGCTTGGCTCTTCCTGCGGGGTGCATAGGATTGCCGGCATGGCGTTGCGACCTGTTCAGGTGAACATCAAGGCCCTTGACGCCCCGGCGGTCGGCCGGTTCTGGGCGGCGGCGCTCGGCTGGAGCGCGTACAGCCCCGGCGTGACCACCTACGTGGGACCCGCCGGTGGTCTCGTCTGGCCGGACCCGGTCGCCGTCGGCGTCGACGTCGTTCCCGTTCCGGAACCCAAGACGGCGACGAAGAACCGTCTGCATCTCGATCTCGCCACCACCTCCGAGGCCCATCAGGCGGAGTTGGTGGCGCGCCTGCGGACTGCCGGTGCGACGCCCGTGCACGTCGGCCAGGGTGACGTGCCGTGGACGGTCCTCGCCGACCCGGAGGGCAACGAGTTCTGTGTGCTGGAGCCCCGGGAGGTCTACCGGGACACCGGACCGATCGCCGCGGTGGTGGTCGACTGTGCGGACCCACGGGCCATGGCCCGGTTCTGGGGCGAGGCGACGGACTGGGTCGTGCGGGACGTGTCCGACGACCAGGCGGTACTGCGCTCCGCCAAGGGTTCCGGCCCCTACCTCGAATTTCTCCGCTCGCCCGGCGTGAAGACCGTGCCGGACCGCGTACATCTCGACCTGCTGCCGTACCCGGGTGACGACAAGGCGGCGGAGGTGGCACGGCTGCGGGATCTCGGCGCCACCGACCTCGACCTGGGCCAGGGCGATGTCCCGTGGACGTGTCTGGTCGATCCGGAGGGGCACGAGTTCTGTGTCCTCGCTCTGTCCTGACGGGGAGGCGCCGATGCCTTGGCGTCACCAGGCGAGGAGGGCGCTCACGGTCTTGCCGTCGCCCGTTCCGCGGGTGACCGCGGTGGCGCGGGCGAGGCGCTTGACCATGGCCCAGCCGAATCCTCCGGTGCCGCCGGTCAGGTCGGGGTCGCGGAGACGGGGCGCCTGGGGGCTGTGGTCGTGCACGGCCACCTCGATGGTGCCCGGGTGGGCGGTCAGATTCAGGGTGCAGGTGCCGCCGCCGTGGCGGAGGGCATTTGTGACGAGTTCGGAGACGACCAGGACGACGGCGTCGGCGGCCCCCGCCACGGCGGGCCGCTCTCCGAGCCCTTCGATGAAGGCCCGGGCTCTCTGGCGTGCGCCCGCGGCGGAGGTCTCGGAACGGGCGGATGCGGCGCTCACGCTCATCGTGTCCATCAGAGGCACCCTGGTCTCCGGATCGTCCATACCTGTAGGCCTGCCGATCTGATGCCCCGGCTGTGCCCGATCAACCTGGGTCATTGTGCGGAGGGCGATTACCTGGTTGGCGAACCTCTCAAAATCTATGTTGACGAGAGTAGACATTAGGAGATCGCCTGGCTATAGTTTCTTCCATAGCCCAGAGACGCAGTAAGAGCGGAGGAAGTCGAGCGCCATCAGGATCGCCTGGGCGGAACTGCTGAGCCCGGGTACCGCAGGACATCGACAGTGAGGTGGTCTCCGGTCGAGCAACCGCGATCCCCGCGTTCCCGACGGCAGGTTGGTCGGGTCAGCGGAAGCAAGTAGGCCGGCGCGGCAGTAGGGCCGGCAGATGGTGTAGCAGTTCCTTCGGGGCCCTGGTGCCATACGGCACCAGGGCCCCTCGACGTGTTCCCGAGAAGTCGACGAAAGCGATCGTACGGTTGACAGTGTCATCTGAACCGGTACCGTAGTCGATGTGACAACGTCATCTGAAAATCAGAAGCTGATCGTCGTGACCGGAGCCTCCACGGGCATGGGCGCGTCAGCCGCCCGTGAACTGGCTCGCCAGGGGTTCCACGTCCTGGCCGGCGTGCGGCGCGAGCGTGACGCCGATGCCATCCGGTCGACCGGCATCGAGCCGGTCATCCTCGACATCACCAAGTCCGAGCAGGTGGAGGCGCTCGCCGCGCGGGTCGCCGACGACCCGCGCGCGCTGCACGCACTCGTGAACAATGCCGGCATCCAGGTGAACGCCCCGGTCGAAGCCCTGCCGATGGCGCAGTGGCGGCACGTTTTCGAGGTGAACCTGTTCGGCCACATCGCCGTCACCCAGGCGCTACTGCCGGCGCTGCTGCGTGCCAACGGGCGTGTGATCAACATCAGTTCGATCGGCGGCACGGTCGCGATGGCGACCTACGGCGCGTACGCCGGTGCGAAGTTCGCCCTGGAGGCGGTCAGCGACTCGCTGCGCCGCGAGGTCGCGCCGCTGGGCGTACAGGTGGTCGTGATCGAACCCGGCGGCGTCCGCACGGAGATGGCCGCGCGCGGTGTCGCGACGGCGAACCGACTGGCCGGCCGGATGACGCCGGACCAGGAGGAGCGCTACGGGAGTCTGGTCCGGGCGAACAACGAGTTGATGACCTCGGGTACCGCGTCGGGCCTGACCGCCGACGCCGCCGCCCGGATCATCGCGAAGGCCGTGACGACCCGCAGGCCCCGTACCCGCTATACCGCGGGCCGTGATGCCGCCGTGGTCACCCGGCTGGCCCGGATCCTGTCCGACCGCACGCTCGACCGCATCCTCGCCGCCAACCTGCGCCGCCACTACCCGAAGCGCGATGACGCCACCGCGGCACGCCCGGTCAGGGCCCGTGTCCGGGCCCTTGGACTCTGCAAATAGCCCTACGGCGTGCGCTGCGGCACGGTGTCTTCCGGGGCCGCCGAGTCTTCCGGGGCCGCCGACGCGGAGGCTTCTCCCGCGGGTGATGTGATCGTCTTGGAACGAGGTCCGCCCCGGTCCATCAGGCCGCCCGTGAAGGCGAGACCGAGGCCGGCCACGGCCAGGGCCGCGCCGACCAGGTTGGGCGCGGCCCAGCCCCATCCCGCCGAGATGACCAGGCCGCCGAGCCAGGCGCCGCCGGCGTTCGCGAGGTTGAAGGCGGAGTGGTTGGAGGCCGCCGCCATGGTGGGAGCGTTCTTCGCCTTGGCCATGAGGAGCATCTGGACGGGCGTGGTGATGAGGGCGCCCATCGCACCGATGAAAACGATCGTGATCAGGGCGGGCACGGTGTGGTGGACGGTGAAGAAGAACGTCACCAGCCCTCCGGCGAGCAGGGCGAGTCCCCCGTAGAGCGTAGGCCGAAGTGCGCGGTCGGTGAGCGGGCCCGCGATCAGTGTGCCGGCGGTCATGCCGACGCCGTAGAGCGCGAGGACCAGGGTGGTCGAGGAGTCGGATATGCCGGTCAGGTTCGTCAGCATGGGAACCAGGTAGCTGTAGACGGCGAAGAACCCGCCGAACCCGATGACGGCGGTGCCGAGGCCGATCGCGACCTGCCTGTTTCCCATCGCCCGCAGCTCGTGCCGGATCCCCGACTGCTGCCCGCGTGGCTGGTGGGGAACGAAGAAGGCCAGGGCGACGAGGGCGAAAAGGCCGATGACGGCGACCGCCCAGTAGGCGGAGCGCCAGCCGAGCTGCTGTCCGAGGGCCGTACTGGCCGGTACGCCGACGATGTTCGCGACGGTCAGTCCGAGGAACATCTTCGATACCGCGCGAGCCGCGCGCTCGGGGGCGACCAGCCGGGAGGCGACGACCGCGCCGACGCCGAACAGCGCTCCGTGCGGCAGGCCCGCCAGGAAGCGTGCGGCGAAGAGCAGACCGAAGTCGGGCGCGAGCGCGGACGCGGCGTTGCCGACCACGAACAGCGTGGACAGGAGCAGCAGCAGTCGCTTGTGGGGTATGCGCGCGCCGAGGCCCGTCAGGACGGGGGCGCCGACGACGACCCCGAGCGCGTACGCCGAGACGAGGTTGCCGGCGTGCGGCACGGAGACCCCGACCCCGTCGGCGATCTGGGGGAGCAGCCCCATCGTGGCGAACTCGGTGGTGCCGATGCCGAACGCGACGACGGCCAGGGCCAGCAGTGCCAGGGGCATGGTGCGGGAGGCCTTTCGGAGACAGAGGTCCGGTGAATGGGGGTTGCGGGCGAGCCCAGGGACATTCCCGGACCCTCCACGGCCCGTCGCGCTGAGCACCATTGCCCGGCAACCTCGGAACAGACCGAGCCGACGAAGGCAGCGGTAGAAACAGAGCGGCCCGGCATACCGACATCGAGTACCAGACCTTCGTGACCTGGGTCACGCCCGATCCCTCAGGCCCGGCCGGCTCTCCCCGGGGAGGACTGTACTCCAGTCGAACGTCCGTATTTATCCTGGTCAACGAGGTGGGGGTGGGGTGGCTTGCTCGCTACGACGTCATCCCGAGGTCTTGTCGGTGCGAGGTGGTATCCATTCCGGATGAACACTGATCATGCGGATCCCGCTGAACTGGCGGCGATACGGGCCGCGTTCGATGTCGATGACATGGGGGAGTCGGCTCTGGGGTGGGAGGGGGTGCGTGCCTTCGAGGCGGAGCAGGGGATCGTGTTGCCCGAGCCGTATCGGACCTTTGTCGCTGAGACAACGGACGGTTCGTACTCCGGTCCGCCCGACTACGGACTGCTGTCGGTGGCAGAGGTGCCGGACGACTGGGGTGGTGAAGAGGAGGAGCGCGACCTGAGCAGACCGTTCCCGCTGACGGAGGCGTGGATGTGGGAGGAGGACTCCGAGCCGGCCGAGGACACTGACGAGATCCTTGAACGGGTCTACAACCACGGCTCGATCGTTCTCGGCACCGACGGATGCGCGATGAACTGGCACCTCGTCGTCACCGGTCCGCACCGGGGGCACGTCTGGATGATCAGTGACGTCGGCGCTGTTCCCTTCGGGGCGCGGTTCGGCTTCACCACCGCTGAGGCCGGGTTCGCGGGTTGGGTCGCCCACTGGGCGGCGAACAAGCCCTGGTTCGACGTCGCGTGATCGAACCACGCCGGTGAGCCGTGGTCCACTGCCCGTCCCGACCGGCATCTGATCGGGCCGTCCTTGGAGCCGTACGCACCGGAGGCGGGCCGTCCTGAGGGGCCGTACGAATCCCGAGCCGTCCCCTTTTCCTTGCCCCCGGCCGACCGCCCCGAACTTCAGGGCGGTCGGCCGGGGGGTCACTGCTGGACAATGCCGGCGGTCACTCCTGCCCGATGTTGAGCGCGACGAGTGAGGCGCCTCGCGTGGATGATCCGGTGACGCGAAGCGCCACGTAGCGGGCCGTGGTGTCGGTGCGCAGGACTCCGCGCGCCGACAGGCGGGCCGCGCCGCTGTATGTGCGACCGTCCGCGCTGAACTCGACCTGAGACGGCGGGACTTCGCCACCTCGCCACTGCGTCCGGATCTCGGTGATGTGCTGTTCGGCGCCCAGGTCGACGACCATGCGGCCGTCGGGACCGGGGGACCACGCGGTGCCCGCGTCGCCGTCGACCGCGGCCCTGGGGTCCGTCATGCCGGGCGGCAGCGGTGCCGTCGGGAAGACGGTGCGGCCGAGTGCCAGGTCGGCGAGGGGGTAGGCCGTGGCGCGCGGCACGGTGACGGTGGTCGTACGGCCCGCACGGACCGAGGCACCGACGCTCCTGCCCTGCGCGGAGACGACGACGTGGCAGGACGGCCCGCTGAGCCGTACGGTACGGCCGTCACACACCTCGGCGCGGAGGCCCACAGGAACGCGGGTGCCCGTGAGGACGACGCGGGCCGGCGCCAGGGTGGCGGAGGCGGCGGACAGTTCGGCATGGAGAGCGGTTCCCGACGCGGTGACGGTCTGCACACCTTCGTAGAGGCGGATCCCCGCGGCGGACGAACCCGGGATCGTCACGGTCGTGGTCACCGCCTCCGAGGAGAGGTTGAACAGGCTCAGGTGGTGGTCGGTGACAGCGGCCTTCACCTGAGCGGACTGCGCCGACGGGGTTGGGTGGGCGGCCGCGGCACGGAGTTCGTCGCGCGTCGCGCCGGGAAGGGCCTCGATCAGCACGCTTTCGGCAGGACCGTCGGAGAGGACGACCGTGTCGCCGTACACGGAGAGCGGGTTGGTGCCCCCGCGAACGACGAGCCCCGCCCGGCCGTCGATGTCCAGCCATCCGCCCCGGCTGGTGAGGTCCGGCCGCGGCCAGGCGGCCAGCTCGGTCCACCGCTGCCCGTCGGCCGATCCCTCGATCCGGTACGCACGGCCCGCAGCGGACTCCCAGCGAAGCGTCACCCGGTCCACGTCCCGGGGCGCGCCCAGGTCGACGGCGATCCAACTGTCCGTACGGGGACGGTCCGTGCGCGAAACCGCCCAGCGGCTGGTGGCGTTGCCGTCGACGGCGAGGGCGGGTTCCTTGCCCGGGTCGAAGGAGGAGGCGGAGGCCACCGTCCCTGCCGCACGGGCCAGGTCGTCGCCCGAGGCACCGTCACGTATCTCGAAGGCGTACAGCGAATAGCCGTACGTCGGGTCGGGGCGCACCCCGAGCATGCGCAGATAGCGGAACTGGCCGCGTGGGAAAGTGAGTTCGTCGACCCGTGGCCCGGCGGACGTGCCGGTACCGCTCCCGGCCGTGACCGTCGTGCTCCCCTCGGTCACCCGATAGGTCCGGTTCCCGTCCAGCCCCGGCACCCCGGGCATGCTGAGGTTGTGCACCTCCAAGTGGCCTTCGCCGTAAGCCGTTCCGGAGGTCGCGTACACCACGGCACCGGACGGCAACGTGGTGAACCCCGCGTACCCCTGGTCCAGCGTGAGCAGGCTCGCGCTGCCGTCGAACCCGTCCCGCGGCCGTGAGTACGTGACGACCGAACGCCCCGTGACCTTGGCACCGATGCCGGGCAGGAACATCGGCGTCGTACCGCTGAGTGCGAACAGCCAGTCGTCATGGGCCGGTTGCCAGGCGAACTTGACGAAGCCGGGCTTGCTGACGACGCCGGCCCACGCGCCCGGTGACTGGTGGGAGACGAGGCCGGGACCCGTGCCGTAGTCGGCGACACCGCTCGCCAGGTCGAAGAGCTCGCGCTCCGACAGGGGACGCACGGGCGCCTGTCCCGACCGGGCCCGCCACTCGTGCAGGAGGTAGCTGATGGCCAGTTCGGCGCGGGCCTCCGGCTCGTACTTGGGCTCGCCCGAGAACTTCGCGAGCCGGTACTGCGGCGGGTACTGCTGGTATGCCTCCAGCCGCTCGGCCAGGGCCACTTCGCAGCGGGCCGCCGCACGGTCACCCGCGACCTGGGCGAGGAAGGCGAGCGGAATGACGTCCCGGCCGTAGAGGTGCTCACGGTCGGCGACCATCGGCATCAAGGGCTCTCCGGCGTCGCTCATGACCCCGAGCAGGGTGCGCCACAGCAGGCCGGCGTTCGGCTGCGCCGTGAGGACCTGGGGCAGCGGCCGGCCGGCGGTGAGGAAGTGGGCGCTGTTGCGTCCCGACGTGCGCCAGAGTTCCTGCTGGTAGTGCGGGCCGAACGAGCCGTGGTTCTCGACGATGAACGTGTCGTAGAGGTTCTGAGCGGTGTTCGCGCTGACGGCGACCCCGTCCACCCGGGCCGGGTTGGCGAGGTCCGCCGCGGGCAGGCCCGCCTCGTTGCGGGCCCACCGGCCGAACGCCGCCCGCCAGGCCTCGTGGCGCGGATCATCGCTCGCCCAGGCCAGACCGGGGGCCAGCGACTGGGTGTAGACCCCCATCTCCTCCAGCTTGGTGTCGCCGTCGAAACCGCCGCTCAGCCCGTGCGGGGTCCAGCCGCCCGAGTCGGGATCGTCGCTCGTGCCCAACTGCGTGGTGAACTCCGCCTGTTCGCGGGCGATGGAGTCGACGTTCCGGCGCGTCGCCTCGTCGAGGTCGTCCCACAGCAGGCGGGCCGCGAGCACGAAGTACGACTGGAACGTGCTGTCCCAGAACAGCCTGCGCCCCCAAAGAGTGCCGCCGGCGAGCCGGTTGGCGGCCGCGAAGTACTTCAGCGTGGCGAGGGTCCTGGCGCGCAGGGTGTCCCTGTCGACTCCGGCACGCTCGGCGTCGTAGGGGCCCCGGGTCAGCAGGACGGCGTTGCCGAGGACGACCGCGAAACCGAAGTCCTTGTCGGTGTAGTGGCCCTGGGCCGCGTCCCACTGCTCCTCGGACCAGCGTGTGTGGGAGAGCAGGACGCGGTAGTACGTGTCGGAGACGGGGTCCGATGCCGGGGCTGTCGTAGGGGTCGCGGCGGACGCCCGCCCCGCGCCCGACGCGAGCGGGATCCCGGCCGCGATGCCGGATGCGCCGAGCAACTGCACGGCTTGGCGGCGAGTGAATCCCATGGCGTGCTGCGACATCGGCTGAACCTCTCGACAACGTTGTCAAAGTGTCTGGTCATTTTGTGGCCGCCGAATACCGCACGTCAAGGCTCTTGCTGACCGTGCGGTATTCGGCGGCTCGCGCGCGGGGCCCGTCCCCGGTGACGCCGTCCCGGGCGTCACCGAGGAGGCTCTCCGGGGCCTCGCGGGGCGGCCTTCTGTCTCTCGCGGCGAGGGCTTTTGAGCCTCGCGGCGTGGCCTTCCGGGGTCGCTGAGTCGGCGGCCCGGCCGGGTCAGCCCCTGGCCAGAGCGATGGCCCCGGCGAGCCGCTCTCCCGCCTCGAAAATCATGTACGGGACGCCGCCGTCGGTGCCGAAGGAAGGCGCCGCGGCACGCCCGTTCTCCGGAGCGGCGCTGCGTGAGTTGTAGAAGACCCCGAGGTGGCTTCGCTTGCTGAAGTCGTTGCCGACCTCGGTGATCATGATGTCGCCGCCGCTCGCCTTGTCCTTGTTGTAGACGACGTACGTGCTGTTGTCGCGGTGGAGGAGGTGCGGGCCGCCCACGTTGACCGCGCCGACGTCGCCGTGCCGGATCAGCGGCTGCTGGTCGTAGGTCCACGCGCGGCCGTCGGCGGACCAACCCCAGTGGATGTCACGGTGGTTGGTGGTGTTGTTGAGCATGAAGACCATCACGTAGCGGGCGCCGCGTGAGGGCAGGTCGTGGCGGAAGACGCGGGCGTACGACGTCTCCGTGGTGCCCGCCGGGAGCATCGACGCCGACAGGACGACCTTGTCGTACGTGAAGTGGATTCCATCGGCAGAACGGGCGAGGCGGGTTGTGGTGTTCTCGCCGTGGAAGTACAGCCAGAACTCCTTGGCGTCCGCGTTCCACAGCACGTGGGGGGAGGAGACGTGGCTGACGGAGTAGTGCGGGGACCAGTTGTTGGAGACGATCGGGTTCGACGGGTACTCCGTGAACGGGCCTTCCAGCGAGTCGCCGTAGGCCAGGCAGATGCCACCGGGCGCGTCGTGCGGCGCGTAGTACAGGTAGTAACGGCCGAGCGGCGAGCTCAACTTGTCGTAGACACCCCGGATGCAGGGGAAGATGATCTCGCCGGTGGGGTTGTACTTCAGCTGAGACGGCGTCAGGAGCGTGCGGACGTAGGTGTAGTCGGGGAATCCGCCGGGCGCCGCGGCCGCGGGCTGGGCGCCCAGGGCCGTTCCGACGGTGAGCGCGGCTGCGGTGGCGGCGGTGGCTCGCAGGAAGAGACGCCGGTCGAGGTGCTGCTCGTGCATGGTGGTCTCCAATGCCAGAAGGTGTGCGGCTCTGCGGGGTTGCGGTCTCAGAGGTAGGTGGCGGCGGTGACGCACAGGCCGCCGAGGGCGACCGCCCAGACGTACGGCAGGGTGCGCGCCATGACCTGCTGTGGAGTGACGCCCGCGTACTGGGCGCTCCACACGGTCTGCGTGCTGGTGGGGTCGGCGACGCCGAACACCTGGTTGTACGAGGTGGTCATGCCGAGGACGGCGACCGCGGGGTAGATGCCGGTGGCGATGAGCACGCCGGCGATACCGGCGCCGAGCCCGAACACGTTGAGGGGTCCGCGGTAGAGGCAGAGCGGGACCAGGAGCGTGAAGACGAGGACGAACACCACGGGGTTCTGCGGGCTGACGGCCTTCACGAGCGGTTCGAGCGCGTCGACGGCGCCGGGCAGCTTCACC
This sequence comes from Streptomyces sp. NPDC088747, assembly GCF_044751025.1. Lineage (NCBI taxonomy): Bacteria > Bacillati > Actinomycetota > Actinomycetes > Kitasatosporales > Streptomycetaceae > Streptomyces > Streptomyces sp. NPDC088747. Next base: position 36,737 of record NZ_JBIVKZ010000007.1, read on the forward strand.
GCCGCGAGCAGGATGCCGATGGCGATGAACAGGGCGATCGGCGGGGCCGCCACCTCGAGGCCGCCGTACAGGGTGCGCAGCAGGCGCTTGTTCAGTTCGCCGGGGCGGGTCGTGGTGAACAGCGCGTACAGGACGCCCGCCAACAGCGAGGGGATGATGGCGATTTCGAAGCCCAGCGCGAGGACGAGCGGGATCGCCGGGGCGAGGAGCGCGTACCAGGGTGCGTCGCCCAGCTCCTCGCGTCGTGAACGGGGCCTCTCATCCAGGGACTTGAGGGACCAGGCGTGCTCGGTGCCGCGCCGCCGGGTCTCGATGAGGACGAAGGCGAGGGCGGCGGCGAGCGCGAACGGGAAGAGCTTCACCATGAAGCCGCGCACGGTCGGGATCGGCAGTTCCAGCGCGGTGGAGAAGAACTGCCACACCGGCAGCTCGAAGGGGATGCCCACGGCGATGCCCATCAGCACCGTGCCCGCGGCGGTCACCTTCGGCACCCCGACGGCGATCATGGCGGGGATGCCGATGATGCCGGCGAGCATGGCCGCGGGGGCCGAGCCCGTCACCGTACCGACGAGGGCGGACACGGCGAGGACGCCGAGGGCCACCACGGTCGGCCGGTCTCCGCCGAACTCGACGATCTTGCGGACGAGGGTGCCCGCGATGCCGGTCTCGTCGAGGAGTTTGCCCAGCCAGGAGCCCAGAATGATGGCGATCATGGTGGCGGCCAGGGCGGGCGCGCCTTCCTGGAGGACGGTGTCCAGCACGCTGTTCTCGCCGGTGAGCGGTGCCCCGGCGAGGAAGGCGATGGCGATGGCGAGCAGGGCCAGCGCGAAGGCGGTGGGCAGTCTGCGGGTGAGCATCAGGGCGACGCCGGCCGCCATGACGAGAAGGATGACGACACCCATGGGTCAGTTCTCTCTTCCGGGCCGGGTGAGTGCCGCGCGCAGCGCGGCGGTGACGAGCAGGGGGCTACGGCCGAGACCGCAGACGGTTCGGGCGTAGGCGTGCGCGGCGACCTCCTCGGCGCCGGCGACATGGCCGGCCAGGCGGTGACGTCCCAGGCGCAGCACGGTGTGGTCGAGAGCCTGCTTGAGCGCGGCCTTCGCCGGACCGTGGTGGAGGTGGGCGTGCACGGCCTCGTGGGCGAGCGCCGCCGCGCGCATCGAACCCGGCGGGTACCAGGCGCGCCAGCCGCGGGCGTCGATCAACTCCTCGGCGAGGGCCAGCGTGTCGGTGTACAGCTCGACCGTCTGGGGGCGTGACGTGTAGCGGGCGAGCAGCATCTCCCGCACACCGCCGTCCCGCTCGACGACCCTCGCGGTGGACGTGACGGCGGCGAGCCCGGAACCGAACTCGTCTGCCCTGCACGCCCATTGGCGCAGCAGCTCACGGTCGCGGCCCTCGTGGGTGGGTGTCGCCGCCAGGAGCCGGACGCCCCACTCGATGTCGTCGACGGCCGAAAGATCCGTCAACTCGGCCTTCTGAAGAGTGAGTTCGGGCGCCGTCATGACCGCACCTCCAGGACCGCGACCACCGGCTCGTCGGCGGCACGGGCCCGCAACTCGCTGCGGGCCAGGGCGAGCAGCGGCTGGGGGTCGAGGACGCCGGACAGGTCGGCGATGCGCGAACCGAGCAGCAGCCGCAGCGCGGGAGCGCGTACCCCGCCGTCGCCGTACGAGGTGGACTCGCCCACCAGTCGGGCGAGCACCTCGGGGGCGCCCGCCACGGTGGTGGTCTCCACGCGGGCGTCGGCGGCGTGGTGGCGTACGACGCCGTCCGCGTCGACGATCCGGACGGGTCGGCGGGTCGGCCGCAGCCGGCGGTGCGTCTGGGTGCCGTAGACGGTGTGGGCGGCCGTACCGGCGAGGACCTGGACCGCCGCGGGGTCGGTCTTGAGGCTGGCCGCCGCGGCGCGGAGGCGCTCGGTGTCGTCGGCGCGGTGGGCCCGGTCCTGGGTGCGCAGTTCGGTGGCGCCGGTCGCGACGGCGCGCACGGTGTTGGTCTGCGGGTCGACGGTGACTTCGACCTCGACGCCTTCGGCCGCGGCGCCCTGCGCGACGACCGCCCGCTCCGCCTCGGCCCGGATCGCGAGGATCTGCTCCTGCGAGGCGCCGGGCACGATCCGCTCGATCTGTTCCCGGACGAGTGCCAGGGCGACGCCGATGGGGCTGATGACCTCGTTGTCACGGGCGATCCGGCCCTCCATTCCGCTGGAGTCGGCGAGGTGCGGGGTGACGGACGCGGCGCCGCCTCCTCCGCCGACGAGGACCGCCGTGTCCTTGTCGAGGCGGTAGTCGCGGATCATGGCGTCCACCACCGTCCTCACCTGTGCGACGCCCGCGTCGAGGATCCGCGAGGCCGCGGTCGCGACGTCGGTGCCGAGCGCGGCGGCCAGCGGCGCGATCGCGGCGCGTGCGGTCTCGGGGTCGCAGCGGGCGAAGTCGCCCTCGGGGACGCGGCCGAGAGCGTTGGCGGCACAGGTCATGGTGATGGCGAACCGCCCGCCCGCCGCGTCGAGCACGGCGTGGTCGGCGGGGTCGCCGTCCATCGGCCTGACGGTTTCCAGCCTGGCGTCGCGCAGCTGGTCGGGGGAGGCGAAACAGGCGTACGGCAGGCCCGCGATGTGGGCGCTGCGCGGTCCCACACCCGTCACCCGGCCGTCGCCGATCCGCACCATGGAGCCGCCGCCGACGCCGACGGTGCGCACGTCGAGGGCGTTCAGGTACGAGGTCTTGCCGAGGATGGTGGCGTGCCGGACGGCGACCTTGCCGCGGCGTACGACGCTGATGTCGGTCGAGGTGCCCCCGGTCTCCAGGAACACGCCCTCGCTCACCCGCTCGCGCATCAGCGCGCCCGCGACTCCGGCGGCAGGACCCGACAGGACCGTCAGTAGCGGCCGACGGCGCATCTCGTCGAGCGCCATCACACCGCCGTCGCAGCGCATCACCATCAGGGGCGCGGTCACGCCCGCCTTGGTGATGGAGGCGTCGACGAGGTCGGCGGTGGCCAGCATCCGGGGCAGGATCGCCGCGTTGATGACGGCGGTGCGGGTGCGTTTGTGCAGCCCGTACAGCGAGGTGATCTCGTGCGCGGCGGTCATCGGCAGCCCGTAGGGGCGTGCCGCGTCCAGGACGGCCTGTTCGCCCTCGGGGCGGTCGACGCTGAACGGCTGGCTGGCGACCAGGACTTGGGCGCCTTCGCCCTTGAGCTGCTCGACGGCTCGGCGGACGGCCGCCGTGTCCTGGGGGTCGGCGACATGCGCGTAGAGCAGCGGAAGCCGCTTGCCGGGGGTGAGTTCGAGCTTGCCGAACGAGGCGAGGCGGCGGGTGAGCACCGCCGCGGGACCGGTCCCGATGCCGATCAGTCCGACGGTCGCCACGTCGCCCTCCAGAAGGGCGTTGGTGGCCTGGGTCGTGCCGTGCGCCAGGAAGGCCACGTCGGCAGGGGCTCGGCCGGTGTGCTCCAGGAGCCGGTCGAGCGCCTCGACGATGCCGTGTGCGACACCGTCCTGGTGATGGTGGCTGGTGGGGACCTTTACCTGCCCCAGGAGTTCGAGGGTCGTGGCGTCCACGGCCACGGCGTCGGTGAAGGTTCCGCCCACGTCGATGCCGACGCGGATGCGGGGAGTGTTCATGTCCTGGCACCTCCTTGTGCTGGATCGGTCGCGCGAGCGGTCGCCGGGCGGGGCGGATGCGTGGCCCCGCCCGAACTCCCGCCTGTTCGGGGGTTGTTCAGTAGCCGCGTACGTCGGGCCAGTGGCGCTGTACGCCGCTTCGGTCCAGGAGCCGTGCGAACTCCTCGAACCGCTTGTCCTCGGCCTGGACCTGGTGCGGTTCGATGTCCTCGGCGACGCAGTGCGCGGCCAGGGCGCCGGCGGCCTCGCCGATGTTCCACTCCACCGGGTGGAGCCGGTAGCAGCCGTTGGTGATGTGCGTGGTGCCGATGTTCTTGCCCGCGGGCAGCAGGTTGCGGACCCGCCGCGGCACCAGCGCCCCGAGGGGGATCTCGAAGGGCACCGAGCCGATGTCGATGTAGTTGTCGCCGCCGGTCGAGGGGTGCAGGTCGATGCGGTACCCGCCGACGCCGACGGAGTCGCGGTGCCTGGTGCCGCCGTGCGGGCCGACCAGGTCGATCGCCACATCGTGTTCGGTGACGGTGGTGACGGCCTTGATACGGCGCGACTCGCGGACATACGCCGCCTTGGCCAGGCCGTCCGCCGTACCGGTCACGTCCGGGCGGATCCGCAGACCCGGAAGGCCGGTACCGCCGTCCGCGCGCGGTGCCTCGGTCTGCAGCCAGTACAGCAGCGACAGCGACAACTGCCGTGCCTCGCGCAGCGCTTCGGCCTCCTGGCCGATGTACGGCTTGAGCCAGTAGTCGTTGAGCGGCCAGTTGACGAGCGTGATGTCGGAGTCGAAGGCGCCGGGGGAGTGCAGCTTGCGGGCGAGAATGCGCCGGAAGCCCCACAGTTCCTTGTCGCCGGCGTCGGCGCTCTGGTCCGCGGACACGCTGAGCGGGTCGAGGTCGGGATTGGGTACGAAGGTCCGCGGCACCGGCTCCAGGCTGCGCGGGTCGGGCGCCTCGAAGCCGAGCAGCGGACCCGGCCAGAACGAGGGCCGGTAGGCGCGCCAGAAGTCGTAGTCCCGAGGGCGGTCGGTCGTGTGGTCCTCGCCCTCGTGGTGGGAGAGCGCGAAACAGACCGTGATGCCCTGCTGGTTGAGGGGCTGGGCCTCGTCCGGTGCGTGCGGTTCGTCGAACTCGCCCCGCGACTCGGCCCCGTTGGCGTGCTCGACGCCCGCGAGGTGCAGGAGTTCGCCCGTCTCGGTGGCGTCCAGGACGTACCGCGCGGTGAGCGTGCGACGTGTCCCCTCGCGCAGGTCCTGGAGGGTGACCGACCGTACGACATCGTTGTCGGACTCGGCGGAGACCGGCCGGTGTTCGGTCAGCACGGTGAGCCGTCCCGCCGCCCGGTGGGGGGCGAGCATGCCCTCGAGGACGGCGAGGGCGACCTTCGGCTCGTGGCAGAGCTTGCTGACTCGGCCGGCTCCCGGGTTGAGGTCGGTGAGTGCCAGGGCCTCGGCGCGCAGCGGGTACCAGTGGCGGTAGTACCGCCTGATCTCCTCGCGCATCCGCCGGTAGGACGCGGTCGTGCCGAACTGCTCGACCCACGGATGCTCGTCGGGCGGTACGGCCTGGCTGGTGAGCTGGCCGCCGATCCAGTCCGTCTCCTCGGTGAGCACGACGCTGCGTCCTGCCCGGCAGGCGGCGAGTGCGGCGGCCACGCCACCGAGCCCGCCTCCCACGACGAGGATGTCGGCTTCGGGTATCACGTTTCTCCTAGCTGCTGGTGCGGGTTCTTGGGTGCCTCGTACGGACCGCGCTTCGTTGCTCCGTGGGGCCGTGCTTCGACGCGGAGTGCTTCCGCGCCGGACCGTGCTTCCGCGCGGACCGTGTTCAGGGACGAGCGAGGGGCGGTCCGGCCGTCAGGCCCGGTCGGAAGACACAGCCGACGAGTGGCTCTCGCGCCGCCTCGCCCGAGACGAGCCCGGCCAGCAGACGCACGGCCGCGGCACCCAACTGCGGCCGGGGGATGTCGAATCCGGTGGGTTCGCGTTCGTCCGCCAGGTCGGCGGGCGGGCTGCCGAGGAGGGCGAGGGACACCTCTGAGGGACAGTCGAGGCCCGCTCCGCGTACGGCGGTGAGCAGTCCGCGCCAGGCGGCCCCGGTGTCGGTCTCCTCCGCGACGAATGCGGTCACCCCCTCGTCGGCCCAGGCGCGCAGCCGTTCCGGTGTGAGATCGCGCTGCGGGTCCGCTGTCCGGAAGACGGCGGTGGGGCCCGCGGGCAGGCCCGCCGCCTCCAGCCCTTCCAGGAAGCCCTGTTGGCGGTCCGTCGAAGCCGGCGCGTCGTCGTCCTCGCGGACCAGGACGATCCGCCGGTGACCCAGTTCGGTCAGGTGGCCCACGACGTCACGGGTGGCCTCGACATAGTCCGCGCCGACCCAGGCCACGCCCTCCAACTCCTCGCGGCGGCCCAGGTGTACGACCGGGAAGCCGTCCTCGACCAGCCGCTTCAGCTCCGCCCGGGGGGTGTGCCGGCCGAGGAAGAGACAGCCGTCCGCGAGCCGTACCCGGCTCAGGGCGTCCGGCCCCGCGGCCCCCGCGCCACCCGTGCTCGACCCGGTGAACAGCACCAGGTCGTAGCCGAGCGCCGCGGCCTCCCGCTCCACGCCGACCAGGAAGGGGTAGTACGAGTGCTGCACATCGGTCGGGAAGGCGGCGGTGAAGCTGAAGACGCCGAGGAGGTTGTTGCGGGCGGCGGCCAGGCTCCGAGCGGCCGGGTCGGGCACGTAACCGAGACTGCGGGCGGCTTCCAGTACCCGTCGCCGGGTCTCCTCGGAGATGGCGGGTCCCTTGCCGTCGGGTCTCGCCGAGAGCACCAGGGACACGGTCGCCTGGGACACTCCGGCGAGCCGGGCCACCTCGGCCTGCCGGGGTCGTGACGTACGCCCGGCCGGAGCGGGGGCACGTCCGGGCCGCTTCCTGGGTTCCACAGTGTTTCTCTCCTCCGGGGCCGGATCCGGCTCCCTCGACAGTTCGTTAATGCGTATTACCTAATGCGCATTAACGAGAGACTGTGCACTGCGTCGTCCGGTCGGTCAAGAGTTGCGACAGAAGTGTTCGGCGGGGCGTCTTCGTCCACGACCGTGCGGTGAGGTCGGTGGTCGCGGCCGGTCGTCGGGTGCGCCGGGGTGCCGCCCGGTCCTCGGCGCGCCCGGGGTACCGCTAGCGGAACGGCCGTACCCCTTGAGGTGGATGAGCTAGCAACCTGCCCTTGTTACAGGGGAGTTGACGGTTCGCTACCGCCGATGTCACGTCTTCCCAAGATCGTGTTCGAGGACTTAGATTCCCGTCGGCCTGTAGGACCATCGAGTCAAGGGAATCCCGTTGACACACCAGCCATCCGGAAGACGGCGGCGCCTGTTCGCGCTAGCGGCCGCCCTCCTGGTCACCGCGGCGACCCCGCAGCTGACCGCCTCCGCAGATACTCCCGCTGTCCCTGACGCGGCACCCTCCGCGCAGTCTGACATCGTTGCCAAGTCCGGTGCCCGGCCGGCCGAGTCGGTCGTGACCCTGCTCACCGGCGACAAGGTCACCATCGCTCCCGGCGCCGGCGAAGGACCCGGCACCATCTCCGTGACGGGCCCCGACGACCGGCCAGTCGGCGCACGGGTGATGACCGTCGGCGGCGACACCTACGTCTATCCCGACTCCGCCGGTTCGTACCTGGCGTCCGGAGCCCTGGACCAGCGGCTGTTCAACGTGACCCAACTCGTGGCGGACGGTTACGACGACGCGCACCTGGGCCGTCTGCCGCTCATCGTGACCTACGGCGGCGGTGAGGCCGCAGCGGCCACCCTGCGCCGACGGGGCGACGCGATGCCGGGCGACATCACCGGCGTACGACCGCTCACCAGCGTCAACGGCGTCGCGCTGGCGGCGGACCTTGAGGACACCGACGTCCTGTGGTCCGCGCTCACCGGCGGGGCGGGCACGGCACCTGACACGACCTCGGCGTTCAGGGGCGGCGTCGCCAAGGTGTGGCTCGACGGCAAGGCCGAGGCCGCGCTCAGCGACTCGGTCGCCCGGATCGGCGCCCCCGAGGTCTGGTCGGGCGGCAACACCGGTGAGGGCGTGGACGTGGCCGTCCTCGACACCGGCTACGACCCCGGCCACCCCGACCTGAAGGACGTCGTCGCGGACAGCGGCAGCTTCGTGCCGGGTGAGGACGTCACCGACCGCAACGGCCACGGCACGCACGTCGCCTCCACCATCGCGGGCAGCGGAGCCGCCTCCGACGGCAAGGAGAAGGGCGTCGCGCCGGGCGTCGACCTGCACGTCGGCAAGGTGCTGAGCGACGCGGGCATCGGGTACGACTCCTGGATCGTGGCCGGCATGGAGTGGGCCGCGCGGGACGCGGACGCCCGGGTCGTCAGCATGAGTCTCGGGAGCAGCGAGTACGCCGACGGTGAGACGCTGCTGGCCGGCGCCGTGGACGAACTCAGCGCCGAGACAGGTGCGTTGTTCACCATCGCGGCAGGCAACGACGGTCCCGGCGCCCAGACCGTGCGCTCACCGGGCACGGCCGACGCGGCCCTGACCGTCGGCGCGGTCGACTCCGCCGACGCGATCGCCGACTTCTCCAGCCGCGGACCGCGTTACGGCGACGACGCACTCAAGCCCGAGATCACCGCACCGGGCGTCGGCATCCTCGCCGCCAGGTCCCAGTACGCCGGTGAGGGCTCCGGTTCCTACCTGAGCCTCAGCGGTACGTCCATGGCGACTCCGCACGTGGCCGGCGCGGCCGCGCTGGTCGCCGCCGCGCACCCCGACTGGACCGGCAGCCGCATCAAGGACGCGCTGGTCAGCACAGTGAAGCCCACCCCGGACATCACCGTCGACGACGGCGGAAACGGCCGGGTCGATGTCGCCGCGGCGGCGACGAGCACCCTCACCGCCACCGGCAAGGCGGACGCCGGCATCCACCCGCCCGACACGGGGGAGAGCACCGTCGAGTCCGTGACCACCTGGACCAACACCGCGGACCAGGCCGTCGCCGTGGACCTGTCCGTGGACGCGCCCGGCGTCCCGGCAGGCGTCTTCACCGTCACCCAGGACCGCCTGGAGGTCCCGGCGCACGGCACGGCGAGCGTCACCGTCACCACCGACCTGGGCAAGGCGGGCCAGTCGCAGCGCCGGACCGGCCGGCTCACCGGGTCCGTCGACGGCAGCGTGTGCACGAGCACCCTGCTGGGCGTCAGCACCCGGCAGCGCCTCGCCCATGTCCGCACCACCGTCACCGGCCGCTCGGGTGAGGCCACCGAGGGAACCCTCACCTTCTTCCGCAAGGGAGACGAGTACGCGGGCACCTACCTCTACGGCAACGGCGCCTCCGACGAACTCCTGCCGCCCGGCAGGTACACCGTCTACGCCGACTTCCGCGTCGAGGGCACCCACGGAGCCTCCTCGGCCGGATACGCCCGCATGATCCTGCCGCAGGTGGACATCACCGGCGACACGGACCTGGTGTTCGACGGCAGGAAGCTGCGGCAGGTCGGCGCGGTGACCCCGAAGAAGACGGAGAACTTCGCCCGGCGCCTCGACTACCACCGTCAGTTCGGCGACGGCACCTCGGTCACCGACAGCGCGCAGATCGGTGACGGGTTCGACAGCATGTGGACGGCCCCGGCGACGCCGGCCGCCGACGGCGAGCAGTATCTGACGGCCCGCTGGCGCAACCAGCAGCCGCTGTTGTCGGTGACAGCCGGATCGCAGGAGTTCGACGACCTGTGGATCCTGCCCGGCTCGGCGAAGCTCCCCAGGGGCGACCACGACCTGGACCTGATCCACCCCGGCGACGGTCTGGCCGAGGACTACGAGGGTGTCGACGCCGCGGGCAAGGCAGCCGTGGTGCGCTGGGACTCCGACGACGAGGACACCGCCGACGACCAGATCAGGGCCGCGCAGAAAGCCGGTGTGAAACTGCTGCTGTTCGTCCACGACCTCGACGGACGGCTGCGCCAGCCCATCATCAGATCGACCATCGAAGTAGCCGGTCTGTCCCGCACCGAGGGCGAGAAACTGATCGCCCGCGTCGACGCGAGCCCCTCGCACGCCGTCTCCCTGCACGCCGCCTCCCGCCCCGACACCGACTACCTCTACGACCTGGTCCGCACCTGGAAGGGCCGCATCTCCTCCGACCTCACCTACGCGCCCACCGAGCGGCAGCTCGCCCGTGTCGAGACGCGCTACCGCAACCCCGAGGGCCGGGAGGTGTACGAGAACCGGTACGACGTCCACCCGTGGACCACGTACAACGTCGCCACCACGCGTCTGAGTACGGCCGGGGTCCACCGCACCGACTACGTCACCACCGACCCCACGTTCACGTGGTCCGAGGAAGCCCTGCTGTACCCGGTCGTGTTCAGCGCGTCCGGCCCCGTCCGCTACCCGGCGGGCCGTACCACGGACGCACACTGGTTCGGCACCGTGACCCGGCCCCGCCTCAACGCCACCGTCCAGCCGCCCACCCGTACCGCCGACCGGATCGATGTCACGGTCCCGGCCTGGGGCGACTCGGGTGGCAACCACGCCAACTACGCCGCGTTCGGCAGCACGGCGGTCGAGGAGACGGCCGAGCTGTACCGAGGGGGCACTCTGCTCGCCACCGGCTCCTCGGGTGTGGCGGCGACCGTGCCCGCGACGAAGGGCGCCTACCGGCTGGTGCACACGGCCACGCGTGACGCCACGGCCGAGTTCCCGTACTCGACCGCGACACGAACCGAGTGGAGCTTCATCTCGGACGCTCCGCGCGACAAGGACGGCACGGCCCAACTGCCGCTCGTACAGCTCGACTACACCCTGCCCACCACCGAGGAGGGCGGTGCGGCGCGTGACGCGACACTGACCGTCACGCCGCTGCACCTGGCGGGCGGACCGCGTGCGGCGCTGCACACCCGGAAGGTCGAGCTGTCCTACGACGACGGCGCCACCTGGACCACGGCCCGCCTCAGCGGCCGGGGCGAGGGCAAGGTCAGCACCGTACTGAAGGCGCCGAAGTCCGCCCAGTACGTCACCCTGCGGGTGGCCGCGGGCGACAGCCGGGGCAACACCGTCACGCAGACGGTGGTGAGGGCCGCGGGCATCGTCCGATGACCGGCGGGGCGGGTCCGGCGCCATGGCCGGACCCGCCCTCGACGGTGACAGCCGCGTGGCCGGGCTCTGGTGCCCGGCCGATTCCACCACGCACCCCAACTGCCGCAACCAGTAAGGCACTTCGCTGCGTCAAAGCGATGAGCAGGACAATTGAACGGGTGTTCTCGGGCTTGCGGAGGATGGACGGTCACGCAGGGCCGTCCGTTCCGCAACGTCCGGTCGCGAGTGATTCCAGGGGGGACCATGAACCGACGCACGGGTGGACTCTTGTCGCGCCGGCTGCCGCTTCTGGTGAGCACGGCTGTGGGGCTGGTGGCGATACTCGCCGGCTTCCTGGTGACCCGTCAGGTGTCAGACGGCGCCGGACGGGACTGCGGAGTCAGGCTGGAGGTGAACTCCTCCACGGAGAAGGGTGATCTGCTCGCCGAACTCGCGGGGGAGTACAACGAATCGGACCGCGAGCTGAAAGGCGGCGAGTGCGCCCGCGTGTCCGTGTCGGAGACCAGCTCGGGCGTGGCGATGGACGCGCTGGCCGAGGGCTGGGACGAGGCGCGCGACGAGGCGCCCGAACCGCAGGCCTGGACACCGACCGCCTCGCTGTGGCTGACGCTGCTCACCGAGCGGGGCGCCGCGTCCGACCGTACGGTCCTCACCGGGGACAAGCCCGTCTCCCTCGCCACCAGCCCGCTGGCCATCGCCATGCCGCGGCCCATGGCCGAGGCCGTGGGCTGGCCGGAGAAGAAGATCGGCTGGCGGGACGTGCTGTCGCTGACCGAGAAGGGGTGGGGCTCGCTCGGCCACCCCGAGTGGGGCCGCTTCCACCTGGGCAAGGACAACCCGCACACCTCGACCTCGGGCCTGGCCGCAACGGTGGCCGCCTTCTACGCGGCCACCGGCCGCTCCAGCGACCTCACCCTCGACGAGGTCAAGGACACCGAGGCCAGGAAGTTCGTGGCGGGAGTGGAGGCCGGAGTGCTCCACTACGGCTCCGACGCGACGGCCTACATGGCCAACCTCGCCGAGGCGGACGCGAAGGGCCAGGCACTCTCCTACGCCAGCGCCATCACCGTCCAGGAACAGCTGATCCACCTCTACAACCAGGGCAGTCCCACCGGCGACGTGGAGCAGCTCGGCAAGGGCAGGAAGCCGAAGGTGCCGCTGGTGGCCGTGCACCCGGACGACGGCACCCTCATGCTCGACCATCCCTTCGTGGTCCTGCCTTCGGCCAGTGAGGATCAGCGGGCCGCGGCCGACGACTTCCGCGCCTTCCTCCTCGAACCCGCACAGCAGCGCCGCTTCCAGCAGCACGGCTTCCGCGACCACGAGGGCAACGCCGGTCGTGAACTGGCCGAATCGGTCAGCCTCCCCGACGAGGGCAAACGAAAGCTGTCACTCATCGAGCCGCCCGCCCCCGACGTGCTCGGCGCGGTCCTCGACAGCTGGGACGAACTGCGCAAGAAGGCAAGGGTGTTGCTGGTGATGGATGTCTCCGGCTCCATGAACCAGCCCGCCGGAAACGGACAGAGCAGACTTGAGGCAGCCAAGAAGGCCGCCGTGAACACCCTCGGCCAGTACCACCCCGACGACGAGGTCGGGCTGTGGGCCTTCTCCACCGAGACCGGCGACCATCCCGAACCGTACCGGCAGATCCTTCCGCCGAAACCCGTCGGGGAGACCAAGGACCAACTCGCCAACTCCATCAACGGGTTGAGCGCCGAAGGCGGAACAGCGCTCTACTCCACCGTGCGCGCCGCCCAGCAGGCCGTGCTCGCCGACCTCGACACCGGCCGGATCAACGCCGTGGTGGTCCTGACCGACGGCAAGAACGAGTACCCGGCCGACAACGACCTCGACTCCCTGCTGAGCGACATCGACGCCACCCGACTGGAACGCTCCGTACGCGTCTTCACCGTCGCCTTCAGCGACCAGGCCGACTTCGACACCCTCAGCGACATCTCCGCGGCGACCAAGGCCACTTCGTACGACGCGCGCGACCCCGCCGTCATCGACAAAGTGATGGTCTCCGTCATCAGCAACTTCTAGCCCCTGCCGACTCCTTCGACGACACGGCCACCACCCTCCCGCCCTGTGCGGGAGAGGCCGAAAGGCGGTGAGCACACGATGAAAGGCGAACTCCTCCCGGCCGTCGCCGCGGCCACGGTGCTGGGCGCGGCCGGTGCCGTGGCCGTCGGCCTGGCGGGAGCCACGACCGCCGTGGCCCTGCCCGCCGGACTCGGCATCGGCCTTCTGGTCTGGGCGGCCCACACCGTCACCGACCGCCTGACGCGCCCGTCCGACGCCGAGTCGCCGTCGGCGTCCGCCGGCACCGGACCCGTAGGAACCGATTCCGCGCGGCCCGAACCCCCGACGGACGCCAAGCTCTGGCTGGAACGTGCCTCGGCCGCCGCGGGCAGACTCGACCGGCACCGGCGGGAGAACACCTCGCCCGCTCTGACCGAGGCGCTCACCACCGCGGTCACGTTCGTCCGGGGCGCGGCCGACGAACTCCACGCCAGGGCCGAAGCGGTCCGGGTCATCGACGCGGCCACCGCCGACACCGACCACGAGGCACTGCGCCACGACCAGCGGCGGCTGAAGAAGGAGGCCGAGACCTCGCGGGGAGCCATGCGGGAGGCCAAGGAGGCGTCCGCCCGCGCCATCGGCGAACGCGCCGACTCGCTGGCGCGCCTGGCGGAGCTGCGCGAAGTCCTCATGGCCACGCTGGAATCGACCGTGCTGCGTCTGGAGGCCGCGGCCGACCGCGGCTCGCTGCTTGTCTCCCTGCACGCCGCCGGAGACGCCACCGCGTCCGAGCCGGACCTCACCTCCCTCGAACACGAGCTGGAGGCCGTGCAGGCCGGGCTCGACAGGCTCGACGAGATCAGCCGCTCCCTGCACGACACCGGGCCGGCCCGGAGGGAAGAAAGGTGACCCGGAACCCGGACATGTCCGGACGCGCGGGACGTCCTAGTCGGGCCGGGCGGAACACGGGCGCGGCGGACGTGTGGGCTCCGGACATATGCGTCCCGGACGGATGGTCTCCGGACGTATGAGCTCCGGACGTAGAACGGGCCGCCTGTCCGAGGCGCTTCTGTGGTGCGTACAACTCCTGTCAGCGTCCCTGGAGTTCGTCATGGTGCACACGCGGCCCCGGCGTAAGAAGCCGCTGCTGGCCGCGGTGCTGGGCTGGTCGCTGATCGTCGTGCCGGTGGCCGCGCTGTTCGGTGCGCGGGGCGGCGCGTGGGGGCTGGCCGCGGTCCTCCCCGCGGTGGCCTGCCTGCCCCTCGGTGTCGCGGTCTTCGGCACCTGGGACTACGGATCGGGCGCGAGCGCGAGGGAGCGCCTGACCTCGGCGCCCCTGGTCACCGCCGCCGTGCTTCTCGGCGCCGCGCCCTTCCTGGCCCCATGGGCGGTGCACGAGGCGGTGGGGCGGCCCGTCCTCGCCCGGGTCATGGCGGCGGATCCCAATGCCGCGGAAAAGGCGGAGAAGGGTTCGGGGCAGGTCTTCTACCGGCTCGCCGACGCCGCGACCGAACAGGACCTGGGATGGATGTCGTTCGGACCGCGCTCGCGCACTCCGGTCGGCGCGGTCGTCGAGGTCTCCGTCGTTCCGGGCGGCTGGGCGCGACCGGTCAGTGCCGAACGGCTGGACGAGGGCAGGGCGGAGCCCCTCGTGACCGCTCTCGCCTCCATCGCGTCCGTCCATGCAGTGGTTTGCGCCGCAGCGTGGGCCTGCTGGCCGCGCAAGCGGTGGTGACGGGCACGATCGGTCCGACCCAGCCCAGAGGGAGGCCGTCGCCGGTCCTGTCCCGTGAAGCGCGAACGTCCTTCCCCCGATCGGGAGATCACACTCAGCCATGAACAGTTCCCCGGACGGCGTCATCACCGCGGTGGCCGACGCTCTGGAGCAACGAGCCGCGGCCCGAGGCCAGACCGTAGGGGCCCTCGGCTCGGTCCGAGGACTCGTCGCCAACGGTGACGCGGAAATCGCGGTCGACCACCTGGTCAACACGGTCAACTCGTTCCGGCTCGCGCTGAGTCGGGACGAGTACGACCGGCTCATGGCGGCGGCCAGCGCGCTGGACTACGCGGACTGCGTGACCGACATCGATCCCGGGCTGCTCGTCCCCGGCTTCGACGACGCCTGACGGTGCGGTCCAGGGCGCCGCAGCGGGGACGGTCCTCTCGTACCGGTCGCGCGGGTCACGAACACGCCGGAGGGTTTTTGGGCAGGTGACGGTAGGCGTGCCTACGAGGCGGCAGGCGCCGAGCGGAGGATGACATGGCAGGACGAGGCAAGGGTGCGGATTTCGTCGAGGCGTTGGCACGCGGGTTGGACGTGCTCACGTGTTTCGACGCGACCCGCCGAGAACTGAGCCTCTCCGAGGTCGCCGTCGCCACCGGCCTGGCCCGGCCGACGGCACGGCGACTGCTGTTGACGCTCCAGGAGTTGGGCTACGTCCGCGCGACGGGTGAGGGCGGCTTCGCCCTGACACCGCAGGTACTCCGGCTGGGAGTCGCGTACGCCGGCTCTCTCGGCCTGTGGGAGATGGCCCGCCCCCACATGGAGGCACTCGTGGCGCGTACGCGCGAGTCCTCCTCGATCACCCAGCTCGACGGCTCGGACATCGTGTACGTCGCGCGGGTCTCGGTGCCGAAGATCATCACTCTGCGGGTCGACATCGGGACGAAGTTCCCGGCCCCGCCCACCTCTCAGGGCAAGGTGCTCCTCGCCCAGCTCGGTGACGAGGAGTTCGCCGAGGCGCTCGACACACCCTCGCTCTCCTGGGTGGTGACGAAACCGGTCGATCGCAAGGCGCTGGCCGCGGAGTTGGCGGAGGTACGCGCGCGGGGCTGGGCCCTGGCCGACGAGGAACTGGCGCCGGGCATCCGGTCGATCGCGGTGCCGTTGAGGGACGCCGGGGGCGCCGTACGATCTGATCTCGCCGCCCCATACGACCGGAGGACTCGCCGTGCCAGACCGCAGCCCACCCACTCCGACACCGGAGGGGATCACCGCCGCTCCCGCCGTCGTTCTCCGTGGCGGCCTCGTCCTGACGATGGACGACGCACACACCGTCCTGCGCTCGGGCGACGTCCTCGTCGTCGGCGACACCATCAAGGAAGTCGGCCCCCACGTCGAGGTGCCGGAGGGCACCGTCGAGATCGACGCGTCCGGCGGCATCCTCATGCCGGGCATGATCGACACCCACCGTCACATGTGGCAGACCGCCATGCGTGGTTACGGCGCGGACTGGACCCTCACCCAGTACTTCGTCTGGAACTACCTTGAGCACGGCAGGAAGTTCCGCCCCGAGGACTACTACGCCGGCAACCTCCTCTCGGCCATCGAGGCGATCGACTCCGGAGTGACCACCAGCGTCGACTGGTCGCACGGTCTGTCCACGGTCGAGCACGCCGAAGCCGCGGTGGACGCCCTCCAGGAGATACCGGGGCGTTTCGTCTTCGGCTACGGCAACATCCACGGCGCGCCCTGGGAGTGGACCGCCTCCCCTGATTTCCGCAGCTTCGTGGAACGCCGTATGCCCCGCTCGGAGATGCTCGGCTTCCAACTCGCCTTCGACGTCACCGGCGACCCCGACTTCCCGGAGAAGGCGGCCTTCGAGGCGGCCCGCGAACTCGGCGCCCCCGTCACCACCCACGCGGGCGTGTGGGGCGCCACGAACGACAACGGCATCCGGCTCATGCACGAGCACGGTTTCATGACCCCCGAAACGGTCTACGTCCACGCCGCGACCCTCTCGGACGACTCCTACCAACGCATCGCGGCCACCGGCGGCCACGCGTCGGTCTCCGCCGAGAGCGAGGCGTCCTGCGGCCAGGGCTACCCGTCGAGTTGGGCACTGCGCCGCCACGGCATCCCGATCTCCCTCTCGGTCGACACCAGCGTGTGGTGGAGCGCCGACGCGTTCGCCGCGATGAGGTCGACCCTCTCCTCCGACCGCACCCGCGAGCACCTTGAGGCGCACGCGAAGGGTGACACGGTGACCCACATCGCGCTGCGAGCGGAGGACGTCGTCGAGTACGCCACGCGCGGAGGCGCCCGGGCACTCGGGCTGGACGGGATCGTCGGCAGCATCGAACCGGGCAAGCGCGCGGACCTCGTACTGATCAAGAACGACGAGTCACCCGCCATGTTCCCGATCATCAATCCCTACGGCCACGTCGTGCTCCAGGCCCAACGCGGCGACGTGCACACCGTCCTGGTGAACGGCCGACTGGTGAAGTACGACGGCCACCTCGTCGGTGCCGACCTCCCCAAGGCCCGTCGGGCGATCCAGAACACCCTGGAGCATCTCCGCGGCACCCTGGGCGAGGAGGAGTGGACCGCCGGCATGCACCCTGACATCCCCGAGTCGAAGGTCCTCGACAACCCCTACACCTACACCGACTACCGCAACGCCCCAGGGAAACCTGCCTCGGCGGACACGTCGTCGGAGAAGTGACGTCACTCGGGGGAGGAGGAGCGCGACCCTAGAGAGCCGGGAAGGAGATGCGGACCCCGTGGCGCTTTTCCAACTCCCGTACGACCGGCCCCAGTTCTGCGCGGAGGGAAGCGATCTCACGGCTGTTCTCCGCGACGAACCGTTCGCGCAGCTTCTTGCGGAGTGGCTCGCGGACGGCTTCCACCGGTCGCATGCAGTCGGCGTACACGGCGGCCAACTCGCGGTCCTCCCGTACGAGGGCGGCGGCGTCGTCGGCATGGTCCGCGAGCCGGCTGTCGACCAGGGCGAAGAAGTCGTCCTCGCTGTTCACCCGCAGGTTGTGCCGGTGGTCCAGGCATTTTGGCACCTTGGCCAGCGCATGCCGCGCCTGCGGCTGGTCCCGCAGTGTTTCGAGCTCGTTCCACCACTTGCCCTGCAGGGGTGAAGAGAGCGCGTCCAGGGCGCGGACCGCGGCGGTTCCGGCTGAGGCGCAACGGCGGACGACCCTGTCGGAGTCGCCGTGGCCGTTGCCGTCGGCACCGGGTTCCGCAGGTGGCGCGGAGGTCCGCAGGACGCTCGGAAGTTCGGGTGAGGGGCCGCCGTTGAAGCCCGTGCGTTCCAGGAGATCCAGGTCCGGCAGCGCCCCGAGCCGGACGAACATGGGAGGCGGCCCCGGCGGCGGCGGGTGCCCGGCGTCGGAGGTGCAACGGGCGGTCACCGCCGCGCCGACGGTCTGGCCGAAGGTGCCAAGACCCACGGTCAACCGGCTGTCGGCACCGGTCGCCGGAAGCACCATGGGGACCGGATCCTGGGGGAGCGCGTGGGACAACCGGGCTGCTGCCGTGGTCCGGCCGGCCGGTGCGGGCCGGTCGGACGCGGGGCTCGCCGACGCGGAGCATCCGCCGATCGCCGCGATCATCACAAGCACGGCCGGCACCAACTGCGCCGGACGGAGGCGGTGTGGCACCGGCCATCCTCTCTGTGACGGGAGTCGGGGCCCGCGACGGGCGCGGGCCCCTGGTTCCGCTGGTCAGTGTGCGACGTCGGCGATGTCGTTGCTCGTGTTGTAGCTGCCGACGCTCATCGGCACACCGTTGTTGACGTCGGACAGCAGGACGATCCAGGGGCTGTGCCCGCCGTCGTAGGCGCGGATGTAGCCGCGGGAGCCCCGGATCCAGGTGCCGGAGGAGTTGCGGTAGAAGCCCGCGTACAGGTCACTGGTCGCCGCGCTGTTCTCGTACGAGGCGGTGAGGTTGAGGTCGTTGCAGGTGCTCGTCGACGACTTGTTCACAACGGTGCCCGGACCCCGGTAGCCGGTGCGGATCTCCGCGGTGGCGCACGCCTGGGGCGCGGCCTCGGCGGCCGGGGCCAGGACGACCAGCGAGGTGGCGACGACGGCCGAGGCCGCCAGCGCGGACAAGGTCTTCTTCATGGGATGCTCCCCCTTCGGACCGCGGACGGACTGGTTGGTGTCCGCCCGTCGCCCTGCACACTGACAGCGGCGCGGTGGCGCGGTCTTGAAGGAATGCGCACTGTCAGTTAGCTCCCGAGCGGGCTGTTGAGACAGCGCCTGAGCGGGCCCTCGATGCCGCGCCTGAGCTAGCTCTGGAGACTGCTCCTGGGCTCGCCGCTCAGTTCTCCAGCAGCACGCTCGTCAGGTGTCCGGGGATGCGCTCGACGACGCGGTGCTCGGCGATCGCCTGAACGAACTGGCGCGGCCTGAGAGACGTCATCGCCTTGAACTCCCGGCTCAGATGTGACTGGTCGGAGAAGCCGACGGCCGCCGCCGTCTCGGACAGACCGCGACCGGCGGCCAGTGCGCGCAGGGTGTGGTTGAGGCGTACGATCCGTCCGGCGATCTTCGGGGACACGCCGATCTGTTCACGGAAGCGCTTCTCCAACTGCCTGCGCCCCCAGCCCACGGTCTCTGCCAGCATGTCGGTGGTGACGAGGCCGCGTCGTACGCCCACCTCGTCCCAGGCCCGTGCCACGAGCGGTGAACAGGACGGGCCGGCGGCTCTCCAGGAGACGAGGGCCGCGTCCACCAGGGCGAAGCGCCGCGGCCAGTCCGGTGCCGATGCCAACGCGTCCGCGAGCGGGCCGAGTCGGCGTCCCAGCACGTCCTCGGCCGCCAGGTGGCGGCCGGCCAGTTCGTGCATCGCCGCTCCCAGCAACGAGTAGGCGGCCCACGGCGTCATCACGATCTCCATGCCGGACAGTCGGCCCTGGTGGCCACCGCTGCCCGCGGAAGCGTGCACTCCCGCGAGAACCGCGCTGTAGAGGTCGGCGTCGTGGCCCTGGGCGTTGTCCAGCGAGAGTTTCTCGTCGAATCCGACCACGAGGGTCACCGTCCCGCTCGGCAGTTCCAGTCGTCGCCGCGGGCGGCTGAACTGGGCGCGGAAACCGTGGTAGCGCAGTACGCCGGGCCTCAGACGCTCCG
This sequence comes from Streptomyces sp. NPDC088747, assembly GCF_044751025.1. NCBI lineage: Bacteria > Bacillati > Actinomycetota > Actinomycetes > Kitasatosporales > Streptomycetaceae > Streptomyces > Streptomyces sp. NPDC088747. The sequence goes on from NZ_JBIVKZ010000007.1 coordinate 56,334, forward strand.
TCGGCCGTCCGGGCACACTCTCCCAAATGCCTTCCGGGCATGCTGAATCGGGCATGTACGTCCCCCTGTGGTCGGTGGGCCGGTCCGACGGCCCGACGGGCGGCCCGGAGGCATGCTGACACCCGGCCGGACGGGACTCGCGGGTCCCGGTCGGATCTGGACAGTCCACCGGGGCGCCGCTGAACCGGGCGGATTCCTGAAACGGGCGTGTCACACGAAGAACTGCCTGACTTACGCCAACTCCCGTGACCGCTGCGGCAGATGTGGCTGGACGGGAGGAAGTTCCGGCCAGCGTACGGATGTCCTGGATGCCCTGCCGCGAAGTCGTCCCGCGTGATCGGTGTCCCATGGTGCCGAGTTGAGTAGAGCCGATATCCGTGGGCACTCGGATGAGGCGAGAACACAGGGCGCGAAGCGCTGCGACAAGCGGAGCGCCGCCGTTGAATACGACTACAGCAAGGGGAACGTGATGACGAGTTACGGCAGCCCTTCCGCCACTTCTGGATCGCGCACCAACGGCCTGGCCATCGCCAGCCTTGTCTGCGGAATCATCGGAGTATTCCTCTTCAATGTGATCCTCGGCCCGCTGGCCATCGTGCTGGGTGTCGTCGGTATGCGGCAGGCGGGAGTAAAGGGTGGTGGCGGCATGGCCAAGGCCGGTGTCATCCTCGGCGTGGTGGACCTGATCATCTTCGCGGTTCTGCTCGCCCTGGCCGCGTCCAACGGCGGTTTCACCTGGTACGTCGGAAGCTGACCGCCGAAAGCGGGCGTCAGCGGTGGATGACCGCGCGGACAATCCCCGCGGGCCGTACGCGAATTGGCGCACGCCGGGAAGGCGCGCAGGCGGCTACATAGTTGTTCATCGCATGGGAATACGTGAACGGCTCGGCTCAGGCCGAGCCGTTCACTGCGTTCAGGGCACGAACGCGACCGTCAGGATGAGGGAGAGCCTTGCAGTACGTGGGCGAGGCCGTGTTCGGCGTCGTCGTTCAGGGCGTCGAGGAAGGCCTTGTCGTAGGCGTAGTCGCCGGCGGCTATACGGGCCTGTAGCTCCCATTGGTCGCGGACCTCGGAGAGTTCGGGTGTGCCGTGATTCGGGTGGCCGAGCATGCGCCAGAAGGTGTTCCCCGTTCCGGATGTGCGGGCGGCCCCGCCGCCGTTGCCCTGGACCGCGTTCGCTCCGGTAAGAAGGTCGAGGGCGAGAGCGATCCCGAGATTGTCGTTGAGGTTGTGCTTGCTGGCGAGCATGGCCCGCGCGTGCCGTTCGGCGTCGTCCGCGCGGCCCTGGAGAAGGTCGATGAACGCGAGTTGGTGGAACGCGTACGACCGCGCCCAGTGCTCGCCGTACTGGACGCTGAGACGGCGCAGGTCGACGGCCGCCTCATAGACCTCGGTCAGTTGACCCAGCGCGGAGTGGGCGAAGGTCCGGATCACCATGCAGCAGAGCTGCGGCGCGCCCGACGGGGGCGACGTGCCGCGGGTGGCCAGGGCGTGGTCGCTCACCTCATACGCCGCCTGGGGCCGGCCTGCCATGAGGTGGGTGAGGCCGAGCGTGTGGGCGGCGAAGAGCTCGGACTCCGGGGTGCTGTCCTGTCGCGCCGCCTCGGCGCACTCCTGCCCGATACGCAGAGCGGTGTCATGGTCGCCCTGGAGGGTGAGGGTGATGCCCAGGGCCCAGAGCGCTCTGGTGCGGGACGGGCCCCTGGGCGTGTCGAGGGCCAGGACGCGTTCGAGGTAGTCGCGGGATTCGTGGAGGTGTCCGCAGCAGGGCCAGAACAGGCCCGTTCGGCCAGCCATCTCGACGGCGGCGACGGGGTCCGACTCGATGAGGTGGTCGAGTGCGGCGCGTACGTCGGCGTGGCTCTCGGAGATCCGGGTGTACCAGGCGACCTGCCGGTCGCTGAGCCAACCGGCTTCCGACTCGGCGAGCATGGTGGCGAAGTGCGCGGCGTGGAGTCGGACGAGCGTGTGCTCCTCGCCGAGTTCGGCGAGCCACATGGCGCCGTACTCGCACAACGTGTCGAGCATGCGGTAGCGGGTGCCGACCTGTTGGAGGACGGACTGGTCGGCCAGCCGCCGCAGAAGCCGTGGGATGTCGTGTGCGGCGAGAGGACCGCCCGCGCAGACGGACTGGGCGTCCGCCACCTCGACGGGGCCGCGGAAGACGGAGAGTCTCGCCCACAGCAGGCGCTCCAGAGGGGAACACAGTTCGTGGCTCCAGCCGATGGCCGTGCGAAGGGCGCGGTGGCGTCGGGGCCACACCGTCTCGTCGACGAGGGTGTCGAGCCGTGAGCCGAGACGCTCGGCGATCTCGGTGAGGCTGCTCTCCCGCAGGCGCGCGCAGGCCAGTTCGACGGCGAGCGGGATTCCCTCCAGGCGGCGGCAGATGGCCGAGACGGCTTCGGCGGAGTCCGGGGAGTCGAGGGACATGCCCGGAGCGGCCGTGGCGCAGCGCTCGCGGAACAGGCGTACCGCGTCTCCGCTGCCGCCGTCCTCCAAGGAGAGCGGCGCCACCTCGACGCGGCGCTCACCATGGACGCCCAGGGGCTGTCTGCTGGTGGCCAGGACCGTCAACTGTGGTGAGGCGGTGAGGAGTTCGCTCACCAGGGCCATGCAGGAGGCCAGCACCCGTTCGCAGCAGTCGAGGACGAGCAGGATCTGCCTGCCGGTCAGCCACTCGCACAGCGCCTCGACCGGGTCGCGCGGATTGTGGTCCAGGAGATCGACCGCGTCGCAGACGGTGCTGGTGAACAGCCGGTCGTCGTGGAGGTTGGACAGGTCGACCCACCAGACCCCGTCGGCGTACCGACCCCGGTTCTGCTCCGCGACGCGCAACGCCAGACGGCTCTTGCCGACACCGCCGCCACCGGTCAGGGTGACCGTCCGGTGCAGGGCCAACGCCGTTTCGACGCCGGCGAGTTCGCTGTCGCGGCCGACGAAGCTGGTCGTCATGACGGGGAGGTTGCCTACCACAGCCCCATCCTGACCAGCTCACGCGCGGGGGCGACCCCTCTTACGGAAAGCGGTCACAAACGATCGAAGGAGGCGGGCATTCGATCGGAAGATTCGCGCAACTGCCGGGGTTCAAGCACTCTGGATGGTCACGCGTCTACATGGTGACGCACGAGCCCCGTCCCTCCGAGCGGGCGACGGCGTGAGCGACATGGGCGGCCGCGACGTCCAGGGCGGCGTGACCGGTCGACTTGAACAGGGTGAGCTCGCTCTCGTCGCGGCGGCCGGGACTGTCGCCGGCGAGGACCGCGCCGAGCGGCGTCACCGATCGCTCAGGTGGCAGGCCCTGCAACTCGTGCGCACCGGACGGGGGCAGGGTGGCAGCGGCCCCCGACCACTCGGCGAAGAGGGTGGCGTCGCGGACGGTCGCGGCATCCAGTTCGGGTCCGTGGGAGCCCCCGACCGAGCTGACGTGTGTGCCGGGGGCGAGCCAGTCGCGGTGGATCACCGGCCGTACGGCTCCCGTGCAGCAGAACACCGTCCGGGCCTCGCGTACGGCGTCTTCGATCCCTCCTGCGGGCCGCCCGGCGGGGTGCAGCGCCGCCACGCTCTCCGCGCGCCCGGCGTCACGCCCGGCGACCAGGACGGGGGTCGCGGGGTCGAGCGCCGCGAGCAGGGTCACCTGGGCGCGAGCCTGCGCGCCGGTGCCGACGACGGCGACCGGACCGGCGCCCGGAAGGGCAAGTGCCCGGGCGCTCAGCGTGGCGCTCGCGGCGGTACGGATCTCGGTGAGCGGTTCGGCGTCCATCAGGGCCAGCGGGCGCCCGTCCGCCGTGTCGAAGAGCGCGACGATGCCGCGGTGACTGCTGCGCCCCGGCCGCTCGGGATCGGCGAACACGGAGACGAGTTTGGCTGCCAGCCCGAGGCCCGGCACGTGACCGGGCATGGCGCCGAGCAGGCCTCCCGGGGCGTGCGCGGCGATCCGCGGTGGCGCGGAGACCTGGTCCCGGGCGATCGCGACCAGGGCCGTCGCCACGGCCTCCAGCACGCGTCGCGGTTCGAGCGCGGCGCGTGTCTGCGCGGCGTCGAGGAAACGGATCTCGCTCATGCCGGATCCTCCGTGGACGGGGCCGAAGCCTGTGACGTAACTGGTGCCGAAGCCTGTGACGTGCCGGGAGCCGAATCCTGTGACGCACCCGGTGTCGGGACCGGTGCCGATGTCGGTGTCGATCCCGATCCCGGTGCCTGTGCCGGTGCTGATGCCGGTGATCCTGGGCCGGAGAGGATCCGGCCCAACTCCTCCGTCGCCTCGCGCAGCGACTCCCGCAGCAGGTCGAGCCTGGTCCCCTCGAACTCGGTGGCCAGGCCGACCACGGTCAGCGCGCAGACCGGCGCGCCCGGACGCGTGACGACGGCTCGGCCGAGCGAGGCGACGGGCTGTTCGTTGCGCCCGTACTCGACGGCGAATCCGGTGAGTTCGGTGCGCTCGATGTCGGCCAGCAACCCGTCGGGTCCGGTCAGCGGGTGGCCGTCCGCTTCGGCGGTCCGCAGGTAGGGGGCGCGGTCGGCCGGTTCGAGGGCGGCGACCAGGGCGAGCGGACCGGCGAACCGGTGGACGGGCAGGGACTCGCCCATCAGACGGCTGATCATCGCGAGGCGGTCCGGCCGTACGACGTCGATCACGCGGGACCGGTCGACCTCCGGAACCTGGAGGTTGACCATCATCCCGGTGCGCTCGGACAGCGCGTCGAGGACGGGCCGGGCGAGGGCGCCGAGCGAGTTCCGGGCGGCCGAGGACGACAGCCGCAGGACGGCGGTGCCGGGCAGGTAGCGGTCACCCGCGCGCAGCACCCACCCGCGCCTGACGAGGTCGACGAGTACCCGATAGGCGGTCGCGCGGTGCAGGCCGACCTCCTCGGCGAGGTCGGTGAGGCGCGGCGGCTGCGCGGCGCGCGCCACGGCCTCGACGAGGTCGAGGGCCTTGTCGACCGCGGTCCGTGCTTCTGCGGGCAATGCGGGGTCCCTCCTTGTGATGCCGTCGGACGTCGGCGTACGGTAGCGCGTGTTACGCAGCACGATACGTCTGTTACGTACAGCGCAACAACCCCGGGATGGGCACAAGCGAACGGGCGGCGGTCGGTCGCAATTGGGGCAACGGCCGGTCGCAGGGCCGGGGACCCGCCTGAGGCGAACTGTCCGCAGCCGTCCAGCCGTCCAGCCGTCCAGCCGTATCGACATATCCATACTTACGACGAGGTGAAGATGACGGACGAGGCTTCGGGCGCACCGACCCCGCACGCGCCCGCGGTTGAGGGAGCCATCGCGGTGTACCGCGGTGCGACGCTGTTCGACGGAACCGGGCGTCCCGTCCGGAGTGGAACGTCGATCGTGGTCGACGGGCAGGTCATCCGGGCGGTCGGCGGCGACGCCGAAATCGCCGCGGATCTGCCTTCCGACGCACAGGTCTTCGACCTGGAAGGCCGTTTCGTCGTCCCCGGCCTGATCGACGCGCACCAGCACATCGCGACCCCGCCCGACCGGCCCACGGCCGAGGCGGTGCTCCGGCGGCTGGTCTACAGCGGTGTCACGGCCATCCGTGACATGGCCGACGACCTGCGTCAGGTCGGAGACCTGGCGCGGGCCGCACTCGTCGGCGAGATCCCCGGCCCCGACATCCGGTACGCCGCCCTCATGGCGGGCCCCGGCTTCTTCGACGACCCACGCACCCACCAGGTGTCGCAGGGCGAGACACCCGGTGCCGTGCCGTGGATGCAGGCGATCACGAAGGACACCGACCTGCGTCTGGCGGTCGCCCTGGCCCGCGGAACCCACGCCTCGGCGATCAAGGTGTACGCGGACCTCGACCACACCACCGTCGCCGCGATCACCGCGGAGGCACACCGGCAGGGCATTCCCGTCTGGGCCCACGCGACCGTCTTCCCGGCGGCGCCCGGCCAGCTCGTCGAGGCCGGTGTGGACAGCGTCTCGCACGTCACCCTGCTCGCCTTCGAGGGCACGGACGAACCGCTGACGAGCTACAAGCACAAACCACGGGTCGCGTACGAGAGGTTCGCCGCCGGCGACGACCCCCGCATCGAAAAACTCTTCGCGCTGATGCGGGGGCGCGGCACCGTCCTGGACGCGACCGCCGGCATGTGGGCGAGCGAGGCCCTGGCCGGCGAGGGCCCCGAGGACGCGGCGCGCGCGGCGGCCAACACCGAACTCGCCGCGGTGCTCACCGCGCAGGCGCACCGGGCGGGCGTGGACATCGCGGCCGGCACGGACTACGAGACCGGCCCGGAGGAGCCTTTCCCGGCCCTGTACGAGGAGTTGTCCTTCCTCGTGCGCCGCTGCGGGATGTCACCCGAGCAGGTACTGCGCTCGGCGACGCTGATCGGCGCTCGCGGCGCCGGCGCGGAGGACCTCATGGGCAGCATCGAAGTGGGCAAACTCGCCAACTTCGTCGTCCTGGAGGACGATCCGCTCTCCGACATCGAGCATCTGCGGAGCGTCACGCTGACCGTGAAACGCGGTCGTCGCTTCCCGCGCCGCGACTTCGACGTGCCCCGCAATTTGGACGCGCTCCGCGATGTGGACGCGCCCCGCGACTCGGACGCCCGCGGTGACTCGGACGCGCGCGGTGATTTCGACGTCCCCCGCGACTTCGACCGCACCGCTTCCCGGGCGGAGCGGCCCACCCAAGTCCCGTCCTCCGAGGCCGAAGAGCCCGGAGCGACCCACCGTGCCGAGGAGACCCGATGACCTCTCTCCCCCTGATCGTCAACGCGCTCGGGCAGCTCGACAACCCGAACGCGCCGCAGTCGGCCGATGCCGCCGCCGAGTTGAACCCCTCCAGCGAGCAACTGACCATCGACACACGCACGTTGACCGACGCCCACGCCTCGGGTCTCACCGCCGTCAACATCACCCTCGGCTACACGATGGGTGACCTGCCGCCGTACGAGCACACGCTGCACGAGATCGACGTCTGGGACGGGATCATCCGCGACAACGCGGCCGACCTGCTCAAGGTCCTCACGGTCGCCGACGTCCACCGGGCCAGGCGGGAGAGCCGGGTCGGTGTCATCTACGGCTTCCAGAACGCGGTGGCCGTCGGTGACGACACCGGCCGTATCGCCACGTTCGCCGATCGGGGTGTGCGGGTCGTTCAGCTCACGTACAACCAGGCCAACCACATCGGCGACGGTTCGATGGCTCCCGAGAACCGGGGACTGACCGACTTCGGCCGTCGCGTCGTCGAGGCCCTGGACGAGCAGCACCTCATGGTCGACCTCTCCCACAGCGGCGAGCGCACCTGCCTGGACGCCGCCAAGTCGGCCAGGCGCCCGGTGTCGATCAACCACACCGGCTGCCGGGCACTGGCCGACCTGCCCCGCAACAAGACGGACGAGGAACTGCGTCTGGTGGCCGAGCGTGGCGGCTTCGTCGGCATCTACTTCATGCCCTTCCTGAACATGTCCGGCCACGCGACCGCCGCCGACGTCGTCGAGCACATCGTCCACGCGGTGAACGTGTGCGGCGAGGACCACGTCGGCATCGGCACCGACGGAACCATCACGTCCATCGACGACCTCGACGCCTACCGGGCCCAGCTCGCCGAGCACGTGGCCCTGCGACGCGCGGCCGGCGTCAGCGCGGCGGGGGAGCGGGACGACACCCTGCCGTTCGTGCGCGACCTGCGCGGGGTCGACCAGTTCCGGGACCTGATCCGCCTGCTGGAACAGCGGGGTTACGCCTCCGGCCGCATCGAGAAGATCATGGGCACCAACTTCCTGGACTACGCGGACCGGGTGTGGGCGCCGGAGGCGACTCGGTAGGTCAGCCGGTCCCCGGGCGCAGAGCGTCGACGATCAGGTCGAGGAGCGGGTCGACCCTTTCCAGCGAGTCGATCGCCGTGGCCGAGAGGAACACCCCGAGCAGCATCACCGTGACGTCCCCGGGATCGACGTCCGAGCGCAGCGACCCGGCCCGCGCGCCATCGCGCAGCATCGTGGCGATGGCGGCCGTGATGCGCTCGCGTGTTCCGGGCGTGGCGATGGCGCCGGAGGCCCAGCCCGCCCGCAGGGTGTCGGACATGCCGCGCTTGATCCTGAAGAACGCCGCGTACCGGCTCATCCACGCGCGCAACGCGGCCGCGGGCTCGTGTTCGTCGAGGAGCGCCGACGCGCTGGACACGACTTCGTCCAGTTCCGCGGCGTAGACAGCCTCCACGAGCGCCTCCCGCGTCGGGAAGTGCCGGTACAGCGTGCCGATCCCGACGTCGGCGGCGCGGGCGACCGCGTCCATGGGGACGGCGTCCGGAGACGCCGCGAAGGCCTCCCGCGCGGCGGCGAGGAGTCTGTCGCGGTTGCGCCGGGCGTCGGCGCGGGCCGGGCGTCCGGCCGTGCCCGTGTTCGCGCCGGTGGTAGAGGGCTCGGTCCCAGACAAAACGGAGGGCCTCCGGTTAGTGGTACGGTGATGAAACGGAGTGACTCCGTTTTCTTCATGGTCCCACGCGAAGGAGAGAACCGATGGCTGCCCCCGCCCGATCCCCTCAGGTCACCTCCTCCGGCGCCCCGCGCGCCGGTGGCTCCGGACAGCTCGCAGGCCGTACCGTCTCGCGGCTCGGCTTCGGCGCCATGCAGCTGGAGCGCCTGCGCGCCGACCGCAAGGCCGCGATCGCACTGCTGCGCCGCTGCGTCGAGCTGGGAATCGACCACGTCGACACCGCGCAGTTCTACGGTCACGGCTTCGTCAACGAAGTGATCCACGAGGCCATCCGCCCCGAGGATGACGTCGTAGTGGTCAGCAAGGTCGGCGCCGAACCCGACCCCGACGGCCCGCTTCCCCTCCGTCTCGCACAGCGCCCCGAACAACTGAGGGCCGCCGTCGAGAGCAACCTGACGACCCTCGGGATGGAGCGGATTCCCCTGGTCAACCTCCGTCGCACGGACACCGGCCCCGGCCTGCGCGCCGAAGGCGACCAGGTCGTCGCCCTCGACGACCAGCTCGCCGTGATGACCGAGCTGCGCGACGAGGGCAAGATCGGAGCCATCGGCCTCAGCAGCGTCTCCCTCGACGTCCTGCGCGCCGCGCTGCCCGCCGGTATCGCGTGCGTGCAGAACGCCTACAGCCTCCTGAGCCGCGACGACGAGGACATCCTCAGCCTGTGCCGCGCGGAGGGCATCGCCTGGGTTCCGTACTTCCCCCTCGGCAGCGCCTTCGACGGGCTGCCGAAGGTGACCGACGAACCCGTCGTCATCAGCGCCGCGCGCGACCTGAACGTCACACCTGCCCAGGTCGCACTCGCCTGGCTGCTCCACCACGCTCCGAACGTGCTGCTGATCCCCGGCACGGCCGACCCCGAACACCTTGAAGCGAACGTGCGGGCCGGAGCCGTCGCGCTCGACGCGGCGACACTCTCCGCCCTGGACGCCGTTCCGTCCCGCTCGGGAGACATCGCGCTCGGCTAGGCCGTGTGTCTTGTGCCGGACGGGTGTGGGCAGTTGACCGGACCTGTGCGTCCGCCGTCGGCACGCAGGCCGATGACCTGCCTGCCCCGTACCGCGTCGGAGCTCACAACACCTCGGCCACGGCGCCGACTTCACCCCCGCGCTCGGCCAACGTCGCTCGCCCCCAGCCGGGTTGCCTGGCCAGGAGGTCGTCCGCGGTGGGTACGGGAACCGTGATCGCCCGGTGTGCCACGTCCGTCAGGCCGTCGTACAGGGCGGCTTTCCGCCCCCTGCCGCTGCGCCTGATGTACGCGCATGCCTCACGAAGTTCCCGGCCCCGAGGCCGCGCGGGATCCCCTGCGGCGCCTCGCCGACGTGCTCGGCGCCGTCGTGCTCCCGGCGGCACGGACCGGTGACATCGCCACGGTGGTCATCGCCGAGCCAGGTGATCCGCTCACCGACCTGCCCGGAGCCCTCGTCCTCGCCGTGGGCTCACGGCGCGCGGACGCCGTGGCGCAGGTGACGGCCGCCGCCGCGGCGGGTGCCACCGCTCTCGCGATACGCGCCGACGACCTGCCCGACGAGGTGCGGATCGCCGCCGGACGAGCGGGACTGAGTCGCCTGCGGCGGATGCGGGGGCGGGTGCGCACCCCGGGCGGCGGGAGGGCTTGCCACTGGGCCCGTCCTCACGAGCCCGAGGGCGACGCCCCGTACCCGTCGGCCTCCTCGATCGCACCGCCGAGGCGCTCTCGGGCGGTATCCATCGCCGAGCGCGGGTTCGCGGACAGGGCCCACCGGTTCCCGACGAGGTAGACGCCGCCGTACATCTGGGAGATGTCGAGCCATTCGCGCTGGCCCTTGCTGGTGTCGAAGGTCAGCAGGACGTAGTCGGCGCCCGCCGCCTTGCAGGTGCCCTGACGGAAGTCGAGGGTCTTGCCCGCCTCCTTGGGCTTCGTGCAGCCGACCGCCTTCGCCAGTTCCTCCAGGGTCGCGGGCTCGGCGCTCGGCGCCGGGCTCGGTCCCGCGTTCGTGGCCGACGGGGGTTGCCCCTTGTCCTGGCTGTCCGTCGAGGAGTCGCTGCATCCCGCGATCAGCAGCGTCGCGGCCGCGGCGAGTGCGGGGGTGACGAGAAGACGGCGGGTACGACGGGGCATGGAAACTCCACGTTCGGGGGCGAGAGCCGGATTTTTCCCTCGGGGGTACGTGCGGCGGCCCCGTGGTGTTCACGAGACGGGGCCAACGCCCGACGGCCGGGCCCCAATCGACTTTCACGTCGGACGGGCGAGGGCTAGTGTCCGGGGCGGTGAGTGACCCACGAGGAGTTGAGGACATGGTCGGTCGTCCCGGCGCGCGTTGACGTCGTAGGCCGTGAGCGGCCTGTCATCGCGTGCTGCCGCCCTTGGTGCCACGGCACAGCGAGCCTTCTCCTGCCCGAACCACCGGTGCGCCTGTCGTGCGCCGGCCCGCGGGCCTCGTTGTCGGCAACCCCTGGGGATCCCCGTGCCGTCCGCTTCCTCCGCTGCATCCGACTCCGGTCGCCCTGTTCCGCCGAGCCTGTGGCGGGACGGCGACTTCCGCAGACTCTGGGTGGGGCAGACGGCCTCCCAACTCGGGGAACACGCGGGCCTGGTGGTCGTTCCGCTCTTCGCCGTCCTGACGCTCGACGCCGGCGCGGGCCAACTGGGCGTCCTGCGAGCCGTGGGGCAGGCACCGATTTTGATGCTCTCGCTCTTCGTCGGCGCGTGGGTGGACGGGTGGCGGACCCGCACGGTGATGGTGTCGACGGATGCGGGCCGGACCCTGGTACTGGGCGCCGCCGCCGTGGCCGGGTTCTTCGGCCGACTCGACCTGCCCGCGCTGCTCGTGGTCGCCTTCGCCGTCGGGGCCCTGTCCGTGTTCTTCGACGTGGCCTACCAGGCGTCTCTCGTACGGCTGGTACGACGCGATCAACTGGTCCGGGGCAACAGCGCGCTGGAGGCCAGCAGGTCCGCGGCCCAGATCGCCGGGCCGGCCCTCGGCGGCGCGCTGGTGTCACTGCTGTCGGCGCCGGTCGCCGTGGCCGCCGGCGCGCTGTTCTTCGCGCTGTCGTTCCTGTCGATCCGGCGCATCCGCCAGGCCGAGACGGTCCCGGCGCGCTCTGAGCGACCCCCTCGGGTATGGCGGCGGATCCACGAAGGGCTCCGCTTCGTCGCCGGCGACATCTCGCTGCGAGCCGTGTGCCTGGCCTCGGCGGCCTTCCAGTTCTCCTTCGCGGCCGTGCTGACCGTGTATCTGCTCTTCCTGCCACGTGAACTGCACCTGTCGGGCACCGCGATCGGGCTGACGCTCGCGGCGGCGGGACCGGGAGCGCTCGTGGGTTCCATGCTGGCCGCCCGTCTGCCGGGCCGGTTCGGCTACGGCCCGGTGGTCCTGGTCGCGGCGGCAATCGGCGACGGCGTGTTCCTGTGCGTGCCCGCGCTGAACGGCTCCTCCGGGGTGACCGTCCCCGTGCTCCTGGTGGCCAACTTCGTGTTCGGGGCGGGCGGTGGACTGGTGAACGTGGCGCTCATGGCCGTCCGGCAGACCGTCACTCCGGACGGGATGCAGGGCCGCGCCGCCGCGACGATCACGTTCGTCGGCATGGGCCTCACTCCGCTCGGCTCCCTGCTCGGCGGCTTCCTCGCGGGGGAGTTGGGCACGCGCACGAGTCTCCTGGCGACGGCCGCGGGCATGATGCTGTCCCCGGTCGTGATGGCTCTGTCCCCGCTCGCCCGCCTGGGACGGACGCTTGCCCCCACGCGGAAGGCGTCTCTGCCGACCGGCTCCCAGGCTCACGAATCCGGCAACCGCGCTACAGGTGATGTGGATTGACTCGGCGCTCCCACCGAGGACGGCGGACAGTCTCCCGCTTCCGGCCATCTTCCGGCCATCGACGGCCTGCACAACTCCCGTATCTCCCGAAAGAGTTCGCGACGGCTATCGCACCCGTCCCAACACGGCTACGGTGATCGACGAGTTCCGCCGCCCGACCGCGGCCGACGGGCGCCGATCCGCACACCTGCTGTACAAGATCCGTTTGTCCCCTGTACGCCTTCTCCGTATCTGATGGCGGACGGTTGTGAACGCGACGTGCCCGGACCCGTCCGTCCACCGCCGTCTGCACACTCCGGTGCCTCAAGTGGACAACGTTGTCTTCCGGCAAGGCCGGACGGTGCGTACGTATCGCGACGCTGGAGACCTCTGTGCCGATCAGACCCCATGCCCTCACACCCCGAGTGAGCCCTCCGAGACCCGCCCGTCGGCGTGGCCGGCCACTGCGCGCGACGCTCGCCGCGCTGCTCACCGGGGCGCTCGGATTCACCGCGCTGGCGGGTGGCGGTGCTGCCGCGGCCGTACCCGGCGCGACCACGTCCGCCGGATCCGCGGGGACGTCCGGCGGGACGGACTACACGCAACTCGTCGACCCGTTCGTGTCGACAGCCGGCGACGACGGCAACGACCTGCCGGGCGCGCAGGCACCCCACAGCCTGGCCAAGGTCAACCCGCTGACCACGCCGAACCGCAACCACACCGGGTACGACTACAACGAGGACCACATCGCGGGATTCACCGCGACGAACCTCGACGGTGTCGGCGGCTCGGGAGGCGGCGGCGACCTGCTCGTCGTCCCGACCTCCGTGCAGTACGACAGCCGCCCCGCCGCCAGTACGTACGCCCACGCGTACAGCCACGACGACGAGACCGCGACGCCCGGCTATTACCAGGTGGGCCTCGGAGCCGTCTCCGGCACCGCCGCCTCGGTGAAGCAGGACTCCGGCACCGTCAACGCCGAGATGACCGCGACGACTCGCACGGCGCTGCAGCGGTACAGCTTCCCCGCCGGGTCCGAACCGAAGCTCGTCCTCGACCTCGCGAACAACTTCACCAGCCGCACCCGCTCGACGATGAAGGCGACGACGCTCCCGGACGGGACCACCTCGATCGCCGGGCTCGTCGCGGGCTCGTTCAACGGCGCCTCGTACCAGCTGTACTACAACGCCACCACCAACGTCCCGGTGACCTCGCTGAAGAGCTGGGGCAACGACGGCAAGCTCAGCGACGCGACCACGCAGGACGGCGCCGACACCGGCGCGGTCCTCGGGTTCGACAAGGCCGCCGGTGACGACATCGAACTGCGCGTCACGCTGTCGCCGATCAGCGCGGAACAGGCCGCGACCGACCAGCGCAACGAGGTGGGCGGGCTCACCTTCGACCAGGCCCGCGCGCAGACGAAGGCGGACTGGAACGCCGCACTCGGCGCGGTCGCCGTGCGCGCCTCGGCGAAGTCCGACCCCGGCTCGACGCTGACCAAGCAGTTCTACACGCACCTGTACCGCATGTACGCGCTGCCGGTGAACGCCACCAGCACCAGCGGGACCTACCGCGGCGCCGACGGAGCGGTGCACAAGGCGAACGGCTTCACGTACTACGACGGCTGGTCCACCTGGGACGACTTCCGCAAGTACTCCGTCGAGGCGTACATCGACCCGGCCACCTACCGGGACATGGTGCAGTCGCTCATCGTGCTCTTCGCCGACGCACGCGCGTCCGGCAAGAGCCTGAGCAGCATCACCCACTCGGTCCCGACCGTGCGCTGGGAGCGCTCGGCGGTGCTGGTCGCCGACGCGCTGTCGAAGGGGTACAAGAACTTCGACCGGCTCGACGAGGCGTACCCGGCGCTGCTCTCGTACTCCGGGTACTACACGGGGGCGCAACTGCGGCAGGGATACGTCACGGGGGACCCCGGTACGACCGTCCAGCGCGGCTACGACCAGTGGGCACTCTCGGTCGTCGCCGACGCGCTCGGCAAGGACGCGGACGCGAAGAAGCTGCGCGCCCAGTCCACGATGGCGATCGACAACCTCGTCAAGTCCGGCGCCTGGACGGCCGCCGACGGCACCGAGGTCGGTCTGCTCACCCCCCGCGCCACCGGCGGCGACTGGCAGAGCGCCGACTACGAGAAGTTCGAGGCGGCCGGTCTCTACCAGGGCACGCTCTGGCAGTACCACTGGTACGACGCGTACGACATGGGCGGCCTCATCAAGGCCATGGGCGGCGAGAAGGCCGGCAACGCCGCGGTCAAGCACATGTTCGGCGAGGACTCCAGCGTCGACGACGGCTCGACCATGCTGCACTCCAACGCCAACGAGATCGACCTCCAGGCCCCGTACCTCTTCAACTACGTCGGCGAACCGAGCCTGACGCAGAAGTGGGTGCGCGCCATCTACACCGGCACGACCTGGAACCGCTACATCGCGACGGGCTCCACCAACGAAGCCCCCAGCTCCGGCGGCCAGTTCACCCCGCCGGTCAAGACCCAGGTCTACAAACTCTCCCCGAACGGCTTCCTGCCGACCATGGACAACGACGCCGGCACCATGTCGACCATGTTCGTCGCCGCCGCCCTGGGCCTGTTCCCGGTGACCGCCGGCTCCAGCCAGTTCCAGATCGGCAGCCCGTTCTTCGACTCCACGACGATCAGCTACGCCAACGGCTCCCGGTTCACGGTCAAGGCCGACGGAGTGTCGCCGAGCAACTACTACGTGCAGAGCGCGACCCTCAACGGCTCGCGCTTCAACAACACCTGGCTCGACTACTCCCAGATCATCTCCGGCGGAACGCTGGACTTCACCATGGGCTCCAAGCCCTCCCAGTGGGGCGCCCACACGAAGCCCGCCTACTCGCTGGACACCGACTCGGGCGACACGGGCGGCGGCACGGGAACGGACAAGGGCGACACCGTCGTCTCCGCCCGCCCTGGCACCGTCGGCACCACCTCGGACGGCACCGTCGACGGCAGCGTGAAGCTCACCCTGTCCGGACCGGCGTCCTTCGCCGCCCGCAAGGGAACGAGCCTGACCAGGAACGGCGCGGCCGGCGTGACCGGCCTGCCGGACGGTGTCACGGCGGACCTCCGCGTCACCGGCTCCCGCTCGGCGACGCTGTCGCTCACCGGCAGCACCCAGGTCGACGCACGCGTCGGCATCACGTTCCAGGACGCGGCCTTCGCCCACGGCGTTCGGGCCTCGACGGTGAGCGGCACCGGGATATCACCGACCGACCCCCTGCTCATCTCCGCCGCCGCGGTGCAGCGCAAGGCTCTCGGCGCCCTCGTGGACCAGGCCTCCCTGGTGCGCAGCGGCAACTACTCCGACGGCTCCTGGACCCTGTTCCGCTCGGCGCTCGAACGCGCGCGGACCGTCGTCGCGGACACCACCTCCGCGACCGGCACGATCATGGCTGCGCACGACGCGCTGCGGACCGCCATCGACGGGCTCACCATCGACGAGGGCGGCTACGCCGTCCTGCAGGCCGAGGACCCCGACCAGATGGAGGGCCCCAGCCTCGTCAAGGAGGCGTACTACTCGGACGGCGACCTCGGCGGCGTCACTGAGGGCGCCTGGGAGCGGTACACCAAGCTGGACTTCGGCGGTGTGGCCCCGCAGAGCGTCTCGGTCCGCTACGCGAACTCGCAGGCGGCGACCGCGAGTCCGAGCAGCGTCGACATCCACGCCGGGGCAGCTGACGGCCCCGTCGTCGCCACCGTCTCGCTGCCCGGCACCGGCAGTTGGCAGAACTACACCACGGTGCAGGCCTCCATAACCGACCCGGACGCCCTGCTGGACGCGAAGAGCGCGACGTTCGTGTTCCACGCCCCGTCCGGCCAGCAGTGGGTGTCCAACTTCGACTGGTACCAGTTCTCGCCGTACGAGGTCTCCTCGTCGCCCACGACCACGCTCGCCACGCTCACCGCGGTGAACAGCACCACGACCGGCGGCGGTTCGGTCCCGCTCAACGTCGCGAACGGCATCTTCGAGAACGTGACGAACGGCGCCTGGGCCGAGTGGAAGGACACGAACCTCCGCGACGGCGCGGACACCGTCACCGTGACCTACGACAAGCCCCAGTCGCGGGCGGCGTCGGACTCGCGCATCGAACTCCACCTCGGTTCCAAGGACGGCCCCAAGACCGTCGACATCCCCCTCGCCTACAGCGGATCGGGCTGGGGAACCATCGCCACCACCACCGTCCAGCTCGACCCGGGCGTCTTCACCGGCGTCCAGGACGTGTACGCGGCCTTCGTCTCCAGCACGCAGACGGCGTCCCAGCCCTACGTGGGCAACGTGCACTCGCTGTCCCTGTCGCAGGCCACCGACACCCCCGTGGGGTTCGACGCCACCGCGTTCAGCTCGCACAGCGGCGGCGGCCTCAAGAGCGAGCCGGTCGGCTGGACCGGCGCGGGTTCCACCACCGACCTCGGCGGCACCTACAACGGAGCCTGGGTCGACTACGGCGACATCGACTTCGGCAGCTCCCCGAAGAGCACCGTCACGATCACCTACGTCAACAACTCCGCCCGCTGCGGCACCGGTTCCGCCGTCCAGCTCTACCTGGACTCCTTCGACGCGGCCAACCCCGGTACGCCGTACGCGACCGTACCGCTGCCCGTCACGGGATCCGCGTGGTCGTCAGGCGGAACGACGAGCCTGACCCTGCCCAGGTCGATCACCGGCACGCACGGCGTCCACCTGAGGCTGACGACGACTCCGGACTCCTCGCACCCGTACGTCGCGAACCTGGGCCGGATCACCTTCGACCACGTCGACACCCCCGCCGTCACGGACAAGTCCGCCCTCCTGAAGGCGATCGAGCAGTTCGAGGGAGTCTCCGGCGACGAGGAGCGCTACGACGCGATCGACTTCGGTGTCTACCGGCGCGAACTCGCGGCGGCGCGCACCCTCGTCGACGCCGACGGCGTGACCCAGCTCGAAGTCGACACGCGGACCCGCAGCCTCACCCTCGCGGCCAACCAGCTGATCCCCCTGCCGAGGCTGAAGCTGGAGGACCAGGTCGCGACCGCGTCGGCCCTCGACAACAACCGCTACACGGACGCCTCGTGGAAGGCGTTCACTGACGCACTCGCCGCGGCGAGGACCGCGATCGCCGACGACACGTCGACGGACGCGGCCCTCACCGCCCGGTACGACACCCTGCGCCGCGCCCTGAACGCCCTCACCACGAAGCCCAGGACAGTGCCGGCCGCGCCCGACGCCGTGTCGGCGACCTCGTCCGGCACCAGCCTGACCGTCGCCTGGTCCGCTCCTGCGGACACCGGCGGCTCACCGGTCACCGGCTACCGGATCACCCTCAGCGACGGCCACCAGATCAAGATCGACGATCCGGACAGCCGGAGCACGACGTTCACCTACCTGCGGGCCGGCAGGTCGTACACGGCACGCGTCCAGGCGGTGAACGCCGTCGGCACCTCCCGCTCCAGCGCCGCCACGGCACCCGTGGTGACCGGCGGCGCCAAGCCGCAGACGCCGGCCGTGACAGGCGTGTTCACCGACGGCGAGCAGGTGCGGGTCACCTGGCGGGCGGCGGGCGACGGCGGGTTCCCGGTCATCGGCTACACCGTGGCCCTCGACGACGGAACCACCGTGCACCTGCCCGCCACGACGGACACCGCGCTGCTCACCACCGGGAGCAAGGCGAAGGCCCACTCGGCCACCGTGACCGCGGTCACCCTGTCCGGAACCTCGGAAGTCGCAGCCGGCACCACATCGCCAACGGCCGCCTCGCCGACGGCCGCCTCGACGGACGCCGCCGACCCGACGTACGTCCCGTCCCCGTTCCCGGACGACACGCTCAACGCGACCTACCCGTCGGACACTTGGCCGACGACCGACGACGGGAGCGACTACTTCAAAAACCTGCTCAGCGGCTTCGACGACCTCGACTCCGATGTCCTCGGTGCCAACACCAAGGTGCCGGCGGGCACCGCGCTCACGGCTGAGAACGACCGGATCGCCGTGCGGATCAACAACGCGGCGACGCAGAAGGAGGTGGACCGGGCCGAGGTCGACGCGGCCACCAGCGGCACCGTCACGATGGCCGACGGGCTCGGATCCCGGCTCGGCCAGATCTACAGCGACGCCCTGAGCGGCGGTGAACTGCCGAAGACCAGCGCCCTGTTCTCCCGCGTCACGAAGGGCCTCGACAAGGTCGACGCGGCGAAGAACTCCTACGGCTACCTGCGTCCGTACGTGCGGCTCGGGTTCGTCGGCGACGGCGGCGACATCTACGAGTCGCAGGACGGCTCGTACAGCGGTCTCGCCACCAGCGGCTCGTACCCGAGCGGCCACACCTACGGCGGCTACGAGGCCGGCACGATCCTCGCCACGCTCCTGCCGGAGCTGGCACCGTCGATCCTCGCCCGCGCCTCGGAGTACGGGAACAACCGCATCGTCCTCGGGTTCCACTACCCGCTCGACGTCATGGGCGGCCGCATCTCGGCTCAGGCCACCGTCGCGCACCGGTGGGCGGACCCCGACTTCGAGAGGCTGCTGACGCAGGCCCACACCGAGATCGAGAACGTGCTGCTCGCACAGTGCGAGAGGGCGGGGTACGGCGACACGCTCACGGCCTGCGAGGGCGACCCCTACGCCGGTCTGAGCAGGGCGCAGCAGGTCGACCTGTACACACAGCGTCTGACGTACGGGTTCTCCCAGGTGGGGAAGTCCGGGCAGTCCCTCCAGGCGCCGTCCGACGCGGCGGCCCTGCTGGTCACCGCCTTCCCGGACCTCACCACCGAGCAGCGCACGCAGATCCTTGAACAGACCGCGACGGACTCGGGCTATCCGCTCGACCTCACCGGGGACGGCGAGGCGAGCTGGCAGCGGATCAACCTGGCGGCGGCGATGGCGGCGCAGGTGGTCGTCGACGCCGACGGGTCGGTCAGGGTGACGAACCACTCGGACGCCACGAAGGCGAGTGTCGCGGACGCCATGGCGATCACCGTGGGGGGAGTCGCGATCGACGGGTTCGACCCGGACGTGTCCACGTACGTGGTCGACTGGCCGAGGAACGCCAGGACCCCGGCGGTCTCCGCCGTCCCGGCCCAGGCCGGTGCGCGGGTGAAGGTCACCGACGGCAGCCCGGTCCTCTCGTCGAGCGGATCTCGGTTCACCACCCGCACCATCAAGGTGACCTCGGCCAACGGTTCTGTCACCCGGACCTACACGGTCGGGCTCCAGCGGACGGACCGCGACGACCGGCCGGTGACGGCCGGCGGTTACGCCACCGTCTCAGGATCCGGCCTGCTGCCCTCGACCGGCCTGCGGAGTCCCGCGTCAGGGTCCAACGGCGGCGGCGTGCTCTGGTCGCCGTCATGGGCGGAGCCCGGATGGATCCCCCGGTCCCAGGGTCAGGGTTCGAGGTGATGACCGCCGGATAAGCCGCGCCCAGGAGCACCGGGGCCCCCGCAGAGCCCCGCTGAGCCTCGGAAGGTGAGATCCGACGAACGGCCCCTCCGGGTGAACCATGACGGTTCACCCGGAGGGGCCATTCCGGTCCCCCGGAAGGGTCCGTCCCCTGGACGACACCGGTCAGGATTCGAGAAGCGCGAGTCACCGAGCCGCGGCTAGCGTGAACGCCATGACCTCCATTGATTGCCTCACCTTCGGGGTGGCCGACCCCACGGCCGCCGAGCGCTTCTACGCGGATGCCTTCGGCCTGGACAAGCAGGTACGGCTGCGGGCCTCGCAGGAGCCGACGTCCGGCTTCCGCGGCTTCACCGTCTCCCTCGTGGTCTCCCAGCCGTCCATCGTCGACGGCCTCTTCGGCGCCGCCCTTGCCGCGGGTGCCACCGAGCTGAAGCCCGCCAAGAAGTCGCTGTGGGGCTACGGCGGCGTCGTACAGGCGCCGGACGGGACGATCTGGCAGCTCGCGAGTTCGTCGAAGAAGGACACCGGCCCTGACAGTCGGCAGATCGACGAGATCGTGCTCCTGCTGGGCGTCTCGGACATGGCCGCGACCAAGCGGTTCTACGTCGAGCGCGGTCTCACGGTCGCGAAGAGCTTCGGCAGCAAGTACGTCGAGTTCGACGGTTCGTCGAGCACCGTCAAGCTCTCGCTGTACGGACGCCGCGGCCTGGCCAAGGTCGCCGGAGTCCCGCCGGAGGGCAGCGGGTCGCCTCGGCTCACCATCGGCGGTGACGCCGGGACCTTCACCGACCCGGACGGGTTCACCTGGGAGCCCGCGGGGTGAGGCCCCGAACCGGCGCCGGGCTCTGGAGCCCCGGCGCCAGTACGAAGACGGGGATCACGCGGTCGGTCTTCGCCTGGTACTCGGTGAACGGGGGATGCGCGGCGACCGCCCGCGCCCGGTCAGGGCAGGATCTCGACGTAGCCGTCGGTGCCGTGTACGCGGATCCGTTGTCCGTCCCGGATCAGCCGGGTCGCCCGCTCCACGCCCACGACGGCCGGCAGACCGTACTCCCGGGCGATCACCGCGCCATGGGTCATCAGGCCGCCCACCTCCGTGACCAGACCCGCGGCCGAGACGAACAGCGGTGACCAGCTGGGGTCCGTGAAGGTCGTGACCAGGATGTCGCCCGATTCGAGATCGGCCTCCGCGGTGTCGAGTACGACGCGGGCCCTCCCCTCCACGGTCCCGGCGGAGACCGGCAGGCCGACCAGGGCTCCGGCCGGCACGTCGTCGCGCCGGTACGCCCCGTTGAACGCCTCGCCGTCGGAGGTGAGCACCCGGGGCGGTGTGAGCGCCCGGTACGACCGGAACGCGTCCTTGCGCCTCTGAACGAGTCGGCCGTCCACCTGGTGCGAGCGCACGACGTCGTGGAATTCTTCGAACGTGAGGTAGAAGACGTCCTCCGGCTCAGGAATCACACCTGCCCGCACGAGTCGCCCGGCTTCCCTCAGCAAGGCCTGTTTGTACACGAAGGAGCGGCTGACGATGCCGTACTTCGGGTACTCCCGGTACCCGGCGAAGGCTCTGACCCGGTCGATCATCCGCTTGGCCTCTGCGGCCCTGCGGTCGCCGTCCGGGAGGGCCCTCAGACGTGACAGCACGTCCTGTTCCTTCCGCCACGCCTTCTGCCGCCCTTGCTCGAAACGCCGCTCGGCCGCGCCCGGTTCGAAGTTCCTCACGTTGTCGAGGATCACGGGTACGAGCGTGGCGGGGCGCTCGCGCCAGCGTGGCCTGGTGATGTCGATCTCGCCGACGCAGCGCATGCCGTACCGGTCGAGGTAGGCCTCGATCGCCTCGCGCACCTCGGTCCCGCCCGCGAACTTCGCCAGCTCGTCGAGGAACGCCGCGTCCCCGCCGTACTCGACGCCCCGCAGGAACGCCACCACCTCCGGATGCCGGCGGACGACGTCCGCGACGTCGAGCAGCGCGAGTCCCATCTCCGACGTGACGTTGCCGGGGGCGGACAGCGTCAGTGTGTCGGCCGCGTTCTTCTCGCCGAGCCACTCCCGCAGCCTGTCGTTGAGCCACCAGGCGGCCTCCATCCCGGCCATGATCGCCTGAAGGCTCAACGGGTCGCCGAGGA
This sequence comes from Streptomyces sp. NPDC088747, assembly GCF_044751025.1. Lineage (NCBI taxonomy): Bacteria > Bacillati > Actinomycetota > Actinomycetes > Kitasatosporales > Streptomycetaceae > Streptomyces > Streptomyces sp. NPDC088747. Next base: position 78,108 of record NZ_JBIVKZ010000007.1, read on the forward strand.
CCCGCTTGTGCTCCTCGAAGGCCTCCAACAGGTAGGCAAACAGGGCCGGTCCGGTCTTCGTCCGGATGTCGAGCTCCAGGGCGGCGACGGATGCCCGGCTGCGCTCGACCAGTTCGGTGACGATGGCCGGATCGGGTTCGGCCGGGGCGGACGCGCCGCCGGCCTGCGGCGCTCCTGGACCGTCGGCCTGCGGCCTGCCGGGACTCTCGGCCGGAGGGCCGCCGGGACCGTGGTTCGGCGGCCCGCCGGGACCCCGGTCCGGGAGCGACGGGACGGACAGGACGAGGTCGTCGCGGTCGAGGACGGTCTCCAGAGCGTCCCTGACCAGCGGATCGCCTCTCCCCACCACGTCCAGGAGAGCGGCGCGGCTCGCGGGCGAGGCCAGGCGCCGGGTGGCGTCGACGAACAGCCTCCCGCCCGCCTCCCGCATCGGTGCCATGGCCGTCAACTGCCAGATGGAGATACCCAGGGGTTTCATCGCGTCGGTCATCATCTGCTGATGGCCGACGGAGAGGTAGACGTGGTCCTCCTCGTCGTCGGCCTCGGGCACGGGGAACAGTGTCGTGATCGGCCGGCTCTGAACGATCTGGAAGTCGTCCTCGGCCAGGCACCATTCGATGTCCTGCGGACACCCGAAATGGGCCTCGATGCGGCGCCCGAGCCGTACCAGACGTACGGCCTGCGTATCCGTCAGAGCGGGCTGCTTCTGCCGCCGCGCATCGGGCGCCGCTGCCCGCGTCCCACCGGCCGGCGGGGTGTGAACGGCGCGCCGTTCGGCGGCGATCGACCGGGCTACGACCTCGTTGTCCCGAACCTTGAAGACGTCGGGATCGACCAGGCCGGAGACCAGGGCCTCGCCAAGGCCGAAGCCGGCGTCCACGGTGGCGACCTTCCGGTTGCCCGTGACGGGGTCGGCGGTGAACAGGACGCCCGCCGCCCGCGGGACGACCATCCGCTGCACGACCACGGCCATGTGGACCGCACGGTCGTCGATGCCGTTCCGCCGTCGATAGGTCACCGCCCGCTCGGTGAACAGCGAGGCCCAGCACCTGCTGACGTGCTGGAGGATCGCCGTCGGCCCCACGACGTTCAGGTACGTGTCCTGCTGGCCGGCGAAGGAGGCCGTCGGCAGATCCTCGGCCGTCGCGCTGGACCGGACGGCGTAGGCGGCCCGCTCGCCGAACTCGGCGAGGGCGTTGGTGATCGCCGCCGAGAGATCACCCGGCATGGCAACCCCCTCGATGGTCCGGCGAATTCGCGCACTGAGCGTGCGGACGGCGTCCCTGTCGTCGGGGTCCAGGCGCGACAACTGATCGAGCAGGTCGTCGCCCGTCGACGCTTCCGCCATGATCCGGCGGAAGGCGGCCGTCGTCACACAGAAGCCCTCCGGTACGCGCATGCCCTCGATCCGCGTCAGCGCGCCCAGGTGCGCGCCCTTGCCGCCGACGACCGCGAAGCACGTCTCGTCGACTTCGCGAAGCCCCAACACGTACGGCTCTGTCGAACTTACTGCCGGGCACGTGCTCATCGTCGTCGTGCTCCCGTTTTTGCAGGTGGTGGTCACGGCCGACGATTCTGCGCCGTGATGGGGGTCTTGCCGCAAGCCCCCCGGTGCGCTATAGCTTGAGAGTGGCAAGGAGAGAGCTCTCCTTGCCACTGCCATTGCCGCCGCCTTGTGCCGGCCGGGGTCGAGGCGGTCTCAGTCGGACGCCCCGGTGAACTCCCGTTGGCGCGCGGTCTCCGCCGCGGTGGCCGCCATCCCGCGTGTGGTGTGGCGCAGCAGCGGCGGGGTGATGACGGAGGTCGCCACCGCGACCAGGACGACGATGGTGTACGAGGCCGTGGTCAGTACGCCGAGGCTGAGGCCCACCGAGGCGACGACGATCTCCACGACGCCGCGAGCGTTCAGGCCGACGCCGATGGCCACTGCCTCCTGGCGGTTCAGGCGCCCGAGCCGGGCCCCCAGATAGCCGCCGACGAACTTGGCCACGACGGCGACCGCCAGCGTGCCCGATCCGGCGAGCAGGACTGTCCGGTCGGCCAGGGTGGAGAGGTCCACCTGAAGTCCCGCGGTGGCGAGGAACAGCGGGGCGAGCGTCGACATCACGAAGATCCGCATGGAGTCGAGGGATCTGCGGCTCGGCGTACCCAGGGAACCCACGACGATGCCGCACAGGAAGGCGCCCAGGATGGGTTCCATGCCGAGTGCGTGCGTCCCGGCGGCGGACAGCATGATCATTATGGTGATCAGTGAGACGCTGACCTCCGGAGCGGCCGACCGCTCGGCCAGTCTCAGCGCTCTCCCCGCCAGCGGCCGGGCGAGCAGCAGGGTGAAGGCGAGCACGAGGATCAGATGGGCTACCGACTCCAGGACCACACCCGCCCGCAGGCCTCGGGTCACCATGGCGGACACGATCGACAGCAGCAACCAGCCGATGATGTCGCTGATCGCGGCCGAACCGACGATGAGCTGACCGACGTTGCGGTGCAGCAGACCCATGTCGAGCAGGGTCTTGGCTATGACGGGCAACGCGCTCACGGCGACGGCGACACCGATGAACAGCGCGAAGGCGGGCCGGTCGGCGCTCGCCCCGATCATGGAGTCCGGCAGGATGAATCCGAGACCGAACCCGAGGCCCAGCGGCAGCACCACGCTGCCCAGGCTGACGAAGCCGATGGCCGTGCTCTTGCTCCGAAGCAGCGCCAGGTCGACATGGGCTCCGGTGATACCGACCAGGAACAGCACCCCCAGTTGGGCCACGGCCCCCAGGAGGTGCGTCTGGTCCGTCTCCCGCGGCAACAGCCAGTCGGAGGCGGTGGGCAGGACGTTCCCGAAGACCGACGGCCCGAGTACCACCCCGGCCGTCAGTTCACCGACCACGGGTGGCAGCCGGAACCGCGCCGCCACCCTGCCCAGTGCCAGCGCGGCCGCCAGCAGGACGCTGACCTGCAACAGGAAGATCAGCATCTGGTGACTGCCGATTCCGGGAACGGGACCCGCGGCCAACAACATGACGTGTCCTTTCCAAAAAATCTTCTCCGTCTCGGCGAGGGAAGAACCGCCGCGGGGCAGAGGTCGTTCCACGGATTAGCGGATGGGCGCACGAGGACAGAGCCGCTGCGGGAAGCGGAGGCCGGTCTATTTCGGGCACGGCAAAACACGGTCACCGCGGTTGTGAGCTATAGGTTGTGAGCTATATCCGCCGGTGGTGATCTGTGCTCTTTCCGAGTCGCGCCCCACCACGCGACGGGGCTGGGATGGGAGCCGTGCGCGCGGCTGCCGGCTCGGGTTGGAGAGTCGGCGTTTCACACTTGAACAGCGACTTGTCCAAGCGTCGTGCGGGGCCGATCGATCGCCATGTTCTCAGGGCGGAGTTGTCTTGTCGACAAGGCCTCGGAAATGAATGACCGCGGCACGTCGTTCCCGTGGATTTCCGGAAACTTCCATGAGTCCTGGGGTGGGGCCGGGCGTGCACGTGAGGTGGAGCCGCACGGTCCCGCCGTCCCGGCGCGGCCATGGCCGGTGGCGTGAGGACGACCCTCGGCCTCCGCCGTGTTCAGGCCGCGAAGGCGCACGCCGCGAGTCTCAACTCCCTCTCCTTCGCGGGTGAAACCGACAGTGGCCCCCAGGTCCCGTAGCGCGCGATCCCGCCATGCCCGGCCTGCCGGCGGCGGCCGCCGGGACCCCGATGGCCGGATCTCGACAGCGCTTCCGTCCCCATAGTCCAATTAGTTACTTATTAACCTATGCGTTTATGCCACCGTCTTGACGGGTGCCGTAGCGGAGTGCACGCTTACGTTAGAAAAGTTTCCCCATCCGTCGAGTCGCGACGGATTCCGAGGGTTAGCGCATGAGCGTGTCCGTGCACAGTTGAGACGGCATTCCTCCTTCAGACGGCGCAGTGCTCCCATCACCTCCATTCTTCTTCACCGCTGCTTTCGCTGCTGCTTTCACCGCTGTTTTCACGGCTGCGGCAGGTGTGGCGCTCCGCTGCGCCATTATCGCGATGCGAAAAAGTCGTCAGGGACGGGCGGCTCAGTGCGGAATCGAGCGCTGACACCCTCTCATGTGCAATTCAAAACGAAATGTGACCGAGAGAATCTGGGGCGGGCCATGAAGGCGGCCGATGTGCTGATCAGCGGTCTGGGATCTTTTCTGCCCGACCGGGTGCCTATCGAATGGGCGGTGGAGCGGGGGCTGATCGACCGGACCGCCGCGAAGGAATACGGAATCACCAGTGTCACCGTCGCCGGTGAGACCCCCGCGCCCGAGATGGCGGTGCGGGCCTGCCGGCAGGCGCTGGAACGCGCCGGGCAGAGCCCCGAATCCCTCAGCCTCCTGCTCTACGTCAGCGTCTGGTACCAGGGCCCCCACGGCTGGTGTCCGCAGTACTACGTGCAGCGGCACATGGACGCGGGCCAGGCCACCGCCGCCGAGGTCAGACAGGGCTGCATGGGCATGTTCTCGGCCCTGGAACTCGCGGCGGGCCATCTCATGGCCTCGGTCGATCACGAAGCCGCCCTGGTCACCTCCGGGGACAACTTCACCTCCGAACTGCTGGAACGCTGGCGTTTCAGTCCGCACTTCGTCATGGGTGACGCCGGTTCCGCCGTCGTCCTCAGCCGGCGGGAGGGTTTCGCCAGGCTCAAGTCCGTCAACGCCGTCACGCTCCCCGGGTACGAGGCCATGCACCGCGGACCCGGACCGCTGTTCCCGCCGGGAGCCGGTCTGCCGGGCAAGCTCGACTTCGGCGACTCCAAGGACCGCTGGCTCGACGGCCCGGACAGAGATCCCGCGGGCCCGCTGAAACTCGTGGCCGCACAGGACGAACTCATCAGCCGCACCCTCGACGAGGCCGGCATCACGATGGACGAGGTCACCCGCGTCGCCTACGCCAACGGGTCGCGCGAACGCGTCGAGGGCCGCGCCATGATCCCGCTCGGCCTGCCGATGTCCCTCTCGACCTGGGAACAGGGCCGCACCGTCGGCCACATCGGCGCCAGTGACCAGGTGGTGGCGCTCGAACAGCTGCTGCTCTCGGGCGAACTGCGGCGCGGAGACCACTTCCTGATGCTCGGCGTCGGGCCGGGGCTGAACATCGCGTGCGCCGTGATCGAGATCATCGAGACCCCGCACTGGTCCGCCGCCCATCAGCCCACCGCTCGCTGAAAGGCGTCTCATGGACTTCGGCCGGAGCGCCGCACAACAGGAGCGGTACGCGCGGATGAGCGCGGACGCGCGGAAACTCGCCTCAGCCTCTTCCGCCGCCGGATCCGGCCGGGACGCCTGGAAGGATCTGGCCCGCCTCGGACTGCTCGGCGCGGCCGTCCCGCAGGAGTACGGCGGCACGGGCTTCGGCGCTCTCGACACGGCCCTTCTGTACGAGGCCGCGAGCGAGGGCGGCGCGGACACCGGGGTGCTCTTCGCCGCGGCGGCCCATCTCTTCGCCTGCGTCCGGCCGGTGATCGAGTTCGGGCTCCCGGAAACCCGTGAGGCGCTGCTTCCCGCCCTGTGCGGGGGAGAGCTGATCGCGGGGAACGCCATGACGGAACCGGAGTCGGGATCGGACGTCTCCCGGCTGACGACCCGGGCCACCAGGGTCGACGGCGGATATCTCCTCGACGGGACCAAGAGCTTCGTCAGCAACGGCCCGGTCGCCGATCTCTACGTCACCTACGCGACCACGGATCCGGACGGCGGCTACTTCAGCTCCACCGCGTTCGCCGTCGACCGTAATTCCCCCGGCCTGGTCGCGGGAGCACCGATGGAGAAGTCGGGCCTCGCCGCCTGCCAGGCGGGCGAGGTCCGGTTCACCCGGTGTTTCGTGCCGGACGACCGGGTGCTGGGAAGCCCCGGCCAGGGGCAGTTGGTTTTCCAGACGTCGATGCAGTGGGAGCGGTCCTGCCTGTTCGCCATCTACCTGGGCCAGCAGGAGCGCCTCATCCGGCGATGCGTCCACCACGTGGGGGAACGGCGGCAGTTCGGGAAGCGGCTCGCCGAACTCCAGCCCGTCGCGGACCGGTTGGCGGACATGAAACTGCGGCTGGAGAGCGGGCGGCTCCTCCTCTACCGCGCCTGCACCGAGATCGACGCCGGTCAGGACCCCTCCCTGTGGGTCGCCATGGCGAAGCTTGCCGTGTCGGAGGCCGCCGTCGCCACCGCGCTCGACGCCGGCCGGATCTTCGGGGGCCGCGCCTTCCAGACGGAGTACGGGATCGAGGAAGAGGTGCGCGACGCCCTTCCCGCCACCACCTTCTCCGGTACATCCGACATCCAACGTCAGCTCATCGCACGGGAGTTGGGGTTATGAGTCTCTACAGTCTGGTGGTCGACGCGGCCGCCGGGTCGCCGGACGCACCGGCGGTCAGCGACCTCGTCACCGGCTTCACCTACGGCGCGCTGGACGCGCGCGCCGATGCTTACCTGACGGCGCTGCGCGGACGCGGCGTCCGGCCGGGCGACCGCGTCCTGGTGTGGACCGACAAGACGGCCGAAGCGGTGGCCGTCGCGCAGGCGGTGTTGCGGTGCGGCGCGATCCACGTTCCCGTCCCACGGGGCAACCCACCTGAGCGGGTCGCCCGGATCGCCGCGGACGCGCGCCCGGCGCTGATCGTCACGGACCACGGTGAGCGCGTCACCGGCGCCGACTGCGTACCCAGCGCGGATCTCCTCCGGGAAGCGACGAACAGCGCCGACGCCGCACATCATCCGGTCCGGCCGTCCGACCCGGCGTACATCCTCTACACCTCGGGGTCGACGGGGACGCCGAAGGGCGTGTGCCTGAGCCACGGGAACGCGCTCGCGTTCGTCGAATGGGCCTGCCGCGAACTGCGACTCACCGCGGACGACCGGCTGTCCAACCATGCCGCGTTCAGCTTCGACCTGTCCGTCTTCGACCTCTACGGAGCCTTCCGGGCCGGCGCGTCGGTACACCTCGTCGGCGATCTCCTCGCCCAGGCCGCGGAACCGCTGGTCGACTTCCTGCTGGAACGCCGGATCACCGTCTGGTACTCGGTGCCGTCGGCGCTGGTCCTCATGGCCGAGTACGGCGAACTGCTGGAGCGCGGGCCGGGGGCGCTGCGCGCGTGCGTCTTCGCCGGGGAACCCTTTCCGCTGAAGCAGCTCAAGGACCTGCGCCGAGCGTGGCCGGACGTCCGGATGCTCAACTGGTACGGCCCGACGGAGACCAACGTGTGCACCTCGTACGAGGTGACGGCCGCCGACCTCGCACGCACCACGGCCGTCCCGATCGGATCGCCCGCGGCCGGGGACACGGTGTCGCTGCACGACGGCGAGATCCTGGTCAGCGGCCCGACCGTGATGCTCGGGTACTGGGGCGCGGAACCTCAGGACGGTCCCTACCGAACCGGTGATCTCGGCCGTTACGACGCCGACGGTCTGCTGGAGTACCGGGGCCGGGCCGACGACATGGCAAAGGTTCGCGGCTACCGGATCGAGCCGGCCGAGGTGGAAGCCGTGCTCGTCGCGCACGAGGCGGTGCGCAACGCGGTGGTGCTGGTCGTGGGTGACGGTCTGGACGCACGGCTGCACGCCTTCGTGGTCCCCGAGAACGGCCGTACGCCCGAACTCGCGGAGCTGCGACGGCACTGCGCGGTCCACCTGCCGCCGTACATGACCATCGACGCCGTGCACGACGTCGGCCGCTATCCCCGCACGCCGAACGGGAAGGTCGACCGCACCGCGCTCGGCGGCCTGGTGGTACGGGAGGCCGGTGCATGACCGGCACCGCCTGGGACGCCTTCTGGTCCACGCTCCCCGCCGAGCCCGGCGCCGCACTCTGGGACTCCTCGCCCGAGCTCACCGCGGCGCGGCACCTGCCGCTGTTCCGTGAGCACGCCGACGCGTCGCTGCCGCTGCTCGACATCGGGTGCGGCAACGGCCGGCAGACGCAGTGGCTGGCGCGGCACTTCCGGGGGGTCGTCGGACTCGACATCGCCGAGGCCGCGGTGCGCCTGGCCGCCGCCTCGCACACCGCCCCCAATGTCGCCTACCGCCGCGCCGACCTGCTCGACCCCAACACCGTGGCGGCTCTGCGCGCCGAGTTCGGCGACGTCAACCTCTACATGCGCGGGGTCCTGCACCAACTCGCCCCAGACGACAGGCAGGTGATGCTGACGACGATGAGGACCCTGCTCGGCAGGTCCGGCGTGCTGTTCGCCCAGGAGCTGACCGAGCGCACCGGCTGGTACGTCGCCGAGCTCCTCGCGGGCGGTGCGCGGCTGCCGAAGACGGCCGGGCTGGCGGCCCACTTCGACTTCGGCGGGCGCGTCGCACCCGCCCACGACGGGCGCCTGCGAACGCTGTTCGCGGACAGCGGCTTCGACATCGTTGCCGACGGTGACATCCCGCTGCACACCACGGAACGCACCCCCGACGGACGACCGCTGGAACTGCCGACGCGGTACATCGTGGCGCGTGCCTCGGCACGGCTCTGACACCCGGAGGAAACGATGTCTGACACCCGGAGGAAATGATGACGGACCCTGATCGCGCCGCACTGCTCGACGAGTTGCTCCGCTATGTGCGGGAGGAGCTCGCGACGGGCGTGCCGGCCGAACAGATCACCACTGACAGCCAGTTGCTGGAGCAGGGGGTGCTGGACTCGGTCCGCACCGCACGCCTGCTGGCACACATCCGCACCACGTACGGCGTCCGCGTTCCGCCCATGCACATGACCGGTGAGCACTTCCGCACGCTGGAGACGATCACCGACCTCATCACGCGGCTCCGCTCGCAGGCCGCCTCCCTCTGACAGGAGAACTGATGACTCACGACTACGACATCGGCATCATCGGCGGCGGCCCGGCCGGATCCACCGCCGCCTCCTATCTGGCCAAGGCCGGCCTGTCGGTCGCCGTCTTCGAGAGTGAGTTCTTCCCCCGGGAGCACGTGGGGGAGTCGCTGGTCCCCGCGACCACACCGGTGCTGCTGGAGATCGGCGCCATGGACAAGATCGAGGCGGCGGGCTTTCCGCGCAAGTACGGCGCCGCGTGGACGTCCGCCAACGCGGACGGCGTGGACCCGCTCGGCTTCCAGGTCAGCGACCACGGCCTCGGGGCCGCCGACGTGCTGTTCAACGAACGCGACCAGCTCGGCGTCGACCGCGACCACACATTCCACGTCGACCGTGGGCAGTTCGACCACATCCTGCTCAAGCACGCGGAGAGCCTCGGGGCGAAGGTGTTCTCCGGAGTGCGGGTGCGGGGCGTGGACTTCGCCGACTCCACCCGTCCCCTGATACGCGTCGGACTCGGCGGGACGACCGCGGAGGTGGCGGTCCGGATGGTCGTCGACGCCAGCGGACGCGGCACGCTCCTCGGGCGGCAGCTCAAGGTGAAGGTGCCCGACCCGGTGTTCAACCAGTACGCCGTGCACAGCTGGTTCGAGGGACTCGACCGGGAGGCCCTGGCGAACAACCAGAACCAGGCCGAGTACATCTTCATCCACTTCCTGCCGCTCAGCGACACCTGGGTGTGGCAGATCCCGATCACCGACACGATCACGTCGGTCGGGGTCGTCACCCAGAAGGCGCGGTTCAGGGAGGGCAAGGACGACCTCGAAGGCTTCTTCTGGGACTCGGTGGGCAGCAGGCCCCTGCTGCACGACGCGTTGAAGGGCTCCGTGCGGGTCCGCCCGTTCATGGCCGAGGGCGACTACAGCTACGGCATGCGCAAGGTGTCCGACGACGCAATGGTCATGGTCGGTGACGCCGCCCGGTTCGTCGACCCCATCTTCTCCAGCGGTGTCAGCGTCGCCATGAACAGCGCACGGCTGGCGTCCGCCGACATCATCGCCGCCGCGGAGGCCGGCGATTTCAGTGCCGGCCGGTTCGAGAACTACGTGACCAAGCTACGGCGTGGCGTGTCCAGTTGGTACGAGTTCATCTCCATCTACTACCGCCTCAACATCCTGTTCACCGCCTTCGTCCAGGACCCGCGCTACCGGATCGACGTCCTCAAGCTGCTTCAGGGGGATGTCTACGACGAGCAGGAGCCGGTCGCCCTGACGGCGATGCGCGACTTCATCGCCGCCGTGGAGGCGGATCCGGACCACCTCTGGCACCCGCTGCTGGGAAAGATGAAGGTGTCGCTCAGCTCCCGGGCGCTGTTCTGAACCCGCCCTGGGCGGTCCTGTTCGACATGGACGGAACGCTCGCCGACACCGAACCGCTCCTGCACGAGGCCCTGTTGGCGGTGCTCGGCGAATCGGGCGTACCGGCCGCGGCCATCCGGCCGGAGGAACTGCGGGGGCACGGCGTCGCCGAGAACCTGGCCCGGCTGAGCGGCCTGGCGCAGTCGCCGATGAGTACGGAGGAGCTGTACGCGCGCGTCAGCGACCGCATGCTCGCCCGGTTGCGTCTCGGGATCGCTCCGCTGCCCGGAGCCGTCGCTCTGCTCCGGGCGCTCGGGCGGGCGGGCGTTCCCCGCGCGCTGGTCTCGTCCTCGTACCGGGCGATGGTGGACGCCGTCCTCCCCTCGCTGGGACAGGCCGAGTTCACCGTGACCCTGGCCGGGGACGAGGTGCGGTGTCCGAAACCGGACCCCGAGTCGTACCGCACCGCCGCCGCCCGGCTCGGCATCGCGCCGGAACGCTGCGTGGTCGTCGAGGACTCGTCCGCCGGCCTCCGCTCGGGCCTGGCCGCGGGGTGCGTGACGGTCGCGGTCGCGCCGACCCGGGAACCGGTGACCCTCCGCGTGCGGAGCCTGTCCGAACTGACCGTCGAGGGGCTTGCCCGCCTGGTGGACGTGGACGGGGGAGTGGGCGTGGACGCGGGCGCCGAGAGCGCCGGTCGGCGGGCCGTCGGGTGAGGGGGCGGAAGGGCCCGCGGTGCGGTACCGGCACGTCCATGCCGCGACACCCGACACCGCCGCCGACAAACCGACCCGTGTCGTGAGACCCGCCGGACCCCGGGACGCGCGGCGGACCCCGGGACGCGCGGCGGACCCCGGGACGTGCCGGACCCCGGGACCCGCCGTACCCCGGGACCCGCCGTACCCCGGGACCCGCCGTACCCCGGGACCCGCCGTACCCCGGATCCGCCGGACCCCGGATCCGCGGGACCCCGGATCCGCCGTACCCCGGGACCCGCCGTACCCCGGATCCGCCGTACCCCGGATCCGCCGGACCCCGGATCCGCGGGACCCCGGATCCGCCGTACCCCGGAACCCGCCGGACCCCGGGACGCGGCGGGCGCCGCTCCCGACCGACTCGCTGGAGAAAGTGGTGAACTGACATGAACGGACTCCGACGCACGCGCGGCGACCAGGGCATGACGCCCATGAGCCCCGCCCGGACGCGGTCATGAAGCCGGCGAACGTGTTTCTCAGCGGCCTCGGCTGCTGGCTGCCGAGCGCCTACGCCGCGTCCGAGGCGGTCGCCTCGGGCCTGTACGACCCCTCGGTCCACGCCGAGAGCGGCCTGCGCAGCGTTCTGGTCGCCGGGTCGGAGTCGCCGCCCGAGATGGCCGTACGAGCCGCGCGGACGGCGCTCGGCCGCTCGCCGGGCGGCGCCGCCGCGATCGGGACGGTGCTGCACGGCTCGACGTTCTACCAGGGGCCCGAGATGTGGTCCCCTTCGGCGTACATCATGCGCGAGTTGGGCATCTCGGGGGCCGGCAGCACCGAGATCCGCAACGGGTGCAACAGCATGCTCACCGGTCTTGAACTGGCCGCCGGCCTGCTGTCGTACCAGCCGGAAAGCCGGCCGGACATCCTGCTGACCACGGCGGACAACTTCAACTCCCCGATGTTCAACCGATGGGACAGCGGGCCCATGGGCGTGATCGCCGCCGACGCGGCCAGTTCCGTGGTGATCAGCCCGAGCGGCGGCTTCGCCCGCGTCGACGCGGTCGTCTCGCGGGTCTACCCCGAGTTCGAGGGGATGGCACGCGGCGACGAGCCGCTGTTTCCCCCCACCGGATCCACCGGGCGGCGGATCGACACCGTGGAGCGCGCCCAGCAGTTCAACGAACGCGTGCGGGAGATCGGCGGGGTGAGCATCGCCGACGGCATAGCGAAAGCCTGCTCCGAGACCGCGCTCGCCGCCGTGGACGAGGCGGGCGTCGATGTCGGCGAACTGCGCTGGGTCCTCGTGCCCAACGGCGACGAGGCGACCACGCGGAACTGCGTCATGGAACCGCTGGGCCTGGACGTATCCCGGTCCCAGTTCGAGTTCGGCCGCGAGATCGGACACGCCTCGTCCAGCGACCAGTTCATCGCGCTCGACCATCTGCTGCGCACCGAACGGCTCGACGCGGGTGACCACGTCCTGCTCTTCGGTGGCGCCCCCGGATGGTCGGCCGTCGCCGTCGTCCTCACCATCACCGAACCGCCTACCCGGGAGCAGGAGTTGACGATGTCGGCAGGAGGAGCGACGTGACCGCCGAGCGGCAGGCCCCGGCCACCGGGGAGCCGATCGCCATAGTGGGCATGGCGTGCGAGTTCCCCGGCGCGGAGAACGTCTCCGCGTTCTGGAGGATGCAGCTCGACCAGGTCGACGCCACCGCGGACGTCCCGGCCGACCGCTTCCCCATCGACGCGTTCCACGACCCCCGACCGCGGACACCCGGCCGGATCGTCAGCCGGCGCGGCGGCTTCCTGCCCGACATCCGAGGCTTCGACGCCCGCTATTTCGGCGTCTCCGGCCGCGAGGCGAGCCACATGGACCCGCAGCAGCGGCTGCTCCTGCAGACCGCCGCCGCTGCCGTACGGGACGCCGGCCTGACACTGGAGCAGCTCGCCGGGAGCCCGACCGCGGTCGTCGTCGGTCAACGGACCGCCGAGTACTGGGACTTGCTGCGCGCCGCCGGGGCGCTGGACATCTACGCCAACACCGGCACGTCCCGCAGCGTCCTGTCCGGCCGCCTGTCGTTCTTCTTCGACCTGCGCGGTCCGAGCACCTCCGTCGACACCGCCTGCTCGTCATCGCTGGTGGCAGTGCACCAGGCGTGCGCGGCGCTGCGCGGCGGGGAGGCGACCCTCGCCCTGGCCGCGGGCGTCAACCTGGTGCTCACGCCGGAGGAGAGCATCACGTTCTCCCAGGCGGACATGCTGTCCGCGGACGGCCGGTGCAAGTTCGGCGCGCACAACGCCGACGGCTTCGTCCGGAGCGACGGCGTCGGCGTCGTGGTACTCAAACCGCTGGCGCGGGCCGAGGCGGACGGCGACCGCGTCCACGCGGTCATCCACGGCTCGGCGGTCGAGAACGAGGGCCGCAGCAGCGGTTACCTGATGACCCCCTCGGAGACCGCGCAGATCGACACGATGCGGCACGCCTGCGCGCGCGGCGGCGTCGACCCGCGCGCCGTCGGCTTCGTGGAGGCGCACGGCACCGGAACACCCACCGGAGACCCGATCGAACTCCGCGGCCTGGACGCCGTGTACGGCACCGGCGCGGGCCGGTCGGCGACGGACCCCCTGCTGGTCGGCTCCGTGAAGACGAACATCGGCCACACCGAGGCCGCCGCCGGCATCGCCGCGCTCATCAGGGCGGCCCTGTGCGTCGAGCACGGCATCGTCCCGCCCAGCCTGCACAGCGGGCGGCTGACCGACGCGGTGGACTGGGACCGTATGGCGCTGGAGATCCCGCAGGCCGCCCGCGACTGGGGCGGTGACGGCACCCCCCGCTACGCCGCCGTCAGTTCGTTCGGCATCTCCGGCACCAACGCCCACGTCGTCCTCGGCGAGCACTGCCCCGACGCCGTCCCGTCGGTGGCCACCGAGCCGCAGCCGCACCTGCTCACCCTGTCCGCGCAGACGCCCGCCGCCCTGCGTGAACTCGCCGACGCCTACGCCGACTTCCTCGGACCCGACGGGGAAGGCCGCCGGCACGACCTGCGCGACGTCAGTTTCAGCGCGCTGACCCGGAGCACCCATCACCGTCACCGCATGTCCGTGCTTGCCACGGAACACGACCAGGTCGTGCGGCAGTTGCGCAAGGGCAGGCCCATCGTCGCCGCCAGGACCGACGCGGGGTGGAAGACCGTCTTCGTGTTCCCCGGCCAGGGCTCCCAGTGGCACGGTATGGGGCGTCGGCTCCTGCGGACGTCCACGGTCTTCCGGGAGACGGTCGAAGAGTGCGACCGGCATGTCCGCGCCGAGTGCGGCTGGTCGGTGATCGAACTCCTGGCCGGTGACGACGAGGCGGCCTGGCCCATCGATGTGGTGCAACCGCTGCTCTGGGCGATCGAGGTCGCGCTGGCCGCGCTCTGGCGGTCCTGGGGAGTGGTGCCCGACGTCGTGATCGGCCACAGCATGGGCGAGGTCGCGGCGGCCTGCACCGCGGGCGCGCTCACCCTGGCCGACGGCGCGGCCGTGATCTGCCGGCGCAGCGCCCTGCTCAAGGAGATCGCCGGCGCCGGATCCATGGCCGCGGTCGATCTGCCCGCCGACGAGCTGCGGCGGGAACTCGCCGACGTACCCGACGTCGACGTCGCGGTGAGCAACGGCCCACGCCGCACCATCATCTCGGGCGGCACCTCGTCGGTGGAGAAGGTGCTGGCCGAGCTGACCGGACGCGGCGTGTTCGCCAGGATCGTCAAGGTGGACGTCGCCTCGCACAGCGGCCAGGTCGACCCCCTGCTGGACGCGCTGCGCGCCGCCCTGCAATCGGTCCGGCCCCGCGAAGGGCACGTGCCGCTGCGCTCGACGGTGACCGGAGAGCTGCTGACCGGCGAGGAACTGGACGCCGACTACTGGGTCCGCAACCTCCGCGACGAGGTCCGCTTCCACGCGGCCGTCGACGCCGAGACCGCGGGTCCCGAAACGGCGGCGGTCGTCGAGATCAGCCCGCACCCGGTGCTCAGCGCGGCGGTGAAGGAATGCCTGCCCGAGGAGCGCACCGACGACCAGGTGGTGCCGTCGCTGCTGCGTGACACCCACGACCTGACCGCCCTGCTGACCTCCGTCGGCCAGCTGCACCAGGCCGGATACCCGGTGCGGCTGCGCGCGCTGTTCGACGGCCCGGCCGCCTACGTGGGACTGCCCGCCTATCCCTGGCAGCGCGCCGAGTTCTGGCTGGAGCCGAGCGCCGGACCGGCCGACGCGCGGTCCACACCCCGGACGGGCTCGCCCACCTGGACGGGTCCGACGACCGACGGGCCGCCGACCGGGACACGTCCACCGACCGAGACGGCCGCGACACGTCCGGGGGGCACCACCGGTACGACACGTCCGGCGGGCGCCACGGCCGCGCCGGACACCACGTTCGGACACCCGCTGCTGGGCGCGCACACCGTCCTGGCCGACGGCGCGCACCGGTGGGAGGGCCCCATAGACCTGGAGCGCAACGCCTACCTCCTGGACCACAAGGTGCAGGGCCTCATCATCCTGCCCGGCACCGCCTATCTGGAGCTGGCGGTGGCCGCCGCCACCGAGAGCGTCGGCACCGACGTACTCGTCAAGGACGTCCGCTACGACAAGGCGCTCTTCTTCACCGCCGAGGCCCCGCCGCTCCTGCGAGTGACCCTGCGGCCGTCCGGGCGGCGGTGGACCTTCGACGTTGCCACCGCCGACGGCACCGACTGGACCCGGCACGCGCACGGCCAGGTCGAGGAGGCACCCAACGGTGTACCCCTCGGCGACCTCCCCGACGGAACCCCCCACCAGATCGCCGCGCGCGTCCCCGACCACCTCACCGGCGCCGAGTTCTACCGCCGGTTCGCGGCCCGCGGCAACGACTGGCGCGGCGTCTTCCAGGGCATCGGGCAGGTGTGGCGCGGCGACGACCAGGCGCTCGCCGAGATCGTCGTCCCAGCCGGCCTCACCGAGTACGAGCGGCACCACGCCCATCCGGCGGTCCTCGACGCCTGCGGACAGGTGCTCGCGGCCACGCTGCCCGACTCGACACTCCCCGGCGACCAGCACGCCTTCGTCCTGGGCTCCATCGACTCCTTCCGCCTGCATGGGCCGCTGACCGGAACCCTCTACAGCCACGTGGTCCAACGCGACCTGACCGCCGAGTCGTTCAGCGGCGACATCGCCGTCCGCGACGAACTCGGCACGCTGCTGGCCGAGTTCCGCGGCCTGCGGATCCGCTGGCTGCTGCGCCGCGAACAGCCAGGCCCGCTGACCGACTGGCTCTACCAGCCACGCTGGACACCGGCCGCCGCACCCGCCGTAGCGCCGGAGCCGTCCGCCGGCGCCTGGCTGGTGTTCGAGGACGAGGACCTCGGGCCGCGCCTCGCACCGGCGAACGGCGCGCGGATCTCCGTACTGCCGGGCGACAGGTACGAGCGCACCGGTGACGGGACGTACCGCATCGATCCTTCCCGTCTCGACGACTACGCCCGGCTGTTGTACGAGGCCGGCCGTGACCGTCCCGAGGGCCTGGCCGCCGTGGTGCACCTGTGGGGCATGCGGGCACCGCGTCCGGTGGGGGCGGTCCCGCTCGGACTCGGCAGCGCGCTGCTGCTCGACCAGGCACTGTCCACCGCGCGAGGGGACGGCCCTCGCCCACGGCTCGTGCTCGTCACCCGCGGCGCCGAGACGGTCGTGGACGCGGACGGGGCGCCGGACCCGGAGCAGTACGCCCTGTGGGGCTTCGGACGTACGGCGGCGAGCGAGCTGTCCGCCGTCCGGCACACCCTCATCGATCTGGACGCGGCCCCCGGCTCGGCACGGACAGAGGCGCTGGCGCGGGAGATCGAGACCGCCGACACCGGCGAGGACCAGATCGCGCTGCGGGCCGGAACCCGATACGTCCTGCGGCTGCGCCGCACATCACCGGCACCCGGCGCGGACGACGTCACCGAGATCACGCCCGCCGACGCCCGCCGCGGAGGACCGGTGCGCGTCACGGTCGAGGCACGAGACCCGGCCGCCGACGAGGTGCGGATCGCCGCGGCGTACGGCGGGGTCGGCTTCCGTGACGTGCTCCAGGCGGCCGGGGCGTACCCGGAACGGGACGACGACGGCCGCCTGGGCTGGGAGACCGCGGGCGTCGTCACGGCGACCGGCGCCGACGTGCGGGGGCTGAGCGTGGGCGACCGCGTGGTCGCCGTCGCCCGTCCGGGACTCGCCACGCGGGTCCTCGCCGATCGCCGGCTGACCTGCCGTGTCCCCGACGGTCTCGGTCTCGCCGAGGCCGCCACCGTGCCGATCTCCTACCTGACCGCCTGGTACGGCCTCATGGAACTGGCCGCGCTCCGCGAGGGCGAGAAGGTACTCATCCACTCGGCCACCGGCGGCGTCGGACTGGCCGCGATCCAGGTGGCCCGGCGACGGCACGCCGAGATCTACGCCACCGCCGGCAGCGAGAAACGGCGAGCCCTCCTGCGGACCATGGGCGTCGCCCATGTCGCCGACTCCCGGGGCGACTTCGCCGCCCCGCTGCTGGACGCGACCAGGGGGGCGGGCATGGACGTCATCCTCAACTCGCTCACCGGCAAGGCTGTTGACCAGAACCTCGGCATGCTCGCCCCGTACGGGCGCTACGTGGAACTCGCCAAGCAGGACCTGGCGGACGGCCGCCCGACCGGACTCGGCGGCCTGCTGCGCAACGGCTCCTTCCAGGTACTCGACATCGCCGCCTTCTGCCGGGAGCACCCCGCGCGGGCGGGCGCGCTGCTCGCCCAGGTACTGCGTCTCGTCGCGGCCGGTGAACTCGCGCCGCTGCCCGCCGAGGTCTACCCGCTGGACGCCGTCGACTCCGCGTTCGACGACATGAGCAAGGCGCGGCACGTGGGCAAGGTGCTCATCGACCTGCGGTCCGCCCCGGCGGACCCGCCGACGCCCGCGCCGACCCGGATGCGCTCGGACGCCACCTACCTCGTCACCGGCGGTGCCGGCGGCCTCGGCTCCGGACTGGCCCGCTGGCTCGTCGCACGCGGCGCCCGGCACCTGCTGCTCACCGGCCGTTCCGTGCCCGGTCCGGCCTCGCCGTCCGGGGGCGACATCGCGGCCCTGCTGGAGGAGTTGCGCGGCCAGGACGTCGAGGCGCAGTACGCGCCGGTGGACGCGTCGGACGAGCGGTCGCTGCGTCGGCTGGTCGAGAACCGCCGCGCCGCCGGCCGTCCGCCGGTCCGGGGCGTCTTCCACACCGCCGGCGTCTTCATGTACAAGCCCATCGGCGACACCACCCTGCGGGACCTGGAGACCGTGCTGCGACCGAAGTTGGAGGGCGGGCGCGTCCTCGACCGCGTCTTCGACCATGACCTCGACCACTTCGTCCTGTTCTCCTCCGGGAACGCCCTCCTGGCGTCGCCCCAGGTCGCGGCGGCCGCCGCCGCCAACGCCGGCCTCGACGCGATCGCCCGCGGCCGGCGCAGCCGGGGCCGCACGGCACTCTCCGTGAACTGGGGCTTCTGGACCGACCGGGGCATGGCCGCGAGAGCGGGTACCGAACTCGGACGGAACCTGATCCCGCGTGGCATGACCGGGTTCACCTCCGAGGCGGGGTTCGCGGTGCTGGATCACCTCCTGGCCAGCGGCGCCGGGGACACCGTCGTCATGCCGGTGGACTGGGCACGGTGGCGGGCCGCGTACCCGGCCGCGGCCGACTCCCCGTTCCTGCGGGACGTCGTCGACGACGCGCCCGCACACCGGCTCCCTCCGCATCCGCCCGAGGCCGTACGGGTTCCCCCGGACCGCGCCGTTCGGCCCAAGCCCTCGACTCCGCCCGCTCATCGACCGCAACCCCTGTCGCCGCGCCCGCAAGCCTCACCCGGGGAAGTGGCAACCGCCTCACCCGGGGGAGTGGCAGCGGCGTACGGGAACGGTGGTACGGATCCCGCGGCCGACCCGTCCGCACCCGCCATCGACCGTGGGGAACTGCTGCTCGCCAAGATCGCCGCCATCCTCCGGGTCGACCCCGCCCACCTCGACCTGGACCTGGACCTCACCAGCCAGGGACTCGACTCGCTGATGGCGGCTCAGCTCCGGCAAGAGGTGCAGAACTCCCACGGGGTGCTGCTCCCGATCGGCAAGATCCTCAGCCGGGCGACGCTCAGCGAGCTGACGGAAGCCCTGCGCGCCACGGAACAGCCGCGGTGATCCCCGGTGGCCTTGTTGCTGATGCTGGCGGGGTGTGGGGAGCGGGCGGCTGAGTTCGAGCCGGCGTTCGAGAGCGTGCGGGAACTGCCGGAGACGCTCGGCGAGGGAAGCGATGATGGACCGGCGGGCGAGGACCGAGTACACCCTGGCTTCCTTCCTGGACGACAGGGTCGGTGGCAGCGGGTCGAAGAAGGCGGTCAACGCTCTGCGCGCCGCGCTGGAGGAGGGCAAGTTCGTGGAGTACCACGAGGTGCTCTACGCCAACCTGCCCGAGGAGAGCGTCGACGGCTACACCGACGCCTTTCTGCTGAAACTGGCCGGCGAGGTGGAGGGCTTGCCGGGTCCGGCCTTCAACGCGGCCGTGAAGAGCATGAAGTACCGCTCCTTCGTCACCGCCTCGGAGGAGGCGTACGAGCGGGCCGGGGGAGCCAAGGAGCCCGAAGGGCCACCCCGACGAGTGGGAGGACAGCTCTCTGTGAGCCACCGGGGGGGCGTGAGGCATCGCGGGGCGTGAGGCGTCGGGCGGCTCGTCCTCGGCGCGACGATGCCCGGTATCGGCATGTTCCACCGAAAGAATGTGTGCAGGGATGTCGATCCAGGACGCCTCCGTACGACGCAGGGGTGAGAGGACGACATCAGCGCGAGAGGTGGAAGCCATGCCCAAGGTCCGGGTGCACAACGTGACGATCTCCCTCGACGGCTTCGCGGCCGGCGAGAACCAGCGGCTGGACGCTCCGTTCGGAGACGGCGTCGGCTGGGGCGAGGAGCTGCACAGCTGGTTCGTGACCGCGTCCGAGGACTCCGCCGCGGGAAGGTCCGGAACCGACGTCGACTACTTCACCCGTGCCGACCGGAACGTCGGCGCCACGATCATGGGGCGGAACATGTTCGGGCCCCAGCGCGGGCCGTGGGAGGACGAGTCCTGGCAGGGCTGGTGGGGCGACAACCCGCCCTACCACCACGACGTCTTCGTGCACACCCACCATCCGCGCCCGGCGCTGGAGATGGCCGGCGGAACGACCTTCCACTTCACCGACGAGCCGCCGGTGATGGTGCTCCAGCGCGCGTTCGACGCCGCGGACGGCAAGGACGTGAGGATCGGCGGCGGTGCGGCGGTCATCCGGCAGTATCTGCGAGCCGGGCTGATCGACGAACTCCACCTCGTCATCGCGCCGATGCTCATCGGCCGCGGGGAGCGACTGCTCGACAATCTGGGTGACGGGATCGACGGCTACCGGGTGTCCGAACTGGTCGGCTCGTCGACCGTGACACACGCCGTTCTGGTCCGCCGCTGACGCGCGGGTCCGCGGGTCCGCCAGGGCGGGAGCGCCGTCGCCCTGGCGGACTCTCGTCCGCGCGTAGAACCCGACAGCCCGTCGGACACGGCCACGGGCAACTGCCCCGCAGGCGGGCGGAGCTGACCCCGTGAGCCGCCGGGGCCGTACCGCGGACCGTCCACGAACATTGGCGACGAGCCTTCGGTCACCACCATTGCCGACTGCAACACACCTCGCTATGTTAATCGAAAATCACATCTGTGCGACGAGGCCGATCACACGCTGGTCGCGCAACCGGCAAGTCTGCGAAGGCACCTGGAACCATCTGACCCATCAGGGAAGCAGGTAAGTCAATGGAGAACCTCAGCAGGCGCAGGGCTCTGTCACTGGGTGTCGCACTCGGGCTCGTGGGCGCGGCGAACCCCGCCCGGTCCTGGGCGTCGGCGGGCTCGGTGACCGGAGCCGCCGCGGGGACCGGTCCGGAGTGGATCTGGGACGACGCGGCGGACCCTCTGATGGCTTCGATGCTCGACAACGGACACGTACCGGCGATCAACACCGCATGGGCGCCGTGGGTGAACAACAACCACCCTCTGCCCAGCGGCCTGCCCGCCGACTTCACCGCGTACCTGCGGCAGGTCAACCGGCTGCCCTCCTGGGCGGACCCCGCCAAGCTGGCCCGCGCCGCCGACTTCAACCGGCGCAGGGACACGTACCTCTTCATGCTGTACGGCCTCGGCAGCGGAATCATGAGCACGGTGATTCCGCGCGAGGCCAAGAGCGTCTACTGGTCCGCCGGCGGCGCCGACATGCAGGACCGCGCGGCCAAGACGTTCACGTTCGGCTACGACCTGTCCCAGCTGGGGGCGTTCGAGCCGACGGGGCAGTTCGTCGTCACGGCGAACAAGACGCGCGTGGTGCACGCGGCGGTGCGTCATCTGCTGCCGCAGTCGCCGCACTGGCGGGCGGTCGCCGACGAGACCGTTCCGATCAGCGCCGCCGACATCCTCGTCACCTTCCACAGCCTGGGCACCTACGTGTACAGGAAGTTGCTCGACTGGAAGATCCCGTTCCCGGCCGCGGACCAGGAGGCGTTCCTGCACTCGTGGCAGGTCGCCGTCCACCTGCTCGGTGTGCCGGACGAGCACATACCCCAGACATGGGCCGCCGCCGAAAGGCAGTCGGCGCAGGTGCTCACCCCGATCCTCACCCCGTCCACCGAGGGCATCGCACTGGCCGAGGACCTGCTCGGCCTGACCGCACAGATCGACCTCGGTGTGACGCGCGGGTTCCTGAACGAGTTCGTGCGCTACGTCCTCAGCAACGAGGTCGGTGACTGGCTGGGACTCAAGCGTGACTACGCGTCCGCGGCCCTGGTCCGCACCGCGTGGCCGACGTTCATCCTGTTCCGCGAAGGGCTGTCGCCCGTCATGCCCGGCACCTTCTACATGTTCGACCAGTTCATACGCTCCCTGGCCATGCTGTTCCTGAACAAGGGCTCCTCCGGGACCACCACCCCCATCACGATCCCCACCGGAAACAGGGCGGGCTGAACCTCGGTCCGGTCCCGTGCCCGCCCTCGCGCCAGCTGAGCCGGGGGCGGGCGGTGAGGGGGCTCTCGTACGAGTGCGGAGCCTCTGGTACGGGATGCGGAGCCTCTGGTACGAGGTGCGGAGCCCGGCGGCCTTCGGGTTCCGACGGTCGTTCAGATACCCAGAGCGCCCAGGACCAGCGCGGTCACGGCCTCACGGTGGTCAGGGCTGTCCCGCCAGCGCAGTCTGCGTCCCGCTTCGACCACCACGCCGAACCCCGCGTGCACAAGCACGCGGGCCTGGCGCGGGTCCAGTTCCGGACGGGCCAGCCGCAACTGCTGCTCCCAGACGGCGATGTGTTCCCGCTGCGCGAGGACAACCGGCCGTCGCAGGCCGGCCGGCAAGCCGGCGATCTCGGCCTCGGCAACGCTGTTGAGCTCGGTGTGCTCAAAGCTGTAGGCCACGTACGTCGCCGCCAGCGCGACCAGTGCGTCGTGCGGGCCCGCCATCTCGCGCAGACTCTGCTCCACACCCTGGGCGAGAAGTCCCGCCGCCTGAAGGCAAGCCGCGGCCAGAATGTCGATCTTGCCGGGGTAATGACGGTAGAGCGCGGACGGGGTCAGTCCTACCGCCTCCGCGATCTGTCCGTTGGTGACGCTGGCGAATCCGTCCCTGGCGAACAGCGGGATGGAGGCCGCGAGGATCTCCGCGCGCCGTGTGCGCGGCACCGGCCGGGCGGGCAGCTCGACGGGGTGCGCGCCCGCCCTGCGCGCCGCCGGATCAGTCGCGGCGACGCCCAGGGCGGACGCCAACAGCAGGCCCTCGGCCCGGCGTTGGGCGATGGAAGTGTGATGCATCGTGATGGACCCGATCACACCGAGGGCCGCCATGGCCCGAAGGCGCTCGTCAGACAGCGGGTGTTCGCGCTGTACCGCCTCGTCGACCCGCTCGACGAGGTGCGCGAACTTCGCCCCGAGACGCCGACGGTCCTCGCGGCTGAGGTACCGGGCCTCCCATCGGTACACGCCGCCCGACGCACGGTGAGCGATGGTGATCCGGGTGACGGCGGTGAGTACATCCGTCAGGGGCGCTCCGGAGGGCACCTCGTCGAGCGCGGCGACCAGTCCGTCCACCATGACGTCGGCGCACTCGGCGAACAGGGCGTACTTGTTGGGGAAGTGCCGGTAGAGAGCGGCGGCGGAGATGCCCACGCCGGCCGCGACCTCTTCCATGGACGCCGTGTGGTAGCCGCGCTCGCTGAAGACCCGGCCGGCCGCGTCGATGATCAGCTGCTTGCGGTTGCGGGGCCGAGTGGCCGCGGTCGCATCGGCTGTCGCCGCCGAACGGGCGGACGGGGAGGCGGAGGCCATACGGATTAGTCAATCATACCGCGTCAGGAGGCCGGGGTCCCTCGGCGCGGCACGAGCAGGACGTGACTGCGGGATCACTTCCCAGGTGGTTCGCTGCCCCGAGACGCCAGCGAGGTCTGTGTCGTCCGCCCAGTGGAGCGGCTGTCGTCCGTCCAGGGGGAGTGGCTGTCGTCCGTCCAGGAGGAGTGGCAGTCGGCGTTTCGGAGGGGTATGCCGTCCGGCAGCGGTGCCCGGTGTCGGAGCGGCCGGTCAGGGGAAGGTGAGGACCGGCTTGACGACGCCGCCGTCCCGCATGGCGGCCACGGCCGCGCCGATCTCCTCGAACGGGAACGTGGTGACCAGCCGGTCGAGCGGAAAGAGGCCACGCCTGTGCAGACCGACCAACTCGGGGATGAACCGGCCGGGGTCGGAGTCGCCCTCGATCACCCCGTGCACGCGGACGCCCTTGGCGAGCAGGCCCATCACGTCGAACGTCACCTCACCGCCGAGGCCCAGAAGGGCGAGTTCGCCGCGCGGGCGCAGCGCGCCGACAGCCCGGCGCGCCATCTCCGGACGGCCGGTGGTCTCGACGACGTAGTGCGCGCCACCACCAGTGAGATCGCGCAGCGCCGCCACCAGACCGTCCCCGGGAGCCAGGGCGGCCTTGGCACCGAGTTCGGTCGCCAGGGCACGGCGGCCGGCGACGGGATCGACGGCCACCACCGGGTCACAGCCCACGGCCACCGCTGCCATCAGCGCGCTCAGGCCGACCCCGCCCGCGCCCAGGACGACCAGCGAGGAACCGGGTCCGGGGCGCAACCGGTTGAGCACGGTGCCCGCGCCGGTCTGGCCGCCGCAGCCCAGCGGCGCGGCGACTGCGCTCGGCAGGTCGGAGGGCACCTTGACCACGCCGCGCTCGTGGACGACGGCGTGCGTGGCGAAACTGGACTGGCCGAAGAAGCCGGCGCGCAGTGGCGCCCCGTCGAGAGAGAGCGGACTGGTGCCGTCGTCACGTCCACCGGAGAGGTTTCGGGCCCGCGCGCTGCCGCAGTAGGCCGGGTGGCCCGCCGCGCACTGTTCGCAGGCGCCGCAACTGGCGAAGGTGAGGCAGACATGGTCCCCCGGCGCGAGGCCGGTCACCCGCGCGCCCACCGCCTCCACCCGGCCCGCGCCCTCGTGACCGAAGACCATCGGGGTGAGCTCCCGGGGCCAGGTGTCCCGCATCGCCAGGTCGGTGTGACAGACGCCGACCGCGGCCATCCTCACGAGCACCTCGCACGGCCGCGGGTCCTCAAGGTCCGCTTCCCGGAGGGTGAACGGGGCGCCCGGCGCCTCGATGACCGCCGCGCGGACTCGCCTCACGAGCCCTCTTCGGCACGCGGGCCCTCGTGCGAGGGCTCGGGGGCCCGCGTGAGGAAGAAGTAGTAGAAGGGGCCCTCGGCGGGGACGCCCTTGGTGTTCATGATCCCCATCAGCGTGGTGTCGTCCACCCACTTGAAGTGGTCGAAGACCGGACGGCCGTCGTAGACCATGGTCGCCGTCGGCTCGCCGCGGAACTCGACGGTCCACAGACTGGCCTCGCCCTGGCCGAGCTCGCGGTTGGAGTACAGCTCGCCCGTCTCGTTCCGGCACATCAAGGGCTTGGCGTCGTGCACGGTCACGAACGTCTTGCCGTACCAGTTGGCCTCCGCGAGCATGCCCTCAAGGGGGTGTCCGGTGCGGAACTCGCCGCCCTTCCACTCACCGAGTATCTCCTCGGGGCGGGTGGGAGCCAACGCCGCCCAGATCTCGTCCAGTTCAGCGGCGGCGACCATGGCGTCCTTGTTCCGGAGCTCCTGGAACCGGGCGCGTGCGTCGAGCATGTCCATGCGCGGTGACCTCTCGTCGATGCTGATACCGAAGAAGCGAAGAAGTGCAAGTGACTACCCCCGCGAAAGGTATGACCGCCCGAGGGAAGGGCGACGCGGGAACGGGAGCGAGAGATCGCCGGTGACCGCACCGGGGTGCCCCACCGTGCCGAGGCTCAGCAGCACGTGCCGTTCGGCGACCTCCTCCGCGGTGAGCGGTCCGTCCGCACGGAACCAGTTGGCGACCCCCTGGCACATGACGAGCACCGACCGCACCGCGTCGCCCGGGATCGGTGTGGTGAACACGCCCTGGGCGCGGCCCGCCTCGACCGTGTCCAGCAGCATGTGTTCGAGGTAGTCGCGCAGGGCGACGTAACGCGCCCGGTTTCTGGGCTCCAGGCTGCGGATCTCGGTGTCCAGGAAGGCCAACTGCCGGCGGTGTGCCATGTAGAGCACGATCGACTCGACCGTGCCGCGGAACCGCGCCAGCGGATCGTCCCCGGCTTCCCCGGCGGCTGCCCGGCAGCGGTCCAGGACATCCTTGATGGACGCCTCCAGCAGCGTGGCCAGCAGGGCCTGCTTGTTCTCGTAGTGGTAGTACAGCGCGGGCACGGTGACGCCGACCCGGCCGGCGATGTCCCGGACCGAAGTGCCGTGGTAGCCCTGTTCGTTGAAGGCCTCCATGGCGTGCAGCAGGATCGGGTGCAGGTCGAGCGGTCCGTAGGAGCGCCAGTGCTCCGCCGGGTGCGTGGTGTCCTGATTCGGCTCGGCGTTCAACGGCTCTCCTCAAGGCTGCTTAGCGATCGATCAGGAAAGACCGGTGTCCGCTATCCGGCCTGTCGTCATTTCCCCGGTACTGGTACGCAAAAACTCTTGCTGCGCGGGGAGTTGACCGACCGCCACCCCACTCCTACCTTCTTAGCGAACGCTCAGTAGGTCGTCAACCGGGCAGCGGCGAAACCGCCTCGCGCTGAGAAGGGAACCCATGAGCCGACACTCCACCCGCTTCTCCGACACCCCCGGCACGCTCCGTCTCCCCCCGGCCGTCCCAGGCGCGCACACCCCCGACGTGGCCCGCGACCGGGGCGTACCCGAACTGCTGAAGGACCGCCGCTGATGGAACTGTCCTCACCCCTGACGTACGCGGGCGATCCGCGCGCCGCCGCGGACCGGGCCGCCGCCCTGGAGTCCGCGGGCCTCGACGCCGTCTGGGTCGCCGAGGCGTACGGCTTCGACTCCCCGACGGTCCTGGGCTATCTCGCCGCGAGGACCGAGCGGATGCGGATCGGCTCGGCCATCCTCAACGTCTACTCGCGCACCCCCGCACTGATCGCCCAGACGGCGGCCGGACTCGACGCCCTCAGCGGCGGACGCGCGCTCCTCGGCCTCGGCGCCTCCGGACCCCAGGTCGTCGAGGGCTGGCACGGCCGCCGGTACGACCGCCCGCTGGGCCGCACCCGCGAGGTGATCGAGCTCTCCCGGCGGATCTGGCGGCGCGAGGTGATCGAGCACCACGGCATCACCGACCTGCCCCTTCCGCCGGAGAAGGGCGGCACGCTCGGCAAGCCGCTGAAGCTGCTCAACCACCCGGTCCGCGACGCCATCCCGGTCTACGTCGCGGCGCTGGGCCCCGCCAACGTCCGGATGACCGCCGAGATCGCTGACGGATGGCTGCCGTTCCTCTACGTCCCCGAGCACGCCGACAAGGTCTGGGGCCGCTCCCTCGCCGAGGGCACCGCCGAGCGCGATCCCGCTCTCGGACCCCTCTCGGTGGTGGCGGGCGGCCTGCTGGCCATCGGCGATGACGCCGAGCCGGTCCGCGACCTGATGCGCCCGACCGTCGCCCTCTACGTCGGCGGCATGGGCGCACCGGGCCGCAACTTCTACCACGACCTGGTTTGTTCCTACGGTTACGAGTCCGCCGCGGACGCCGTCCAGGAGCACTACCTCGCGGGCCGCAAGAAGGAGGCGGAGGCCGCCGTACCCGCCGAGTTGCTGGAACTCCTCTGCCTGGCAGGCCCCGAGGGATACGTCCGCGACCGCGTCGAGGTCTTCCGTGCGGCAGGCGTGACCATGCTCAACGTCACCCCCGTCGGTCCGGATCCCGCTCGGCTGATCGAGCAGGTGAGGAGTTGGCTGTGACCTTGGCACGAGACCTCTACGGCCCCGACCACGAGGCCTTCCGCGAGACGGTGCGGACCTTCCTCGCCAAGGAGGTGACCCCGAACCACGAACGCTGGGCCTACAGGGGAAATTGCCCGCCCCGGTCTCCCCAGACGTTTCGCTTCCGACCCGCAAGGAGGCCCCGATGACATCAGCTCCCCGCACCACCGGCGACCTGCCCGACGATCCGGCCGACCGGACCTTGCCGCAGCTACTGGCCCGAAACGCCGGCGAATACCCCCAACTCCCGGCCCTGTCCTGGCAGTCGGCGGATCCGGGCAGCGGCTGGACGACCCTCAGCTGGGCGGAGATCCACGACCGCACCCGGAGCCTCGCCGCCGGCTACCGGGCCCTCGGCGTCGGCCGCGGCGACCACGTGCTGCTGATGATGTCCAACCGGCCCGAACACTGGCTGTCGGACCTGGCGTTGGTCCGCCTCGGCGCGATTCCGGTCAGTGTCTACGGCACCTCGGCCCCCGAGCAGATCACCCACATCGCCCGCAACTGCCGGGCCCGCCTCGCCGTCGTCGAGGGAACGGCCCAAGTGGCCGTGTGGGAACCGCTGCTGACCGACGCCGGCACCCCGCTGGAGCGCCTGGTGGTGGCCGAGGCGGGCGCGGAGGGCCGCCACTTCCCGTACGCCGCTCTGCTCAGTGAGCCGGTGCCGGAGCAGTTCGCCAAGGAACTGGACGCCGCCCACCCGGACGACCCGCTGACCGTCGTCTACACCTCCGGCACCACCGGCGAGCCCAAGGGCGTTGTCCTGACCCACCGCCAGGTGATGTCCAACGCCCTGGCACTGGACGCCGTGGTCGAACTCCCCCTGCACGTCGAGCACATCTGCTACCTGCCCTTCGCTCACATCGCCGAACGGATGCTGGGCATCTACCTGCCCTGCCACCGGGCCTCACACGTCTACCTCTGTGCCGACCCGACGCGCGTCGCCGCCGTGGTGCGCGAGGTGCGCCCCGCGCAGTTCTTCGGAGTGCCGAGGATCTGGGAGAAGCTGTCCGCCACCGTGCGCGGCATCCTCTCGCTGATGCCTGCCGAGCAACGGGCCGTCATCGAGGAGGCGTTCGGGATCGCCCGCGAGCACGTCGGGTACCGCGAGCGCGGCGAGACGCCACCCGCCGAACTCGAGGAGCGCTACGCCCGCGCCCGCGAGGAGGTGCTGCTGCCCATGCTGGCCGCGGGTGGACTGGGCCGGGTGACCTGGTCGGCCAGTGCGTCGGCGCCGATGCCGGTCGACGTGGTGAGGTTCTGGGCCGGCTTCGGCATCGTCATCATGGACGCCTGGGGGCTGACCGAGACGACCGGCGTCGCCACCAGCAACAGCCCGAAGACCGGTTTCCGGCTCGGTTCGGTGGGACGGCCGGTCGAGTCCGTGGAGATCCGCGTCGCCGAGGACGGCGAGATCCTGGTCCGGGGCTCGTCCGTCTTCTCCGGCTACCTCCAGCCGGACGGCTCGGTGCGGTCCGGCGTCGACGCCGAAGGCTGGCTGGCCACCGGCGACATCGGTCGGATCGACGAGGACGGCTACCTCTGGCTCACCGACCGGAAGAAGGAGATGATCATCACCTCGACCGGCAAGAACGTCTCGCCGGCCCTGGTGGAGAACGCGCTCAAGGAACACCCGCTGATCGGCCAGGCGATGGTGCACGGTGACAACCGCTCCTACCTCGTCGCGCTGCTCGTACTCGACGCGGAGGCCGCCCCCGCCTGGGCCACGGCGAACGGCGTCGAGGCGGACGCCGGACTGGCCGCGCTGGCCGAACACCCCGCCGTCCGGGCCGAGGTGGACCGCGCCGTGGCCGCCGCCAACACCCGGCTCAACCGCACCGAGCAGGTCAGGCGGTACGAGTTGCTCGCCGAGGAGTGGGGTCCGGCGACCGGGGAGCTGACGCCGTCGCTGAAGATGCGGCGCCGGGTCATCAGGGACAAGCACGCCGACTCGCTGTCCAGGCTCTACGAGGGCTGAACCGGGCCTCTCCCGCTTCGTCGGCGCGCCAGGGCGGGCACGTACCCCGACCGGGGATGGGTGTCCGCCCTGTCACATCCCGGCCACCGACTCAGAGGCCGTAGGTCTTGCCGATGACGTCCCGCTGGATCTCGCTGGTGCCGCCGTAGACCGTGGAGACGACCGCGGCCCGTAGGTGGCGCTCCATGTCGAACTCCGTGGTGTAGCCGTAACCGCCCATCATCTGCATGCCCTCCAGCGCGGCCCGCTTGGCGATCTCGGTGGCCTTCAGCTTGGCCATGGACGCCTCGCGCGGGAACAGTTTGTCCGGCTGCGCGTCGCAGTCCAGGGCGACCTCACGCACCAGCAGCCGGGTGCACTCGATCTCGGTGGCGAGATCGGCGATCCGGTGCCGCAACGCCTGGAAGGAACCGACGGGCCGACCGAACTGCTCACGTTCGCGGACGTAGCCGACGGCGTCGTCGAAGGCGCGGCGCGCCAGGCCCAGCATGTTCGCGGCCAGGAAGAGCCGCTCGTAGTTGAGACCGGCCATCAACTGCCGCCAGCCGTTGTCCACTTGCCCGACGACAGCGTCCGCGGGCAGCCGAACGCCGGTGAGGAAGACGTCGTTGACCTCCCGGCCACCCATGGTCTCGATGCCCCGAACCTCCACGCCCGGGGTGTCGGCGGGCAGATGGAACATGGTCAGGCCACCGTGCTTGTCCTCGCCTGTGCGGGCCACCAGCAGAATGCCCTTCGCCCAGTGCGCGTTGGAGATCCAGGTCTTCTGGCCGTCGATCACCCACGTGCCGTCCCCTTCCCGCCGGGCGCGGCAGCGCAGCGCGCCGACGTCCGACCCGGCCCCCGGCTCCGACATGGCGATGGACAGCACGTCTCCGCGCACGGCGCCGGACAGCACCTCCAGCCGCTGCCGCTCGCTGCCGAACTTCTCGTACGCCTTCGCGGCGATGACGGTGGTGATGAACCCTCCGCACGGGACCATCCCGTACGAGGTCTCCTCCAGGAAGAGACAGGCGTCCGCCAGTCCGCCGCCGGAGCCTCCGTACTCCTCGGGCAGGCACACCCCGAGCCAGCCCAGGTCGGCGAGCCTGCCGTACAGCTCGGGGTGGTGGGCTTCGCGGCCGTCGCCCGCCAGCGCGTCGCGCTGCTCCCGGGTTCCGCACTCGCGCTTGGCGAAATCACGTACGGCCGCGGCGAAAGCGGCCTGTTCCTCGGTGAGTCGACTGCCCATCAGGTCCTCCGGGATCCGGGTGCGGTGCCGGTCGGCGGCTCGGTCAGGTCGGGCCGGCAGGTGAGTTGCAAAGAGCGGATGAGTTGCAAAGAGCAGGTGGGTTACAAAGAGATGGTAGATGTTTCAGGATCTCTCCGGCATTCGTTCGCCGGTATTGTGAGGGGCACCATGAGAACTGACACGAACGACTCGTGGCTCGCCCGGGCGCTCGCCCAGCCGGAGCCGGAGGACCGCATGGCACGGCGGATCCTCGACGCAGCACTGGAGCAGTTCACCCTCCTCGGTCTGCGCCGCTCCTCGGTGGACGACGTCGCCAAGCGGGCCGGCGTCTCCCGGGTCACCGTCTACCGGCGTTTCCAGACCAAGGACAAGCTGGTCGAGGAGACCCTGCTGCGGGAGCTCAGCCGGTTCTTCCAGCAACTGGACTCCACCGTGGCGGCGCTGCCGACCATGAAGGAACGGGTCGTCGAGGGCTTCGTGGTCGCCCTGCGTCACACCCGCGCCCATCCGCTCTTCGGCGGCCTGCTGCTACTCGAACCCGAGGTGGTGCTGCCCTACTTGACGGTGCAGGGCAGTTCCTCGCTCTCCGCCACCGTCGAGTACCTGACGGTCCATCTGCGCCGCGCGCAGCAGGCCGAGGGCCGTCCCGAAGAGGACCCGCGTCCGGTCGCCGAGCTGATGGTGCGGGTCGCCGTGTCCTTCCTGCTCAACCCCGCGAGCTGCATCGAGATGGATGACGAGGACCAGGCCCGGGCCTTCGCCCGCCGTTACCTGGCCCCGCTGCTGGACGCCTGACCGGCCCGTCACTCCGAGTAGCCGGTAAGCCCGAGCGGTCGCTCCGGTCGCCGGGCGCCCCCGGCCGTTCAGCGGCGCCGGTGCAGTGCCCGAGCGAGGCGCACCGCGCGCTCCCGGGTGGCGGGGGGAACCTCGAAGGAGGTCAGCGCGATCGGCGGAGTGAACCGCTGCACCGTCGTCGACTGCACGGAGGTGAAGGCGCGCAGCCCCTCCTCGCCGTGGATCCGCCCGAAGCCGGAGTCCTGCGAACCGCCGAACGGCAACGCGGGCACGGCCGCGAAGCCCAGCACCGAGTTCACCGACACCGCCCCCGCGCGCAGTCGCGCCGCGATCGCCGCACCGGCGCGCCCGTTGCGGCAGAACACCGCGGCTCCCAGGGCATAACGCGAGGCGTTGGCCCGCTGCACCGCCTCGTCCACGTCGGCCACCGGGTTGATCGCCACCACGGGCCCGAAGGTCTCCTCCGTCATCGCCGCCGCGTCCTCCGGAACGCCGCTCAGCACGACCGGTGCGACGTACGGGGCGCGAACCGACTCGGGCCCGCCCAGCAGGGCCCGCGCACCCGCCGAGACCGCACCGGTCACATGCCGTTCCACGACCGCGACCTGGCCCGGCAACGTCATCGGGCCGTAGGCGGCGCCGACTTCGGCACCCGGGCGCAGCGACTCGGCGCGCTGGACCACCCGTTCGCACAGCTCCGCGTGGATCTCCCGCACCGCGTACACGCGTTCCACTCCCGCGCAGGTCTGCCCCGCGTTGCTCAGCGCGCCCCACACGATCGCGTCGGCGGCGGCTTCCAGGTCCGCGTCGGCGGTGACGATCACCGCGTCCTTCCCGCCGCACTCGGCGAGGAACGGCGTCAGCGTCTCGGCGCACACCGCCATCACCGTGCGGGCCGTCCCCGGCGAACCGGTGAACGCCAGTTTGTCGACCCCGGACCGCGCCAGCGCGTCCCCGGTGGACGCCGCGCCGGTGACGGTGGTGAGCAGACCGGCGTACTCGGGCACGGCGGCGTCGAACAGCTCGGCCAGCAACACACCTGTGCCCGGGGTCAGTTCGGACGGTTTGAAGACCACGGCGTTCCCGGCCGCCAGGGCGTAGCCGATGGAGCCCATCGGCGTGTACAGGGGGTAGTTCCAGGGGCCGATCACACCGATCACGCCCAGCGGCCGGTGCACCAGCGAGGCCCGCTGATGGACGGTGAACAGCCCCGTGCCCACCCTCCGCCGACGCAGTACCCGTTGGGCGTTGCGGGCCGCCCAGCCCAGGTGCTCCAGCGTGAGGACGACTTCCAACGCCGCGTCGCCGGCCGGCTTCCCGGTCTCCTCGGCGATGGTGCGGGCCACGGCGTCCAGGTCGGTGGCGATGGCCTTCTTCCAGCGCAGCAGGTGCTCACGGCGCCGGGCCGCGGGCAGCGCCGCCCAGCGGGCCTGGACGGTCCGGGCGCGGGCCGTGGCGCGGGAGACGGCTTCCGGCCCGTCCACCGGGTGCTCGGCGATCGGCTCGCCGTTCGCGGGGGAGTGCGTGGTGAAGACCGCGGCGGGTGGTGCGACGGCCGGGGTGGTGTCGGTCATCGGGTCTCCTGGTGGGGAACCTCGGAGGCGGACGACTGCTTCGGAACGGGGGCCCGTTCCGGGAGCGTCTCGTCCTCGATCGGGGTCAGCGGTCGGGTGTGTGCCCAGTGCGGCCCCAGGTCGTCCAGGGTCCAGCCGAAGGGGTAGGTACGCGCCTTGGGCTTGCGCGGGAACCGCTCCGGGCGTCCGGGCAGCAGGCGGATCAACGCGGCACGGGTGCGGAACCCGCGATGGGCGGCGGCACGCAGCCAGCGCGGCTCAGGGCGGAAGCCGAGCGCCATCAGCAGCGGTTCGTCCAGCACGGCGAGCAGAACCCGCGTCGCCATTCGTTGGGCAGGGGCCGGATACCAGGACGCCATGATCCGCAGGGTGGCGGCGGCGACCCTGCGGTTGGCGGGGTCGTAGGCGAACATCTCCCGCTCGTAGTCGTCGTGGAGTCGCTCGAACGCGGCGTAGGTGCCGGGCAGGCCGGAGATGCCCATCATCTCGCCCATCCGTCGGCCCACCAGCGCCAGGGTCTCGGTCTCCTGCTCGGACAGGCGCCGCCAGCCGAACCGGTCTATCCACCGCTTCGGCCCCACCACCGTGGTGGCGAGGACGTAGCGGAAGTCCTCGTTGGGGATCCGGTAGCGGCCGTGGATGCGGTTCAGGTGAGCGGCGGCCGTCCGTCCGTGTTCCGAGTCCATCCCCTCGCGGACCATCTCGTACGTGATCAGCACCGTGTCGTCGTAGCGCTTCTGACCGGCGCGTTCGAACTCCTGCGTGCGGTCCAGGAGTTGGGAGATGCGCGGGACGCCGTAGTCGCGCAGGAACGCGATCGACGTCCCCTGGAGGTAGGTGCGCGGGAACTCGTAGTGGATGATCCACCGGTAGATCTGCTCGAAGTCCTGCTGCGGATCCATCCGCTGGATGCGGCGGAGCCGGTTGTAGCGGCCCATGGTGATCCCTCCTGTCGGAATCGCGGCCCGACCGGCACGTGAACGCCCCTGCGCGGAGCGGATCTTGGTGGTGCCGACTGTTCTGGATCCCTGGGAGCACCCCCCGGTGAGTCGATGATACTGAAACTATTGAAGTGTTTCAGGAGGCGTCAATACTCCGGACGCGACGAACCCACGGAGGCACCCGAGGACCCCACCGCGGCGCCCGAGGACCCCACCGCGGCGAGGTCGCCCACGCAAGGGTGAAAGAGACCCGCTCGACCGGTTACGCGTTCGGAGACGTCCGCGTGCCGACGTACTGGGATCCGATGACGGAGAGAAGCTGCAACTTCTCGTAACTCTCGCTGCCGGGGGCGGCGGTGTAGACGAGAAGGCAGTGCGACTGGTCGGGGTCGAGAAGTATCTGGCAGGTCAGTTCCAGGACGCCGACCTCGGGGTGTACGTAGCGTTTGACGCCGTTGTGGTGGACGCCGATCTCGTGTTCGTCCCAGACGGCGCGGAACTCCGCGTTGTCGGCGAGCAGGAGGTCCATGAGGTGAGCGGCCCGGGAGCCGGGCCCTCTGAGCGTGACCATCTTGCGCAGCCCGGCGGCGAAGACGCGGGAGTGGAGTGCGTGGTCGTCGGGGTGGTAGACGGCCCGGGTGGCCGGGTCGGTGAACCAGCGGTAGCCGATGCTGCGGGCCGGGCCGGTGTACCGGGTGGTGTCGCCGGTGAGAGCGACGCCGAGCGGGGTCTGCCGGAGTGTCTCGCCGAGTTCGGTGACGATCTCGGCGGGGGTGTCGGTGAGCCGGTCGAAGATGCGGAGCAGGCCGGGACTGATGTGTTCGCTGGTCGCGCCTCTCGCGGGCGGGTTGTGCCCGGCGAGGCGGAACAGGTGGTCGCGTTCGTCCAGGGACAGCCGCAGACCCTGCGCCAGCGAGGCGATCATCTGCTCGGACGGATGAGGTCCGCGCTCCCGCTCGATCCGGCTGTAGTAGTCGGCGGAGATGTGGCAGAGCGCGGCGACTTCCTCGCGGCGCAGACCGGCGGTTCTGCGCCGTTGCCCGCGGGGAAGACCGACGTCTTCGGGTTGCAGTGCCTCCCGATGGCGGCGCAGGAACTCGGCGAGACCGGAGCGATCGATCACGGCTGCTTCCTCCCTGGTTCCGTTGCCTCCTCATCCTGCCACCGGCGACGAACGGTTGCCTCGGCCTGTGGATCCCCCCTTCGGGCCGCGGCCGGGGGAGGGGCGAGGACACCCGTTGCCTGGGATCGGGAGGCCGTGGATAAGCCGCGTCGATCAGCGCAGCCTGAGAGCACACCCACCTCCCAGCGAGACCAGGAGCAGCACATGGCACGCACACAACCGGACCTCACCGTCGGAGACCTCTCCGGAAAACTCGCCGTCGTCACCGGTGCCAGCGACGGTGTCGGCCTGAGCCTGGCGGCCCGCCTCGCCGCCGCCGGTGCCGAGGTCGTGATGCCCGTCCGCAACCCTCGCAAGGGCGAAGCGGCGCTCGAGAGGATCAGGCAGCGGCACCCGGAAGCGGCCCTGTCACTGAGGGACCTCGACCTGTCGTCGCTGGACTCGGTCGCCGCGCTGGGAGCCACACTCCGCGGCGAGAACCGTCCGATCCACATCCTCGTCAACAACGCTGGCGTGATGACTCCACCCGACCGGCAGACCACCACCGATGGGTTCGAGTTGCAGTTCGGCAGCAACCACCTGGGGCACTTCGCTCTCGTCGCCCACCTGCTGCCCCTGCTGCGCGCGGGCCGCGCACGCGTGACCTCGCAGCTCAGCGTCAGCGCGAACGAGAACGCCATCAACTGGGACGACCTGAACTGGGAACGGTCCTACCACGGCCGCCGCGCGTACAGTCAGTCCAAGATCGCGCTCGGCCTGTTCGGCCTCGAACTCGACCGGCGCAGCCGGGCCGCGGGCTGGGGGATCATCAGCAACCTGGCCCACCCCGGCATCGCGCCCACCAGTCTCCTGGCCGCACGGCCCGAGATCGGCCGGGCGACGGACACCGTCGGCGTGCGCCTCATCCGCGCCCTGTCCCGCCGAGGCATCCTCACCGGAACGGTCGAGACGGCGCTGCTTCCGGCCCTGTTCGCCGCCACCTCGCCGGACGCGCGAGGCGCCCGCATGTACGGCCCCAGCGGTCTCGGGCACCTGTCGGGCGCCCCCGCCGAGCAGGCCGTCTACTCCCGGCTGCGAGACGAGGACGAGGCCCGACGCGTCTGGCGGATCTCCGAGAACCTCACTCGTACGTCCTTTCCCGCGGGCGAGGACGCCCGGCCCGGCGTCGACCCCACAGGTTCCGCGGTCGTCGACTGAGATGAAGCGACGGGCAGCGCCCGGAGCCGGAGTTGGAGGGTCGGCCCTCGGAGGGTTCTGACGCGAGGCGGTTCGGCGGCTTCACGTCTTTCGCCTCAGTGAGGACAGAGTATGGACGACTTCAGCGAAAGTCCCTACTGTGTCCGACGCGACGCACGACACCTCATGCGTCCCCTTCGCCACTCTCCGTATCCGG
Source organism: Streptomyces sp. NPDC088747 (assembly GCF_044751025.1). Lineage (NCBI taxonomy): Bacteria > Bacillati > Actinomycetota > Actinomycetes > Kitasatosporales > Streptomycetaceae > Streptomyces > Streptomyces sp. NPDC088747. The sequence continues at coordinate 114,322 of NZ_JBIVKZ010000007.1, forward strand.
TGCGACGGCGCGTACCGGCAGCGGTGGATCTCTCCACTCGTCCATCTGTGTTCCCCACCCCGTGGGGAGCGAACAGGAGGCTACGTGTATCCACGGCTGTTGTCCGAGCGGCTCGGCAGACGCCTTGTCACGACACTCATCACCTCACTTCTGGCGCTCGGACTGTCCGCACCCACGGGCTCGGCTGCCCCGATCGACCGGTCGGCCGCCGCTCTTCCCCCACAGGAACCCGGCGTCACCTTGCGTGTCTTCGACATGCAGACGCCGCTCCAGAAACTGTGCGATCTCAAGCCCGGCCAGACACCGAACATCGACAAACTGATGCCGGTGATCGACTGGTCCTCCGACGCGGACTTCGGCTTCAGCGCGAATTTCGTCTCACAGACCATCGCCAATCTCAACGTCGCCAGTGCCGGGACCTACACCTTCCGGCTCACCAGCGACGACGGCTCCCGGCTGTTGATCGACGACCAACTCGTCATCAGCCACGACGGGTTGCACGGCGCCGACCCCAAGGACGGCAACGTTGTCCTGACAGCCGGATACCACTCGGTCCGCATCGACCACTTCGAGAAGGACGGCGGACAGCAGGTCACGCTCGCGTGGAAGCCCCCCTCCGCGACCGCCTTCGCCGTGGTGCCCAACTCGGTGCTCAGCACGGACGCCGATGTCGTGCGGGTCACGGCTCCCGGACGCAAGGAATGCGAACTGAGCGGCGATTCACCGGGCGACGGACTCCCGCTGACCGGCGTGCACCCGAACTACACCCTGACCGATCTGCGGCCCGCCGGGTTCGAACCGCAGGTCTCCGCCATGGACTGGCTTCCCGACGGCAGGCTCGCCGTGGCCACTTGGGGCGGCTCGGAGAACACGACCGGCGAGGTCTACCTGCTGAGCAACGTCACCGGAAGCACCGGACCCGACAGGGTGACGTTCAAGAAGGTGGCCTCCGGTCTGAAAGAGCCCATGGGCATCAAGTACGTGGACGGCAAGCTGTACGTGTCGCAGAAGCACGAACTGACCGAGCTCAACGACACCAATGGTGACGAGGTCACCGACACCTACCGGCGCGTCGCCACCTGGCCTTACGGCGGCAACTTCCACGAGTTCGCCTTCGGCCTCCTGTACAAGGACGGGTTCTTCTACCTGAACCTCTCCGTGTCCATCAACTACGGCGGAGCGACCACCAACCCACAGCCCGCGCCGAACCGCGGCACCACCATAAAGGTCAACAAGGCGACGGGAGCGGTCAGTTACGTCGCCGGCGGGCTGCGCACCCCCAACGGGATCGGCTGGGGTCCGGAGGGTGACATCTTCGTCACCGACAACCAGGGCGGCTGGCTGCCCTCGTCGAAACTGGTCCAGATCAAGCAGGACCGCTTCTTCAACCACTACACCAACCCCGTCGGCCCCTTCGACTCCCGACGGGTGACCAAGCCGGTCCTGTGGCTCCCGCAGAACGAGATCGCCAACTCGCCCAGCACACCGCTTCAACTGCAGGACGGGCCCTTCGCCGGCCAGATGCTGTTCGGTGACGTGACCTACGGCGGCATCCAGCGCGGATACCTCGAAAAGATCAACGGCGAGTACCAGGGGGCTGTGTTCCGCCTCACCCAAGGCCTGGAAGCGGGCGTCAACCGGATCAGTGTCGGTCCCGACGGCGCGATCTACGCCGGCGGACTGGGAGCGGACGGGAACTGGGGCCAGGAAGGCAAGCTCAAGTTCGGCCTCCAGAAGCTGACTCCGAACGGTTCCAGCGCGTTCGACATCCGCGAGATGCGTGCGGTCACCGGCGGATTCGCCCTCGAGTACACCCAGCCCGTATCGAACGAGACCGCCGCCAATCTGGCCGCCCGCTACAAGGTCGAGCAGTGGCGTTACGTGCCCCGGGCCGACTACGGCGGTCCTAAGGTCGACGAAGAGACGCTCACCGTCCAGTCGGCCACCGTCTCCAGCGACCGCAGGACGGTCACTCTGGCCATCCCTGGTCTGAAGCCCAACCGGGTGGTCCACGTCCGCTCGGCTCGGCCCTTCAGTTCGGCCGGGGGCGATCAGCTCTGGAGCACCGAAGCCTGGTACACCATGAACCAGATTCCCGGCACGCCGTCCAGCACCGGAGAGGTGAAGGGCGTCAACGGCAAGTGCCTGGACGTGGACAACGCGAACACGGCCGACGGAACGAAGGTCCAGATGTGGACCTGCAACAGCACGGCCGCGCAGGAATGGAGTCTGCTCGGAACCGGCGCCGTGCGTGCCCTGGGGAAGTGCCTGGACATCGACAACTCGGGCACCGCTGACGGCACGAAGGTGCAGCTCTACACCTGCAACGGCACCGCTGCCCAGGTCTGGCAGGCGCAAGCCGACGGCACTCTGCGCAACCCGCAGTCCGCCAAGTGCCTCGACGTGTCCGGCGGCGTAGGGAACGACGGCACCCCCGTCCACCTGTGGACCTGCCTCAACCAACCGAACCAGAAGTGGGTTCTGCCCTAGAGGTTCCACCAGGAGGCGACCGTCCCACGCTCGCCGAAGGCCGGGAGGAGTCCTGGCCTTCGGCGAGCACGGCCCACTCGGGCCGCCCGCACCGTCAGGCCGTATCCCCCAGGAAGGTGTGCTCAGCCGCCCGATCCGTACGACAGGTCCGAGCACAGGTCGTCGTCCGCCGAGCGGGCGTCGTCGGCCACGGAAGTGGGGACGTCGGTCGGGGTGGCCGGGGCGGTGGTCGCACCCTGCGGCGAATAGGACGTGCCCAGGACGACGTTGAGGCCGGATCCGCCGAGGAGCTGGAGTTCGGCACCGGGGAAGAGCCGGGCCACTGTCTCCGCCTGGGTCTTCAATCCCGATCCGTACTCGATGACCGTGTCGGTGTGGTCCTGGCTCTTGGCGTTCGCGGTGCCGGTGACCGTGAAGCCGTGTTCGGTCAGCGTGGCGGCGGCGGTGGACGCCAGGCCGCCGGTGGTGGTGCCGTTGTAGACGGCCACGGCGATACCGGCGCCCGAGACGCTCTCCGCGGCACTCGGTGACGCCGAGGAGGGCGCCGGGCTCTTCGTGCCGCGGGCGTCCTTGCCGTCGATGGTGCGGTCCGCCCTGAGCGCCGCCCAGAGGGCGGAGGCGTCCGGCTCGACGATGGTCACGCGTGAACCCTCGTACCGCCAGGGGATCGTGACGAACTTCGTGTTGTGCAGGTCGATGTCCTTCAGCGACATCGCGAAGGAGATCAACTTGTTCGCCGTGCCGAGGCCGGGGTCGACGGTCATCGACTCCGTCGCCGCCTCCGCCAGAGGCAACAGCTTCGTCGGGGTCAGCCCGTCACTCCTGACCTCCTTGATCAGGCTGCCGACGAAGGCCTGTTGCCGCTTGATGCGTCCGATGTCGGAGCCGTCGCCTATGCCGTGCCGGATCCGGACGTAGTCGAGGGCCTGTTGCCCGGAGACCGTCTGTTCGCCCTTCTCGTACAGCAGCTTGCCCTTGGTGGCGCGCTTGGGGTTGAGATCGCCCTGGTAGATGTCCTGCGGGAGGCACACCTTGACGCCGCCGACCACCTCGGTCAGCGCGGCGAAACCCTTGAAGTCGACGACGACGGTGTGGTCGACGCGCACGCCGGTCAGCTTCTCCACGGTGTTCTGCGTGCAGGCGGGGTTGCCCTCGGCGGTCTGCCCGACGGAGTAGGCCGCGTTGAACTGCGTGTCCGTCCGCTCCTTCGTCCAGGACCCGTCCGGGAGCTTGCAGGGCGGGATGGTGAGCAGCGTGTCGCGGGGGATGGACACCGCTATCGCGTTCTTGTGATCCGCGTAGACATGCAGCAGGAACGCGGTGTCCGAGCGGCCGATGTCGTCCGACTCGCCGCCGCCCAGGGCGTCGTTGCCGTCGGTGCGCGCGTCGGATCCGATGACCAGGACGTTCTCGCCCTCGGAGGAGGCGGCGTCCGGGCGGTTCTTGGACAGACCGTCCGCGTCGAAGGTGTCGATGTTGCCGTTCAGCTTGATGTAGATCCAGCCGAGAGCGGCCACGCCGAGCACCGCGACGGCCAGCGCCACTGTCAGGGCGACGCGCAGCGGGCGACGGCGTCTGCCCCGGCGGCCGGGATCCCGCCGCCGGCCTCCGCCGCCGTCGGGCCGCCCCGCCCCGCGCCGATGCCGCGAAGGGAGAGCTTGGTTGTCAACAGTCATGCGTGCGCCCTCGTCTGTCCGCCGAACTCATTTGGAGGAGAGGACTGCTGACGCCACTCCAGGGTTGTGCGGCCTCACAACGCGACACCCGTCACCCCGCGCCGACCGCGGCCGACTCGTAGCCCGTGATGTCGTCGGGCTTCACCAGGCCGTCCTCGATCGCTCGGGCCAGCATGTCCGCCTTCGTCGGTGCGGTCCTGCCGACCTGCGCGTACTTGACTCTCGCCCGACGGATGTACACGTCCACGGTGTGAACCGACACATCCATGCGCCGGGCGACCGAGGCCTTCGACATGGACTGGAACCACCACAGCAGCGCGGTACGTTCCTGGGCGGACAGCTTGGGTCTGTTCGCGCCGCGATCGCCGACGAGGACCCCCGCGGCCGTCGGCGTGACGTACGGTCTGTCTCCCGCCGCCGCCAGCACCGTGTTGACCAGGTGAGCCCGCCCCTCGTTCTTCGCGACGAACTCGCAGGCTCCGGCCTCCAGCGACTCGAGCACCACCCGCTGCTCGGTGAACTGCGAGAAGGCGATGACCCGTTGGCCCGCCGCGGCCAGTGTGGCGATGTCGCCGATGACGAGTCTGCCGTGCAGATTCAGATCGAGAATGAGGACGTCCGCGACGCCGGGCTCCACATCCGCGGTTTCGCCGGTGTGTGCCACCGAGATCCGCGGCTCCTCGGAGAGCCAGGTCTGGATGCCCTCAATGACGACAGGGTGATCGTCGACGATGGCCACGGTCAGGGTGTCGGCCGTACCGGCCATCGGGTCTCCCACCACAGCTGATCCTCCTCCTGGTCGTACATGGCGGACACGGTGAGCGGGCCCGGGGATTCCCCGAGCGTCTCCGGCGGGGCGTCGGCCACCACGCTCACCACCACGTCCTCGGGCGTCGTCACCACGGTCACCCGCGCCCGGGTGGCGGCCGTGGACAGGATCAACAGGGTCCCTTCGGCCAGTTCCCGGCGGGCGGATGTCGGCAGGTCGGGAAGGTCGCCGTAACTCAGCAGGGTCACGCGTACGCCGCGCCGCTCAGCGACATCGGCGCAGGCCCGGAGTTCGTGCAGCAGCGGGTGCGGGGTGTCGTCCGTCTCCACGAACAGCCGCCGCAGGCGCGCCGCCTCCACGGCGGCGCGCTGGCGTACGACGGGATCCCCCGGGTCCAGTTGACGTTCCGCCAGGCCACGCAGCAGCGGTTCCACTCTGATGCGCAGGTACTCGTAGCGGCGCCGGCGCTCGGCGTGCACGGTCTCGTCGGCGGTGGCACGGGCGAGGTGCTCGGCCTGTCCAGCGGCGATCTCGGTGGCTTCCCTAGCACCGTCGTTGAGCTGCCGTGCCAGGTACGCGAAGGTCAACTGGATACCGGCCGTGGTGTAGACAGCGGCCAGCAGACGGGAGACGGTGACGTGGTCGAGCGCGCCGTCGGCGGCCAGGAAGCCGACAGTGACCGCCGTGTTGGCGGCGAGCAGGGTGATCAGTTCCCGCAGCGGACGCTGCATCAGAAGCAGCACGCCGAACCAGCCCACGGTGTTCCACGCCCAGCTCACGTCGCCGATCGCACCGCCCGCCGGGTACGTGGCGGTGGCGACGATTCCGGTGACCAGCGCCGCCCCCGCGAGCATCCGCGCGGTGCGCGCGGTCAGCGCGGATCGCAGCAGCAGGATGGAACCGGCCGTCTGGATGACCGCGAGAGTCAGCCAGGCGCCCGCGGCCGCGAACCGCGGCTCGTACACCGGCCAGCCCCTGAGCACCAACATGGTGTCCAGCCCCAGGTGCCAGACGCCCACGATCGCCACCAGCCCGATGTTGACGGCCCTGGCGAAGCGGTTGGCGACGACTCCCTCGCCGACACCGACGCCGACGGTCATGGCTCCCACCTCAGTACGACCAGGGCGCCGGCGCCGGGGGAGGAGACCGCCCATGCGCTGCCGCCCACGGCACTCATCCGGCCGTAGACCGATTCCCGCAGGCCGCGCCGGTGGGAGGGAACGAGCGCGGGGTCGAACCCGCGTCCGCTGTCGTGGACTTCGACGGTGACGCCTTCCCCGACGCGTCTGGCAGTGACCCGGGCGGCGGGGGTGTCCGCGTGCTGGGCGACGTTGGTCAGGGCCTCGGCGATCCCCTGCGAGAGGGCTTCCACCACCTCGTGGGGCAGGTCCAGCGGCGGTACGTCGAACTCGATGTCCAGTGGCGGCAGGCCGACTCGGTGCGTCAGTACGACGGTTCGCAGCGCGACATCCAGTGGTGCGGGGGCGTGCGCCGCAGCTCGTGCCGTGTGGGGGTGTGCCCGCAGGTCTTCGATGACGGCCAGGTCGGCCGCGGCCCGTGCCGGCAGCGCGGCGGAGTCACGGGTGATGCTGCCGGTGCCCACCATGGTGAGCGTGGCGAGCACGGTGTCGTGCAACAGCCGTTGCTGGTCCAGTTCGTCGGTCCGGGCGGCGGACCGGGCACGCGCCGACGCCCGAACCGACGCCTCTTCCGACAGCGCGAGGTCCGCCCTGCGCGCCCCGTGCCGCAGCAGGACCATGAGAGCGGCGGCGAGCAGCCCTTGCAGCACCAGGACGACGGAAGCCTCCCGGATGCCGCCGCCCACCGCGTGGGCCCCCGCGATGGCGATGGCCGCGGCCATCGCCATGGGCTGCCGCAGCATGAACTGTGCGATGAAGACACCGGTTCCGGCGACCATGTCGATCCATCCGGAGCCCGCACTCGCTTCCAGGACCTTGGCCGGGACGAGGTTGCCCTGCGCCAGGCAGAGCGCGAGAACGACGGCGATATCGCCGGCGTAGAGCCAGTGTCGGGGTTCCGGCCTGAGCGTCAGAACGGTGAACAGAGCGCTCCACAGCAGTAGCCCGACCACCGCGACGGCCACCCAGACCGAGCGGGCGGGCGGTGCGAAACCGACCACCGCGACCAAGGCCGCTCCGACGGCGCTGACCGCTCTCAGTACAGCGGACAGACGCGCCGACCTACGCCGGAGCTGGAGTTGGGCGGGCCCTTGCGTCAGTTCGCCGCCCGCGCGTAAGGAATTCCCTATTCCGCCGAGAAGAACAGGGGACTCCGCCGTGCTCTCCAAAGTGATTCCCCCGTACACAGTTGAGACCCGCGCCCCAACCTAGACGACCGCGACCGTGACCGACAGGGGGTCACGTGTGGTGTCCTTGGCCGCTCCTGCCCCGCGTGCAACGAACGGGGGCCCCTCTGTCACCTGTTCACGTGACGTGTATATCGCCGGACCGGGTCGTAATCTTCGGGGCGTACCGGGAAAAGCGATTCCGGCTCGGGATCAACTCCGGTTACAGGTTGTCGGACCGATGCGTTCCGGCACAAGAACTCATTTCGTCAACGGGGAGTATTCATGTCCAAACCGCAGAGAAGAATCCTTCTCTTCCTTTCCGTGTTTCTGGCGGCCGTACTCACGGCCCTCACAACGGCCACGCCGGCCAACGCGGCGGCGCCGCCCCGGTCGACCACGAACACGAACACGGTCATCTTCGTCCACGGGATCCAGGGAAATCCCCTCAAGACGGGACACGACTGCACCACCTCCTGGGCGGATGCCCGTAGGCACTTCAAGGACAAGGGGTGGCGCGGAAATCTCCTGACCTTCGGCTACTACCGGGGCGACACGCGGTGCAGCCACGAATACGGCGGCAACAGGGACACCCCGATCAACACGGTGGCCAAGGCGTTCGCCAACTACGTCTACGACAACTTCTCGAAGCCCTCGAAGGGGAGCAAGAAGATCGACGTCGTCGCCCACTCCATGGGTGGTCTCGTCGTCCGTGCCGCGCTGTACCACACCCGCAGGGGCACCGCGGGCTTCCCTCCGTACCTCTACATCGAAGACGTGGCGACGCTCGCCACGCCGCACGGTGGCAGCACCAACGACGGCTTCTGCAGGTTCCTGTGGCGGCAGTGCAAGGACATGCGGCCGGGCAGCGCGTTCCTCGACGCGCTCCCCAACACCATGCCCAACTCCCGTATGGGTACCGACTGGACGACGATGTCGTCCTTCCACGACGGATACGTGTCGGAGTCCTCCGGCATCGCGGGCACCGCGGAGCACGAGATCCAGTACAACGACAGCCGGGTCGGGCACGTGAGCTTCCCCAAGCTCGCCACCGGAACGTACAACGCGCGGATCAAGAACAACTCCACCTGGACCGGTTGGGGCCGACGCGCCGCTCCCGCGGAGATGGCACGCATCGCGGTGTACCGCCCGTCCACGGGCTGAGTACCGCGGTCGGTGAGCGTCACCGGGGAGCCGGTGGCAACACGCAGTGAACGAGGGGCGGTTGTCGCGCTGACGGCGACCGTCCCTCGCTCCGCGTCGTGAGCGGTCCGTGAAATCCGGCCTCGGGCCGCTCGTGAAGTTCGGCTTCGGGACATCAGCGAAGTCCGGCCGCCCTTCTTCACTGCCTCGCCGGTATCCGCTAGGCGTCGGCCCGCAGGTGTTCGTGCGCCCATTCTTCGAAGCTCGTCAGGCTGATGCCCAGCGCACGGGCGAACTCCGGCCGGGCCGGCTGGCCGACCACTTCCATGAACTCGTGGGTGGCACCCATGTCCGGCATGCCGGCGGCGCGGGCCTGTTCCTCGTTCATGTCCGGCGCCGACAACGGGACTCCCAGGGCGCGGGAGAGCGTCTCGGCGATCTGAGTCATGGTCAGGTAGTCGCTCGCGAGCTCCAGTTCCAGACGGTGGAACTCGGCAGGTGCCGCCAGGGCGGCTGCCGCGGCCCGGCCCAGGTCCCGCGCCGCCACGAGCGCCAGGTGCGTGCCCGGTTTGACGACGGTGACCAGACCGCCTTGGACCCCACGGGGGAAGTAGAACCGCATGGAGGGCTCGAAGTTCTCCATGAAGAACGACGGCTTGAGCAACGTCCAGTACCGGAAGTCGAGTTCGCGCAACCGGTTCTGGGTCGCGGCCTTCGTACCGAGCGGGGCCTCCATCATCGCCCACCGGCCCTCGGCCCAGCCCGGAGCCTTGACGTGCTGATCCACGCCGCTGGTCGAGGACTGCACGAACTGCTCGACCCCGGCGGCCCGCGCGGCCGTCATGAGGTTGTCCGCCTGCCTGACCTCGCCGGCGAAGTCGAACCCCTGGCCGGTGTACGCAGGCATCTGCACGGAGAAGACGGCCCGTACGCCGTCCACGGCCGCTGCCAGGGTCGCCGGTTCGGTCAGATCGCCCACGATCAGGCGGGCGCCGAGTTCTTCGACAGCCCGCGCGCGTGGTGTGCTCGGGTCGCGCACCAGGGCACGGACGGCGGTTCCCCGCGCGAGCAGGGCCCGGGCGGTGGCGCCGCCCTGGCGGCCCGTGGCACCGGTGACGAGGACCGGCGTTGCGGCAGTGGTCATGTGTACATCTCCTCGGAGGTGACGCGCACGAAACGGCGGGGCCCGCCGTTTCGCGTTCGTTGGAATACGGTGGGGCCCGCCACTTATCAACGTTGGGGAGAACATGACCGGCCAGCGCTCGGACGCCCGCCGCAACTACGCGCACATCCTCGCCGTGGCCGAGGCCGAGGTGGCGGCCAAAGGTGCCCAGGCCTCCCTGGAGCGCATCGCCCGGGTCGCGGGCGTCGGATCGGCCACCGTGCGCCGCCACTTCCCGACGCGCAAAGCCCTGCTGGACGCCGTCTTCAAAGAGCGTGTGCGGGCCCTGTGCGATCGTGCTCGTGTCCTCCGCGGCAAGGACGACAGCCGGTCCGCCCTGGTGGAGTGGCTGCACGAACTGCTCGCCTACTCCCTCGCCGCACGGGGTCTGGCCGACGTTTTGTCCTACGAGCCTCTGCAGGACGGGGTCGCCCAGGGCTCCTGCGCGGCGGACATCGGGGCGGCCGGTGACCTGCTGCTGCGCAAGGCCATCGACGACCAGGCTGTCCGGGGGGACATCACCATCGACGATCTGCTCACGCTGATCGTCGGAATCGCCCTGGCCACCGAGAACTACACCGACCCCGCGACGCCGGCTGACCGCGCCTTCTGGCTCGCAGTCGAGGGCTTCGACCCCACCGGCACCTGACCGCTCACGCCCGGTCGGTGCCGCCGTCGAAGGTGGCCTGGGCCAGGCCCGTCCGATAGGCGATGACGACGAGTTGCGCCCGGTCGCGGGCCTCCAGCTTGGTCATGGCGCGCTGCACGTGGGCGCGGACGGTGAAAGGGCTGAGGAACATCCGCTCGGCGATCTCCTGGTTGGACAGGCCGGTCGCGACCAGGGCCACCATCTCGCGTTCGCGCGGTGTCAGCGCGGCGAGCCGCTCGGGGTGGTGCGGTGTGAGGTTGTCCGGTGTGGCCAGGAAGCGGGCGACCAAGGAGCGGGTCGCGGCGGGGGACAGGAGAGTGTCGCCGTCGGCGATGGTGCGCACGGCGTTCAGCAGGTCCTCGGCCCCGATGCCCTTGCCGATGAAGCCGCCGGCTCCCGCGCGCAGCGCCTGAGCGACGTACTCGTCGGTCTCGTACGTGGTGAGGATCAGGATGCGGCTGGCCCGCAGTTCCGGGTCCGCGCAGATCTCCGACGTGGCGGTGAGACCGTCCACCTCGGGCATACGTATGTCCATGATCACCACGTCGGGGCGCAACTCCCGGGTGAGTCTGACCGCCTCCCTGCCGTCGCCGGCCTCGCCGACCACGGTGATGTCGTCGGCGGTGTCGAGAAGCATCCGGAAGGCCTGGCGCAGCAGGGCCTGGTCGTCGGCGAGCAGTACGCGGAGCGTCACGGTGCATCCCCGGCCTGTACGTCGTCCGTCCGTCCGTAGCCTGTCACTTCATCGGCGATCCGCGTTTCGGGGGTTGTCGCTTCGTCGGTCAGTCGCGCCGTGTCCTTGGCGGGTGGGAGGGGGAGCCGGGTGGAGACGAGGAAGCCACCCTCCGGGCGCATGCCCGCGGAGAGATGTCCTCCGATCGCGGTGGCACGTTCACGCATCCCGATCAGACCGTAGCCGGGCGGCCGGTCCTGCACCGCGGCCGTGTTCGGCGCGGTGTGGGCGCCCGTTCCGTCGTCGGTGACGGTGAGGGCCACGCAATCGCCCTTCCAGACCAGGCGCACCCGGGCGCTGCGGGTGCTGGCGTGCTTGGTCACGTTGGTCAGGGCCTCCTGGACGATGCGGTACGCGGTGAGGTCCACGCCCGGCGGCAGCGGCCGGGCCGTACCCTCCTGACGCACCGACACCTCCAGACCCGCGCGCCGGAAGGACTCGATGAGCGTGGGAAGCCGGGACAGTCCGGGCGCCGGCTCGGCGGGCGCGTCCGCGTCCCCGGACTGACGCAGCAGACCGACCGTCGCCCGCAGATCGTCGAGCGCGTCGCTGGTGGTCTCGACGAGCTCCTTCAGGCTCTTGCGGGTCTGCTCCGGACGGGTGTCGAAGAGATGGGCGGCGACCGTGGCCTGCGCGTTGGCCAGGGTGATCTGATGGGCCACCAGGTCGTGCAGTTCCCGGGCGATGCGCACCCGTTCCTCGGCGACCCTCCGGCGGGCCTCGCTGTCCCGGCTCTTCTCGGCCCGCCGGGCCCGCTCCTCCACGGCCGCCAGGTAGGCCCGACGGTTGCGCACCGAGTGACCGAGCATGCCGGCCATCAGCGGGAAGGCGGCCACCACTCCCATCCTGCTCGCGTCCTGCCACGAGAGGCCCCCGGACAAGGGGGTGGAAGCGACCAGCAGCGCCGCGGAGGTGAGCGACACCGCGCTCGCCGCGCGCCGTTCGGTGCGCGCGGCGAGCGTGTAGGAGTAGGCGGTGATCACCGCGGGGGCCACGGTGAGCGGGCTCAGCAGGAGGCCCAAGGGCTGCACCAGCACGCCGCTCACCGTCGTGGCCGCCAGGGCGACCAGGGGCGCCCGGTGCCGTACCGGCAGTACGGCACAGGACAACACGGCGATCAAGTAGGCGGCGGCAGGCGGGGTTGAGAGTGTGTCGTCGACCCGCACCACGCCGCCGAGCAGACAGAGCGTGAACGCCGTCGCGGTGACCGCTCCCTCCCGCCACCACGTGACGCGTGGTCGCGGGCCACCGCCGCCTGTGTCCGTCATGGCCGGGACCGGCCCACGGGGAGCCGCGGTACCGCCGCGTCCGGCCGGGGCGCGGAGGCCGGGGCACGCCTGCTCAGCGCCTCACCCTCGATATCCACGTTCGGCAGCACACGGTCCAGGATACGAGGCAGCCACCAGGCCCGGTGGCCGAGCAGTGCCAGGACCGCGGGCGCGATCGCCATCCGGACCACGAACGCGTCGAAGGCGACGGCGGAGGCCAGGCCGACTCCCATCGTCTGGATGGTCGGGCTGTTCAGCCCGACGAAACCGGCGAACACGCTGATCATGATGATCGCCGCCGCGGCCACCACACGTCCGCTGTGCCGGAAACCGTCGACGACCGCCGCACCGGGGGACGCGCCATGGACGTAGGACTCCCGCATCCGCGTGAAGAGGAACACCTCGTAGTCCATGGCGAGACCGAAGACGATGCCGATGACGAGAATCGGCATCAGCGACATGACCGGCCCGGTCTGCTCGATGCCCACCAGGTCCGCGCCCCAGCCCCATTGGAAGACGGCGACAAGGACGCCGAAGGCGGCTCCCACCGACAACAGGAAGCCGAGCGCGGCCTTGACCGGGACCAGGACCGAGCGGAAGACCACCGTCAGCAGGAGTATCGCCAAGCCGATGACCACGGTCAGATAGGGGATGAGGGCGTCGGACATGGCTTCGGAGATGTCGATGTTCAGCGCGGTGGTGCCGGTCACCGCGATGCGGGCGCCCGTGTCGGCCTCGACGCCGTCGACCGCGCTCCGGATCTCGTGCACCACGTCCTTGGTCTCGCCGCTGTTCGGCGCGGTCCGCGGAACGGCGGTGAGGACGGCCGTGTCCTTGTTCCGGCTGAGAACCGGATCACCGACCGACTCGATCCCGCCCACTCCCTGTACGGCCTTGACGACAAGGTCCGTTGTGGCCCTGGCGTCCCCTGACTCCGAGGCGTCCCCTGACTCCGAGGTGTCCCCGGATTCCGAGGTGTCCACGACGACGGTCAAGGGGCCGTTGAAGCCGGGGCCGAAGCCTTCTGACAGCAGATCGTAGGCACGGCGCTGGGTGGTCTCCACCGGCTTGGACTCGTCGCCCGGCAGCCCGAGTTCGAGGCTCAGCGCCGGAAGGGCGACGGCGCCGAGGCCGAGTCCGGCGATCATCAGCACGGCCGCCGGTCGGCGCAGCACGAACCGCGCCCACCGGACACCGAGCCCGGACCGGCCTGCCCCGGTGGGTGCCGGATGCGGTCGCTCGCGTCCCGGCCGGGCGGCCTTGCGGGCGGCGCGGGACAGTACCCGCCGGCCGAAGATGCCGAACAGCGCGGGGACCAGGGTCAGTGCGACGAGTACGGCAAGGGCCACCGCGCCCGCGCCGCCCATACCTATCTTGGTGAGTTCGGGGATCCCGACGACCCCCAGTGCGACCAGGGCGATGAAGACGGTCGCGCCGGCGAAGACGACAGCGGATCCGGCCGTGCCCACCGCCAGACCGGCGGCCTCCTCCGGCTCGTTGCCCTTGGCGCGCTCGTCGCGGAAGCGGGAGGTGATGAAGAGCGCGTAGTCGATGCCGACCGCCAGCCCCAGCATCAGCGCGAGGATGGCCACGGTGGACGTCAGGCCCAGTGGAACGGCCAGCGCGGAGATCAGGCCGAAGGCGATGGCCACGCCCAGGAAGGCGGTCAGCAGCGACAACCCGGCCGCGACCAGCGAACCGAGGGTGATGACCAGCACCACCGCCGCCACCACCACGCCGATGAGCTCGGTCGTGCCGCCCGGTTCGACTTCCGCGTCCAGGGCCGAGCCGCCGATCTCCACGGTCAGCCCCGCGTCCCGGGCCCGGCCCGCGGCGTCCTCCAAGGCGCTCTTCGTCGGCTCGGTGAGGTCAACGGCGTTCGCGGAGTAGGTGATTGTGGAGTAGGCGATGGTGCCGTCGCCGCTCACGGCGCCGGTCTCATACGGGTCGGTGGTCGAGGCGACCTGATCGCCCCCGTTCAGTGACCCGAGTGTGTTCCGGACGACCGCCTTGTTCTCCCTGGCCGTGATCCGCTGACCGTCCGGGGCCTGGAACACCAAACGGGCCTCGGCACCCTGGGAGTTGCTGTCGGGGAAGCGCTCGTCCAGCAGGTCGAACGCCTTCTGCGACTCGGTGCCGGGCATGGACAGGTCCTCTTCCTGCCCGGCCGGTGCCAGGGCGGCGGCGCCCACGGCCAGCACCAGGGCAGCAAGCCACAGACCACTCACGAGCCGCCGCCGCCGGAAGGCCCACCGTCCGATCCGGTAAAGATAGGTCGCCACCTGTTGATCACTCCAGACACCGTTGGGCAAAGGGGGATTGCGCGGTTTCCGCGCGCTTCCCACACTTCCCTCGGGCGCTTCCCCGGGCGTCGTCACCAGCCGCCGTCTTCATCTGGTACGGAGGGACCAGAGGTTCGCGTGTTCTGGTGCTTACGCACTAGGTGGACCGGATCCTCGCCACCGACCGACCGACCGACCGACTGACCTAGTGAGTGAGTGAGTGAGTGGGTGAGTGAGCGACCGGCCGGTCGTCGCGAGGGGGACGTGCCGCAGGGTGGGCTCTTCGGGACAAAATTATCAATGCACTAATCAGCCGAACCGTATTGAGATCGTTTATCCAGTCTGTAGGCTCCCCCTGTCATGACTCGGACCACCTCTCCCAGGTACAGTCCGTCATCACTCACACGCCGGGGACCCCAGTGGCAGTCCACGCACGAACCTCACCACCCGTGAACCGTCCGACAGATCAGGAGACGGTTCCCAAGCGCCGCATGTCGCTGCGGACGATCCTGTTCGCCCTCGCCCTGGTGCCCTGCCTCGTCCTGGTCGCCCTGGCAGTGACGAACTCGGCCCAGCAGTACGGGGAGTGGCGTGAGGTCCACGACCGGCAGGGTTCGACGGAGCGCTTCACCGAGCCGCTTCTCGGCGTCATCTCCGCTGTGCAGACGGAGCGGCGGCTGACCTCGATGGCGCTGTCGGCCCCCCAGGCGGACCGGGCCGAACTGAAGCGTCAGCGCGGGCTCACCGACACAGCCGTGCGACGCCTCGACGCGCTCTCCGGCTCCGTACCGCAGGACCTAGGCGAAACGTTCCGGAAGCTCGACCAGGCCATGGGACGACTGCCCGACCAGCGCGACGCCCTGGACCAGGGATCCGCCGACGCGGAGCAGACCTTCGACGACTACACCGAGATCATCACCTGGGACCTGGAGATGTTCGAGGGCTTCAGCAACGTGGGCTTCGGCGAACAGGCCGAACTCGGCCGGCCGACGTTCGACGCCGCGTGGGGCCTAGAGATGATCGCGCGCGAGGACGCGATCATCGCCTCCGGGGTGGCGAGCGGCCGGCTCTCCGGTGAGCAGCGCTTCCAGCTCGCCGGCGTGATCGGCGCCCAGCGGCACATCTACGACGACAAGATCGTGGCGCAGCTGCCCGCGCCGTTGGCCAGGTCCTACGAGAGCGTGTTCTCCAGTGCCGACTGGAAGGAGAAGACCGGGATCGAGACGGGCCTCCTCAGCACCAAGAACGAGGACGAGGCAGGCCGGACCCCCGTGGCCGACTCGGTCGCCCAACAGTGGCAGCAGGTCCGCACCGACATCACGCCCGAGCTGGAGAAGGCCGGCGCCGCGGTCGCCTCCGACCTGGACGACGTCACCAACGGCGAACTCGACGGCCTGGTACAGACGTTGATCATCACGGCCGCCGCGAGCGCGGCGGCGGTACTGCTCCTCCTCCTGTTCACACTGCGGCTGACCGGAATCCTGCGCCTGCGGATCTTCGCGCTCCGCTCGGAGGCCCTGGAACTGCAGACCCGGCTGCCCGACATGGTGGAGAGGCTGCGCCGCGGCGAGAAGGTCGACACCGACGCCGAACTGCCCGAGATCCGCCACGCCGACGACGAACTCGGCCAGCTCGGCCAGGCCCTCAACCAGGCCCGCGGTTCGTCCCTGGAGACCGCCGTACGAGAGGTCGAGCTGTACCGCGGCTTCGAGCGCCTGCTGCAACGTATCGCCAGGCGGACCCAGTTGCTCATCGGCATGCAACTCAGGCGGCTCGGTGAGATGCAGCGCCAGCACGAGGACCCCGCGGTCCTCGAAGGCCTCTTCGACCTCGACCACCTCGCGGCCCGGCTGCGGCGCTACGAGGAGAACCTGGTCATCCTCGGCAACGGACAGCCGCAGCGCCGCTGGCGCAGGCCCGTACTGCTGCTGGACGTCCTGCGTTCCGCGCAGAGCGAGGTACAGGACTACCGCCGCATCCGGATCGACATCGACGTCGAGGCCTGGCTGTCCGAGCGCGCCGTCGGTCCCGTGGCGCACCTGCTGGCGGAGCTGATGGAGAACGCGGTGTCCTTCTCCAAGCCGCCGACGCCGGTCGAGGTGACCGTGTCCCAGGTGGGCCGCGGCGTCGCGATCGAGATCGAGGACCGCGGCATGGGCATGGAGCCCGACCAGTACGACGCGGCCAACGCGCTGATGGCCGAACCGCCCCGGATGGACGTCATGTCCCGCGCCGACGACGCCCGGCTCGGCCTGTACGTCGTGGCCCGGCTCTCGGCCAACCTGGGTCTCAAGGTGGAGCTGCGGCCCTCGTCCTTCGGCGGCACCCGGGTGGTGGTCCTGGTGCCCGGGGAGCTGATCACGGACGGCGGACCGCTTCCGGAGGAGATCCCGCCCGACGCCTTCCATGCCTATCCCGACCAGCTCGCGCTGTACAGCACGCCCGCTCAGGAGGACGTCCACCCCGATCTCCGGCCGAGGATCCGGCCCGGCGACCGGGAGGAGTTCGCCCGTCCGCTCGTGGGTCCCTGGATCGAACCGCAGGCCCGGCCCGCTCCGGCTCCCGCTTCGGCTCCGGTTCCGTCTCCGAGGCGGGCCAACGACCCGCTGCCCCGGCGGGTACGGCAGGCCAGCCTCGCCGCCGAACTCCGGCAGCCTCCCCCCGCGCACCCCGAGGCGCCGTACGCGGACCCGGCCGAAGCCCAGCCCCTGCCCCGCCGCAACGGGGCACGTCCCGGCGCCACTGTCGGCGCCTTCCAACGCCAGTCCCGGGCCGCCCGGCTAAGGCCCACCCCCGAGCACCAACCCAACGATCCCGCACCGGGACCCGAACGGACCCGGAAGGAAGACGGACGATGACTCTGCGAAGCACTGCCACCAACTCTGACCTCGACTGGCTGCTCGATCGTCTGGTCGACCAGGTTCCGGGCACACGGAACGCCGTGGTGCTGTCCGACGACGGCCTGGTCGTCAGTCAGTCCAGCGCCATCGCCCGGGTCGATGCCGAACGTCTGGCCGCCATCGCCACCGGGCAGCAGAGCCTGGCGCGCGGAGTCGGTGAGGTGTTCGGCGGCGGTGCGGTCCGCCAGCTGATCATCGAACTGGACGAACTGTGGCTGTTCATCAGCTCCGCCGGCCGAGGCACCCACCTGGCGGTCGTCGCGGACCAGGAGGTGGACGCGGAGGTGATGGCCGTGGCGATGGACACCCTCGTACAGCAAGTGGGACAGCATCTGGGCACCGAGGTACGGGTCGTCCAGGGGCTGGCGCAGGAGTGGGGATCCACCCGGTCCGGCGTGGCAGGAACGGGGGGAGGACGTGAGTGAGACACTGGGCCGACGCGGCGGCGGACGACGATGACTCCGAGGAGAGCCTGGTCAGGGCGTACACGGTCACTCAGGGTCGCACCTCCTCGGTACGGGGCGACCTCACCCTCATCACGGTGATCGCCACTGTCGCCGGGCTCGGCGACCAACAGAGCGACCGCAGCCTGCAACCCGAACACCGGCTGATTCTGAAGCAGTGCCGCACTCCCGTGGCGCTCGCCGAGGTCTCCGCCATGCTGCGACAGCCCATCGCGGTCACGAAGATCCTCGTCGACGACCTGCTCGGCATCGGACGAGTGGCGATCCGGCCACCGCTCACGGTGGTGGCCGGCGAGGAACCGGACTTGATTCTTCTTCAGGCGGTGAAGGATGCCCTACTCAGACTCTGACGAACAGCAGACCGGGATACCGGTGTCGGAGGCGGGGACGGCCACGGCACCCGCCGCGATGAAGATCCTCATCGCCGGCGGGTTCGGCGTCGGCAAGACCACCATGGTCGGCTCCGTGAGCGAGATCCCGCCCCTGAACACGGAGGAGCAGCTGACCGTCGCGGGCCTCGGGGTGGACGACCTCGACGGGGTGGAGGACAAGACCACCACCACAGTGGCGCTGGACTTCGGCCGGATCACGGTCAGTTCCGAACTCGTCCTGTACCTCTTCGGCACTCCCGGCCAGGAACGCTTCTGGTTCATGTGGAACGACCTGGTGAACGGTGCCCTCGGCGCCGTCGTCCTCGCGGACACCCGGCGACTCGAGAGCAGTTTCGCGTCGATCGACTTCTTCGAGAGCCGCCGCGTCCCTTTCGTGGTCGGCGTCAACTGCTTCCACGGAGTGCGGGACCGCACCGTGTCCGAGGTCAAGGACGCCCTCGACCTGGACCCGGCCGTCCCCGTGGTCATGGGCGACCTTCGCGAACGACGGGCGAGCCGCGACCTGTTGCTCGCCCTCGTAAACCGGCTGATGGGCGGTCGCGTACCGCTCCCGATCCGCCATTGACACAGCAGCGGTGCGGTCCGGGCCGACACTCCCGGCCCGCACCGCTGCCACCTTGACGCGGCCGGTCTCCCACCCCAGGCTCGGCGCCCCGACTCACGCTCCACATCACGGCGTCGAGCGGACCTTCCGTTGGCCATGCACGCCTGCCGTGTCTGCCGTGCCTTCCGTGCCTTCCGTGCCTTCCGCGCCTTTCGCGCCTTTCGCGTCGGCCGTGACCACGAGACCCGTCCGCCTCGCGCGGAAACTGCCTGGCTGTTGAGTTCGTGGTGCAGGTATCGTCCGGTCTCCTCGGCCCGCCGTAGCGGCGGTTCATATTCGGAGAGCGATGCAGATGACCGGCCGGCGAGCAACAACGACCCTGTGGCGTCCCACCGGCCCCAAGGAGCTGGATCTGGTCCGGGAGCTGAGCTGGCGTGCTTGGCCGCCCCGGTTGCCTGAGCAGCCGATCTTCTACCCGGTTCTCAATGAGGACTACGCGGTCAGGATCGCGCGCGACTGGAACGTGAAGCACGACGGTGCCGGGTTCGTCACTCGTTTTGAGGTCGAGTCGGAATTCCTGAGCCGGTACCCCGTTCAGCAGGCGGGTGGGCGGACCATCCTCGAACTCTGGGTTCCGGCCGAGGAACTGGACGACTTCAACGCCCACATGGTCGGCGAGATCCAGGTGGTGCACGAATTTCGCTGAGGCGGGGAGCAGGCGGACAGGGCACGCTTCGCCGCGATGATCCCGGCTGGGTGGGGTGATCACCGCGGCGGAGGTGTTCTACTCCGTGCCGTCCGCAGGCAGGCGCTCCGGCAGCCCCAGCCCCGGGAACCGGTCGTCGTGGAAGGTGATGATCTCGGTGATTGCCCCGCCGGTGACGCGCAGGACGTCAATCGTCAGTGGCAGGTACGCGCCCTCTCCCTTCTGCCACAGGTAGAAGGCGATGGCGGGCTGTCGGTTCACGGAGGTGGGGACGGCGCGGAGGCCCTTCATGTCCTCGAAGCCGCTCTCGACCCAATCGTTCACGACCGTGTCGCGGCCGACATACACGCCCGGCGTGGGCGGCATCGAGCAGCGGACGTCGTCCCGCAGCAGCGTGGCGAGCTCTCCGACGTCCGTGGCCACACTGGCGTCGGTGTAGCGGCGCACCAACTCGCGTGTTCCGGCGTTCTGTTCGCCGCCGGTCCAGTCCTGCCGCTCGGCGGGCAGGTGCTCCCGCATGCCGGCGCGGGCCCGCTGAAGCGCGCTGTTCACGGAGTTGACGGAGTCGCCGAGGAGCTCCGCGACCTCCTTCGCGCGCCAGCCGAGCACGTCCCGCAGGATCAGCACGGCCCGCGGGCGCGGCGCGAGGTGCTGCACCGCGACCAGGTACGCCAGCTCGATGGTCTCCCGCGCGACGGCGAGGGTCTCCGGCTCGTCCGCGTCACCCGCGGGCAGCTCGTCGAGCAGCCGGTCCGGGTAGGGCTGCAGCCACAGCACCTCGCCGCCGGTCGCGGGCTCCGGGCGGCGCTTGGCGAGCAGGTCCAGGCAGGCGTTGGTGGCGATCCGGTACAGCCAGGCCCGGAACGTCGACCGCCCCTCGAACGTCTCCCGGCGCCGCCAGGCACGGAGGAACGTCTCCTGCACGGTGTCCTCGGCGTCCTCGAACGACCCGAGCATCCGATAGCAGTGCACGTGCAGCTCCCGCCGGTGCCGCTCCGCCAGGCCCGAGAACGCGGGCTCGTCGGCCTCACTCAGATCACGCACACCCAGCTCCTTCAGCTTCAGCACCGTGTCCGCACTCATCACGGTCATCCTTCCCTCTCGCCGTGTCCCGTCGTAGGTGTGACGGCCACGGGCGCGAGAACTCATCACTGGGGTCAGCGGGCACGGCCAAGAGATGCCGCTGACGTCAGAAACCAGGGTGTGAAATCGTCCACCAATTTGAGGTCGGAACTTTAGTGGAATTTGACTCGCTAAGCCGGCCGGTGAATCGGCAGGTTTACTCCGAGACTGCCGGGGGACCCGGACGAGGAACCTATTTCGATCAAGACTGAGGTGAGTGACTGTGGCTGCGGACGAAAAGGGTCAGGCCAAGGGCGAGCAGGTCGAAGGCAAGGTCAAGAAGGTCGTCGGCGGCGCGGTGGGCAACGAGTCCCTGAAGGCCAAGGGCCAGGCCGAAGAATCCAAGGGCGACCTCCGCGCGGCCAAGGAAAAGGCCAAGGACGCGGTGAAGCCCAAGTAGGCTCCCAATGCATGGATCTCGACAGCCGAGCGGCTGTCGAGATCTACGCATGTCCGGGCCCGTGAATTGAGCGTGGAATATCTCGATCGAGCACATCGGTCGAGCGCAGGGACGACGGACGAGGCCTGCGACAGAGGGTGATCTTGCGGGTCGAGGCCGGCCGGAGTGTCGGCGTCCTTCAGGAGGGGGCCGGCCATCAGCCGGCTCCGGCGCGGTTCGACTAGATGACGGCCACCGGGGTGAGCTACTCGGCTATGTCACCTGGGGCGGCGCCACCCGAAACGGAACCCGGACCGCCGTGGTGTACGTGACCAGTGGCGGCGGACCGGACGCCCAGAAAGCCATGACCACACTTGTGGGTCAGGAGTTGTGCCGGACCCGCTCCTAGCACTCCAGCCGTAGACATTGACACTGATCCCGCCGGTGGACCGCCCCCGCGGTCCGACGAACCACCCGGACACTCCGCCGCCCAGCGAGCGACGGTGGTGCGGTTCATCTCGCAAGGGCGGAGAGGACCTGGGTACTTCTCGAAGGCCGGGTCCGGACCCCGCATATGCCGCTAGCATGGCGATGACCAGGGGAGATGCGGTGGTTGGTGCGGTGGACGAGCTCGACGGCGACGGCTTCGCGCGGTGGGTGCGTGCCCGCAGGACCGAGCTGTACTACACCCAGGAGGAGCTGGCCGGCCGGGCCGGTGTGAGCGTCCGCACCGTGCGGAACATGGAGGCCGGCCGTCCCGCGCGGGCGCACACGTGCAGGCTCATCGTGCAGGTACTCGCAGGAACGGCGGCAGGGGCACGATTACCCGCCCCGCCGATGGCCCCCCGGCCGTTACCTGCCCAACTCCCCTCCGCCGTCTTCCCGTTCACCGGACGCGACGCTGCCCTGGGCGCGCTCGACGCGATACTCGGCGACTTACGGGACGAGACACCGTCGGACACCGTCGCCGTGATCACCGGCGCGGCCGGTACGGGCAAGACCGCCCTCGCCCTGCACTGGGCGCACCGCGTCCGGCACCGCTTCGCCGGCGGCCAGCTCTACGCCGACCTGAACGGCTACGGCGGCGGCCCTGCCGATCCCCGCGACGTCCTCGCCGGGTTCCTGCGGGCACTCGGCGTCGGATATCCCGCCGTACCCCGCGCCACCGCTGAGCGCGCCGCCCTCTTCCGCAGCCTTCTGTGGGACCTGCGGCTGCTCGTCGTCCTCGAGAACGCCACGACCGTGGACCAGGTGTTGCCGCTGTTGCCCGGCACGCCCGCCTGCCGAGTCCTGGTGACCAGCAGGGAGCGGCTCGGTCCGCTGGTGGCCTGGCGCGGTGCCCGGCGCCTTGAGCTGGGCCCACTGTCCGACACGGCGTCCCGGGACCTGCTGCGCGCGCTGATAGGGCCAAAGGTCGAGGCGGACCCGGAGGGTACCGAGGCGCTGGTGCGGCGCTGCGCCGGTTCGCCCCTGGCCCTGCGCGTCGCCGCCGAGGTGGCCGGGGAACTGCCGCTGGCGAAGCTGGCCCTGACACTCCCGACCATCGTCGACACCGGACCGGGCCGGCTCGGCGGACCCGCGCGTACCGGGCTTGACCTGCTCGCTGAGGCGGCGCGGAGCGGCCGGTCGGTTTCTCACTCCGGAGAGGGCACCGAGCTGGGCCCGGACGCCGTCGCTTCCGGAGACGGCCCCCGGCTCGGCCGGACGCTGTCGCCCTCACCCGCGACCGAAGCCCTCAGACTCCCGCGTGCCGGAACGTGACGCGGTCGGCCGTCTCGACCATCTGCCGGGCGAAGGCGCCGGAGCCGAACGCGTCCTGGTCGACGCCGAGGGCCGTGGCCATGGCATCCGCCAGCGCACGTACGTCGATGACCCGCTCGTCGCCGACCGCGAGATCCGGCACGAACAGCTCGGGACCGTCGCCGTCGCCCAGCGGCCGCAGGTTCTTGGTGACCGTCCCGTCGACGGCGCCGTTCTCCAGCCCGAAGTGCAGGGACTCCGCTCGTCTGCGCAACTCCAGCCGCCGCACGGTTCCGGTGAACAGGCAGAGCAGGACGTTCCGGGACAGCGCCTCCCGGCGCAGCACTGGCAGCGCCTCCCCGCCGAACCGCTCGGCGAACCCGGCGATCTCCAGGTCCGGGTACCCGGAGACGACGTCCGAGCGGATCAGCGCGCCGGTGACCGTCGGCAGGGCCGGCGGCAAGGCGTGCGAGGCGTCCAGCTCCGCGTCCACCGTGCCGACCCGGCCGACGCTGTACGCGCCGTCCACCAGGCAACGCACCCACTGCTGGTCGATGCCGAGGAACCGGATCGTCTCCACCGGCAGCAGCCGCTCGTCGGGTACCAGGTAGGCGAAGGGCACCCCGCGCAGTTCGGCGAGCCCGGTGAGCCAGTCCACGGCGCCGCCCGGCAGTGTGTCGTCGATGCCCGCGATCTCCAGGGGGTGGTCCGCTCCGGCGGCTGACGGTGCGCCGGCCCGCTTGTGCGCCTGGTCGCGTCGGCGTTTCCACTCGTACAGCGTGGTGGAGAAGTCCTTGCTCTGGAGGGCGAGCAGTCGGCCGAGCTGCCACGCCGAGGCGAGGCTGACGTCGAACATGCCCAAACCGGAGTGGTAGCGCAGCAGTTGGTCGGCCGCCTGCACGGGCGTCGACCACAGGGCGGGAGTCTCGTCCGCCGCGACCGGACCGGAGGCGAACGGGCCCCGATACCAGGCCACGGTCCGCCCGCCGCCGCGCAGAGTGTGCCGCACGGGGACGTAGCCGCGGGCCAGGAAGGTCTTCGCGAGGGTGCTGGCGCCGACGTCCGTGACCGGGGCCGATTCCGGCAGGCGGAACGGACTCCAGCCCCGGGACAGTCGCCGCACCAGCGGCGCGAAGGACCGGCCGACGTCCACGGAGGCGAACCGCCAACTGGTCAGCGACACCAGCCGTACGGGCGCGTCGGGCGCGCCTGACCCGAAGTCGAAAGCCGGGGCGCCGTCCTCAACTGCCTTGTAGCGCCCCGCCAGTGACACCAGGTGGACCGTGCTCGCGCGCCCCGACGGCGGCAGCCGGTTGCCGATCACCAGGGCGGTGTCGGCGCCCTCGCCGCGCCGCACGTGGGCGAGCAGCGGCAGGTCGACGGCGTTGGGCAGCAGCGTCTCCAGCAGGGCCCTGGGTACGTCGATGACGGTCGCCCGCTCCTCCTTGCCGTCGTCAGTCACGGTGACGACCTGCGGGGCGGGTTGCTCGTCGCCCGCGAACAGCAGGAGAGCCAGCCAGGGGACCGGGGTGACGCCCTCCGCCGGCGGCGGGTCGGTCGCGCTGTGCTCCCAGGGCAGCGTGGGCCGTGACAGCACGATGTGCGGCAGGGAGTCGCTGTGGTCGCCGAGACTTCCCTCCGGCGGGAACACCGCCTGTACCAGTTCCGGTGCGAGGGTGTGCGGGTCCGCGGCGACGGTGAACCGGCGCACGGTCGTGAACTGCTGCACGGGTTCGTCCGGCGGCAGCACCGTCTGCGTCACGGTGACCGTGTACTCGTCTCCCGGCAGAGACGGCACCAAGTGGTCCACGAACGCGAGGCGTTGCGGCTCCGTGGTCGTGATCATGCCCGCTTCCCCTTGCTCTGTGTCGTCGCGATCCGCGGGACGGCCCGGAAGTCCCCGCTGCGGAAGCCGGTCAGGTCGATCGGCACACCGGCGCCGAGCAGAGCCGTGGCGATCGCCGACCTGGCGGCCGCGGTGCCCGGCGCGGTGATGTCCGCCTCGATCACGCCCAGCCCGTCCCGACCGCCGGTCTCGGCGAACGGCGCCGGGGGCAGCCACCGGAAGGCTTCGTCGGCCGGAGGGGTCAGCTCGGTGCCGTCCTGGAGCGCGGCCCTGGTCAGTGAGGGCGCGGGCCCTGTCGGCTCGCTGGGCGGCAGTGGCCGCACGGTGAAGCCGGTGAGCAGCCCGTCGACCGTCGCGGCGGCGCTCAGGGACGGCTTGAGGTTGTCGCCCCACAGTGCCGAGGGCAGGTTCTTGCGTACAGGTGCGTAGGTGAAGCGGCGTCCCGCGTCGTTGTCGTCGGAGTCGGTGATCTCGATCGAGTGGGTGGAGCCGACGTTCGTCTGCTTCGGCACGCCGAGCGGCGCGATGCCGAACGCCGTGGAGCCGCTGTCGGCGGGCAGCGGGACGTTTCCGCCCCGTGTGGCCGTCCGGCTCGGTATGACGCAGTCGGTGACCAGGACCAGTTCGAGGGCGTTGACGAGCCCGAGATCGTTCTCGCCGGGGTCAGGGCCGGGGGAGGCGCCGCCCGCCAGGACGACGGTGACGGCGTCGTTCGGCCGGGGCGGCAGGAACGAGGTGCGGAAGGCGGTCCACGAGATGGCGTCCGGCGAGGTCCGTGCAGCGTCCGAGCCGAGGGACACGTCGAAGGAGAACGGGCCGACGTCCACCGTCGCCTGCCCGCCGAACTCCGGCCCCCACAGGTCGACTCCGGCGTCCACCTGTACCCGCACGGTCTGGGTGCCGAAGGCCCAGAAGGTGTAGGACGCCCCGACGGAGATCCGGAACGACGCCTCGTAGTGGTACGGCTTCCAGCCGATCAGGAAGTCCATCGAGGCGCTGAACCACGCCTTCGTGCTGCCGTCCTGGTAGGTCGCGCTGAATCCGGCGCCCGCCATCAAGGCGGACGGCGTCAGTGCGAAGTACGCCCCGCCCTTCATCGCCAACTGCGGCGAGACCTGCCAGGAGAAGCCCAGCCGTGGCACGGCGGGGTAGTGCGCCGGTACCGCGTACCGAGGGTGGTAGCCGCCGACGGTGACGATGAAGTCGCCGGTGTGGGTGTCTCCGAACCAGGTCTGGAACGCGAAGCCCCCGGTCAGCCGGCAGTCCCGGGACAGCAGGTAGGAGTCTTCGGTGAGCTGCCCGCGGATGCCGAAGAACCCGTCGTCGGGCACCAGGGTCGCCTGGAGGGCGAGTTGCACGCGCGCGATCGGCGCCACGCCGGGCGTCGAGGTGTCGGCGGTCGGGAGCTGCATGGTGGACAGGCCCAGCAGGTTCACCTCGAAACGTCTGCCGAACCCGACGACGAGCAGCAGGAAGCTGTCGATCATCTGGAACGAGGTGAACCGCAGCCCCACCGCGAGGAAGAAGTCTCCGGCCGACGGCGGCAGGTAGTCGCGCAGTGCCCGCAACTTGGCGCCCACGTCCACGGTGTCGCCGCCGCTCGGTGGGGACATGACCTCCGTGACGAGCGGGAACGTGGCGATCTTGTCGATGGGCGGCGGGACGAGTCGGCGGTTGAAGCCGAACCCGGCGGCCAGCCCCCGCACGAAGAAGACCGGGGGCCCGCCGATGGGGTAGTTGAGTGCCGCGTACACGAACAGCGATGGTCCCTGCGGGAGTTGCATGTACGAGCCCAGCGCGGAGAGCTGCAACTGCCCGGACCGCAGCACAGCCGCGCCGTTGTAGGAGTCGTACGTGGTCCCCTCGTACACGACGGTGTCCTTGAGGAACGCGCCGCCGATCTCCACCGTGCCTGAGCTGTAGGTGACGCCGAGTCCGCGCAGCGAGAAGCGCGGGCCGGAGGCCAGGTCGCCGGGGGCGATGCCCACCGACAGCCCGTCGAGGGACAGGCTGAGCCCGGCGATGGACAGCGACGCGTCGAGGAGGAACGCGAGGACGGCGTCCGCGTCGGGCGGACGCAGCAGGGTGAAGCCGACCCGCTCGAACGTGACCGGGCCGAGCTGCTTCTGGACCGGGTACCAGGTGACGTCGTCGACGGGGGTCACGGCGGCAGTGGTGGTCAAGGCCGCGACGGGGGCCGGTGGCAGTAGCGGCGGTGGCGCGGCGCCGATCTCCAGCCGGATGTCCGTGCCGCCGATCCGCAGGTCCACGGTCGCCCGTGTCCCGCCCGCAGTGGGGGCCAGCGGCGGCACAATCGTGGGCAGCAGCTTGTTCACGGCGGTCAGGTCGCCGGCGGTCAGGGCGGCTGAGCTGTACACGAACCTCAGTCGTCGCGCGCTCAGCGTCGTCCCCGCGGGCAGCCGCTCGCCCACCAGGGGCAACGAGGCCAGGTCCGCGTCGAGGGCGGCCCCGAGGCCGACGGCGAACCGTCCCTGCGCGGCACCGGCCGGCCGGACATACGCGATCAGCGCGGACTCCAGCCCCACGGACAGCCCCTCGGGCACGGCGTCGGCGGCTCCGGCCGACAGGGCACCGACCAGGTCGCGCAGCGTCAGGGTGACGGGGCCGTCCTTGGACGCATAGGCGGCGACGAAGGTGCTGCTCTCCTCCGCGCTCCGGTCGAAGGCGATCCGGAATGTCTGCGTGCCGACGGTGAGCGATCCGCCGAAGGTCGCGGAGTATCCGGAGGCGCCGCCCGTGGCGCGCTGGAGGGCGATGTCGATGGTCAGCGACACGGGCGCGCCGGCGAGGGCGAGGGTGCCGGTACAGCCGAGGACGAACGCCCCGGTGCCGCTGCGGTATTCGACGTTCACCCCGGTCAGTGCCAGGTCGCGCAACGGCTGTGGCACGTCGCCGACGCCGAAGGAGGCGTCCAGGTCGTCGAGGAGGTCGCCGATGGCCAGGACCGAGCCCGGGAGGGTCGCGCCGGTGAAGATCCAGCCGTTGGCCGGCCCGTCGTACCCGGCCGATAGGCCCAGTCGGGCGGATGTGCCGATGCCGATGACGCCGGAGATCCGGCCGGTCAGCCCCTGCATCGCCGTGTACTCGACGGAGGCGCCGAGCGACTGGATCGACAGGGGGCCGGCGGTCCACTCGCCGGTCAGGGACAGGGCCGCGGTGTAGGAACTCGTGGACGGCTGAGCCGAGAACGACGCCTCGGTGACGGTGAGGCCGGCCGGGACGCCGTCCGTCGGAAGGCCGAACGGCTCCAGGGCCGCGGTGATCGGCAGAGGATCGCCGGGGTGCAGGAAGCCGCGCACGGTCAGGTCGGGCAGCCGGACGCCGATGTCGAAGCGGAGTGCCCCCAGTGTCAGTTCGGTGAGGACCTCGACCGAGCCGAGGGTGAGGGCGGTCGGGTCGAAGGTGACGCGCACCGCCTCAATGGCGGCGTCGATGCCGTCGACGTCGAGCCCGAGGCCGCCGAGCCCGCCACCGGCCGTCCCGCCGATCCACTCGATCAGGTCGGCGATTCCGGGGAACGTGTCGCCGTCGCCGGGAACGACCTCGGCGGTCCACATCCTGCCCGGGGCGATGCCGACGCGGACGTCCACCGCCGTGCCGCCGATTTCCAGGTGGCCGACGAGAGTCACGGAGAACGAGCCGGCCGCCACGGACGCGGCGATGTCGAGCCCGTCGAGTTCGAGGACGGACGGTACGGGCGTCCACTGTGCGGCGGGCACGCTCAGGACGAAGGCGTAGCGGGGAGCCAGCACGGTGCCGGGGAAGAACGACATGCTGAACTTCTCGGGCGCCAGGGTGACCACGGTGCCCAGCGCGTCGAGCCCGACGGGCACGGGCAGCAGGGACAGGGACCCGCCGACCCCGATCGCGAGCAGGTCCGTGGCACGTACGCCGGTCACCGCCGAGCCGAGGGTCACGTGCCAGCCCGGGAAGCCGTGTTCGGTGACCGAGGCCACGGCCACGTTCACCACTGTGCCCGCGAGGTCCATGGTGCCGGTGGCCGTCACGGTGACGACGGGGGCGGCGGTGACCGTGACGGTGACCGTGACGGGACGCACGGTCGTGCCGGCGAAGCCGGTCACCGGCCAGGTGTCCGTGGTCGACCCCGTCAGGGTCAGCAGGCCGTCCGCCAGGGCCGGACCGCCGGGGGGCGCGGTCAGGCGAAGGCGTCCGTCCGGGAGGCCGCTCAGCAGGTCGCGCAGGGGCTGCGGCAGCGCGGTGTCGGAGCCGGAGAGTTCAAGGGACGTGCCGCGAGCGGCAAGGGTGTCGCGCAGTGCGGCCAGGTCGGTCACGGTCGGGCCTCCGGCTAGAAGTTCACGGGATCGAGGGCGACGCCCGGTGCGGGGGCCATGCCGGCGACGCCCGGCATCGACCGGTCCCAGTAGGAGACGGTGTACGAGCCCGCTCCGGGGGCGCCCTGGCTGCCGGCCTGGGTCACGCTGAGTTGGATGTCGCCCAGGTGTGCGCCGGGGCCTCCGTTGTCTCCGGCGACCCTGCCCTTCTGCGGGTGCCCCCGCTGCGGTATCACGGGCACCGCCGGGGCCGCGGAGTAGGGCACCTCGGGGCGTACGTGGCGGCAGTTGGTGAGGTAGAAGTTGCTCACCGAGGCAGCGGCCTGGAGGCGGGCGGTGGTCTGGACGTGCGGGTGCGGGTAGTTGTTGGGCCCGCAGGAGATGATCGGGGTCCTGGGTGTCGCGGAGTTCAGGAACGCCGGGGGCACCATGACCGCCGCCGGGTTGCTGGTCGCCGTGTTGGCCCCGTGGTGGCCGCAGGTGTAGGCGGCGATCCTGGGCGGACCCGCGACCGCGGCACCGGCGGCGTTCGGCAGTGGATGGTTCGTCAGTGCCACGCCGAGAGCGTCCTCGCCGTCGTAGGGGAGGTCGCCGCAGGTCATGAACGCGAAGTTGTTGAACCGGACCACGACGCCGATGCTGGCGTTGTTGCTCGGGGTGTCGGTGAGGACCGGGACCGGGGCGTTGGGCCCCTGCCAGGCCCTGCCCTGGCCGTTCGCCGGGTTGGGGCCGGACACCACGACGGCGACCGGTGCCGTCGCCGGGTTGGCGGGGGCACCGCCGGCCCAGAGCAGCTCGGTGCCCATCGGCGCGAACGCGTACGGCCGGGCGGCGAATCCGGGCGGGATCACCACCTGCTGGGCGGCGGCCGTCTCGACGTGGCCGGCCAGTGCGCCTGTCCACAAGGGGGGCGGTGGTGTGGTGTTGCCGATGTCTATGACACGGGTGTTCCGGAAGAGCCCGTCGGTGCTCAGCGCCGGAATCCCCGCCGTCGTGCACAGCAGGCCGGCCAGTGCCCACGCGACGTTCGCGGTGACCGTGGCCTGGGGCAGACCCAGTGCCTGGTCCTGCCCGGCCTTGTAGGCCACGGCGTACGCGTAGTTGACTCGTTGCAGGGGAGTGGCGACCAGGCGCGCTCCCAGGGGCATACCGCCGTCTATCCAGTTCCGGAGGACGCCGTCCGCACCCTGTGCGCTCTGGAACGCCATCAGTTGACTGTTGGGCACCGCCGGGACGGTGGCCAACATGACCCCGACGGTTTGGGTGATCCTGTTCAGGTGGGCCGCAGTGGCACCGTGCATGACCGCCATGGCGGCCGCCGCGGCGGCGACATGGAACCGGCCGGGGTTGGCGGCGTGGGGCCACGCCGCCGCCACGGCCAGCCCGGCCACATGGTTCGCGAGCTGCCATGCGTTGTCGGCGCGCAGGAGGCCGATCAGTCCGCCCAGGTGGTCCATGTCGTAGTTGGTGGAGATCATGACGTCGACGTTGTTGACCCCCGCCGCCGCGATCTTGTTGTGGATGTCGGGCGCCGACTGCTGGTGGCCGCCGTCGATCAGCAGCGTTCTTGTGGCGGCGGCGCCCAGCACGGGATCGCTCGCCACGATCAGGACGCTCTGGCCCTGTCCCACGTCCAGGACGTGGATATCGAGCTGCCAGGCCATCAGGTGACCTCCCGCAACTGCCACACGCGGAAGTGCGGGATCGCCGGGTCTGCGGGGTTGCGGGGAGAGGTGTAGACCGAGCGGCGGCCCGCGCCGTCGTTGATGTCGGAGGAGAACAGGTACTCGTCGCGGTCGGGGTTGAACACCTTCAGCGTCAGGGTCCCCGCGGCCAGCTTCTTGAGGACGCGCAGCTCCGCCTCGCCAATGGTGACGCCGCCGACGGTGAGGGCCGGGGTGACCACCTCGGCCGCGGTGAGCCTGGCTGCCCACAGGGCGGAGAGCGTGTCGACGCCGGGTTCGCCGGTCTTGAGGTGGAAACCGTCGCTGCGGGCCTCGATGCGGTGCCGCCACTGGCCGGCGCGGGCGAAACGGATGGTCGGCGCGCCGTTGGCCGGGCCGCCGGCGGCCTGATGGACGTCGATCTGCACCGCGTCACTCGACAGGACGGTGAGCCGGGACGACGGGTCGGTGGTACCGATGCCGACGTGGTTGCCGAGCGGGTTCAGCGCCAGGGGACGTAGACCGTGGCCCTGGATCCACGTGTAGTCCGTGTGGTAGCCGAGACGCAGGTTCGTTCCGGCGCCCGTGACCGGACCGAGGATGAGGGTGCCCGCGCCCGCGTTGTTGCCGACGTTGCCCGGGTCGAGGATGTGCAGCCGGGCCTTGGGATTGTTGGTGCCGATACCGACGGCGGTCTGCGAATAGAGCAGGGGTGCCTTGCGCACCGCGGCGGTGAAGGACCCGTCGACGTAGTCGGGCAGGTTGACCAGGTCGACGTAGACGTTGGCGACGCCCAGCGAGGGCGGCGCGATCACCCCGGTCAGTAGCAGGTCCAGGCGACCACCAGGCTCCAGTTGTGTGGAGGTATCCGGGCGCAGCCGCCACTGGGCCCGTTCGCCCGGGAAGGAGCGCTGGGGTGCCTCCCATGTGGTGGAGGGCACCGCGAGCGCCATCCCGGCGCCGTTCTTCGCGGCGCCGGTGACCAGGGCCCACTCCCGGACCTCGCCCTGCTCCTGCACCTCGAAGGAGACGAAGATCGCGGTGGCGTCCGAGGCTGTTCCGTCACCGTCACCGTCGGCCACTTCACCGGCGGCCTCGTCGAGTCCGCGGAGCCGTATGGGTACGTCGCGGGAGGTGTTGGCGATGCGCAGCCTCAGCGTGTTGGGGGTGGCGCCGTCGCTCAGGACGGTGTCGCCGTCCACGAAGTCGATGTGCAGGGGCAGTTCCCTGCGCCCGCGGTGGTTGACCAGTTCCAGGACCTGGAGCCGGGTGCCGGTGAGTTCCTGCGGGTCGCCGCGGTAGGCGAGTTGCCGGTAGGACAGCTCGACGCGGGTACCGCGGGTGCCGCCGCTCCCGTCGCCGTTGAGGCCGAGGAGCGTGACAGTGAGCGAGCCGCCGGGACGGATCGCGGGCGGCTGCGCGCCGGTGAGAAGGAGGTAGAGCGTGTCGCCGCCGCCGCGCACGGACCAGCCCGCGGTATCGGTGCGGGGCACGGACCCGCCGGACAGCGTGCCCGTACGGAAACTCAGGGCGAAGTGGTGGTTGTCAGGGCCCGCCTCGCCGGTCAGCGGCACCGGGACGACCTCGTCCCGGGAGGCGTTGGTCAGCCGCAGTGTCATCGGGTGGTCGCCGGGGGCGTCGTCGATGAACAGGACGGGGTGCTCGTCCTCGTTGAGCAGCTCGAAGCCGACGGGGTAGGTGCGCACGAAGGCCGACAGCTCGGCCTCGTCCTCGGCCATGTCCAGCCGGATGTCCTCGGGGGTCAGCACGCCGCCGTACACGCGGACGTGCGCCAGCCGTCCGGACAGCCGGCCGCCTCCCGACAGGCCGCGGCCCACGACCAGTTGGGGTGTGTCCTTGTCGGGGGCCGGCTTGTCGGGACGGGGCGTGCGCGCCACGGGTTCGCCGCCGACGTGGACCGACAGTTCGGCGGGGTCCGCGGTGACCGCGATGTGCTGCCATCGGCCCGGCCGGACCGCGCCCGCCGGGGTGGCTCCCGCCTCGGTGCCGTCGGGGAGCACGTGCCGAAGGCTGCCGTCCGGCTCCAGGACCAGTGCCGGTCCGGCGAACGGGAGGACGGCCAGCGTCCGGCCGTCGCCCGCCGAGGAGTCGGTCCTGACCCACAGTTCCAGGGTGTGGACGTAGGGCAGCGGGCCGGCGGCGGCAGGCAGGACGAGGGCGTCCGCGTCGCCGTCCAGGGTCAGGCAGCTGCCGAACAGTTCGTCGGGCACGTTCTTCGGATCGCCCTCCGCCGCCCCGTTCAGACGGTTGCCGGAGGAGTCGGGGATGCCGCCGCTCTCGACCAGTTCGTCCAGGTGCCAGTGCAGCAGTGGCCCTGCCGTGGTCATGTGAGGCTCTCTCGGGCGTGGTGACCGGCCCCGGGATGCGCGAGTTGGGTCCGCGCCTCCTCCTGGATGCGGTCGATGAACTGGTACACCCGCGCGTACGGGAGCTGGCCGAGCGCCTCCAGCACGAGGTTGGCCTCGTCGAGGCTGAGCTCCAGGGTGAGGGTGAGGGTGAGGGAGGGGGAGGGTGGTGAGGTGGTGTCTGTCGGCGTCATCCTGGTCCCTACTGTGACGGTGCGGTCGGCGGCCCGGCGGGCGCGGGCGCGGGAGTCGACGGGGGCAGCGGACGCAGTGTCAGCCAGCCCTCGCGGGCGGTCGGCCGGTCCGGAAAACGGGCCTCCAGGCGGGCGTTGGCCAACCCGGGCCGGTCCAGCAGACCGGCCAGTGGCGCTACGACGTCCAGGGGCAGGTCCGTGCCCGGATCGGCCCGAGCCTCGGCGGGGGTCACGGTGGCGGTGTCGCCGTCGAGCGGGGTGATCCAGCCCAGCCGGACCAGCGCGGCCCAGGTGTCCCCGGTGCCCGGCACGTCGGCCACCGCCGCCAGCACGTCGGCACGCCGCACCGTCGGCGTCGTGGAGGTCTCGGTCCACCCGGCGGGCGTGGCCTCCGTCCACGACCACAGGAACCCCGGTTCCTGCGGGAGCGGCACCTCGACCGACTCCGCCTCGGTCAGCACGGGCGCGTTGAGGAACCACGTCTCCATCCGCTCCAGCGCCGCCCGGTAGTGCGCTTCCGGCAGGCTGACCGACTTCGCCGGCAGCGCCCCGCAGCAGGCGTGCACCGCGCCGCGCGGGTCGACCAGCAGAGTCAGGCTCTGCGGCGGCGCGTCGACGGTCCGTAGGAGCGGGGGTGCGGTCAACGGCGACAGGGGCGGGCCCTCGGGCAGCTCGCCCGGCGCCGGCTCCACCCAGTAGGCGGCCACCGCGTCACCGAGCCTGCCGTGGTCGCCGACACGGACGGGGAACCGCGTCCGGGTGAACCCGTCGGTCTCGTGCCCGCCGCGCCGAAGGTCCTGACGGAAGACGTTCCAGTCCTGGTGCGCGGCGGGCAGGCCCATCAGCTCCAGGCCCACCGCCGCCCGCACGACGGCCACCGGGCGGCTGACCAGGAGCGCCCGCGACCGGTGCAGGGCGTAGTCCTCCGGTTCGATCGCGGCGAGCGCGTCGTCGAGGGTGCCGAGGAGATCGCGGACCCCTCCGGCGCCCAGGTCACGCAGGTGCCGGACGACCGTACGCAGGCGGAGGTTGGGAATCTCGTC
Source organism: Streptomyces sp. NPDC088747 (assembly GCF_044751025.1). Lineage (NCBI taxonomy): Bacteria > Bacillati > Actinomycetota > Actinomycetes > Kitasatosporales > Streptomycetaceae > Streptomyces > Streptomyces sp. NPDC088747. Next base: position 148,472 of record NZ_JBIVKZ010000007.1, read on the forward strand.
CACTGCCGTGGCGGGGCGGCCCGGCGCCGGGTGCCACTGCGCGAGGTCGGCGTCGCCGAGGTCCGGCAGGGCCAGCAGGGTGCCCAGCGCCCGGCCGTCGGCGGCGTGCACGGCGAGGCCGCCGTCGAGGTGATTGGGCAGCAGCCAGCCGCATACGGGGGAGGTGGACGGAACCACGTTGGTCTCGCGCAGCACGTCGTCCGCGTCGCCGCCCGCGTCGAGCCATCGCAGCGACAACCGGGCGGGCTGCGTCAGGCGGGGCGGCAGGGCGACCCAGTCGGGGTGGTCCGGCACGCGCAGCCGTGTCGTCGTACGCACCCGGTCCTCGTCCAGGGCGATGTCGCGGACCTGGCCGAACGTGTCGACGACACGCAGCCGTAGCAACTTCAGCGCGCCCGCCCGGATCGGGTTGAACCCGCTCAGCGGCTGCGGGGACAGCCGGGTCGCGTCTCCCACGACGGCGTCGACCACTCGGGCCAGTTCCTGGCTCCCGGGGAAGCCGAGCGGGTCGGCGATGGGGAGCTGGCGGGTGAGCCTGCGCATCAGCAGCGCGTCGTTGAATCCGCCGAGGGACTGCGCGAGGTTCGCCTGCTCGTGCCGGGCGAGGTGCCGCTGAGCGTCGACGAGCGTGCGCAGGCGGGTGTCCTCGCCGTTCTCGCGGTACCAGTCCAGGACGGGTTCGGGATCTTCGCGGTACCGCTCAGGGGTGACCCGGGCGGACTCCTCCGCACCGTCGTTGCGGGCGAGCAGCAGCGGCTTCTCCAGGTACCGCAGGATTCGCGCGGACAGCACCGGGCGGGCGGCGGGCGACAGCACGGTGCTGCCGGTGTAGACGTTGGCGGCGTTGACGAACGCGGCGCGGCCCGGCACCGGGACCAGCTCCACCTCGCTGCGGTCCAGGGTGTGCGAGCCGGTGACGTAGTCGGCGGCGTAGTCGCGGCCGGAGCCGGAGTCCGCGGAGACGTTGCCGCCCCGGGCGACGGGGAAGAACTCGACCTGCCAGTGCAGGTACAGCGGATGCCACGGCTGCCGTTCCCACGTCCGCGGGCCCACGGCGTCCAGCACCGCGTCCCGCAGGGCGCGCGGCGCGTCGGTGCGGTCCAGCGCCACCGTCGCGTCGTCGACGCCTACGAGGACACAGTCCACCCGGCCGGCAGGGTCGAGGGAGTCGCCTTGGCCGTAACGCTCCGACGGGGTGGCCGCCGCTCCGCTGAGCAGGACGACGGGCTCCAGCGGTTCGTAGTAGCTGGGGCCCGGAACGCGGGCCGGCTCGTACAGATCGCCGTCCAGGGCGGCGACGAGCACGGCCTCGGCGTCCCGGACCGCGTCGGCGAGCGTGGACTCGACGGCGACCCGCCTCCGCTCGATGCGAGCCGCCTGCCGTCGCAGGTGGAACGCCGCGAGGTCGGGGGAGGGGTAGCTGTCCGGCCGGGTCTCGGGCGGATACGCGCACACCAGGTAGCGGCACCAGTCGGCGAACAGTTCCTCGCGCATCCCGGTGAGGTCGCGCACCGCCCGGTCGTACGCGCCCTGCGCGCCGTTGAGCGCGTCGAGCAGGTCGCCGACGCGGTGGGCCAGCCCCTCAAGGCCCGGCGGGTCGTCCTGCGCACTCGCAGCCGGCCGGTCCTTGGGCCGAACCGTCCACACCTGCCCGGACGGCAGCGTGCGGAAGGTGCCCGCGTGCCGCGCCTCCGCGAGCTTCGTCCCGACGTCCAGCGGAGCGGACTCCAGGTCGTCGGCGAAGGCGAGCGCCTCCAACAGGTCCTCAAGGCCGTCCCGGCTCGCCCCCGGGAGCACGTCACCGAGGTGCGCGGCCAGCGCCTCGGTGGGGGTGCTGCCCACGCAGACGGTCACCGGCTCGCCGGGTGCACCCTCAGGTCCCGCCGTCCGGTCCTGGACGAGGTCGAGCCGCCCCACGCAGACGGTACGGTCGGGACCTGTTCCCCTGCCGTCGGCCGCCGTGTCCCAGCCGAGCGCCTTGCTCAACACCTGCGGCCATGGCACGCCCGAGTCGCCACCCACGCGCCTCAGTTCGGCGACGGCCGCGTCCTGCGCGAGGTCGGCGTACCAGCCGACGACGTCGTATCGCGGCTCGGCCGCCGGCCCGCCGGCCGGCTCCGGGTCGTGCAGGCCGAAGACACTGTGGCAGTGCGGGTAGAACGTGGCGAAGGCCGGTTCCCCGTACCCGGTGGCCGTCAGACGGCGCAGATACGGCGCGTCCTCGCCGCCATCCGCGGACGGCTCCCACACCTGGAGCGGTACGCGCCGGCCGAGCCGCCGGAAGGGCGGGCCCGCGGGTCCCGGCACCTCGCCCTCGATACAGGGGTACGGGACACCGCCGGTGTCACCGGTCGCGCAGTAGTCGCTCTCGACGACCCACTGCCGCTCGACGGCGCCGCCCCGGCTGCGCGTGACCAGCCACCGGTTCGGCACGGCTGGGGCGAGCGGGGCGCCCGTGCGCTCGTCGGCGCGGCGGTGGTCGAGACCGGTCAGCGCGTTCGGCAGCGCCCAGTGCAGGTGTACGCCCGCCCGGAGCCGGAACGTCTGGTCCTGGAACGGCACCGACAGCAGTGCCTCACCGAGGTACGGCACGTCCGGGCCGTGGTCCCGCCCGCTCACCGGGTCCACGTGCGGCAGGCCGGTGAAGTCGACGGTCGGCGCGGTGACATCGCGGTCCCGGTCCAGCACCAGCGCGTCCAGGTGGACCGGCACCACCAGCACTGCACCCATCGAGCGCCCCCAGGTCAGCCGACGACTCCCCGCCGTGATCAGCACCGAGTATCACCGGCCGCGGTGCGCCCAGCGAGGCAACAAACAGGCAACTCACCGGCACTTCCGCGCCCCGCGACGCACTCGGCCGGACCGCACGCGGGTGCCGGCCGGGCAGGCGGGGTGACGCCGACCAGGGTGTCGGCCCTGCACGTGGGGGACAGCCCTCAGTCCGCGAGCAGCCGGGTGAGGGCGACCCGGGAGCGGACACCGAGCTGGGTGAAGACGTTCCGCAGGTGGTACTCGACCGTGCGCGTGCTGATCGAGAGCTGCCGGGCCACCTCACGGTTCGTGGCGCCCTCGGCGACGGAGCGGGCGATGCGCAACTGCTGGGGAGTGAGCAGGCTCAGCGGCCCGGGTTCGGGCGCGGCGGCGAGCGTCTCTCCCGCCGCACGCAGTTCCGCGCGGGCGTGGTCGGCCCACACGTCCGCGCCGCTCTGCTCGAACCCCAGGACGGCGCTGCGCAGTTGGACCCTCGCCTCCCCGGGGCGCCGCCTGCGCCGCAGCCACATGCCGTACGCGAGATGCGTACGGGCCTGTTCGTAGGGGCCGTTGACCTTCTCGTGCCGCGCGAGGGCCTCGGCGAACAGTTCCTCGCTCCGTTCGCCGCTCGCCACGAGCGCCCGGCAGCGTGACAGCAGCGCGGGTGCCTGCGGGTCGGCGCCCATGGCCGCCCAGACGGCGTACTGGTCGATCACGTCTGCCGTGTCGACGTCGTGGCCCGCGAGCACGGCGGCTTCGACGTAGCAGGGGACCGTCATCACCCACAGTCCGAAATGCCCTTGCCGCGGGCCGCTGTTGACGAGCGGGGCGAGCCGTGCGGCGGCGTGCTCCGCATGGCCGTTCCCGAGGTCGGCGCGGGCCTGGGCCCATTCCGCGAGCGTGCTCGTCTGACTCAGCCCGTGGGCGTGGGCGGTGCGCAGTGCCGCCTGGGCGTGCGTGGCCACGGTCGATGGCCCGCCCGCGATCGACGCGGCGAGCGCCAGTACAGCCGACAGCCCCGCCGCCACGTTCCGTTGACCGTGCTCGCCCACCGACTCCAGGCCGGCCTCGGCGTGTACGCGGGCCTGGTGGTAGCTGCCTTCACGCAGTTCGGCGTAGGCGAGATGCTCGAGGACGCGAGGAACGAGAGCCGTCGCTCCGTCGGCGCGCGCGGTGGCCAGCGCGATGCCGAGCACCTGGCGCGCCGTCGCGAGGTCACCCAGCATGAGCGCGATCGTGCCTGCCGACATCAGACTCGACACCTCGGTCTGAGCCGTCAGTAGGCCGAGCACGGGACGCAGGAATACGTTGGCGCGGTGGAAATCCCCGTCCACCAGGCAGCGCATGCCGTCGCGGTAGGCCCGCCAGAGGGCGTCGACCGGGTCACGGTCGGCCGCGTCGTGCGCCGTAGCGCCGCTGGGGGAGTCCTCGGGGGCGCACAGCTCGTCGAGGGCTCTGCGATAGCCGTCACGGTCGCCGCCCGCCCAAGCCGCGAGCGTGGCGTGCACACCGGCCGTGCGTGAGCGGGCGGGGTCGACCGTACGCAGCGTCGTGGCGGTGAGCAGGAGCAGGTTGTACGCGTCGGTGACCGGGCCGTCCCACAGGAGCAGGAGACCTTGGCCCATCTCCGCTCGCGCTTGCGGGAGTTCGTCGCCGCCGACAGGGTGAATGGCCCGGTGGTCGGAGTTCTCCTGGGTCGCTTCATGGCCCACGTGCACCACCGTTCCCTGTGGCCTCGCTGTGCCGAGCGTAGCGAGGGGCGTGCGTGCTCGGGCGCGATTCCCCGCATCGCTGACCGGTTGTCTGACAAGAGGTCGACCGGTGGGCGACTGGTGATTCCACTGATACGTGCGGGGCGCGGCGCTTCCTACGTTGCTACTGCGTTCGACGATCAGGTCCGAAAAGACCCCTGGGGAGCGCCCGTACCACCGCTCAGGAAAGAGGTACCCCCATGTCCCACCGTGCATCACGCCGTCGGCTGACGATCGTGTCCGTCGTCGCCACCGCCGCGCTCGGCGCCGCCGGACTGACTCTCCTGCCCTCGTTGGCCTCCGCCGCCCCGTGCCCCGACGTCGAGGTCGTCTTCGCCCGTGGCAGCGGTGAGGCGCCGGGGCTCGGCATCACGGGAGCACCGCTGGTGCGGAACATCAAGAGCGGGCTGCCCGGCAAGACGGTCGCCTCCCACGCCGTCGACTACGCGGCGAACTTCTCGCAGACCAGTGCGGGACCGGGCGCCACGGAGATGACGAACCACGTCAGGTCCACCGCCGCGAACTGCCCGAACACCTCCTTCGTCCTCGGCGGATACTCCCAGGGCGCCAGCGTCACCGACATCGCCCTCGGCATCCGTACGACGCTGGGCAGGGGCCAGACCATCCCCACCGCCCTCGCCCCCAAGGTCAAGGCCGTCGTGGTCTTCGGCAACCCGCTGCGGCTGTCGGGCCGGACCATCAACTCGGCCAGCGGGCTCTACGGCGCGAAGGCGAAGGAGTTCTGCAACACCGGCGACCCGGTGTGCGGCAACGGCCTCAACACCGCCGCCCACCTCACCTACCACGTCAACGGCAGCGTGCAGACGGGAGCACGCTTCGCCGTCGACAAGATCAACGCCGGCTGAGCCGCATCGGGCCGCCCGCTCCCCGCGGGTGGCCCGCAGTGGGCGGCCGAGAGGAACCCGGGACGTGCCGGCCGACGCCTCGGAACGGCTGAACGGCCCGCCGTGACATGGCGGTTCGGGTCAGGGTTCGATGACCAGGTTCTCGATCAGGCCGCCGCCGAGGGTGAAACGGTAGAAGAGGTCCACCACTCCGCCCGGGAAGTCGCCCTCGAGGTGCTGCGTGACGACGTACCGCTCCTCGTCGGCCTTCCGCGCGCCGGTCGGTTCGATCGTGTAGGTGTACTCGCCGGCGGCGTGGTTCAGCCACGTCTCGATCGCCTGGGCTCCGCGGTGGGTGCTGCCGTCGTCGGTCACCTCGGCGCCGGACCGAAAGGTGGCGAGCGCTGTGGCGGTGTCCCGGGCGCGGTGGGCGTCCAGATATCGGGTGATCACCTCCGGCAGGTCGGCGGGGGTGATGTCCTGGGTCTGTCCGGTGTGCATGTGGGTTCCTGACGGTGGTGGGTGGGTTCATACGGTGGGGACGGTGCCGCCGTCGATCACGTGCTCGGCACCGACGATGGCGGAGGCGCGGTCGGAGGCGAGGAAGGCGACGAGCTCGGCGACCTCTTCCGGGCGGTTGGGACGGCCCAGCGGAATCCCGCCGGGGGAGTCCATGAGCTGCTTCAGGGCCGTTTCGTGGCTCGTACCGGCACCTTCGGCGATGCGGACGACGAGGTCGTCGGCGGCGGTCGTCCGGACGAAGCCGGGGGCGACGGAGTTGACGCGCACGCCGTACGGGGCGACCTCGTTGGCCAGGCCCTTGCTGTACGTGGTCAGCGCGGCCGTCGCGGCGGTCGCGGGGACCCCTTTCGTGCCACCGGTGACCAGAGCGCGACGCCCCTCCAGGGAGTCGCCGATGTCGCTGACGGCAGTGGTCATGACCGAGCTCCGTTCTCGGGTACGGGCAGGCGTCATGGCCGCCCCAACCGTTACTGCTAGAATAGAAGTAAGTAGCTTCGACATTAGCAGTAACTCGTCAGGAGTGGTCAGCCTTGGCAAGCCGCATCAGGGCAGAGGATCTCGAATGCCCGCTGTCCACGACCGTCCAGCACGTCGGTGAGTGGTGGACGCTGCTGATCCTCCACGACGCCTTCGACGGGTTCACCCGCTTCGACCAGTTCCAGGAGAACCTGGGCATCTCCACCAGCATGCTCACCGCGCGTCTCAAAACCCTCGTCGCGGACGGCCTGCTGGAACGCCGCCCCTACCAGACCAACCCGACCCGCCACGAGTACGTCCTGACGGACCTGGGCCGCTCGCTGCGCCCGGTGATCGTCACGTTGGCGGCCTGGGGCAACTCCCGCCTGGATCCGGAGCAGCGCAGCATGATTCTGGTCGACGCGGCCGCCGGCGAGGAGGTCGAACCCGTGGTCGTCGACGCCAGGACCGGCAACCGCCTCGACGACAGCCGCGCGTACGTGTTCGCGGCGGGTCCCGCCGCGAGCCCCGCCATGCGCGCCCGCTACATCCGGACCACGCCGCCCAGTTCGGACGGCGGTACCACCGGCTGACGGCTGCTGCCTGCCGAGACAGGCGACGTGATGTGCCCCACTCTCCGGGTGCCTAGCGGCCGACATGCGTGATCATGACCGGAATGGACGCTCGTTTCCTTGGTATCGCTGAACTGGTCGAAACCCCGCCCGTGGCGGTCGTGGTCGACGTCATGCGCGCTTTCACCGTGGCTGCCTGGGCCTTTGGGCAGGGGGCCGAAAAGATCGTTCTTGCCGAGTCGTTGGACGAAGCCCTGGCGCTCAAGGCTCGCCACCCGGATTGGCTGGCGCTCAAGGACGGTCCGCCCGCGCCCGGGTTCGACGCCGTCAACTCGCCGGGTCTGCTGAGGTCCGTCGACCTTGGCGGAAGGACGGTTGTGCAGAAGACCACGGCAGGCACGGTCGGAGCCCTCGCGGTCAAGGAGGCGTCGCTCGTGCTGTGCGCCGGCTTCGTGGTGGCGGAGGCGACGGCCAGGCTCTTGTCGACACGGCGGAGCGACACCGTCACCTTCGTCGTCACGGGCGAGGACGGGCAGGCCGATGAGGACCTGGCCTGCGCTCAGTACATCGCTCGGAGGGTCACCGAGGCCGAGACGGATTCCGCCGAGTTCCTCCGCCGCGCCGCCGACTCGCGCGCCGCCGCCGAACTGGCGGAGGGCGTGCGCCAAGGAGTCCATCCCGATGACGTCGAACTCTGTCTTGAGCTCGACCGGTTCCCCTTCGCCATGGTGGCGACCTTGGAAGGCTCGCTCATGACTCTGCGTCCGCATGAGGCTGTCTAGGGCGGGCTTGACCGGATTCCTTAGTTCGAGTCGGCGGTTGGCGTGGCAACTGCCGCACCGCACACCCAACAGGTGCTACGGACCGACCAGCAGTGCGGCCAACTCGCCTCGGCTGCTCGACTGGTGCAGATCGCTGACCTGGCCGTCACCGACTTCGACGACCCGCCACACTCCGTCCGAGCGGAGGGCCACGTCGGTCGTGACGAACCGGCAGCCCAGGCGCCGCACCGCGGGCCCGATCTGGTCGAGGTCGGGTACCAGTCCGTGCTCGATCGGGCTGTCGGGATGGGGTGTCAGCAGCCTGGGTTCACCATCCAGCCACCACACGCGCACCTCAGCCGCGACGGACTCAAGCACGGACTCAGGCTTCGAGAAAGCCTCGAAGGCGCGGAGGACGATCCCGCCGGCCAGAAAGTCCTCCTGCAGTTCTACGAAGCGTTGCACGACCCGTGTCAGCTCCACGATGTCGGCGAGGTCGGGAATGAAGCAGGCCTGGTTCCACTCGTGCTTGCGGGATTTGACGTAGTCCTTCACGATTCCCGAACCTGGCGGCAAGAGTTGGGCGAGAGCGGCCAGGTCGTCGACGCGCAACTTCTCACCGGGTTTGGTGGGGCGCCACACGCTCGCGGGCGTGATGTCGACGAACATCGCATACCAGGACGGGAGTTCGTGAGCGGTGCGGTACTGCTCCGGCGTGACGAGCAGTTCGGTTCCACGTCTGCTCAGCGCTTCGGCCAACGCGGCGTACTGATCGCTGGGAATCATCCAGCCCCGGTACCAGGCGTGTCCCAGCCCAGCAGGGACCTGTGCGACAGCCTGCCGCACGTCGCCCCGCAACAGCGCGTCGTGGTCGATCAGTCCGACTGTCCCGCCACAGGCGCGGACCTGCTGTGCCTCCGGCGCGAAGTGCTCGTCCACGCGTCGAGGCATCAACGGATCACGGCAGTACAGGACGGACATCGGCATGACCGAGACGCTACGGAACCACCAGCGCGCGGGCCACTGGTTTCCCGTCGGGGACACCATGCCTCGCCCGTTGCGGACTATGGCGGCGTGGGCGGGTTCAGCTCGGACACGACTCGGTTGCGACCTGGTGAATCGCAGGGCAGCGCACGGAATGACCCACGAGCCTGCGGCCATGCGCTTCGAACCGAGTCCGCCCGTACCGGACCTGCCGACGACCGGTCGCCGGCCTGGCAACGCCTCGGTTACGCGAGGCGACGGGTTCTCAGGTGGCTGCATCAGTCTGATCGTGCTGCTCATCGAGATACCGGCCGCCATCCTGCTGGGGTTGACGCTGGGCCTCCGTGGATGGGGCAGGGCGGACGAGCGATCCGGCTCACCGGCGATGGACTGGGTCCCCATCCTCTGGCTCGGCGGGTTCACGCTGTGCGTGCTCGTGGTCGCCGTTGCCTTCCTGTGCTCGGCGCACCCTTACGCGGGAGCGGTCCAACTGCTCGTGGCGGCCGTAGCGTTGATCGCCGTAGGGAATGCCTGGCACGAGGAGTACGAGCGTGCCCACCCGTCTCCGCTGCCAACGTGCCCGACAGGGGCCGGAGTGCCCTGTGCCTCGTCGGACCCCGCAGTCGGCCGGTAGGGCCAGTGGCTGGGCTCCCGAGAACGGTCTACCGGCCGGACGGCGACATGTCGGCCCGGACCAGGGATCGTGCCAGTTCGGTGCTCTGCGGAAGGCAGTCGAGCGAGAGAGGCTGCATGGCGAGGGCGCCCTCGTGCAGCACGAGGAGCCGGGTGGCGAGGGCGGCAGGGTGCGAGCAGCCCGCCGCGGCGGCGAGTTCCTCGAACAGGTTCAGCAGCCAGAGCTTCTGGTTCGTGGCGACGCGATGTGCTGGATGTGAGAGGTCCGGGAGTTCTGCCAGGGCGTTGATGAAGGCACATCCCCGGGTGTTGGTCTCGCTCCAGATCCGCAGGGCCTCGAAGGGGGCGGTGACGGCCGCGGCGGGAGTCCCGGCGGCGTCGACCGCTTCACGGACGAGTGACCGCCAGCGCTGGTCGCGTTCCGTGAGACAGGCCGCCACGAGGTGGTCCTTCGAGCCGAACTGGTTGTAGAGGGTGCGCTTGGTGACGCCTGAGTGCTCGGCGATCAGATCCACCCCGACCGCCGTGATGCCGCGGTTGTAGAACAGCTCCTCGGCGGCCGCCAGGATGCGGCGACCGGCGGACGTCATAGGCCGCGCTTCCTGCACTGAGAGCCCCTTCACAGAACGGTGTACGGTGGGAGAAGTTCACAGATCAGTATACCCGAGGAGGTTCCAGCGATGGGCTCGTCCGATTTCATGCGAGCAGTCCGTATCACCAGGCACGGGGGACCGGAGGTCCTTGAGCGGGCGGAGGTCGCCGTCCCCATGCCCCAGGCGGGGGAGGTGCTGGTCCGCGTCGCCGCGGTAGCGCTGAACAACACCGACCTGTGGACCCGGGAGGGCGCCTACGGCCGTCCGGACGACCCGAAGGCGCTGTCGGGCTGGCGCGGCCCGATCGACTTCCCGCGCATCCAGGGCGCCGACGTGGCCGGCCGGATCGTGGCCGTCGGGACCGGCGTATCCGGAGACCTCGTAGGACGCCGAGTGGTCGTCGACCCCGCCATCTACGACACCGAGGGGCCGGACGCCAACCCGGTGGGCCTCATGGGAAGCGAGCGCGACGGCGGATACGCCGAGTACGTGACGGCACCGGTGAAGCGCGTGTACGACGTGACGGACTCTCCGCTCACGGACGACCAGCTCGCGACGCTGCCGACCGCCTACGGCACGGCGCTGGGCATGATCGAACGAGGCCGGCTGCGGAAGGGGGAGACCGCCCTCGTCTCGGGAGCGTCCGGTGGCGTCGGTATCGCCCTGGTGCAGATCGCCCGCGCGCGCGGCGCGACGGTGCTCGCCATCAGCAGCGGACCCAAGATCGACGCGGTGCGCGAGGCGGGGGCGCACGAGGTCATCGACCGCGCGGGAGACATCGCCGGGCAGATTCGCGCCGCCGCCCCGGAGGGCATCGACGTCGCACTCGACGTCGTGGCGGGTGAACTGGTCGGCGAAGGGCTGCCGTTGCTGCGCGAAGGGGGCCGGTGGGTCATCGCCGGCGCGCTCGGAGGATACGGCGTGACCTTCGATGTGCGCCGTCTCTACCTGCACAACGCCCAGGTCATCGGTTCCGCGATGCACACCCCCACGCACTTCGACCTCCTCATGGATCTGGCTCGTCGGGCGGAGGTCCAGCCCGTGATCGCCGCGGCCTTCCCCCTGGAACAGGCCGCTCAGGCTCAGGAGGAGCTCTCTCGCAGGGGGCACGTGGGCAAGATCGTCATGCACCCCTGAGTTCCGTGCGAGGGGTCAAGGCCGAGCGGGAGGTGCGCCGTCGTCGGGCTCACGGCGCCGTGGCAGACGTAGACGCTGCCCTCTGTACCGCTGTCGTGCAGGGTCGGCCGTTGGCCGGGTCGGACAGATCTGTTCGGGGACCGGATACTTCATCCGGGACAGGCGCGTGGCCACGTGTGCGGGGCTCATGCCCGTCCTGTCGACCAGATCCAGGATGTGCTCGATCTTCACGCACCCCTCGAAGTAGGGCGGCGCCTTCACCAGATCGCCGTCGTCCCCGGTGACCGCCGGGGACACGTGCACGGCGTGATCCAAGGACAAGAACGGCACCAGCTTCGTCGACCAGATCGAGGCGAACACCTACCCCGCGCTCAAGAAGGCCCTGCAGGACATCCGGGCCAAGTCCCCGGGCGCCCGCGTCGCCGCCCTGGGCTACCCGTGGATCACGCCGGCCACCGCCGACCCTTCCTGCTTCGCGAAGCATCCGATCGCCGCCGGCGACGTCCCCTATCTGCGCTCCATACAGGCACACCTCAACTCCGCCGTCCAGCGCGCGGCCCAGGTCCGTCAGCGCGTACGACCCGCAGGTGGCCAGGCCCCGTCCCTGCACGGCGGCCCCGCCTACGGGGTGCCCTCGTGCTCGCCCTCGCCCTCGTCGACGGCGTAGGTGTCTCGGCGGTCGTCCAGTGCCGGCGCACGGACCCGACGCCACGCAGGCTGTCACCCCCTGCGTGCCGCCCCCCTGTCCCGCCCCGCCCGCGTCGCCCGCAGGTCCGTGAGGCAGCCGTCTGCCGTCTGCCGTCTGCCGTCTGCCGTCTGCCGTCGGACGGCTACGCCGCCGACGCGAACGCGTGGGCGGCGTAGGGGAGTTGCGGGCGCGAGGACCGTCAATGGCATCGCACGGCGGGGGGTTCTGAGCGAGGAGTGGCCCTCAGAAGTATGTCGGCATGCGCGGGACGTATGGCTCCTCCAGGGAGTTGGTCTCCTCGTCGGTCAGTTGGATGTCGAGCGCGGCGGCGGCGTCGGCGAGGTGGTGGGGCTTGGTGGCGCCGACGATCGGCGCCGAGACGACGGGGTTGCGCAGGACCCAGGCCATCGCGACCTGTGCCATCGGGACACCGCGAGCCTCCGCGATGCGCTGGACGGCGTCGACGATGGCCCGGTCGCTGTCCAGGAAGAGCGGCCGGCCCTTGGGGTCGGTGTCGGGGTTGCCCTTCGCACGGTTCGTCGACTTCTCACCCCAGGGACGCGTGACCAGACCCGCCGCGAGAGGGCTCCACGGGATGCTGCCGACGCCCTGCTCGGCGAGCAGGCCGAACATCTCCCGCTCCTCCTCACGATGGACCAGGCTGTACTGGTCCTGCATGGAGACGAACCGCGTCCACCCGCCCGCCTGGGCGGTGTGCTGCATCGTGGCGAACTGCCACGCCCACATCGACGAGGCACCGAGGTAGCGGACCTTGCCCGCCTTGACCACGTCGTGCAGCGCCTCCATCGTCTCCTCGACGGGCGTCTCCGGGTCGAAACGGTGGATCTGGTACAGGTCGATGTAGTCGGTGTCCAGGCGCTTGAGCGAGGCGTCGACCTGCTCCATGACGGCCTTGCGGGACAGGCCCGCCCCACCGGGGCCCTCACCCGTGGGCATGAACAGCTTGGTGGCGAGCACGATGTCGTCGCGCTGTACGTACTCCTTCAGGGCGCGCCCGACGATCTCCTCGGAGGTGCCCAGGCCGTAGATGTTCGCGGTGTCCCAGAAGGTGATGCCCAGGTCGACGGCCTGCTGGAAGAGCGGCCTTGTCGTCGTCGAGCACCCACGGCATCCGCTTGGCCGGGTCGCCGAAGCTCATGCAGCCGAGCGCGATACGGCTGACCTTCAGTCCGGACGATCCCAGACGGGTGTACTCCACGGTGTTGGTCCTTTCGACGTCCGGGTGGGCCCGGTGGGCCCGTGCTGTGGCGGGGCGGCGGGTCCGCTGCTCGGGTGTCAGCGCTCCATGGCGCGCATACCTGCCTCGTCGTGGGTGTCGCCGCTCGCCGGGGTGATGGTGTCCAGACGCTCGATCTGGGCGGCGGTCAGCTCCACCGCGTCGGCGGCGGCGTTCTCCTCGACGCGGGCGACGCGCTTGGTGCCGGGGATCGGGGCGATGTTCGCGCCCCGGGTGAGCAGCCAGGCCAGGGCGACCTGTGCCGGGGTGACACCCGCGTCGGCTGCGACGGCCCGGACCTCCGCGGCGCTTCGCAGGTTCCGCTCGAAGTTCTCGTCGGTGAACCGGGGGTTGTTCCTGCGGAAGTCGTCGGCGTCGAAGTCGGCCGTGGACCGGATGGTCCCGGTGAGGAAGCCGCGGCCCAGCGGGGAGAACGGCACGAAGCCGATGTTCAGCTCCCGCAGCACGGGCAGCACCCGGGCCTCCGGGTCACGCGTCCACAGCGAGTACTCCGACTGCACAGCGGTGACGGGATGCACGGCGTGCGCCCGGCGGATCGTCTCGGGACCGGCCTCCGACAGGCCGATGTACCGGATCTTGCCCGCGACGACCAGTTCCGCCAGCGCGCCGACGGTCTCCTCGATCGGCACCGTCTGGTCGACGCGGTGCTGGTAGTAGAGGTCGATGTGGTCGGTGCCCAGCCGCTTCAGGGAACCCTCGACGGCGACGCGGATACTCGCCGGGCTGCTGTCGAGCTGCCCCGACGGCCGCCCCGAGTGCGAGATGAGGCCGAACTTCGTCGCGAGCACCACCTCGTCGCGACGGCCCTTGAGCGCCCGGCCGACCAACTCCTCATTGATGAAGGGGCCGTAGACCTCGGCTGTGTCGAGGAACGTCACCCCCAACTCCAGGGCCCGGTGGATCGCGCGGATCGACTCCGCGTCGTCCGTGCCCGCGCCGGTGTAGCCGTGGGACATGCCCATGGCACCCAGTCCGATCCGGGAAACCTCAAGGTCGCCGAGCCTGACACGCTGCACAGTGTTACTCCGTCTCTGTGATCGGGATATCCGGCCCCCGCCTTCTCCCACTGCTGCCCCGCACGAGGCAGGTGAGTGCGCGCGGAACGGACGTTTACATTCTGGCCCCGTTGTGAAGCGGCAGCCAGGCCGGGCCGTTCGGGGTAATGACAGGGCCCCCCACCACGAACCCGTGCGGTGGGGGAGGCGTCCGACCCGGTAGGCGCACGCCTGGCGATCCGGCCCGTCGCGCGTTTCACTGGGAGGAGAGCGGCGCCCCGCGCCGGCGTGTGGAACGGGCGCCATCCCCGCCACGAGCGCGCCTGGAGTCCGCCGTGAACGCCACCAGTTTCGATCCGACCCGCGTTCCGCACCTGCTGGGAGCGTTCGCGCCCGTGAGTGACGAGGTGGACATCGAGGACCTGCAGGTCATCGGCGAACTGCCCGCGACGCTGGATGGTACGTACGTGCGCAACGGGCCGAATCCGCGGTTCACCCCGATCGGCTCGTACCTCTATCCGATCGACGGGGACGGGATGCTGCACGCCGTGCGGATCTCCGACGGCCGGGCACGCTACCTCAACCGCTTCGTCCGTACGCCCGCGCTCGTCGCCGAGGAGAAGGCCGGACGCGCCCTGTGGGGCGGGCTGGAGTCGATGATCATGCCGGGGGCCGACGAGGTGGGCCCGGAACTCGCCGACACCTTCAAGGACCTGCCCGACATCAACGTGGTCCGCCACGCAGGGCGCATGCTGGCACTGGCCGAGGCCGCCTGCCCGTACCGTTTCGACACCGATCTCGCGACCCTCGGCCGCGAGGACTTCGACGGGTCGCTGCCCGCGGGCATGACCGCACATCCCAAGATCGACCCGGACACCGGCGAGATGGTCGTCTTCTGCTACGCGCTGGAGCCGCCGTACCTCACCTGGTCCGTGATCGGCCCCGACGGAACGGTGACCCGTGGTCCGACGCCCGTGGCAGGCGTCGACGAACCCCTGATGATCCACGACATGGCACTCACGGCGCGCTACGTGGTCCTCGTCCTCGCCCCGGCCTTCTTCGATCTCGACGCCGCCATGGCCGGCGGATCGTTCCTTGCCTGGAGGCCGGAACGCGGTACCCGGGTGATGCTCGTCCCGCGCGACGGCGGGCCCCCGGTGTGGGCCGATGGCGACGCCTTCTGGATGTGGCACTCGGTCAACGCCTACGACGACGGCCCTGGGGCCCAGGCGCCCGTCGTCCTCGACTACGTCGAGTGGAACCGGCTCACGATCGGCCCGAGCACCGAGTCAGGTCCCGTGACAGCGCGCCTGGTCCGTGCCCGGATCGATCCGGTGGCCGGCCGCATGTCCCGCACGGTGCTGGACGACGCCCGGGTCGAGTTCCCGCGCATAGACGACCGCCGTATCGGCCGGCGCCACCGCCACACCGCGCTGGCCACCGGAACCGGCCGGACCGACCTGCTGTCCGGCGAGTACGACGCCGTGCGCTGGTACGACGCCGAGACGGGCGCCGAGCAGACCTGGGACGCGGGCGACCTCTCCGTCGGCGAGGTGGTGTTCGCCCCCGAACCAGGGCCGGAGGCGTCCGCGGACGACCGCGGCTACTGGATGACCTTCGCCACCGACCGCACCGACGGCGAGAGCTGGTTCCTGGTCCTTCCGGCCGAGGACCCGGCCTCGGGCCCCGTCGCGCGGATACGCATCCCCGTACGGGTCCCCCTCGGACTGCACGGCACATGGCTGCCCACCGAGGAACCGTGACGAGGACCGGACAGGGACCGGAAGAGTAAGCGGTGGTCCCACGAGGAACGGCGGGGGCACGCCGGAGGCTGTGCGCTCCGTCAGACGGTGACAGGTTCCTCGTGCTCTGCCTCTGCCGGGGTCTCGGCGAGAGTGGGCGCCGAGACTGTGTAGAAGACGGAGCTGCCCTGCTTGGCACGCTGTGCATGACCCTTGGCGACAAGTCCTTCGATCGTCACGCGTACGACCTTGGGCTTGATGTCGCGCTCGGGGTGAGCCTCGGACAGCGCGGCGGTGATCTCCGCGGCGGAGCGGGGTTCGGTCTGCCGGCCGAGATGGTCGCGAATCAGCTCGACGAGGGTGGGCTGCTTGGCCGCTGCGGCCGGTGTGGGTGCCGGTGCCGGTGCGGAGGTCTTCGCGCTGCTCTTGGCTGCGGGCGCCGCCGACTTCGCCGTTTTCGCGGAAGTGGCCTTCCTCGGCTTGGCCGTCCTGGTCTTCGCCGAGGTCTGTCGCGGCAGGGCGGGGGCGGCCGGCGCGCTCTTGCCGGGTTCCGGGTCGGCTGCCGCGGGGCTCTGCCCGCCCAGTGCCCGCTGCAGGTCCGCCAGCAGAGCCTGGTCGTTCTGCAGGGCGGCCAACTGTGCCTGGAGTGCGGCGACTTCGGCGCCGATACGTTCCTGCTCCTTGGCGTTCACCTCAAGATCTTCGGTCACCTTGGCGGCGTACTGCGACTTGAGTTGTGTGCTGGTCGGTTCGACGTCGGACATGACAGCTCCCTTTTCGCCTGCATCGTGTGGTGCTGCAGCCGGATGGTACTCGCATCTTTCAGGCCATGATCTGCGGATGTTGTGCGTGTGGCGGATACGGAAAGGTCACATGCCTGGCTGAGGCGGATGCGGTGCCAGGGGAAGCGCGGATCCAACGCGCTTGTACTGCAGGGGAGTTGTGCTGTCGCAGCCCACAGGGACAGCTGTTTCCCTCTTGGTTGTCAGGCTGGCTCCGTCCTCGGGATGTGAACGCGTCCGGCCTGAATCTGATCGTGATCCATACCCGAAAGATCGTTTCGGATGAGAACCGTTCGGCTCTCATTCCCGTACTGATGTTTGAAGCGGGCCGCGACGAGAGTTGTCCGTGGTGTCGTTGAGATACATGTACGTTCCCAGGAAGGGCAGTTCTCAGTGGTGTTAGTGGATCAGAGGGTGCGAAGGACCGGCTCGATCGCGGGGGTCGCGCTGGCGGTGGTCGTGGGGCTCGCGGGCTGTTCGAGCGACAAGGACTCCGCCGCGGACAAGAAGTCGTCCGCGAGTGGCACGCCCGCGGCCGACGTGGAGAAGTCGGGTGATGACGCCCCGGCGTCGCCGTCGGCATCGGCTGCCGACCAGTCCACGGCCGAGGGGGCTGTCGCCGCGTGGGTCACCGCCGTCATCAAGGGGCAGCCCAAGGAGGCCTGCCTGGTGATGGCGGAACCCGCCTCCGGCTCGACGCCCGCGAAGGTCGGCAGCGAGGAGACCTGCGCCGACGGTGCGCCCCAGAGGAAGCAGTTGGACAAGAACCTCGACGGGTTCCGTGAGTCGTTCACGCCCGAGCCGCCCACCGACGACCCACAGGTGGAGATCGACATGACGGTCGGCGGTGACAAGGCGGAGATCCCCGCCGACAAGATCATCGTCGACGGGCAGAGCCTCGACAAGATCGTCCTGTCCCACTCCACCGGCCTGGAGGCGGGCCAGTTGGACATCAACGTCGAGGCCGACAAGATCGAAGACCTCTGGTACGTGACGAATCTCGACTTCAACATCGGCTGAGGGCCACCGGGACGAGGTGTGGCCCTCCGCCGCTCCGATGCCGCACGGTGTCGTGCGGGCGTGTTCTGGATGGGGCCTGTAGCCAACTCGCCTTGATGCGAACGGCGTTGCTCCCGTCTCCGGATGGACGGCGGCAGTGCCCGTTGATGGCTGTGGAGGCCCGGATGCCGGAGAAGTACGGTGTCCGGGCCGCCGCGGTCCAGCGCGGAATGAGCCCGCCTGGAACCGCATCTGCCGCAGCGCCTCCGTGCCACGTGATCGTGCCCCGAGCGAGCCTGAGCACGCGGACCTGGTTCTCATGACCGGGGTCCTCGTCATCGCGAACATGGAGGAGCCCGGAGTAGCCGGGAGCAACCGCCGCCACATACTCGAACAGACCGACCACATCGGGCGACGAGCGGTGATTGGAATGGCAACCCCCAGCCGTCGTCAAAGCCGATGGCATCACATCCACAGCACGCCATCCCGCTCGTGTTCGCGGAGCCGGAACTCCATCATTCGGCGCAGGAGGTCCGCCGGTACCGGTCGGGTGTACGGCAGCTTGAGGGATCCCTTGCCGGTGGTGAAGTCTGCCAGCTCGGCGTCGAAGGCCTCGCGCGTGCTGGGTGTGAACGTCACGTTCGCATGCTGGGCGTGGGTGCTGGTCACGAACAGGATCGTCCCGGATGGGTGCACCCACGCCGGATGTCCCCACTCGATCGCCTCGCTCGCCCCGGGAACCACCTCGTGGGCCAGCGCCCGCACCTGCTGGAGCAGCTCGCGGCGCTGCTCGGAGAGCCCATCGATGTACTCATCGACCGTCTGTGGCTTGCTCATGGTGGGAGTGTGGCACGCGGGCCTTGCCCGGTCAGGGTACGAGGCTCCGGTCGCGGCGCCGCCCGGCTACGACTGTGCCCCAGCCCCAGCCACAGCCGCTGGGGTAACCGCTGCGTGCCAAGGGGCCGGGCACCACTGTGCTCTGGTTGGAGCAGAGCCGCGCGCGGGTTCCTGACCGGCGAGTGAAGCTGGACGTCCCACTGCGCTCACGCCTCAGGAGTCCCTCCGTGCTGGTGCCCAGCTCTCCGCAGGTCCGCCTGCCCCTTGTCGCCCTGCTGGCCGCTGTCTGCGTCGCCGGGCTGGTGCCTGCCTCGGCCCAGGCCGCGGATGCCCCCGCCGACGACCCCCGTTCACTGCGACGGCAGTTGCAGGAACTGACCACCGCGCCCGGCGGACCGCCCGGAGTGATCGCCGTCCTCAAGCGCGGATCCCACACCGAGGTCCACCGCGCCGGCGTCGCCGACACCGGCACCGGCCGTCCGATCGAGGACACCGACCACATGCGCATCGCCAGCACGGCCAAGGCGTACAGCGGAGCGGTCTCCCTCCAGCTCATCGACCACGGGACACTCCGTCTCAACGACACCATCGGCAAGGTGCTTCCCCGCCTGCCGCGCGCCTGGCACCGGGTGACGCTGCGGCAGCTCCTGAACCACACCAGCGGGCTACCGGACTACACCTCGGCCCCCAGGTTCCTGGAGCTGGTGACCGAGAATCCGCGCCGACACTTCGACTCCCGCCGACTGCTGGACTTCGTGGCGGACAAGCCGCTGGCGTTCCCTCCGGGGTCCCGGTACACCTACTCCAACTCCGACAACATCGCCGTGGCACTGATGGCGGAAGCGGTGACCGGCCGCCGATACGAGAACCTGCTCGCACACCTCGTGTACCGCCCGTTGGACCTGCACAGCACCAGCCTGCCGCAGGGCTACCGAATGCCCGAGCCGTACATGCACGGCTACGACGTGGTCCCGCCGAACCCGCCCGAGGACGTCAGCGAGGTACTGAGTGCGTCGGGCGTGTGGGCATCGGGCGGGATCATCTCGACGCCGAAGGACATGACCGCCTTCGTACGCGGCTACGCGGGCGGCAAGCTGATCTCCGACCGGACCCGCCGTCAGCAGCTGAACTGGGTGAACGGCGCATCCGAACCGGCAGGGCCGGGCAAGAACGACGCCGGACTGGCCATCTTCCGCTACACCACCCGCTGCGGCGTGGTGTACGGCCACACCGGCAACTTCCCCGGCTACACCCAACTGATCGCCGCCACCCCGGATGGCAAGCGGTCACTGACCGTCTCCCTCACCACCCAGGTCAACAAGACGAACAAGCCGGAACTGTTGGAGCGGCTGCGGACCGTGCAGGAGAACCTCGTCTGCGCCCTGCTGCGGAAGCAGTAGGCAGTACGGAGTAGGGAGTACGGAGCAGGTAATAGGCAGGACGCGGGCGGTGCCGGTGTCGGCGGACCGGGCTTCGGCATGCGGAGCTTCGTAGTCATCGGAGGCCGGGTGGCATCGGTGATCGTCAGCCCTACGTCGGCACACGTCCGCCTGCCTCGGCTTCGTAACGCCAGAACGGCCGTACGGCGAGGGCCGCGCACAGGACGATGACCACGCAGGCCAGAGCGGTGCCGGACCAGGCGATCGTGAACGAGGTGGTGGCGGCCATGGCCCCGGCCCGCAGGTCTCCCAGCCGCGGCCCGCCGGCCACGACCACCGTGTAGACGCCCTGGAGACGTCCGCGCATCCGGTCGGGTACGTAGGCCTGGAGAATGGTCTGCCGGTACACGGCGCTGACCAGGTCCGCGGCGCCGGCCAGCACCAGAAGCGCGACCGCCGTCCACAGAGTGCGCGCGAAACCCGCGGCACCGATGGCGGCCGCCCAGACGACGACCGCGAACGTCAACGCGACACCCTGGCGCCGTACCCGGCCGATCCAGCCGCTGAACAGCCCGGCGGCGACGGATCCGACGGCGATCGCGGCGTACAGCGGGCCGACACCTCCGTGGAACCGTTCGGCGGCGGCCTGGGGAAACAGTGCCTCCGGCATGGCCAGCGACATGGCCGCGACGTCCACGGCGAAGGACATCAGCACGACGGGGTTTCCGCTGAGGAACCGCAGACCCTCGAACACCGAGCGCAGCCCGGGGCTTTGAGAGCCTTCCCTACTCGGGAGAGGGGGCAGGCGGAAGGCCGCGTACAGGGCGACGGTGAAGAGTACGGCGTCGGTCCCGTACGCGAGGCTGTACCCGCCGCCCGTACTGAGCAGCACACCGGCCAGGAGCGGTCCAAGGACCTGTCCGACGTTGCCGGCGGTGTAGACGAGCGCGTTGGCGGCGGCGATCTGCCCGCCGGGAATGAGCAGCGGCACGATCGCGCCGCGTACCGTGGCCGACACGGCGAACCCACCGGCCTGTACGGCGACCAGCACAAGGATGAGCGCCGGCGACCGCACGTCCAGCATGCTCTGGAGCAGCAACGCGAGTGTCGCCGCCCAGGTGAACCCGCACGACCCCAGGTACAGCCTGCGCCGGTCGACCGCGTCGGCGACCGCACCGCCGTAGAGGCCGAACGCGATCACGGGCAGCAGCCCCACCAGCCCGCTCAGGCCCACGACCAGGGACGACCCCGTCAACTCGTACAACTGCACCGGGACGGCGACAGCGGTCAGCATCATGCCGACGACGGAGGCGCCCTGCCCGAGGAACGTCCGCCGGAAGGCAGGAGTGGCCAGCGGCCGCGTATCGGCGACGGCATGCCGCAGGAAACCCCTGGCGGCACGGCGCGCCGACGCTGAGGATTCCGTGGCGGGAGGGGAAACCGGCGTGCTCTGATCCATGAGACCCACGATCGCGGGCACCCCAACCATGAGACTTCCGATAAAGTGACCACTTATGTCGCAGAACCGCCATGCGCATCTCCCGGGCGAGTACATTGCTCGACACCAGCACGAACAGCACCAACTGCTCTACGTCAGTCAGGGCGTCCTGGCTGTGCGCACCGATCACGGCGTCTGGGTGGCAGGCGCCCAGCGTGCGGTGTGGACTCCCGCGCACACCTGGCACGAGCACCGCGTGTACGGACACGCGATGGTGCACACTCTCGGCTTTCCGCTCGACTGCACACCGTTTCCCGGGAGCACACCCACAGTGGTGGCAGCCTCCGCGCTGTTGCGGGAACTGCTCATCGCCTGCACCGAGTCAGACCTCCCGCCGCAGGAGACGGAACGGCTGCGTGCCGTCATCAACGACCGGCTGCGCCGCGCCCACGTCACCCCGCTCCAACTGCCCCGGGCGCGCGACCCGAGGCTGGCCGACGCCTGCCGGCTCGTCCTCGACGACCTCGCACAGCCGCGGACCATCACCTGGCTGGCCCGTGAGTCCGGTGTGAGCGAACGGACCCTGGGCCGCTTGTTCCAAGCCGAGTTCGGCACCACCTACCCCCAATGGCGCACCAACGTCCGGGTGTTCCACGCGATGATCGAGCTCACCGACGGAGCCAACGTCACCGAGGCCGCGCACCGCTGCGGATGGGCCACCACCAGTGCCTTCGTGGACACGTTCGCCCGTGTCATGGGCCAGACCCCCGGCGCCTATCGCTCCGCGGACGCCAGGGCCCCGGCGGTCGAGCCGCGGGGCTGAGGGGGTAAGGCCCTCATTTCGGCGGCAGTCGGCATTTGTCGGTGGCAATCGGCGGCATCGGGAATTCCGTACGGCGTCGTACGGTTATGTCGAGCGGGACGGACACTTCCCCCTCGTATCCGACGAAGGAAGACGACGATGACCACCGCTTTCGACCCCGTCAAGATCGGCCGGCTGGAGCTCAAGCACCGCATCGCGATGGCTCCGATGACGCGCAGCCGCGCGTACGGCCCCGACCAGAGCCCCACGGCGACCATGGCCCAGTACTACGCCCAGCGGGCCGGCGCTGCCCTGATCGTCACGGAGGGGACGCAGCCGAGCGCCGTCGGCCAGGGCTACCCCAACACCCCCGGCCTGCACAACGAGACCCAGGTGGAGGCATGGCGCGAGGTCACCGACGCCGTGCACCGTCAGGGCGGGGTGATCTTCGCGCAGCTCATGCACACCGGCCGGGTCGGCCACCCCACCAACTACCGCGACCAACTCACCCCGGTCGGCCCCTCCGCTGTCCGGGCCGACGGAAAGATCTTCACCCCTGAAGGCCTGAGCGACCTGGTCGTCCCGCGCGAGATGACCGACGAGGAGATCCGCCGGACCATCCAGGACTTCGCCGCGGCGGCGCGCAACGCGATCGACGCGGGGTTCGACGGCGTGGAGATCCATGGCGCGAACGGCTATCTGCTGCAGCAGTTCATGGCGACCAACGCCAACCGGCGCACCGACCAGTGGGGCGGGAGCCCCGCCAACCGCGTCCGCCTCACGGTCGAGGTGGTCACTGCCGTGGCCGAGGCGATCGGCGCGTCCCGCACCGGCCTGCGCCTCTCCCCGGCCAACTGGCTCAACGACATCGTCGAGGACGACTACACCGAGACCTACCCCCTGTTGATCGACGCCCTGAACCCGCTCGGGCTGGCCTATCTCCATGTGATGGAAACCGGCGCCCCGGAGTTCACGGCCGTTCTACGGGCCGCCTGGACCGGCATCTTCATCCTCAACCCGGCCACCCCCGGCTCACGCACCGGCGCCGACCACCTCCGCCTCATCGAGGAAGGAGCCGCCGACATCCTGTCCTTCGGCCAGCTCTTCATCGCCAACCCCGATCTCCCGCAGCGCCTCGCCACGGGCGCCCCGCTCGCCGAGGCCGACATGAGCAAGGCCTACGGGGGCGACGCCGCCGGCTACACCGACTACCCGACACACCAGCCGAGTTGAGCGACAGGACAAGTTCCTGCTCGGGTCCGGTTCCGGACGAGCAGAAAGAGAGTGGAAGACGATGGCGATGGCGATGACCACGACAACGACGGACAAGCCGGTGTCGAGAGTGTCGCGGGCTGTGATCGGAGCCGCCCTGGTGGCAACCGGGGTCGGCCCGTTGTTGGCCGACTTCGTCGTTCCCCGGAGCGCCGGCCAGCACATGCACAACCCCAACTGGCCGCCGCACGCGAAGTTTCACAACGCTCAGTACATCGCGATGGGTGCACTGAGCGGGGGCTACGGACTACGACTCCTGTCGCGGCGCGGAGGCGATCAGCAAGCCAATCTCAACACCGCGGCAACGATCGCCGCGGTGCCCTGGCTGGGCATGTTCGGAGCGCTGCTGTTCCCGGGCACCGCGGCGTCGGACCCTGAATTCGAGGACGCCGAGCCCAAAGTGCTGGGGATGCACCCGCAACTGGCCCTGGCCCTGACCCTGCTGGCGGGAGTGACTGGTGCGGTGACGGCAGAGCGCGTCCGCTCCGGCAGGGCGCGGCGGACCGGCCGCTAGCCGGATCGCCCCGCCGAACGGTCGGCTGCCACCGCTTCGCACCGGGTCACGTCCCGTAGCGGTCGGCCCGAGTCCTCATGCCGAAGACCGCCCGCCACCGGACGCCTGCCCGGTGGCGGGCGGAGCCCCGCTCGGCCCCCGCCGATGCCCCCCGCAGTGCAGTCCGAGGCACCCCGGTCGCGCGGAGGAATTCTGGCATGCGGTAGTAGCAGAGGATCAAGGCCGGGAGAGGATCAAGCCCGGGACACGAGGAGGGGCAGCAGTACCTCGTCGACCAGCTTGTCCCGGTCCGCGCGACCTGGCACGGAACCACCGAGCAGCGCCGAGAACAGCAACTGCGACAGTGCGAGCGAGATGCACGTGGCCACGTCGGCGCCGGGGGCCAGTTCACCGCGGGCGACGGCCCGCTCGGCGACCGTCCCACCGATGGCGGCATGGGTGTGCTCGATGTTCGCGCGGACCGTGTCACGCAGACCGGGGTGATCGCGAACGGCCTCGACCAGACTGAGCAGCGACACGCCTCCCTTGCCGCCCAACGCCATGGCCTGAGCGTCGAGGACCTTCCGGAGATCGCCCCTGAGGCTGCCGGTGTCCGGGACTTCGGGCGTGTCTCCCTCGCTCTGACGGCGCAGCGCCTCGGCGACGATCTCGTCCTTGGTCCGCCACCGGCTGTAGATCGTCTCCTTCGAGGCGCGGGCCCTGGTCGCGATGGCATCGACACTCAGACGATCGAAACCCGCCTCACCGACCAGCTCCAGCGCCACCGCGAGGATGGCGTTCTCCCGGCGGCGGCCCCGGGAGGGGGAAGCGCCCCCGCGGGGCGGGCCACTGAGATCGTTCGCCGAAGTCACCACCTCACCCTAGACGAGCTGCCCGTTCCCATGTCGCAGTGCCGTGAGGACGCATCGGGATCGCACCGGAGTCCGGCTTTGGGAGGCAGGTGGGAGGGCACGTACGCTGCAGCCCGGGGGAGTGGAGCCCGGCGCTCCTCGCGCCGTTCCGGGTGGCAATTCTCAGAGCTGGGGTGTTGTTTCCGGGGTAGGTGAGACAGAGCAATAGCGCTTCGGCAGTGAGGCGGAACGTGTGAATCTGGCTGAGTACGACCACGGCCAGCAGTCGAACAGGCCTTCAGCGGAGGTCTCCGTCGTGGTGGAGGGTGCCGCGGCGATCGGTGACACCCGCGACGCGGCCCGGGAATTTCTGGAGTCGTTGGAGGCCGCGCACGGGATCTCGGTGTCTTCGCGGGCGGTCGAGACCGTTCAGCTGGTGGTGAGCGAGTTGGTGACCAACGCCCACAAGTACGCTCCGGGCCCCTGCCTGCTGACTCTGGAGGCCGACGAGGGCATGGTCGCGGTGACGGTGTGGGACAGCAGCACCACGCTCCCTCTGATCCTGCCGCCGGACCCTGCCCGGGTCGGGCAGCACGGGCTGGAACTCGTCATGGCCCTGTGTCGCAGCTTCGAGGCGCACCGTGAGCCCGTGGGCAAGCGCCTCCGGGCGACGGTCGTCCTCAACGAAGAGAAGGCAGGCGGCGCGGGCGGCCGTCAGCCGTCATGAGCTGATGTATGCCGTCATGATCGTGGACGCCGTCAGGGTTCATCGCGGCGTTTCGGGCTAAACCGAATGCCAATTCGAATCCGGTCCCGGTTCGGCCGGTCGGCTTCGGTTGGCGTGCCAGTCCAGTATCAGGACCGTGGCGTCGTCCTTGAGGTTGCCGTCGCAGGCGTCGAGGACCGCGGCGGTCATCGCCCGGACGGCTTCTCGCGGATGGAGTGCGCGGGTGTCGCGCATGACGGCGCCCAGGTCGACGGACGACGCACAGCGCTCCTGCATCCCGTCGGTGAGCAGGACCAGACGGTCTCCCGGAAGCAGCTGGAGTTCCTGGAGGCGATAGGCGGTGGGTGCCGTCACCCCGAAGGGCAGGTTGACGCCGAGTTCGACCTCCTCGACCTGGCCGTCGCGCAGCCGTAGCGGACGGGGGTGGCCGGCGTTGACCAGTTCGCACAGGCCTGTGTCGAGGTCGACGCACATCAGCTGGCCGGTGGCCAGGCCGAGATCGTGGCGCAGCAGGGCCTCGTGGGCGTGGTTGGCCTGCTTGAGGGCGTCGCAACCGCTGCGTCGGGCCCGCCGCAGGGCACCGACCAGCAGAGTGGCCAGGAGCGCGGAGTCCGTGTCGTGGCCCATGGCGTCGGTGATCGACAGGTGCAGGGTGTCGCGGTCGAGCGTGTAGTCGTAGGTGTCGCCGCCAATGTCGTCCGCAGGGACAAGTCCGGCGGCGAGGGTGAACTCCGCCGCCTCGCAGCAGGGAGCCGAGGGAAGCAGCTGGTGCTGGATCTCCGCGGCCAGGCTGGTCTCGGTGGTGCGCCGGGTCAGGTGGTAGAGATCGGTGAACCGGCGGTCCGTGACGATGATGTAGGCCAGCGCGTGTGCCGCGTCCTGGACCTGGCGCAGCACGGTGTCGTCGGCGGACTGCAGGGACACCTCCAAGAGGCCGATGCAGTCGCCGCGGTTGGTGACCGGCGTGATGACGCGCCGTCCGCCCTGGCCGTCCGGCTCCACGTGCTGCAACTGGCTCTGCAGGACTTCGTCGTAGACGCTGCCCCGCAGAGCGATCGGCTCACCGAGGTCTCCGTCCTCGCCGCCCGCACCGGCGAGGCGTACCAGGCGCTGACCGATGAGGTCGACGAAAAGGAAGGACACCCGCTCGGCGCCGAACCTCTTCTGAAGGTCATGTGCCACCACATGAACGGACTCGCCCGGCGGGGCCTCTTCCGCAGCGGCAAGCAACTCGCCCAGTTCAAGATCTCCACCCTCCACGGCATCCTCCAATCGTCTGCCGCACCTTCTTCCCTAAGTCTCCGCAACCTCACATGTTTATCTGTTTCAGCTGCTGAAGGGGGGTACGGCGGACGAGTGCCGGTAGAGGACGGACGGGCGGGCTCGAACTGTTCGGGTGTGCTCAGCGGACCCGGATGAAGACCACGTCGTAGGTGCTGTTCGTGGTGCGGGACTTGACGTGGACGCCGTCGCTGCCGCCGTTGGGATTGCCGGTGTTGCCCTCGACGGTGGTGAAGGACGATCCGGAGAGCGTCCGCACGATGCCTATGTGTTCGTTGCCGCCGGTGAAGTCGCTTCCGCCGTCCCAGTCGAAGGCCACGATGTCGCCCGGCTGCGGGCTGGTCGTCACCGACAGGTGGTAGTTGCCGGCCCGTGCCTGCTTGACCCAGCCCGAGACGTAGGAGTTGCGGTAGGAGCTGGCCCCGGTCTGCTTCGCCACCCAGCTCACGAAGCTCGCGCACCAGGCGTAGTTGCTGGTGGAGAGCGAGAGGCCCACGGCCGAGCCGTAGCTGTTCGCGCGGGCGCTGCCCTCGACCGTGCCGACCTCGGCCGCGGCCACGTCGAGAATCTTGGCGTAGCCGCCGCCGGGCGGGGGCGAGGAGGGCGGGGTGACCTCGCCGTACAGCGCGGCCTTGGTGTTCGGTCCCACGTGGCCGTCGACCGAGAGGCCCTTCTCGGCCTGGAAGTCCCTGACGGCGCTGTCGGTGAGCAGACCGAAGTCGCCGTCGACGGCGAGGTCGGCACCGTGGTGGCTGAGCAGGCTCTGCAACTCGGTGACACAGCCGCTGCGTTGCCCCTGCACGATCTCGCTGGGACAGGAGGCGGAGTTCAGGTTGACCGGCGCGGGCGCGCCGTTGCCGCCGCCACCGCCGATGTTCGCGTACAGGGCGGTCTTGGTGTTCGGGCCGACCGCGCCGTCGGCGGTGAGGCCGCTCGCGGACTGGAACGCCTTCACGGCCGCCAGGGTCTGCGGCCCGAAGCTGGCGTCGATGTCGAGGCTCTGCCCCTTGCCGTTCAGCAGGGCCTGGAGGGTGGCGACACAACCGCCGCTCTGCCCCTCCACGATGTTCTCCGGGCAGGACGCCGACCTCAGGTCCAGGCTCGTCGAAGGTGACTCGTCGGTGTCGTACAGCGCCCGCTTGGTGTCCGTACCGACCTGGCCGTCGGCCGTGAGGCCGTGGGAGGACTGGAAGCCGCGGACGGCACTCAGCGTCCCGGCGCCGAAGTCGCCGTCCACGTCGACGGCGTAGCCGTGGTGGATCAGCAGCCGCTGGAGCTCGGTGACGCAGCCGCCCTTGGCACCCTGGGCGATGTTCGCGGGGCACGAGGAGGACTGGAGGTTGACGGGGGCGGGCGCCGAGCCGCCGGTCGCGTACAACTTGCTCTTGGTCGCGGGGCCCACCCGCCCGTCCACGGCGATGGCGGTGGCGGCCTGGTACTCACGGACCGCGTAGAGGGTGCTCGACCCGAACTGGCCGTCCACCACCAGACCGGCGCCGTGTGCGTTGAGGAGGTTCTGCAACTCCGTTACGCAGCCGCTGGTCTGGCCCTGCACGATCTCCGCGGGGCAGGACGCGGAGGTCAGCCTGATCGCGACGGGCGCCGCGGCGGCCGGGTGGGCACCGAGCACGATGCCGGCCGACAGCATGGCCGCGGTGGCGGCGAACGTACCGATGCGCATCCGCCACTCCTTCCCGGGGCGGTGCGCCTCCCGATGCCGGGAGCCTTCGTTTTCGGGGTGAACGAGGATGGCGGGTCTTCCCATGGCGGCGAGGTTCTCCTTCGGTAGCCGGAGCGTCGTCGGACGCTCCGTCGGGCGGGGGACCGTCTTGCTCGGCCGGCGCCTTTCGGCTCCGCCGTCGTTCGGGTCCAAGCGCGGGGGCCGTGGGCATCTCCCGCACCGGGCTGGCCGGACGTCGGCCGGGACGACCGTACGGCGTGCATGACGCCTGGCGGCGGCGATGGCGACGGCCGGGCGGCCGACCTGTGTGAGGGAGAGCGAAGGGCCCAGCTGCTCGTGGCGCCCACAACTGCTCCCAGACGTACGGGATCTGATCCGGGCGGACTTGATCCGGCCGGGGCCTGATCCGGACGGGCTTGATTGAGGCGAGCCTGATCCGGGCGGGCTTGATTGAGGCGAGCCTGATCCGGGCGGGCCCGATTCGGTCGGGCCCGATTCGGTCGGGCCTGATCCGGACGGGCTTGATCCGGACGGGCCCGATTCGGTCGGACCCGATTCGGACGGGCCTGATCCGGGCGGAGCCGATTCGGACGGGCCTGATCCGGGCGGAGCCGATTCGGACGGGCCTAATCCGGAAAGGTCCGATCCGGGCGTGGCGAGGGCACGTGAACCCGGCCCGTCCCTGCTGTTCAGGGACGGGCCGGGTTCGGTCACCCGACGGTCGGACCGGTCATCCGGGTCGGGATGGCCCGGACGGGATCAGGCGGCGAAGCGCTTGAACGCCGCCCGAGTACCCGTACCGGCGATACCGTCGATGTCGCCCGTGTAGCCGTAGTCGTCCGCCAGCAGACGCTGGAGCGCCTTGATGGTGTTGGTGCCGGGGTCGCCGTCGATGGCGCCGGTGTAGCCCCAGTACCGTGCGAGGCAGCGCTGGAAGGCCTTCCAGCTGTTGGTGCCGAGCTGGCCGTCGATGCTGTCCGTGTATCCCCAGTAGTCCGCGAGGAACTCCTGGACGTTCTTGGCCTCGGCCGTGGTCAGACCGAAGTTCTGCGTCGCGGCCACGGCGGCGGGCTGCGCGGCCGCCGCCGTCTGCGCGTTGGTCGCCGTAGCCGCGAAACTGGTGCCCGCGGTCGCCACACTGCCTGCGGTGAGGCCGGCAACGGCGATGAGGCCGGCGATGGTCCTGCCCAGAGCGTTCGGTCGCATGCTCTCCTCTTTCGGTCGTGGAATCCGCACCCGTCCCGGTCGGCGGGCCAGGTGACGAGACCAAAGGTGCAGGGCGCCCGGGCATGTCGGCCACGGCTGCGGCACAGGTGACGGCTGTATGGGACGACAACGCCGCTGACCTGCCACGACACCGTCCCAGGAGACGACTGTGTGGGACAGCTGTGACAGATGTGACGGGTTCATGCAGAATGCGGAGCAGCGGAGGGGGCCGCTGTTCACGATCATGACCGCATTGGAGCCACATGCCGCGCTACAAGCCGCTGCCCGCCGAACTCGATCCTTGCGTAAGGCAGTTGGTGGAGCGGTTACGCCGGCTCAAGGACCACAGTGAGTTGACGGTGCGACACCTGGCGGCCAAGACCGGCTACAGCGCCAAGTCGTGGGAGCGGTACCTCGGAGGCGCGTCCCTGCCTCCCAGGGAAGCGGTGGAAGCGCTGGCCCGGATCACCGGTGCTGATCCCGTCCCCCTGCTCGCACTGCACGACGTCGCCGCCGACGCCTGGGGCAGCCGTCGCGCCGGTTCCGTCGTACAGGCGAGGTCCACCACCCGGAAGCAGGAAGGCGAGCGAGAGGGCGAACGGGAGCTGGAACAACCGGAGGAGCTGGAACAACCGGAGGAGCTGGAACAACCGGAGGAGCTGGAACAACCGGACGAGTTGGTACAACCGGAGGAGCCGGAGGGGCCGGAGGGGTCGACGCGGGCAGATGCCGGGCCGCCGGTGACACCCGCCGTGCTCACGACGGCACCCGCCACCGGACCGACCGCCGGTCGCATCCCGCACATCGCCCTCACCGCAGGCGTCCTCGCCCTGACCGTGGCCGTCCTGGCGGCACTGCTGCTCATGCTGCGCCTTGAGGAGGACCTCGCTCCAGCGGCCGTCGCCGCCCCGCCCACCACCACGGCGGCCTCACCACCCCCCTCCTACACATGTCACGTCACCCGCCTCGACGACCGCTGGTCGGCGGGCATCAACAAGGGCCGGGACACCGAGATCTTCTACGGCGCCACAGGTGCCGACGTCGCCGAAGCACAGTGTCTGCTGCGCCGCGCAGGCATCTCGCCCGGCGGGATCGACGGCATGTTCGGCCCGCTGACGCTACGAGCCGTCAAGACGTTCCAGCAGCGCGAAGGCCTGGTCGCCGACGGCATGCTGGGACCCCGCTCCTGGAAGGCGTTGCGCGGGTGACACGGGCTGCACCCTCACCGCCGGACGCCCGACTCGCCGCAGTGCTCCAGCAGTTGAGGAAGCGGACCGGTCTGAGCCTGGCACAACTCGCGAACGCGACCACTTTCAGCAAGTCGTCCTGGGAGCGCTACCTCAACGCCAAGAGCCTGCCACCCCGCAGCGCCGTCAACGAGTTGTGCCGTCTCGCCGGTGAACCCGCCGACCACCCCTTGGCGCTCCTGGACATCGCCCGGACGTACCGGGCAGAGACCGGTGAGCCGACACGGGGGACACCGACACGTCGGGACACAGGCTCCCCCACCCCCGCACCGATCTCGACCCCCACTTCCGCCCCGCCCCGCCCCGACGAGATCGAGGCGGTGCCGGACGCCACCCGCCCGGCCGGGCACCGGCGCGCAACCGTTCTCACCGCCCTCGCTTCGATCTGCGCCCTGGCCCTGGGAACACTCGTCCTCATCCACCTTCCCCCCTCGCGCCGCGGGGAGGCGTCACCTACCCCCACGCCCACCCCGTCCACCGGAGTGCTCTGCCGGCACAACTCCTGCCAGAACAAGGACCCGATCACGATGAGATGCGGCGCCCAGCCGTTGACACTCGCCGAGTACGAGACGGCCACGGGTGCCTGGATGCAGATCCGCTACAGCCAGGAATGCGGGACGAGTTGGGCCCGGATGTGGGGCGCGGCCGTGGACGACCGAGTGGAGTTCCGCGCGAGCGGCCGGGGCAACTCCCCGCACGGCGCCCAGGTCACCAGCCGCGAGGAGGCGGACCTCTACGTCCACACCCTCATGAGCGTGGTCGTCCCCGGAATGTCGGTGCAAGCCTGTTTCAGCCCCGCGGCGGGAAGCGCGCAGGAGTGCCTGAAGGCACGCGTGGACCAGACGGTCACCGTCCCTCAGAACCGGTGACGGACCGCTTGACCGCGAGACCCTGACAGCGACCATTTTCGTGGCGAGCCCGAAGGTTACCTCCAGGTTCCTGTCGGCTGCCTAACGTCGAAGGCATGCGGGGCACCACCCCGAAGGGCGCCGAGACCCCGCGTGCCTGTCCGGACGTGTGTCCGCGACTTCATCCGACAGCACACGCACAAGCACGTCCACGCCCGATCGAAGGGAACAGCCATGTCCACCCCGACCACCAACCCGACCACGTACGTCCTCGTGCACGGCGCCTGGCACGACGGACAGGCGTGGCACCGCGTCACCCCGCTGCTCACCGCCCAGGGCCACCGCGTCTTCGCGCCGTCCCTCACCGGCCACGGGGACAAGGCCCACCTGCTGAGCTCCGAGGTCGGGCTCAGCACCCACGTCGACGACATCGTCGGCCTCATCCTCGATCAGGACCTGAACGGCATCGTCCTCGTCGGACACAGTTACGCCGGAATGGTCATCTCCGGCGTGGCCAACCGGGTCCCCGACCGCATCTCCCGCCTGGTGTACCTCGACGCGATGGTGCCGGCGCACGGCGAGAACGCCATCGACGTCATGCCGTTCACGCAAGCACTGATCGACGGTGCCGTCGGCAGTGAAGAGCCCTGGCGCATTGCGCCGCTTTCGGAGTTCCCCGCGCCGCTCGGTCTCTTCGGTGTCACCGACCCCGAAGACGTCGCCTGGCTCAGGACCACGCTCACGGATGAGTCGGTCCTCTGCTTCCAGCAGCCGGTCCAGATGGACGACCCCGCACAGGCGTTGATCCCCCGGACCCACATCCTCTGCGTCGGCAGCGAGCCCGAAGGCGCCACTCGGCGTCCCATTCCGCAGACTCAGCCCAACGGCGAACCCTCCCGCGTCCACGAGCTGAAGTCGGGGCACGACGCCATGATCACCAACCCCGCGGAGCTGGGCACCCTACTGCTCGACATCGTCTGCCCCGCCATGTGACGGCGCGAACAGTGTCCGCACGGTCTCGGTGACCAGGTCGCGCAGCCACACGTGGGCCCGGTCGTCGTCGTAACGCTGGTGCCACAGGAGGTGAAGCGGGACGTCGGGCATCTGGAGCGGCAGCGGCAGTGTGACCAGGCCGAGTTGGTCCCGGGCCGCGCGGGTGACCGCGTCGGGGAGGGTGACGACCAGATCGGTGCCGAGCGCGAGTTGCAGAGCGAACGCGGCGGTGGGGCCGGCGGCGATGACGCGGCGCTCGTAGCCGTGCTCGCTCAGGGCGTCGTCGATCTGGTCGCGCAGTCGTCCGCGCCGCGAGACGGTGAGGTGTTCGGCGGCGGCGTAGCGCTCAGGGCTCAGCGGGCCCTCGGTGAGCGGGTGGCCGGGACGGACCGCGACGACCAACTGATCGCTGCCGACAAGGCGGTGGCGGATGTCGGGGAGCGTCGGCCGGCTGGAGCTCGATTCGAGGTCGACCTCTCCCCGGCGCAGGTCAGGGGTGTCCGAGCCGGGTTCGGCAGGCAGGCGCAGTTGGACGCCGGGGGCCTGGCGATGGACGGCGGTGATCAGCGCGGTGCCGCATGCGGCGGTCAGGGCGTCGTGCCAGCGCACGGTGAACACCCGTTCCAGAGCCGCCAGATCGAGGTCCCGCTGCGCGGAAAGCAGTTGATGCGCCTGCTGCACAAGGGCGTGGACCTCGGCGCGCATGGCCAGTGCGCGAGTGGTGGGGACCATGCTGCGGCCGGTGCGGACCAGGATCTGGTCGCCGGTGGCCTTGCGGATACGGCCCAGGGAACGGCTCATCGCCGGTGCGGTGACGTGGAGACGGGCCGCGGCACCGGCGACACTGCCCTCTTCCAGCAGCGCGTCCAGGGCGGTGAGCAGGTTCAGATCCAGTTGCATGGGAGTAACTCTACGAGTGATTAGCCTGCACTTGTTGTTAATCGGCGGGAGGCCTACGTTCGACGTGTGGGCGCGGGACAAGCCGCCCCGCAACGACAACCCCAGGGAAGCCCACCATGAGCACAGCCATGCCTTTTGCCGCCGGCACGACGCTCCTGTCCGAGGTGACCGCCGCCGTGCGGACCGCCGGCCTCACGCTGCGCGACCGCTACACCTCGCACGCCCGGGGCGTGAGCATGGACGAGGTCGTCGCCGAGATCCACGCCAACGACGCGGCGGTGCTGGACGTACTGCGCGAGCCGCTGCTGCGGGCCCGCCAGGGATCGCAGTGGGCCGAGGACGAACTGGCCGGCGGCGCGCTCCCGTCCGGTGAGTGGTGGGTCGTCGACCCTGCCGAGGGCAACATCAACCACGTCCACGGCATGGACGACTGGTCCGTGACTGCCACCCTGGTCCGCGACAACCAGCCGGTGCTGACCGTCGTCCACCTGCCGCTGACCGGCGACACCTACACCGCCGTCGCCGGGGGCGGTGCGCGCCTCAACGACCGGCCGCTGAAGGCCTCCGCCAAGACCGACCTGGGCGCCGCGCTCATCGGCACCGGCCAGGCCAGGCCGGGCGAGGACGAGCGCACCTTCCGGCGGATCGGCGACTCCGTCACCGCCATGCTCATCAATGGGCTGGTCGTGCGCGTGTCCGTTCCCGCCACGATGCAGCTCATCCACGTCGCCGCCGGACGCATGGACGCGTTCTGGCAGTTCTCCGACGTACGCTCCGGCCTGGTCGCCGGTGCCCTGCTGGTCTCGGAGGCCGGAGGCACCGTCACCGACCTGGCGGGCGAAACCTGGAACACGGGCAGCCGCGACTTCCTGGCCGCCGCCCCCGGTATCCACGCCGCAGCCCTCGGGGTCCTCTCGCCGATCGTCTGACCGGCGGTCTTCGCCCACTCCGCCCTACCTGCCCCACCCGAGACCGCAAACCCGCAAGGAGCATCACCTCATGACCAGCATCGGCATCCTGGGCGCCGGTCGCGTCGGGGCCAATCTCGCCGCCAGGCTCTCCGCGGCCGGACACCGTGTCACCCTCGGTGTCCGGAACCCGGAGGAGGCCGCCGCCCGCGCAGCCGCCCCGCGGATCACCCTCGCCGACCAGCGCGCCACCGCCCGCACCGCGGACATCGTGATCAACGCGACCCCCGGCGACAGTTCCCTGGACCGTCTCACCGACCTGCGTACCGAGCTCTCCGGAAAGATCCTGATCGACGTCTCCAACGCCACTCGCGACGCCGCGGACGGCCTGCCCGACAACCTGGTCTACCCCGGCAGCAGCCTCGCCGAGAAACTCCAGGCAGCGCTCCCGGACACGCACGTGGTCAAGACCCTCAACACCATGCTGTTCACGGTCATGACCGCCCCCGAATCCCTGGCCACCCCACCGACCGCGTATGTCTCGGGCGACGACGAGAACGCGAGGAAGTCCGTCACCGTCCTGCTCGGCGACCTGGGCTGGCGGCCTGCCTGGATCGAGGACCTCGGCGACATCCGCACAGCCCGCGCCACCGAAGCCATGATCCTCGTGGTTCCCCACGTACTGCGCCGAAACGGCTTCCAGCCCTTCGCGGTCTCGCTCGCCCGCTGACCCCACCTCGGTGGTCCGGTCATCGACGTCCCGGACGGCCACGGAGGCGGTGTCGGCCCTGTGGCCGCCGATGCGCTCCAACGCCGCCGGCGCGTTCGGGAGTTGATCCCCGGCGGCGTGTACGAGACGCCGGTTCGGCGCGGACGCCATACCGCCGCCGGGCGAGGGGCGTCAGCGTCACCCCCAGCCGGGTACCACCAGCGCGAGCCACACCACGGCGGGGACCACGGCGACCACGATCCCGCCGTACATCATCAGTTGCCGGAAGAAGCGCTCCCGGTCGACACCGGGTGCCGCGGCGAGGACCAGGGCGCCGTTCGTCGAGAACGGGCTCACGTCCACCACCGTGGCCGACACCGCGAGCGCCGCGATCATGCCGACCGCTCCGATCTCGCCCTGCGCGAGGAACGGCACCGCGAGCGGGATCAGCGCCCCCATGATGCCGACCGAGGAGGCGAACGCGGAGACCAGCGCACCGATGTAGCAGAGCAGCACGGCGGAGAGCAGCGGGACGCCGATGTCGCTGACGCCCTCGCCCGCCCAGTCGATCGTGCCCATCTCGTCGAGCACGCCGACGTACGTCAGCACACCGCAGATCAGCAGGACCGTCGGCCAGGCGATCTGGCTGACGGCCTTGCGACTGTCCTCGGCCCAGAAGGTGCTCAGCAGGACGGCGAGAGTGATGGAGGTGAGCCCGGCGTCCAGGTCGAAGGCGAGCACGGCTACGACGAGGGCGACGAGAGCGGCGAGGGTGGCGATACGGGCCGGGTTGAGGCGGGAGGCGTCCTCCTCGGCGTCCGCGTCGAGGTCGTCTCCAGCGCCGTCGGCCCCGCCTTCCGCGTTCTTGCCGGTGCCAGTACCGGTGCCAGTACCGGTGCCAGTACCGGAGCCCGTACCGGTGTCGGTACCCGCACCCGCACCCATACCCGTATCCGCTCCGGCGTCGGCCCTCGCCTCGGCCCTGGCACCTACGACCGTGCCGTTGCCGCCCTTTTCTGACGCCGTGGCCGCCGACGCTCCCGCGAGTACGACGTCGTTACGCAGCTTCAGGCCGCCGAACAGTACGAACACCGCCGAGGCGATCACGAGGTTGACGATGAGTGAGGCGAGGAAGAGGGCGATCTCGTTGCCGGGGAGGCCCTCGCGCTCGACGATGCCGTTGACGATCGTTCCGTAGATGCTGATGGGGGAGAAGCCGCCGCCCTGGGCGCCGTGTACGACCATCGCGCCCATCAGCAGCGGGCTGATGGAGTACCGCGCGGCGAAGCTCAGGGCGATCGGCGCCACGATGGCCACGGCGGCAGGACTGACCGCGCCGATCGCGGTGAGTGCGCCGGTCAGCACGAACATCACCCACGGGATCAGCACGACCCGCCCGCGCACGAGCCGGATCGAGGCGTGCACCAGCCAGTCCGTCGTGCCGTTGGCGCGGGCGATCGCGAACAGGTACGTCACGCCGACGAGCACCACGAAGAGGTCACCGGGGAAACCGGCGAATATCTTGTCGGCGTCGAGGTCCGCGACGAGTTCGCCGACCCCGAAGGCGGCGGCGAAGGCGAGGGCGCCCATGTTGATGGACCGGGTGGTCGCGATGACGAACACCACGACGAGCACGAGGATCGATGTCAGTTCGGCGGACATACGGGCTCCCGTTGGCTGAGTGGCTCAGCCACTTGACCGATGGGTCGCCGCCTGGTCGAGCGGCTGAACCACACTGGTCGGCCGTCGCGGAGAGCGTCAAGAGAGGTGACGTAAATTGGCTCAGCCACTCATCCACCGGACCATGAGGTACGACCACCGGACCATGAGGTAAGTCCAACAGACCGTGAGGTAAGGGGGAGGACCGGACATGACCGACGCACTGCGGCCCATGGGATCCAAGCCGCGCCTGTACGAGCAGGTCCTCGACCGGCTGCGCAGCTACGCGGTCGAAGGCGGTCTTGGCGCCGGTGACCGCCTCCCGCCTGAACGCGACCTGGCCGCGCGACTCGGTGTCAGCCGCGCCTCGGTGAAGCAGGCCATCGTGGTCCTGGAAGTCCAAGGCCTGGTCGAGGTGCGGCACGGCGGCGGTACCTACCTGGTCCGCGACACCTTGGACGCCGAACCGGTGGAACAACTCGTCGACAGGCGCCGCCGGTTGCCCGACGTGCTCGACGCCCGGGAAGCCCTGGAGACCAAACTCGCCGCACTGGCCGCCGAGCGCCGCACGGACGAGGACGTGGCCGCCATCGACTCCGCCCTCGCGCACATGCGGGCCGAGATCACGGCGGGCGGACACGGGGTCGAGGGCGACCGGCTCTTCCACGCGGCGGTCACTGCCGCCGGACACAGCGGAATCCTCGCCGAGTTCATGCGCTCCATCGCCGAGCAGATCGCCGAGAGCCGCCACGAGTCCCTGCGCCAGCCGGGCCGCCCCGCCCGTTCCCTCACCCAGCACCGCGCGATCTTCGACGCGATCGTGGCCCAACAGCCGGGCCGGGCCACCGCCGCCATGCGCCGGCACGTACGGACGGTGGCGAGGGTACGGCTGCTGGACTGGGACCCGGAAGGGAACGACGGGCAGGGCACCTGACGCAACGGGCGGTCAGGTGGCTGGGCGGCGTCCCGGCGGACCACTCCGTACCCAACCCGCACCCCCCCGGGCCCAACCCGGCCCGAACCGAACCGATCCGAACCCACTCCGCCCCAACCCGGCCTGCCCTAGCCCAGCCCGGCCTGCCCCAGCCCAGCCCAACCCAGCGACAACGACTGACTCACGGCCAGAACATGACCGTCCCACCCTCGTGGTCGCTGAGCCAGACCACCCGTCCGGTCTCCTCGTAATGGCTGACCTCCGCGCAGGCCCCCTCCGGCTCCCGCTCCGCGCTCTGGGCGTGGCGTGCCGTCCAGCCCGTGAGGCCGTGCCGGTCCACCAACCGGGTTACGGTCTTCCGCAGTTCCGGATAGGACACGCAGGTACAACCGGCGAACTGCTTCTCAAGGTCCGCCCGGAAGCGCGAGAGACGGAGCTGCTCATCCGTAGGCCCGCGGTACGGGTCCGAACGATGGCTGCGGCACTGGTCCCGGCCGCCCGGGTAGACGTTGATCGACCCCTGCCGTGAGCTGTCGACGCACGCGGTGAGTTCGGCGGGAGCCGGCTGTCCGAACAACTCGGGCCACCTCTGGCGGCAGGTCTTCACGGGATCGTCGGTGCCCGGATCGAAGCCCACCACGGCGTCACCGGTCGCGGAACCGACGCAGGACAACCCGGTCGAGTCGAGGGTGTGGCCCCGGCCGTCACCGGCGACCCAGGCGTACGTTCCCGCCGTGGCGCCGGTCACGACCAGCGCCACGGCCGGAACCATGACCAGCACGCGCCTGCGCCGCTCGCGGGCGCGCCGCCGCACCCGGGCGAGAATCCCCGTGGCGACGGGCGAGTCGGGATCGGTGGCCCGTTCGCCGGGATCCGGATCACTGTCGCGGAGCATCCGGTCGAGCGCCTCATCGCTCAGCATGATCCTTCTCCTTCTCGCTCGCCGAATCCTGCCTGGGGTCAGCCGTGGCCAGGTGCTGCTTGAGCCGCTGCCTGGCCCGGTGCATGCGGGTGTCGACGGCGCCGACGGAGATTCCCAGCACGGACGCGATGCCGGCGCGGGAGAGATCGTCCCAGTAGGCCAGGCGCAGCAGTTCGCGGTCGGAGGCGGGCAGCAGCGCCAGGGCCGCCGAGAGCCCGTCGGCAGCCTCGCCGGTGTCCGAGGGGTCACCGCCGTGCGGCGGATCCGGCCGGCCGCGTTCGGCGATCCGCAGCAGCAGCCGCGCCCAACGGCGTCGCCCGCGTTCCTGGTTGGCGATCACCCGGCGTGCGATGCCCAGCAGCCACAGCACCGCTTCCTCGTCGTCGTCGGGCAGTTGCCGACGGCGCCGCCAGGCCACCGCGTACACCTCGGCCACCGCGTCGTGAGCCGCGGCTTCGCCGGTGCGGCGCAGGCAGTACGCCGTCACTCTTCGGTAGGTCGGCCGGAACAGTCGCTCCAGCCGTTCACCCCGTTCGTTCCCGTCCATGCCCGGCAATGTCCACCACGTTCCATTCTCTTACCGCGTCGAGCCACGACTTCGGCCCGATTGTGCCCGCGAAAGCGTCCTTGATCACTTTGAACGATTCAAATTGCTCATCCGATAACGCCGGTCCGGAGACGGCGGGTCGAAGGATCCGCCCCGCTCGATTCCCGCGATTTCGGCCTCTCCGGTGTGATCAACTCTTCCTGAAAAGCTCATTCATGGGGAACTGTCCTGACAACTGCCCTCCATGCACGAACTCTTGACGCGTGCGGTGTGCACACTTACCGTCTCCCGCGGACGATGTAAAACGATTCAAGTTCTCCTCGATGTGTCACCCCTGCTTTCTGTCTGCTGTGAGCCTGCTTTTCTCTGTCGAGTCCGGTTCACCGTCGCCGCGCGCCGGTTCCAGCGTGCGCGGTGGCGGCTGTCTCCGGAGGTACTTCCCCCTGTCCGGAAGGAGCACAGCGCCGTGCCCGCACCGCACGACATGCCCCGCCCGTCCCGCCGCCAGATCCTCGCCGTCGTGTCCGCGGCGGCGGCCGCCGCCACGCTTGCCCCGTGGGAGGCCGCCGCCGCGACGCCCGGACCCGGGACGGCCGGACCGCGCCCGGCCCTCACCGCCTTCCCCCTGGCCGATGTCCGGCTGCTGGAGAGCCCTTTCCTCGCCAACATGCGGCGCACCTGCGCGTATCTGCTCTTCGTCGACACCGACAGGCTGCTGCACACCTTCCGTCTGAACGTGGGACTGCCCTCCTCCGCCGAGCCCTGCGGCGGCTGGGAGGCGCCGGACGTCCAGTTGCGCGGCCACACCACCGGCCATCTGCTCAGCGCCCTGGCCCAGGCGTACGCCAACACCGGTGACGACGCCTATGCGGCCAAGGCCCGTTCGCTGGTGTCAGCACTGGCCCAGTGCCAGCGGGCGGCCCCGGCGGCCGGGTACCACGCCGGATACCTGTCCGCGTTCCCCGAGTCCGTCGTCGACCAGCTGGAGGCGGGCGGCAAGCCCTGGGCCCCGTACTACACCCTCCACAAGATCATGGCGGGGCTGCTCGACCAGTACGAACTGGGCGGCGACCAGCAGGCGTTGGAAGTGCTGTTGGACATGGCGGCCTGGACGGACGCACGCACCGCACCGCTGTCCACCGAGCGCATGCAGGCAGTGCTGAAGGTGGAGTTCGGCGGCATGAACGACGTACTGGCCCGACTCCACCTGCTGACCGGCGACCCGGCCCATCTGCGGACCGCCCGCCGTTTCGACCACGAGGAGCTGTACGCCCCGCTGGCCGCCGGCCGGGACGAACTCGCGGGCCGCCACGCGAACACCGAGATCGCCAAGGTGGTGGGCGCGGTGCCGAGTTACGAGGCGACGGGGGAGAAGCGCTACCTCGACATCGCCGACAACTTCTGGACGGCGGTCGTAAAGGACCACTCGTACGCCATCGGCGGCAACTCCAACCAGGAACTGTTCGGCCCGCCGGGCGAGATAGTGAGCCGCCTGTCCGAGGTGACCTGCGAGAACTGCAACAGCTACAACATGCTCAAGCTCGGCAGACACCTCTTCCTGCACCGCCCCTCCCACACCGTGTACATGGACCACTACGAGTGGACGCTCTACAACCAGATGCTCGGCGAGCAGGACCCCGCTTCCGTGCACGGGTTCGTCACCTACTACACCGGCCTGTGGGCGGGTTCGCGGCGGCAGCCCAAGGGCGGTCTCGGTTCGGCGCCCGGCAGTTACAGCGGCGACTACGACAACTTCTCCTGCGACCACGGCTCCGGCCT
Organism: Streptomyces sp. NPDC088747; assembly: GCF_044751025.1. Classification (NCBI taxonomy): domain Bacteria; kingdom Bacillati; phylum Actinomycetota; class Actinomycetes; order Kitasatosporales; family Streptomycetaceae; genus Streptomyces; species Streptomyces sp. NPDC088747. The sequence goes on from NZ_JBIVKZ010000007.1 coordinate 189,354, forward strand.
GGAGACGCACACCAAGTTCGCCGACAGCATCTACTTCCGCACCCGCGACACCCGCCGCCCCTCGCTGTACGTCAACCTGTTCATCCCCTCCGAACTGCACTGGCGCCAAACAGGCGTGACGCTCCGTCAGGACACCGGGCATCCCACGACCGACCGCACCCGTCTCACCGTCACCCGGGGAGACGCCCGCTTCACGCTGCGGCTGCGGATCCCGTCCTGGGTGGTGGACACCGGCCAGGAGCCCCGGATCAAGGTCAACGACCGGCACCTCCCGGACCGGCCGAAGCCGGGCACGTACGCCGCCGTCGAGCGGCACTGGCGTGCCGGGGACACCGTCGAACTCGTGCTGCCCCGACGGCCCGTCTGGCGGGCCGCCCCCGACAACCCGCAGGTGAAGTCACTCTCGTACGGGCCCCTGGTCCTCGCGGGGGAGTACGGCGACACCGCGCTCGCCACCCTGCCCGCGATCCGGCCCGAGACCCTGCGCCCGGTGTCCGGCAGCGGCACGGCGTTCACCGCGCTCGCCGACGACCGCCGTGTGTCAATGCGCCCGTTCCACGAGGTGCACCACCAGAACTACAACGTCTACTGGGCCGTGCAGCCGCGTCCCGCACGCCGACGGACCATCGCCCGCTACCCCTTCGACGAGGGCGGCGGCACCTCGGCCGCCGACCGCACCGGCACCTTCGCCGATGCCGCCCTCGCCGCGGGCGCCGCCTGGGCCGAGGCCGACGAGGTACGGTCGGTGACCCTCGACGGGCAGGGCGCCCACATCGCCCTCCCTGCCGGACTGCCGCGCGGACTCGACGAGTTGACCGTCGCCGTCCGGGTCCGCGTGGACACCCTGGCCCCGTCAGCCCGCGTCTTCGACCTGGGCTACCACAAGGACACCTACCTGTTCCTGGCGGCGACCACCGGCGCCCGGCGCGCACGGGCCGCCCTGAAGATCGCCGGCATGGAGTCCGAGGACGTCATCGACGCCACCGGCCCGCTCCCCGTGGGCCGGTGGGTGCACGTGGCGCTCACCCTCGGCGCCGGCACCGGAGTCCTCTACCTCGACGGCGTCGAGGCGGGCCGCAATCCCGCCATGGTGGCGAGCCCGCTCCTGCTCGGCGCGAGCACCCACAACTACCTGGGCCGCTCGCAGAACACCACCCACCCGTATCTGCAGGGCGCGGTGCGGGACTTCAGCCTGCACAACAAGGCCCTCGACGCGGCCGAAGTGGCACGCCTGGCAGCCGGCTGAGCCGCCGCTCCCGGCCCTCCACCGAGCCCCGGCCCTCCTGTCCGAGACCTCCTTTCCCTCACCCCCTCTTGCCCCGACCCCTCGACCCCTCGACGCCTCGATTGGCCCAGTACGCCGTTCCGTCCGGCGAGCGCCCCGGCGCCCGCCGTCCACGCAGGAGTTCAACCATGTCTCACGACGACCTGTCCAGACGCCGCTTCGTGGCCGCCGCCGGTGCGGCGGGCACCGTCCTCGCCATCGGACTGCCCGACGCCGCCCACGCAGCCGGAACAGCGGCCACGGGCACGGGCGGTACGCCCGCGAGCGCCGAACGCACCTTCTCCGCACGGCAATTCACCGATCCCCGGCGCGACAGCAGACCGACCGTCTACTGGTACTGGAACGGGCCTGTCACCCCCGAACTCGTGGACCGGCAGATGGCCGACCTGCGGGACAAAGGCATGTACGAGGTGGTGCTCTTCCCGTTCGACAACGCCGAGATGCAGCCGGTGTTCTTCACCGAGGAGTGGTTCGACATCGTCGGCCACGTGCTGCGTACCGCGGAACGCACCGGTATGCGGGTGTGGTTGTTCAACGACGACCACTTCCCCAGCGGCCGCGCGGGGGAGTACGTCGTCAAGGGCGGCACGGTCGGCTCCCGCACGTACGAGCCGCGCCCCGACTTGCGCCTGAAGGCGCTGTGGCGCTCGACCACCGTCGTCGAGGGACCCGCCACCGTCGACCTGCGCCGCAGCAGCGGGGTCGGCGTGGAAGCGGGGCACCTGGTCGCGGACGCGGCCGTCCTGGCCGGCGCGACCGCCCTGCGCGGCAGCGACGGGTGGACGGACTACACCGTCACCGCCAGTGCCAAGGCCGAACACACCGCGGCCGGCCTCGTCGTCCGGGCCTCCGCCGACGGACTGGACGGGTACGCCGTCACCTTCGACCAGACCGGAGTCGTCACCGTCCAACGCCTCGCGCGTGGAGCCGACCCGGTCGAACTGCGGCGCAGCACCCGCACCGACGGCTTCAACAAGACGAAGTTCCACACGGTTGCCGTCACCGTCCGTGCCGCCACGCTGTCCGTCACCCTCGACGGCAAGGACAAGGGCACCGTCACCGACGACCGGTACGCGACCGGCGGCGCGGGCGTACGGGCCGTCGACGACCAGCGCTCTCTCTGGGACACCCTCACCGTCACCGGGGCGGACGGCGCCGCGCTGTACACCACGGCCTTCGACGATCCCGCCGCCGCGGGGGACTTCCCCGACCGCCCCGGCCTCGGCGCGGACGCCACGGCCGTCGCCGCCGCCGCCCGCCCCGCGGGCACCACGGACGCCACCGACGTCGTCGACCTGACCTCCCGGCTCAGCGGCGCGCACACCTGGCAGATCCCGGCGGGCCGTTGGCAGATCGACCTCTTCGGCGGATCCCCCCTCGTCGACGACACCCAGGGCTACAGCCGCAGTTACGTCGACCTGCTCGACGACGAGCCGGTGGAGCTGTTTCTCGACATCGTCCCGGGCGAGTACCACCGCCGATTCCGCCGCTACTTCGGCACGGTGATCCCCGGCTTCTGGGACGACGAGCCGTTCTTCGCCTCCGCCGAGGCCCACTTCAAGCGCCTGCCCTGGTCGCCCACGCTCGACAAGGCACTGCGCGCGGTGGACGTCGCACCCGGCCTCGCCTACGCCGCCGCCTTCGACGACCTGGGCCGCGACGGACGGATCGCCCGTGGCCGCTACTGGCAGGCGGTGTCCAACCGCTTCGCCCGCTACTTCCAGAAGCAGGCCCGCTGGTACGAGCAGCGCGATGTCGCCCTGATCACCAACCCGCTCTACGACGAGACGTCCCCGGCCAAGCGCATCCCCTCCACCGGAGACCTCCACAAGGTCAGCCAGTGGGCGCACGTGCCCGGCGGCGACATCATCACCGCCGAGTACGTGGCCGGCGAACCCACCATGATCCTCCGCAACCCCGTGTCCGTCGCACACCAAATGGGCCGGGAACGGGCTCTGTTGGAGATGTTCGGCAACATGGGCTGGCAGGTCACACCCGGCTTCGTCCACACGACGGTCGGCGCACAGGCGGCCCGAGGCGTCAACCTGACGGTCCTGCACGCCCTTTGGACCGACGAGACCCGCGTCTACTTCCCGCCGCCGTTCGGCCCGCGCGCCCCCTGGTGGTGGGCGATGCGGCCGCTCGCCGAGTGGATCGGCCGGGTCATGGAGGCCGGACGCGGCACCTCGGGCGCCCGCACCGGGCTCCTGCAGCCGCAGCGCGCCGCCGAGCAGTGGACGGGCACCGACCGGCAGGGCGAGGTCGACGGCGCGCTCTCCGACGCCGCCTACGCGCTGGAACGCGCCCAGGTCGACTTCGACCTCGTCCACGAGGGCGCGCTCACCGGCGACCTCGACCTGCTGGCCCGTGCCGAGGTCCGCGGCGGCCGGCTCAGCGTGGGCGCGGCCCGCTACGACCTGGTGGTGGTGCCCGTGACGCCCACCCTGGACGTGGCCGCGGTGCGCACCCTCGCGGCGTTCGCGCGGGCCGGTGGCACCGTCGTCGCCGTCGGCACCCTCGCCGCCGAGGAGGCGGACCACCAGGACCGCTCCCTCGCCCGAGCGCTGACCGACCTCTTCGGCGACCGGGTCCCCGGCCGCCGTACCGTCGGGAAGGGCCATGCCGTGCGCGTCGCCGATCCGGACGGTCTGCGTGAGGCGACCCACGACGCCGGGGTGGCCGCCGCCGTGCTGGAGACACCCCAGGACGCCGTGCGCGTCAACCGGGTCCACCGTGGCGATGACACCGCCTTCATCCTCAACAACGAGGGCGCCGAACCGGTCGAGACGTCCGTGACCCTCCCCGCCACCGGTGTTCCCGAACTCTGGGATCCCGCGACGGGCACCACCGGCACCGCACCGGTGCACCGCGGCGGCAGGAACGGCGTCCAACTGCCCCTGTTCCTGGAGCCGTTCCAGACCCGGATCGTCCTCGTGCGCCACGAAGGCCGCGCCGTCCCGCACCTGACGGCCTCGCCGCTTCCCGTCCTCGCGGTCGAGCGGCACGGCAAGGCCCTGCGCGCGACGGTGGAGGCCGCCGCCCCCGGCAGCCACCGGTTCACCGGCACCGACGGCACCCACACCTACGTCGGTACGGCCCACACCGACGACCCGCTGCAACCGGTCACCGTGACCGGCGACTGGACCCTCACCCTGGAACGCGACGGCGCCACACCGGTCACCGGGCCCCTGGGCAGCTGGGTCGAACACGACCGTCTCTTCTCCGGCAGCGGCACCTACACCACCGACCTCGATGTCGATCGATCCCTGCTCGACGGACGCCGCGTCCTGCTCGACCTCGGCGACGTCAGGGACATCGCGGCCGTCACCGTCAACGGCACCGCCCTCCCGCCGCTGCTCTGGGCACCCTGGACCCTCGACATCACGTCCCTGGTGAAGCCCGGCCGCAACTCGCTCGCCGTGCGCGTGGCCAACACGCTCTCCAACGAGCGCAACAAGCCGCTGCCCTCAGGCCTGCTGGGGCCGGTGACCCTACGTTTCCGGCGCCGTCTCACCGTCGACCTCACCCGCGTCTGACCAGCCCCTCGCCCTCCTTCCCGCACCCGCACGCACTCCAGGGAGCCCGCATGCCCAGACCCCGTCCGCGCCGCGGACACCGGCGGCCCGTCCCCGTCCTCCTCGCCACGCTGACCGCGTTCGCGACCGTGCTGGCCGGCGCCGTCACCGCGGACGCCACCACCACCGCCACCATCACGGCGGACCGGCTGCGCACCCAGCACCTGACCCAGGCCCTCGGCATCGACGACACCACCCCCGACCTCAGCTGGGAGACCGGCTCCCGCGCCGCCGACACCCGGCAGGCCGCCTACCGCGTCCAGGCGGCCAGCTCCCCCGAGCTGCTGCGCCGCGGCCGGCCCGACCTGTGGGACTCGGGCAAGGTCCGTTCGGCGCTGCCGCAGACCACCTACGCGGGCCGCGAACTCGGCTCCCGCACCCGCGTGTACTGGCACGTCATGCTCTGGTCCTCGCACGGGCCGCGCGACTCCGGCTGGAGCGACACCGCCGTCTTCGAGACCGGCCTGTCCCGGCAGTCGGACTGGAAAGCCGACTGGATCACCCACCCGGACTGGCAGCTGAGCGAACGCACCGCCGAACCCGTCGTCGTCAAGGTCCCCCGCACCACGGCCCGTTACGTACGACTGGACGTCACGAAGCTCGGACTGCCCCTTCAGGAAGCCTTCCCCGACCGCACCTGGCGCGTCCAGCTCGGCGAGATCGACATCCGTGACTCCGCCACCTCCACCACCGGCCTCGCCCGCGGCGCCGCGGTGACGGCCTCGGAGACCAACACCCTGCGCAAGACGTGGGAACCGGCCCTCGCCGTCGACGGCCTGCCCAACAGCGCCCTGCAGACCGCCGCCGGATACGCGAGCACCGCACACACCACCGCCGACGTCTCCGGCGCACCCGTGGTCCTCACCCTCGACCTCAAGTCGGCCAAGACCTTCGACGAAGTGGCGCTCCACCCGCGCGCCGACGTCCTCACCGCCGACGGCCGAGTCCCCAACTTCCCCGTGGACTACGCCCTTTCGAGCGCCGACAGCGCCACGGGCCCCTTCACCACCCTCGCCGGCGTCCACGGACAGAAACCGCCCACGCCCTACCTCCCGGCCGGACTGCCCCTGCTCACCGACGACTTCAAGCTCCCCGCGCGCGTGCGCAGCGCCCGCCTCTACATCGCGGGCCTCGGCATCTACGACGCCACCGTCAACGGCGAACCGGTGGGCGACGCCGTCCTGGAACCCGCCAACACCGACTACGCGGAACGCGTCCAGTACGCCACCTACGACGTCACCGACCACCTGAAGACCGGCGCCAACACCCTCGGCGTCGCGCTCGGCAACGGCATGTCGAACGTCGTCAGCACCGCCGACCGCTACCGCAAGCTGTACGGCAACCTCAGCGACCCCAAGCTCATCGCCCGCCTGGAGATGACTTTGGCCGACGGCAGCGTGCGCACCGTCACCAGCGGCGACGACTGGCGTACCACGCTCGGGCCCACCACCTCCTCCAACTGGTACGGCGGCGAGGACTACGACGCCCGCCGCGAGAGCGCCCGCTGGGACGAGCCGAACGGCGACCGCCGCGGATGGGACAAGGCCGTCACGGTGGCCGGTCCCGGCACCGCGGACAACCCCGCCGAACTCAGCGCACGCGAGACCGAACCCATCCGCGTCGTCGAGATCCTCAAGGGCCAGGAGGTCCAAGGCGCCGCGGGCAGCCGGGTCTTCGACCTGGGCCGCAACATCGCCGGCTGGCCCGAGATCACCGTCGGCGCACCCGCCGGAACGGCCATCCGCGTCTACCCCGCCGAATCCCTCAAGGACGGCCACGCCTTCCAGTCCATCAGCAACGTCGGCGGACCCCTCTGGGACAGCTACACCACGCGAGGCGCCCGCACCGAGACCTGGCACCCGAGCTTCAGCTACCACGGCTTCCGCTATCTGGAACTCAGAGGCGTACCCGAGGGCGCGACCGTGACCGTACGCGGCAAGGTGCTGCGCACCGACAACGCCTCGGCCGGCGACTTCAGCAGCTCCGACCCGCTCGTCAACGACATCCACTCGCTGATCCGGCGCGCCATCGAGGGCAACATGATGAGCGTCCTCACCGACTGCCCCAGCCGGGAGAAACTGGGCTGGCTGGAACAGAACCAGCTCGTCTTCCCCGCCCTCGCCGGGAACTACGACATGCGCTCCTACCTCCGCAAGATCGTCCGGGACATGGCCGACGCGCAGACCACGGACGGGCTGATCCCCAGCACCGTGCCCGAGTACACCAGCCTGCCCGGCGCCTACCGCAACGACTCCAACTGGGGCGGCGCGTTCGTCCTCGTCCCCTGGCAGCTCTACACCACCTACGGCGACCGCGACACGATGGCCACGTACTACCCGCGCATGCGGCAGTACGCCGACTTCCTCGCCACGCAGGTCTCCGGCGGCATCCTCGACTACGGGCTCGGCGACTGGTTCACCCCGGACCGCACCTTCCCGCGCGCGGTCGCCGGAACCTATGGCTACTGGCGGGTCCTGGATGCCCTCAGCAGGACCGCGGCCGTCCTCGGAGACCAGGACGCGGCCGACACCTACCGGGCGAAGGCCGATGCCGTCGCCGAGGCCCTCGCCGCGAAGTACTACGACACCACCACCGGTACCTTCGGCGGCGCGGGCCAGGGCGCCGAAGCCCTCGCCCTCGACATGGGCGCCTACCCGGCAGGTGAGAAGGACCGCCTCCTGAGCCACTTCACCACCGCCGTCGAGAACGCCGGCTACCACCTCAACCTCGGCGAGATCTCCCTGCCCGCCGCGTTCCGGGTCCTGTCCGCCAACGGGCGCGACGACATCGTCCACAAGATCGCGACCCGGACGACCAGCCCGAGCTACGGCTACCAGGTGCTCGCCGGCAACACCACGCTCGGCGAGTCCTGGGACGGCGGACCGGGCCAGTCGCAGAACCACTTCATGCTCGGCGCCATCGACTCCTGGTTCACCACCAGAGTCGCCGGCATCGGACAGACCCCCGACTCGGTCGGCTACGCCGAACTCCTCATCGACCCCGCCGTGGAGGGCGACATGACCTCCGCCTCCGGCTCCTACCGCACCCCCTACGGTGTCGCACGGACCCAGTGGAAGCGGGACGCCGACCGGTTCCGCCTGACCGTGGACGTGCCCGCCGGCAGCACCGCGGAGGTACACGTCCCGCTGTTCGGCGGGAAGGCCCACGCACCCGCCGGGGCCCGCCCGGTCCGCATCGGACAGGACGAGGCGGTGTACGAGGTCGGCTCGGGCAACTGGACCTTCCGCTCGGCCACTTCATAGCCGCGGGAGCACCGCCGGGGACCGCACCGCATGCCTGTGGCCCGCCGCGAGGGCGGGCCACAGGATCGTGCCGTTCAGCCGACCGTCATACGGTCAGCGGGTGTGGCCGGGTGTGGCCAGGTGTCACGGGAAGCTCGTGATCTTCGAGGGGATGGTGTCCGATCCCGAGGTGGGTGCGCCCGTGTCGTTGACGACGTGGGCGTACTGCCCCTTCCCGCCCAGCGAGACGACCTGGATGCTGTGCAACTTGATGCCCGACTTGACCGGCACCTGGAACCCGTGGTGCTGGACGATCGACGGATCGGACGTGAAGTTGCAGTAACTGCCAAGTCCCCACGCCTCATGGACGTTGACGCTGTCGGCGACCTTGTAGGCGGCGTACCCGACGATGCCGTCATGGGTGACGGCGGCGGCGTTCGGCACGTCGTAGGCCTTCTCGTTCTGGAAGAAGATCGTCCGCCCGCGTTCGCCGCTCCAGACCACGTCGTACTTGTTGAAGTGTTCGACGAACAGGCCGGTGGCGAGTACGTCGTCGCCGTTCACCTCCAGTCCGTAGTCGGCGCGGTTGGTCTCCCAGCCGACTCCTTCACCGTGGTCGGCCCGCCAGATCCAGGTGTGGTCGATGATCGCGTCGTCGCTGTTGATGACCATCGAGTGGGTGGCCAGGCCGGGACCGGCACCGCCGATACGGATGAACACGTCCTGCACGGTGGTCGGGTTGGCGGCGTGGTCGGCCGAGGAGCCGGGCGCGCCGACCTGGAGCAGGGTGTCGGACCTGGCGGCACCGGCGTCGATGAGGAAGCCCGCCAGCCTGACCCCGTCGACGTCGCCGACGTGCATCGCGTCCACGCCGTTGTCGGGGACGATCGTGGCCAGGCCGAGCCCGAGGACGACGGTGTTCGCGCGGTTCACGTTGATCGTCTGGTCGAGGTGGTAGACCCCGGGCGTGAACAGGAGGTTGAGGCCCTGGGCCAGCGCCGCGTTGATGGTCGCGGCGGTCGCACCGGCCTTCACGACGTAGAACTGGCTGAGCGGGAGCGAGGTGCCGCCCGCGTTCGCCGGCCAGGACACACCCCGCGCGTTCGTCCGCTTGCCGGGCACGAACACCTTGTACTCGTTGCCGTCCAGATACAGGAACGGCTTCTCACGCGAGACGGGCGTGGTGTCCAGCGTCGTGTACGGACCGGAGTCGAAGTTCGTCGCCGGAGCGCCCTGCACACCGGAGAACGTCATGTTCCACACGCCGTTGGTCCAGCCGCCGACCGAGCTCTCGCGGGTGTACCACTGCTGCTGCGAGTACGGGCCGACCGTGCCGTCGATCTTCGAGTCGGCGATGTAGCCGCCGGAGGCCCAACCATAGCCCGCCGGTGCGAGGTTGAGGCCGCCCTCGACATGGATCCGGCGGAACGGCGCGGCCTGCGCCACCGCCCAGCGGTCCGTGCCGTTGACGGGCTTGATCGACAGGTTCTCCGCCGAACGCCAGAAGTTCTGGGTGGCGTTGCCGTTGAACCAGCCCGCGTCCACGGTGATGTCACCGTTGATCTTCACGTCGTCGGGGTTGAGACCGAGCCCGGAGATCGAGGTGTAGAAGCCCAGTTGCGCGTTGATGCCGTTGTAGGTGCCCGGCTTCATCAGGAACTGGTAGCGGCCGGAGCCGAACTGGTTGGACTCCTGCTGCGTGAAGACCTGGTCGAACTTGGCCTGCAGATCGGGGGTGTTCGGGTCCACGACGATGACGTTGGGGCCCAGATCACCGCCGCCCTCTACGGGCGGGGTGCCGCCGGTGCCGGTGTGGACCGCGACCTCCCACAGTGAGTAGCCGTAGCCGGTTCCGCGGACAGTGCCGTTGATCCGGACATAGCGGCCCGAGCCGCTGACGTCGTAGGAGGCGGTGCCGCCGGTGCCGTTGGTGACGGACTTCAGGGTCGTCCAGTCCTGGCCGTTGGCCGAGGCCTGGATGGTGAACTCCCTGCCGTAGGCGGCCTCCCAGCTCAGGTCGACCTTGCAGATGTTCTGCTGCGAGCCGAGGTCCACCCGTACCCACTGAGGATCGGACGCCTGGCTGGACCAGCGGGTGCCGGCGTCACCGTCGAAGGCGCTCGCGGCGGGCGTGCCCGCGTTCTCCGTGGAGGACGCGGTGGCCGCCTTGCCTTGCGCGGCGTTGGCGGTCGAGCAGTCGCCGGCCGGGGGATTGCCGGTGCCGGAGGTGCCGAAGACCTGGAACTCCCAGAGGGAGTAGCCGTATTCGGTGGCACGGGACACGCCCTGCATACGGACGTAACGGCCCTGGCCCGAGACGTCGAGCGTGTCGGTGCCGCCGTCGCCGCCGGTGACGGACTTGACGTCGGACCAGGAGCTCCCGTTGTCGGAGACCTGGATCTTGTAGTCCTTGCCGTAGGCCGCCTCCCAGTTGAGAACGACCCTGCTCAGCGTGGCCGACGTCCCCAGGTCGACCTGGAGCCACTGCGCGTCGGTACGCGCCGACGACCACCGGGTTCCGTTGTCACCGTCGACCGCGCCTGCGGCGGGTGTGCCGGCGTTCTCGGTGGAGGAGGAAGTGGCGGTTCTGCCTTGTGAGAGCGGTACTTCGGCCGCGGCGGCCGGTATCTGGGAGGGGATGGTCACGAGCGCCGCCGCTGTGGCGAGCGCGATCCCCAGGGATCTGAGTCTCATACGTTGACTCCGTGCGGGTGTGAAGGGCGGGCCGCCATGACGACCCGAAGAGGGAGAAGCATGGAGCTGGTGAATCTGTCGAGCGCGCGGTACAGAGACCTCCGGCCAGCAGCCCGAGAGGTCTGAGAAAGCCCAAAACTGTTGAGACGACGCTTAGTTCAGGTGTTGATTTAAGTAATGAATCAACGGCTCGGCAACCCGTCGGACACAACTTCTTTACGACATCGCTCGCGAGCGATGTGGACGGCGGGTTCCCGATGGCGGGGAGGGGGAGCGGTTCCGAGGCGACCCGCCCCGGAGAACGGAAGCCGTCGAGGTGCGACATCCCCACGACCTGATGGCCCGTCAAGCACTCACTCCGAGAGGGCTGTCGGCGCTGACACGGGCACTGAGCCCCCCTCCGGCCCCGCATCTCACCTGGCCGTGGAGGCTCCTTCAGCCGGGCTCTGACGGTGAGGAAGGCTGCCCTGTTCATGCAGGAGAGCCGCGGCCTCAAGGTCGTCGGTCCGTCAGGTGGCTGTGAGGATCTCCACGCCGAGCGTCCTGAGCTGCTCGATGGCCGGGTCGTGGGGATCGGCGTCGGTGATCAGTCCGCTGACCTTCTGCCAGGGCAGGACGCGGAACTGGGAGGCCGTGCCGATCTTCTCGGAGGAGGCGAGGACGTAGGTGTCCGCGGCCCGCGCTGACAGGGCGCGCTTCATCGCCGCCTCCTCGGCGTCTCCGGTGGTCAGGCCCGCCTCGGGGTGCACGCCGGTGACGCCGAGCAGGCAGAGGTCGGCGGAGATGTTCTGCGCTGCCTCGACCGCGGCGGCACCGCAGGTGACCGCCGAGTGCTTGAAGACGCGGCCCCCGATCAGGAAGAGCTCCGCCTGCGGATGGTCCAGCAGGGCCGCGGCGATCGTCGGACTGTGGGTGATCACCGTGCAGGCGAGGTCCCGCGGGAGCGCGTGGGCCACGGCGAGGGCGGTGGTCCCTCCGTCGAGGATCAGTGAGCCACCCGGCCGCACCAGCCCCGCGGCCACCGAAGCGACCCTTTCCTTGCCCTCCGGGGCCACACTCTGCCGGGCGGCGTAGTCCACCACCGCCGGGGACACGGGCAGTGCGCCGCCGTAGACCCGCTGGCACAGCCCCTCGGCCGCGAGATCGCGCAGATCACGTCGCACGCTGTCCTCGGAAATGCCCAGCTCGGCGGCGACGTCCTTGGCGACGATCTTGCCCTCGCGGGCGAGCAGGCCGAGCAGGTGATCGCGTCGTTCAGCAGCCAGCATGCACACTCTCTCCTGTTCTTGCACGTTTCTGCATGTATCGTAGCGCCTCATGACCGACAAGCCCATGCTCATCCTCATCGCCGGGCCCTACCGATCCGGCACCGGCGGATCCCCGCAGGCCATGGCCGCCAACCTCGCTCGCCTGGAAGCCGCCGCCTGGCCCGTCTTCGCCGCCGGACATCTCCCCGTCATCGGGGAGTGGATCGCTCTACCCGTCCTCCGATCCGCCGGCGCGGGGCCTACGGACCCCCTCGCGGACCAGGTGCTCTACCCGACCGCCGACCGTCTGCTCACCCACTGCGACGCCGTGCTCCGCCTGCCCGGCGACTCGGCCGGCGCCGACCAGGACGTCGCCACCGCCCGCCGTCGCGGCCTGCCCGTCTACCACGACGTGGCCGAGGTCCCCCGCCGCACCTCACAGGAGACCGTGTGAGCCGCCCCGGCATCGACAGTCCCGACCATCGCGGCCGAACCGGTCTCGACCAAGTCGGACGCGACCTGCGCCGCAACCCCGATGTCCGGGTCCGCGACGTCGAGTTGACATCCCGGGGCTGGCACGTCCTGCGCCGTACCACCTTCGACTACCGCCGCAGCGACGGCCGTTGGGAGACCCAGCAACGCGAGACCTACGACCGTGGCAACGGAGCCGTCGTCCTCCCCTACGACACGGCACGCGGCTGCGTGCTGCTCACCCGCCAGTTCCGCTATCCGGCCTACGTGAACGACCACCCTGACGGCATGCTCATCGAAGCCGCGGCAGGACTGCTCGACGCGGATGATCCGCACACCGCGATCCGCCGGGAGAGCATCGAGGAACTCGGCGTCACCCTCGGCCCGCTCACCCACATCACCGACGCCTACATGAGCCCAGGCTCCGTCACCGAACGCCTCCACTTCTTCGCCGCCTCCTACACTCCCGCCGACCGGACCGGTGCCGGTGGCGGGCTGGAGGAGGACGGCGAGGACATCGAGGTCCTCGAACTGCCCTTCACCGAAGCCCTGGCCATGACCCGCGACAACCGCATAACCGACGGCAAGACCATCCTGCTCCTGCAATGGGCAGCCCTGAGCGGCCCCTTCGCACAGCAACGGAACCTGTGACATCGCCGTACGTCTCAGTTCCGCTTCGCAGCCACAACCGCAACTTGCTCGGGTGACAGACTGTCGGGATTATGGGTGACGGGGGGCAGTCGGTGAGCAAGAAGTACGTGCGGAGAATGCTGCGGGAGATGGAGAGCGGGGAGCCGGTACAGCTCACCCTCGGCATGATGACGGCGAAGGGAGCCGCCCGACTCGCCCTCATCGCCGAGGAGTTCGGGTACGCGTACGAGGATCTGTGGCAGACCGGCGACAAGGTCGTGCTGAGCGTGGTGCCCGATCCCAGTCCGCAGGCCCGGGAGCGCGCCGCGCAGAACCGGCAGCGATACCCGGACGCGAACGAGGGCCTCTCGCTGCCGCCCGTCGTGCCCGAGACGGTCGAACTCCTCAAGGCCCGCATGCTGTTCGACCTCACTCGTCAATTCACCGACAGACAGCGGGTGGCGATCGCGGCGGTCGTCATCACCGTGAGCGTCGCGACCTGCGGCTACAGGTTCGCGGACAGTACCGTCGGCGTCGCCATCGCCGTGAGCGTGTGGGCCGCACTCATCGTCCTGCTGCCCGTCGGGATCGTCGTCCGTCGGCACTACGACGCCAAGTGCGCCGCCCAGTTGGATGCCGCCGGATTCACGATGGTGACCGACGGGAGCGGACGGCTGAGGTATGTGCCCCCGGAGGGCCGGCTTCCCGGACACGGCAACCCGTTCGCTCCAGAGGCGTGATTGCCACCTCGCGTCGATGAGCGCGGGTGGACGGTGTGCTCGCGTCACTTTGTGAACCGCCGGACCGGGTGCCGCGTCATTCTGGTGTGCGGCCCGTTCTTTGCGGCGACGCGCGAGCGAGAGGAGGGGCGGATGACGGATGAAGTGATCGGTGCCGGGCTGCTGGCGTTGCCGGGGCTGGGGGCTCTGTGGTTTGGGGTGCGCGAGGTGCGGATGGAGGGACGGCTGCGTCGGTACGGCGTACGCGCCGAGGGAGTGGTGGTGGACCAGGCGCAGGCGCCGTCGGACGATCACCCGGCGCCCGTCGTCGAGTTCACCAACCGGCAAGGCCGACGTGTAAGGTTCTCGCCCCCGATGACCGGGGCGAGCCTGGCCCTGGACCTCGGAACGTCTGTACCGGTTGTCTACCTCCCCGAACTGCCGGAAAGCGCAAGGGTGTGCACCGGAAAGCACAGCCGATCCCGTTTCGTTCCCCTCCTTACCGCAGGAGTGCTCTTCCTCGCAGCCGCGGTGGCCGTACTCATCCGATGATGTCCTCCCTCCTCCTTGTCGTGACACGAATTGACGCGACCGATTGACGCACCCGAGTTGTTCTTAGCCCGTGCTCCCCGTTCGGGGATATCGACGATCCTCGGCCGTCACATCGCTCTCCATCTCGCGCAGACCCGGCGCACCCCCGCATCGGCCGCCACGGAACCGGGCTGACCGGCCCGGAACCGGTCACTTGGGCCGGTGGACAACGGACGCCCGGGTGGATGTCAGCATCCGGCGCCAGTTGCGCCTGTCTGCCGACGTACGCCCGTACAACGAGCGTGCGTGCGCGACACGACGTCAGTTCAGCAGCGAGAGGACACTGCCTCGGAGGGCGTGGACGAGCGCGACTGACCCGGCGGGTCCCGGGTGGGTCCTGGCAACCGCACGTCCGGCCGTCCGGTCGATCAGGGCTCCCGCTCGGCCGGACTCGGTGAACTCCACCGGCGCAGCCTGGCGGAACAGCTGCTTCCTGGCCTCTGGATACCCGGTACACATCCGTCGAGCGTAACTAATGAACGTTCATTTGACAAAGCTCCGACCCGTCCACAACATTGGTATTGAAAAATCATTCAGTAAGGGAGCATGATCGCGGTGAGTCACTGGACCCCGGATTCGATCGCCGACCAGACCGGGCGTACGGCCCTGATCACGGGCGGCAACAGCGGCATCGGGCTGGAGACCGCACGCGTGCTCGCGACGCACGGCGCGCGCATCATCCTCGCCGGACGCAGCCGGGCGAACCTCGACCGAGCGGTGCGGCAGGTGCTCGCCGTCGCACCGAAGGCCGAGACCGACACGCTGGTGGTGGACCTGTCGGATCTCGCGTCGATCCGGGACGCGGCCTCG
Source organism: Streptomyces sp. NPDC088747 (assembly GCF_044751025.1). NCBI lineage: Bacteria > Bacillati > Actinomycetota > Actinomycetes > Kitasatosporales > Streptomycetaceae > Streptomyces > Streptomyces sp. NPDC088747. Next base: position 204,618 of record NZ_JBIVKZ010000007.1, read on the forward strand.
CGCATCGCCGAGACCGAGACGATCGACCTGCTGTTCAACAACGCCGGGGTGATGAACCTGCCCACCCGTCAGACCACGCGCGACGGGTTCGAGATGACCTTCGGTACCAACCACCTCGGCCACTTCGCCTTCGACGCGCAACTGTGGCCCGCCGTTCTCCGCTCCCCGGCCCCTCGCGTGGTCACAGTCAGTGCGATCGCCGCGCGCTGGCCCATGGGCCGGCTCCAGGACCTGATGAGCGAGAAGCGCTACAGCGGCATGGGTGCCTACGCCAAGTCCAAGCGCGCCAACATCGTCTACACCCTCGAACTCGCCCGGCGCAGCGCCGACACATCCCTCAAGGCCTTGGCGGTTCACCCAGGGGCCGCGATGACCAACCTCCAGCAGCACGGCAACGGAGCCCTGGCCAAGGTGTTCACCCCGATCGCCGAGCGTCTGCTCATGGGCTCGCCCGAGGGCGCCGCGTGGCCTTCGCTGTACGCCGCCACCGCCGCCGGGGTGACGAACGGGCAGTTCATCGGCCCCTCGGGGCGCGACCAGACCTCCGGCACGCCGAAGCCGGCCAAGCTCCCCCGCGGCGCGGACGACCCGGAGCAGGGTGCACGCCTGTGGACGGAGAGCGAACGGCTGATCGGCGTCACCTTCAAGGCCTGACGGAGTCCGGCGCTTGACCTCTGCGCGCGGGGTGAGCGGCGGTGCGGCAGCTTCCCGACCCGTGCGCAACCGGATGCCCGGTACGCGCAGGAATGAAATCAATCGTCTACATGTCCCGTGCTCGACAAGGTAACGAGACACCCGCAGGGCCGCTGGTGGCGGCCGTGCCAGTGAAGGAGACAGCTCCATGACCAGCTCCGACGGATTCGTCCCGAACCCCGACGCGGCCGAACTCGCCGCCGTCAACCAGCAGATCGCCGAGTCGATGCAGTATCCGGATGTCACCACCGGCGAAGGCCTGGCGGCGGTTCGTGGCGCGGACTTCGCACTCAGCCGCGATGTGAAGCAGTCGGTGAGCGAGCGGACCATCCCGGGGCCGGGCGGGGATCTCGTACTGCGGATCATCCGGCCCGAGGGCCCGGTGAAGGCCGTCATGATCGACATTCATGGCGGCGGCTGGTGCATCGGCACGCCTCAGGAAGATGACTGGATCAACGACTACTACGCCGAGCACTCGCGGATCGCGACCGTCAGCATCGACTACCGGCTCGCCCCCGAGCATCCCGTGCCCGCCCCGATCGACGACTGCATGGCGGGAGCCCTGTGGGTCGCCGAGAACGCCGTCGCGGAGTTCGGCACCGACCGGCTCCTGCTGCACGGTGCCTCGGCCGGCGGACACCTGGCGGCCGTGACCTTGCTGCGGCTGCGTGACGAGCACCCCGAGGTGGCCGAGCGCATCGCCGCGATCAGTCTGGTCTACGGCGCGTACGACGTCAGCGGCACTCCCAGCCGCCGCCTCGCCGACCACACCACCCTCGTCCTGCCCCGTCACTGGATCCGCGGCTTCGTCGACAACGCTTTCCCCGACCTCGATGCCGAACAGCGGCGCGACCCGTCCGTCTCCCCGCTCTTCGCGAAGCTGGACAACCTGCCGCCTGCCCTGTTCACGGTCGGCTCGCTCGATTGGCTGCTGGACGACAGCCTGTTCATGTCAGCCCGTTGGCAGGCCGCCGGCAACCACGCCGACCTCGACGTCTGGCCCGATGGCGTCCACGGCTTCAACAACATGGCCCCCAACACCGGCCACGCCGTCGCCGAGCGCGTCGCGTCCTGGTTCAACGCCCGTCTCTCCGCCTGATCCACCAACCACAGGGGCACCAACATGAGCGCACAGGACAACATCACCGTCGTCCAGGAATTCATCGACGACGTCTTGAACAAGGGAGACCTCTCCGCCCTGGAGAAGTACTGGGCCAAGGACATGGTCTGGCGCGGGGGCAGCCTCGGCGAGTACCACGGCCCGGCGAAATTCAGGGAGTTCGCCGAGGCCAACGCCGCCGGGGCCTTCACCGGCATGCGCCTGGAGCCGCAGCGGTTCCTGGCGGAGGGCGACACCGTCGTCGCGCTGTTCACCAACAGCGGTGTCAACACAGGTCCGTTCATGGGCGTGCCCGCCACGGGCAAGGCGGCCAAGTGGAACGGCGTGGGCGTCTACCGCGTCCACGACGGCAAGATCGCTGAGGCGACCTTCGTCGAGGACGTCCTCGCCATGCTTCTGCAACTCGGCATCACCAGCCTGCCCTCAGCCTCCTGACCGGCGAGCCGCAGTAGAAGACCTACGTCAAGGACCTGGAGAAGGCACAGTCATGAGGATCACCGTCTTTGGCGCCAGCGGCAGTGTCGGCCGCGTGCTCCTCCCCGAATCGCTGCGGAGGGGCCACGAGGTCATCGCCGTCACCCGCGACCCCTCCAACATCACGCTCCGACATGCGAATCTGACGGTAGCGGTCGCTGAACTCGACGACGTACCGGCCTTGGAGAAGGCCCTCTCCGGAGCTCAAGCGGCGATCATCAGCCTCGGCGACGCCGTCTGCGACACAGGCACCCGCACCATCGTCACCGCGATGCGGAACACCGGCGTACGACGCCTGGAGGCGCTCACCGGATTCGGCACCAGCGCCATCAGCCGACGCCAACTCAACCCCGCGATGCGAGGCCTGCTGGGCGCGGTCCGTCTCCTCGCCCGCTCCGGCTTCCTGGCCAAGGAGCGCCAGGACGCCCTGGTGCGCGCCTCCGGCCTCACGTACACGATCGTCCAGCCGCCCACCCTCACGTTCGGCCCCACCACCGGCGCCTACCGGCATGGTGACTACCGAGGCAAATCCATCCTCGGCCGGATCTCCCGGGCCGACCTCGCCGAGTTCATGCTCGACAACCTGGAACAGGAGCGCTACGCGGACGAATCGGTGTACGTGCAGAAGTGAAGTGGAGTGCCGCTGTACAGGATCGGGGGATTACCACCAGGGGGTGCAGGTGATACCGCTGACGGGGGAGGCACTGGTCACCTGCGCGCAGACACGGAAGGCCCGACTCGCCGAGTTGCTGGTCGGGTAGGCCGGGGTGGTGATCCTGGCGCCGCTTGCGGACGTAGTGAACGGGCCGCACTGGATCCACGAGTTCTGGCCGTCGTTGGTGACATCCATCCAGACCCACCCGATGGCACTGGGGCCCCAGATGCTGGAGCTGGTGCTCAGGACGCCCCACCCCATTGGTGTGCCGCCGACGTTGCCGGTGTGCATCTCGTACGAGGCGACGGCCCACGGAGTGCCGCCGAAGTTGGCTATGACTGCCCCGGCCCCCGCCACACCGCGTCCGCTGAGACTGTCCGGGATGTCGGTGAAGCCTTTCGCACCTCCCGCGCAGTCCGACGCCGCCGCCTGAGCCGTACCGGAAGAACCGGCCATGAGCCCTGCCCCGAGCACGAGCGCGGCCGTTCCCACGCTGAAGATCCGGCGGATACTGCGCATGTCTTCTCCTTGGTCGAAGCGCTGGGAGCGCCCACTGGTCGGCCCTTTGCCGCAACGCTCGCGGTCATGAGGTCCCCGAGCCGGCGCCTGGAACGGTAGACCGTGCCCGGGACATCGCGTCCCTGACAGATGTCAGGGTGCTGACCTGGCGAAACAGCTCCCGGCAGGGTGAGAGGGGCCCGGCTGTCACCTGGGCCCCTGTGGGCATTCAGGAGGTGCTCAGTCCCAGACGGACTCGGAGAGCGGACGCCACTTCTCGTCGGACTCCGCCTGGGCCCGGGCCGCGGCGCCGGCGGCGTACTGCGCGCATCGACGAGCAACGGGCCGTCCGTCGGCGTGCGTTCCTCGACGTCACGGTTGCGATGCTCGATGAGATGCCCGTGAGTGCGGTCAGTCTGAACGAGCTGAGCCGTCGTGTGGGGCTCGCAAGTCGAACGTGCTGCGCTACTTCGAGTCGCGGGAGGCGATCCTTCTGGAGCTGTTTGATCACGACCGGAAGGAGTGGACGGAGCGACTGGCGCCGTTGCCGGCTGCCGGGGTGGACGCGGACGCGCCGGTGGACGAGCGGTGCGAACGGTTCGCCTCCGTCGTCACGGCCTCCCTCGCCGAGCGCCGGGTGTCGTGTGATCTGCTCAGCGCGCAGGCCGGCGTACTGGAACACAACGCGTCCCCTGAAGTCGCGGCCGCCCGCTTCAAGAGGGCAGCCGTCGCCGATGTCGAGTCACTTGCGGCCCTGGCTCCGGTCCACCTCCCTGAACTGGGCGACCGCGCCGCGCAGTTGGCCGCATCGACGATCATGACCATCGGCGTGGTGTGGACCCACTCCCGTCCGTCGCGGGCCATGCTCACCGCGTACGACGCCGGCTTCTCTCTCGCCGCCCTAGGCATGCACTCCGGCCCCACTCTCCAGGAGATGATCGCCACCCTCACCACAGGCGCCCTGACCCGCGTTCGAACCTCCGCCTGAGTTCACGCACCCGCCACCTGGAACGACCGGCCGGCCGCCGGGTCCAGGGTCAGGGGTCGACGAGCTTGGCCACGGCCTGCACCACGACTTCGCGCCGGGACGCGGCGGGCACCAGTGCGGGCACGTCCTCTCCGGCCTGCTGCCACATGTTGGCCAGGGTGAGGACGAGGGCGAGGATCCGCTCCGCGGACAGCTCGCCGGTCACTGTGCCGCGTTCCTGTGCGTCACGGATTGCTGAGACCTTCTCGGCCATGGCCGCCGCGACGCTCGCGTGCTGGGCGCCTTGGCCGCGTTCGAGGTAGTACCAGGCCAGGAAGCGGACCACGTCCGGGTGCTGGGTCCCGATGTCGTGGAGGGCGCCCGCGTATTCGGGCAGATGGTCGGCGTCGATCGGCACCGAGGACACCGTCAGTTCCACGATGTCCTCGAACAGGGCGTCGTACAGCTCAGCCTTGCCCTTGTAGAACGAATAGACGAGCCCTGGGCTGATCCCAGCCCGCTCCGCGAGACGGTCCACCCGGGCTCCGGCCAGGCCGAACGCGGCGAACTCGGCGAGAGCGGCTTCGAACAGCTGTTTCTTCTTGGCTTCAGGGTCTCGGGTGCGCACCCTTCGATAGTAAGGAATGAACGTTCATTTGACAAAAGCGAGGGCCATGTGCGGGAGGGGTGCTAAATACTCGTTCAGGAGGGCAGTTGCGCGGCGCTGGTGTAGATGGACTTGTGGTCCAGGTAGCTGCTGAGTCCCTCGGGGCCGTACTCGCGCCCGATACCGCTGGCCTTCAGGCCGCCGAACGGTGAGTCGAAGTCGATCGCGTAGTAGTTGACGCCGATCGTGCCGGTGCGCACCCGGCGGGCCACGTCCACGCCGCGCGCCTCGTCGGCGGTCCAGACGGACCCGGCGAGACCGTACTCGGAGTGGTTGGCGATCCGCACGGCGTCGGCCTCGTCGTCGTACGGAATGATGGCGAGGACCGGTCCGAACACCTCCTCGCGGGCGAGCCGGTCGGCGTTGTCCACGTCGGCGAAGACCGTGGGCTCGACGAACCAGCCGCGCTCGTGTCCCGCGGGCCGCCCACCGCCGGTGATCAGCCTGGCCGGCGACGCAATGGCTGTGCGGATGTGGCCCAGCACGCGTTCCTGGTGGGCCTTGCTGGCCATCGGGCCGCAGGTCGTCGCCGGATCCAGTGGATCGCCGACGACCATGCCGGCGGCGAAGCCGGCCACGGCCTCGACGACCTCGCCGAAGCGTGAGCGCGGCGCGAGGATGCGGGACTGGAGTGTGCAGGTCTGGCCGTTGTTCATGAAGGAGGCGGCGTCCAGCCCGGCGACGAACGTGTCGAGGTCGGCGTCGTCGAGCACGATCGAGGCGGACTTGCCGCCGAGTTCCAGTGTGCAGCGACGGACCAGGCGCCCGCACTCGGCGGCGATCGCACGACCGGCCGCGGTGGAGCCGGTGAAGGCGACCTTGTCGACACCGGGATGGCTCACGAGGTAGGCACTGGCCGGCCGATCGGCGAGCACGATGTTGAGCACACCCGCGGGCAACCCGGCCTCGATGGCGGCGTCCGCCAACAGGTAGCTGTCGAGCGCGGTTTCCGGTGACGGCTTGAGTACGACGGTGCAGCCGGCGGCGAGGGCCGGGGCGGGCTTGCTCAGAGCCAGCCCGAGCGGGAAGTTCCAGGGAGTGATCGCGGCGACGACGCCGACGGGTTCGCGGCGCACGATGGTGGCTCCCCGCATGCTGAGGCGAGGGGCCTCCAGGGGGAACTTCTCGATGAGGTCGGCGTTGCGGCGCAGATGACCGGCCGGCCCGAGCCCGTTGGTCTGCCGCGACAGAGCGATGGGCATGCCGTTCTCGCGGCTCACGAGGGTGGTCGCGAGATCTGCTCGCTTCTCCCACGCGTCGGCGAAACGGCGCATGACCTCGGCGCGCTCGGCCGCGGCGCTGCGGCCCCAGGGCCCGCTGTCGAGGGCGGCGCGGGCGGCGGCGACGGCGGCGTCGATGTCGGCCGGGCCGGCCATCGCGGCGGTCCCGATGGGTACCTCGGTGGCAGCCTCCAACGCCACATGGTGTTCGTCGGTGCTGGGGGCGAGCCAGGTGCCACCGACGAAGAACGCCGGGCGGTCGAGGGCGGTCCGGTATTGCACGGTGCTCATGAGCCGGTCTCCTTGGGAACGTGTGTTCGAGTAGAAGGGGGTGGGGGGTGCGCGAGTGCCACGTGAACGCCGAAGACGGCATCCCGCGAGCGACGCCATGGTTCGCGGCGCTCGGTGGCGTGATGGAGCGGTGGCGCGCGACGCTCGACGGCGCCGTGGTGCGTGGTGGTCTCTGCTCCGCCCGGGTTTCCGTAGCCCGCGCGATCGGCCGTCCAGCGATCAGCCGGGATCGGCACCAGTGGAGTGCGGGTCGTCGGCCGTGTACGGCTGCCCGGCGCCGGGCTTCGATGCCGCCCAGCTGGCGAGCATCCGCAGCGCGTCCTCCGACGGGCTGTCCGGCTCGGGCGTGTACATGAGCAGCATCTGGCCGGGATCCGCCAGCCGCGTGGACTCGTACGCGAGCTCGACGTCACCCACGACAGGATGGTGTACGCGTTTGACGCCGGTGGCGTACGAGCGCACGTCATGGCGGGCCCAGCGGCCCCGGAAGTCCTCGCAGCGGGTGGACAACTCCCCGATCAGGGCGGTGAGCTGTGCGTCGAAGGGCGTTCGCCCGGCCTCGGCTCGCAGCAGTCCGGCCGAGTAGTCCGCGATCTTGTCCCAGTCGCGCCAGAAGGTACGCGCCGCCGGGTCCAGGAACACGAAGCGGGCGGTGTTGACCGGCCGTCCCGGGGCCACGTACATCGGCTCGTAGAGCGCCCGGCCGAGGGCGTTGGTGCCGATGACGTCGAGGCGCCCGGTGAACACGACCGCCGCGGTCGTGGCCATCGAGTCGAGAATGCGCTGGACCGGAGCCCGCAGTGCGGGGTGTGCCGCGGGCGACGAGGGTCGGCGGGCAACCCCGGCGTTGAGCAGGTCGCGCAGGTGCGCGCGTTCCGCCTCGTTGAGCTGCAACGCGTGATTGATGCCGTCGAGGACCGATTCGGACACACCGGTGGCATCGCCGCGCTCCAGGCGGATGTAGTACTCGACGCTGATACCCGCCAGCGTCGCCACCTCCTCACGGCGCAGTCCCTTGACCCGTCGGCTACCACCGAAGACCGGCAGACCTGCCTGCTCGGGGGTCAACCGGGCTCGGCGGGTCGCGAGGAATTCGCGGATCTGTTCCCGCGCACTCGCCCTGACCTGCTCTCGATCGCTCATGAATTCCACGGTACGGCGACGACCGCCGACCAAGGAGTCACGCCCAGTGCCCCCTTCCCGGGAACCGTCAGCCACCGTCGCAAGGGAACGGCCCGGAGCGGCTGCCTGGACTACCGAGACCACTTCCACGACGTCTGAGCCGGTAAGGCGCCGCGCTCTGAGCCGCGACTGTCCGATAGCTCGTACGGGTGACGGCCAGGCACGGCGAACGCCGCCGTCGCGAAATGACCGGTACGACGAGGGGGCACCGAGTCCTCTCATTCTCCGCTCACCGCGCGAAGGGGCACGGTCCATCGAAAGGGGCTGCTCCGCCGTGACTGTTCGAGGCGACGAGTCGGCATGCCATGCACTCCATCCGGCGATAGAACAGGATCTGACCCGACAGCGGCTCAAGGACTCCTGGTTGCCGCCCACCCCTGACACGCCGGTCCTGGCCGCCACCCGGCTCTGGCAGACCCGGGTGGCGACTCCGCAGGACGGCTGCCTGGTCCAGGAGCTGCACGACCGCTGCTCGCAGCGCTCGCTGTACCAGCGGTACCTGTCTCCCCTTCGCAGGCTCCCGGCGAGCATGCTGAACCGGCTCCTGGAGCCCAGCTCCAGCCATACCCTGCTCGCGCAGTCCGACTCGGGGAGCCCCGTCGCCATGGGGATGCTGGCCCGCGGCCCGGAGGACCACGGCGGCCGAGAAGTGCATCTGGCCGTGCTGGTCGAGGACGCCTGGCAGCGTCAGGGCCTGGGGACCGCGCTTACCGAACGTCTGTTGTGCCTGGCGGAGCAGGCCGATGTCCCCCGTGTCCACGCGGACGTCCTGGCGGACAACTCCGCGATGCTGCGCATTCTCCACCGGGCCGGTGGAGTGGTACGCGAGAGGGAGTGCGGCGTTGCGTCGCTCACTGTGGCCACGGCCCGATCAGGGGCTCCGGTGAGCCTCGTCGACGCCGGGAACGCGTGGAACGCGAGCCAGGGACCCGCACATGCCAAGTGAGTCGCGTTGGAGTTCACCTTTCCTGATGGATGGACAGTTCCTGGGCGCGAAACGGGCATAAAGGTTCGTCCTGCTCTGGTAGACAAGATCGTCCAAGGTTTCTCGTGCCTGCTCACGGGAGTTGGTACGGCGGGCACCGACGACGTTGCTCGCACGGCCTTTTGGCGGCGGTCGTCCAGCCCCCGCGTCGGCTTGCTCAGGGCCTGCCACTGGCCGGCCGTAGCCACTCGAACCCCTCACGTACGACCGGTCATGTCCTTTGTGGGCTGACCCTTTTCTGATCAGGAAACCCCATGGAAACGTTCACGACTCGGCGGCGCATCCGGATGAGCGACGCGGACATCTACGGCAACGTGCACAACCTGTCGATCATCCAGTACGCGGAGGACACGGCCGTCGAATGGGTGTGGACCCTCCGGGACGAACTCGGCATCGAGTCCTACTGGGGCACCGCGAACGTTCAGGCCAGCTTCACCATGCCCCTGCCGTGGACGCTGGCCGAGGTCGGAATGTCCCTCCAGGCGGAGAAGGTCGGACGGGCCAGCCTGTCGCTCGTCACCCGCATCACGTCGGACCGCGGCGAGCACGCCACCGTCCGCGCGCGCTACATCCGCTTCGACTCCACCGGCACCCGCAGCACCATCTCGCCGCAGGAACGCGAGTGGTACGCCCGCTATCTCGCCCCCGACGCGCGGCCTGCGGGCCGGATCCTGGCGGGAGTTCAGGGCTAGGGCGGATCCGGCTGGCAGGCTGCCGTAGGGCCATCAACTCCCTTGGTCCGCAACGCTCTTGTCCTGGCGGCTGAGCTGTGGATGACTGGCGGTGCACCGAGGGAGAGTGAGTATGGGCAACTGGGCTGTGATCGCCGAGTACTACAGCGACGTGTACAGGACCGAGTTCATCTGCCGAGGGCAGGAGACGAAGGACCAGGCGCTGGAGGAGCTACACGCTGCCCTCCACACGTATCTGCCGAGCAAGAGCATCGTGGAGAAGCGACGCCAGGTGTACCGCTTCGCTGATCGGGAGTCGTATCTGGTGGTGATCAAAGGCAGGTTGTCGGAGTGGGAGTGCACTCTGCGCATCGCGGAGTTGGTCTCGGACTCGGCCGACCCGCTCGTGGCCGAGCGAGTGCGGTTGGAGGAAGCCGGGGCGAAGGACTCCGGCGGACCGCAGGACCGGGTTCCGCCCGGCTGGTGAGTGACGGGCCGGACTCCAGCTCGCAGAGCCAATTCTTCATTTCACGGTCACTGTCCTGAGGTGGATGGCCCATCGGGCGATTTCTAAGATCGCGGCGTGCGATGGCGACGAATAATCGTGTTCGGCTCGGCCGGTCTGCTGGTGGTGGCGGCTGCCGTCGGGGTCTACTCCTACGGTTCCTTCTTCGGCTGGTGGGCGCGCCCGACCGTCCACGACGCGCCGGAGGCGAAACCGGCGGCCGTGGAGCCGGTGGTGAGCGGGCTGCGGCTCCCCTTCGACCTGGCGTTCCTCCCCGACGGGTCGGCGCTGGTCACCGAGCGGGAGACCGGCCGTCTGCGGAAGGTCACCGCGGACGGACAGCTCACGGACGTTCGGACGATCCGGGAGATCGCCGAGCCGACCAGGCAGGCCGGGTTGCAGGGAGTGGCGGTCTCGCCTTCATACGAACGGGACGGCTGGGTCTACGTCTACTACACCACCGCGGAGGACAGCCGGGTGGGCCGGCTGCGCCTGGACTCGGCGGCCCCGCCCGAGCCGATCCTGACCGGCATCCCCAGCGGTGAGATCCACAATGGCGGGCGGATCAGGTTCGGCCCGGACGGCATGCTCTACGTGACGACCGGTGAAGCCGACGACCGTTCGAGGGCCCAGGACCGCGACGACCTGGGCGGCAAGATCCTGCGAGTCACGTCGGCGGGCAAGGCCGCGCCGGGCAACCCGATCGAGGGCTCTCCCGTGTACAGCTGGGGGTTCCGGGACCCGCAGGGACTCGCCTGGGACGAGAAGGGTCAGCTCTACGTCTCCGAGTTCGGCCACCACAATCTCGACGAGCTGAACCGGGTCGAACCCGGCGGCAACTTCGGCTGGCCCGAGGTGGAGGGCACCGGCGGAGAGTCCGAATTCACGGACCCGATCGCGACCTGGAAACCTGCCGACGCCTCACCCAGCGGCATGACCTACCACGACGGCCGGATCTGGGTCGCCGCCCTGCGCGGCGAACGGCTCTACCGGATCGCCACCGACGGCTCGTCGGCCGAGCAGTTGCTGACCGGCCAGTACGGCCGACTACGACTCGTGACGGAGGCCCCGGACGGCTCACTCTGGGTGCTGACCAACGGCCGTACCGGCCCCGACTACGACCTGATCCTCCGGGTGACTCCCTGAGAGCGGGAGCGGACGTGCACCGAGCGGCCGAGGCGCCGGAGATCAGTGCTCGGGTCTGGGAGGTCGCTGCATCAGTGCGGCGGCGGCCTGTTCGAGGGTGAGCTTGTCGTGCAGTAGTGCGGAGATCGTCTCGGTGATCGGCATTTCGATGTCGTGAGCGTGAGCCAGGCCGAGGATCGCGTCGGCGGATTTGACGCCCTCGGTGGTCTGCCGGGTGGCGGCGGTTGCCTCGTCCACGCTCATGCCCCGGCCGAGGTGCGTGCCGAAGGTCCGGTTGCGTGAGAGCGGCGAGGTGCAGGTGGCCACCAGGTCGCCCAGGCCCGCGAGTCCGGCGAGTGTTGCCGGGTGCGCGCCGAGGGCGGTGGCCAGGCGGGTCGTTTCCGCCAGTCCGCGGGTGATGAGCAGGGCGGCCGAGTTGTCCCCGAAGCTCATGCCGGTGGCGATGCCGACCGCGAGGGCGATGACGTTCTTCACCGCGCCGCCCAGCTCGCAGCCGATCACGTCCGTGCTGGTGTAGGGCCGGAAGTACGGGGTGTGGCAGGCCGCCTGGAAGCGGCGGGCCGCGTCCTCGTCGGGGCAGGCGATGGTGGCGGCCGCGGGCAGCCCGGCCATGATCTCACGGGCGAGGTTCGGCCCGGACAGCACGGCGACCCGGTGTGCGGCCACGCCGGTCACTTCGGCGATGACTTCGCTGGCCCGCTTCCCGGTGTCCTGCTCGATGCCCTTCATCAGCGACACGATCACCGCCTCGGGGCCGATGTGCGGCGTCCATGCGGCGAGGCCGGCGCGCAGTGACTGCGCGGGGATGGACAGCACGAGCCAGTCGGCGCCGTCCAGTGCGGCGACGGGGTCCGTCGTGGCCGTTACGGTGGCGGGCAGTTCGATGTCCGGGAAGTAGTCCGGGTTGCGGTGCGTGGTGTTGATCGCGTCGGCGACCTCGCCGCGGCGGGCGTACGCGGTGACGGGCGTCCCCGCGTCGGCGAGGATCTTGGCGGCGGCGGTGCCCCAGGAGCCGGCCGAGAACACGGCCGCGCGTGTGGGGGACTGGCTCACTCGGGAGTCCTCTCGCTGGACGCCCGATCGCTGTGGGGGCGGCGGGGCCCGGTCATCGTAGCGGCTGCTCGATGCGTTGACGGCGCCGCCACGGGGCGGTGCGCAGGGTGAACGGATACGCGCCGTAACTGGTTTTGTTCGTACTGGCCCGGTGGCCGTTGATCCGGACGACCAGCAGGTCGTCACGGTCGGAGGCGGCACTGGCGGGGCCGTAGCCCAGGGCGCCGGCTGTGCCGGCCACGGTGTCCAGCACCATTTGGGCAGAACGACGTTCGCAGCTGACGACGTCGGCCGATGTGCCGGCAGCGGGCTCTTCACAATCGTCGGAGTTGTTCTCGAGTTGTCGGCCGCCACCGAGGATCTGTCGCTGGAAGATCTGCCGGGACCCCGAGCCGGGCAGCGGGTTGACCAAACGGACCGGATGATCGTTCCCGCCCACCTGTTGCCAGTTGGAGATGACTCCGTCGTACAAGTCCCTGATCTGTGCCGAGGAGAGGTCCCGGATGCCTGTTCTGTCGTTGACGACGAACGTGTACAGGGTGGAGGCGATGGGGTGCGGCAGCAACTGTGGGAAGTCCGCGGTCTTGAGACCGTCCGAGAAGGCCAACAACTGAGGGCTTCCCGAGCCCTCCTCCTGCCCTGACTTGTCCAGATCGACCAGGCCTTGCGCGCTGCCCTTGCTGTCGACGGTGATGTGAGCTTCCGGGCAGGACCTCTCATACGCCTCGGCGGCCTTCGACAGAACGGGCGCGAAGGCCGTGGAACCGATGAGGGTGAGCTTCCCGGGGACGCAGGTTCGCTCGGTGTCCTCGTCCGAAATCGCCAGCCACATGGAGACGGCGACCGCACCACCCATCGCGGCGGCGCACAGGGGCAGCAGAGCCTTCTTGGTGGTCCGACGGAACGCGACCGACGTAAGAGGCGGTGTGACAGAGGGTGTGACGGTCGGCGTGGCTGCCGGGGAGGGGCCGTGGTCCACGGTCTTCGGGGCCGGAGGCTCTGGTGGGCGAAAAGCCTGGTTGCGGAAGAGGCTGATGTTGCCGGCGGAGTTCCGGTTGCGTTGCTGTGGCCTGGGCAGCGACTTGGCGGTCAACGAGGCGTCGAGATGGTCGTACAGGTCGGCCATGCTCAGCAGTTCGGGGGCGCTCGGGATGCCCTGGGCGATGGCCTCGATCAACTCGCCGGTGAACGCGGTGTACCGCTTCCCCGCCGGAGCCAGTGCCTGCCGGGTCTCGGCGGTGGCCGTCAGCACGAACGTACCCTCGATGCTCGCCTGCGCCCCGATGTACCCACGGACCTCCGCCATGGCTCCCCCGAGAGCGAGGCCGCTCCAGCAGCAGTCGAGGATGACGACCTTGCGCCGTGCCCGCGTCCCGCCCATCGCGGCCGGCCTCAGCAGCACGCGTCGTACGTCCTCGTACCGCACGGCTCTGTCCAAGCGCTCCTGGCGGGAGTCGTGCAGGGCCAGATAGAGCTCCCCCGTGTCGGGGTCGGCAAGGCCATGGCCGGCGAAGTACAGCACGAGTGTGTCCGTCGCACCGGCCGCCGCTTTGTGCACGGTGTCGAAGACGTCGTCGCGTGTGGGTTGGACCAGTTCGAGGCAGTGCTCTTTGGGCATCCCCAACAACGCGGGCTCGCGGAACAGTTCGCCGAGCCGCCTGACGTTGTTCTCGACCGCGGGCAGGTCATCCATGTTGCGGTAGGCGTACGAACCGATCAGGACGGCACGGGAGGAGGCGGCATCGGACTGGTGCGGCACGGCTTGCGCTATACGGACGCGGCCGGTGGCGTGTGCTGGTCGTCCGGACGGGGCGCGGGCGGACGGTCCCCTTCGCGCTCGGGGTCCGGCACAGGGTCTGGCCCTTCGAGCGCGGCCAGGGCTCGCCGGATCGCCTCGGGGTCGTCGCTGTCCAGCAGGACAGTTGTCCCGGCACGCTCCAGACGGACGCGCGGCGGGCGTGGACGGGCCAAGCGCCAAGCGGCAACCGCCAGCGCCAACTGGGCAAGCTGCACTGCTCCGTTGCACACCGCCTCGATCGCGTCCAGCCCCGGTCCCATGTGCCCGGGCGCCGACTCACCACTCGCGGGAGCCTGTTCACGGGACAGGAGAGACAGGCCGACGTCCCTCCCCACATCAGGATCGTCGCCGAGCCATCGGTAGAGCGACAGCGCGTCGACCACCTGTCCGGTCGGCTCGCCGTCCCCGTAGCCCTCGACTTCGATCCGGACCCGCATCCCCACCCCTTCGCCCCCACGGCATGCCCGCCCTGTGTCCTGGCGGCAGCGCCGAGCGTAGCGCCCGCCGTGTCCGGAAGGTGACACTTCAGGCCCCCGTACACCCGTTCTGGTGCGACCTGTCGGCCTGCCCGGAAGCTCTCCCGGGCGAGTGCCGTCCTGATCGGTTGCCAAGTGGGAGCGCACCGGAGTGGGTCGCGAAAACGCCCCGCTGGGCGTCAGTCGACCGAATACATGCGGATCACCACCACGTCGTGCTCGGGCCGGGCCAGGCCGACGAAGACCGTTCCGGCGAGCCAGCGGTGGGCGGGCGCGTCGGTGCGGAAGACGGGGGAGGTCCGGTAGTAGTGGCCGGCGTGAGAGGTCTGGAGGCCGTCGTCGTACTGGTCCGGGCCGGCGGGGGTCGGGCCGGTAGAAGCCGCGATTCGCGATGTCGATGACCGCGCCGTCCTCGGCGCGGAGCAGATAGCGCGCGTCGAGTTCGCAGACCTCGCCGCGGGTGCTGCTCCAGTCGCCGCCGCCCGCCAGGACCGTGCCTCGTAGCCGGGGACCGTCCACGGGGCCGCCGGTGATGGGCGTGAAGTCGGTGACCTCGCCGTCACCGTGGCCGATGTGCAGGGTTTCGCCGACCTGGGCCCTGATCTCGAAGGCGAAGGTCAGTCCGGGGGTGGTGGACATGGATGTGGCTCCGTTCGTGAGTGCGGTGCGGTGGGCGGCCGTCGGGTCTTCGGAGGGACGGCTCATGGGGCGCTGACGCCCGTGGCGCGGCGGCGGGGTTTCCAGCCGTGGCGGGGCACCGAGTCCAGCAGTGCGCGGGTGTAGGGGTCCTGTGGGTCTTCGAGGACGGCACCGGTGGAGCCGCGTTCGACGATCCGGCCGCGGTGCATGACGGCGATGTCGTCGCAGACGTGCTGCACGATGCCGAGGTCGTGGGTGATGAACAGGTAGGCGACACCGGTGTGTTCGCGGATCTCCCGCAGCAGGGTGACGATCTGGGCCTGCACGGACACGTCGAGGGCGGCCACCGCCTCGTCGAGCACCAGAGCACGCGGCCTGACGGCCAACGCCCGCGCGATGGCGTTGCGTTGGCGCTGCCCCCCGGACAGGGCGCGGGGCAGGGACCGGGCCTCTCGGGCATCGAGCCCCACCTGGCCGAGCAGTTCGGCCACCCGCGCGGCGAGGGCATCGCCCCGCAGGTCGGTGTGGAGTGCGACGACCTCGCCGAGGCAGTCCCCGACGCGCTGGCGCCGGTCCAGTGAGGACCGCGATTTACGCCGATTTCGGTGGGCGCTCGCTTGTGATCTCGCGGTCGGCGGCGCGGCGCGGCTCAGCATGGCGCAGCACGGCACGGCGTGGCGCAGCACGGCGTGGCGTGGTGTCGCGGGGATGCGCGTCTCCCGTTGGGCGGTGCGGTGAGTGTCGGCTGCTGGAGGTGTCGAAACGCCGTCAGAGTGCGGCGGCACAGCGGTCCGGGCGTCACCGCTTGGACCGAGTCCCCCGTGAACCGACGACTGCGAAGGCTGCGGTCCTGTCCGTGTCGCAGACCCTGCACACCTCCAACGACGTCGCTGAGGACGACTCCAGCAGGAGTCGTCCTCAGCTCTCGCCGTGCGGCGGGGTTACAGGGCGCTCCGCCTGATCCTGCGGAGCAGCACGAACCCGGCGATCACGAAGATCCCGCCGATCGCGGCCGGCCACAGCTGCGCGCCGGTGTCGGCGAGCCCGCCGCCCGCGCTGGCCTGCGGTTCGGTCTGCGAGCCGGCCGACGGAGCGGATCCGGCCACCGGTGCGGTCGACGCGGCGTTCCCGAGGTCGCCCGCACCTTCGTGTGATCCGTTGTGCGAGGCACCGGATCCAGCGGCGTGGCCCGATGAGGGGGTGTCGACCTTGGCCTCCGCGTCGACGGGCGGTGCGTCGTCACCGGCCGGCTCGGTTCCCGGCTCGGTGCCCGGCGTGTCGGCCGTGGGCTCCGCGGTCTGGCCGCCGTCATCGTCACCGGGGGCCTGGCCGCCGTTGTCGTCGGACGGGTCGTCGGCGGTGGGTGCCGGCTGCTCAGAGGGCTCCTCGGAGGCGTTCGGGGGCTCCGCACTCTCCGAGGGGTTCGGGGGCTCGGCGCTCTCGGACGGCTCCTGCGGCTCATCCGTCTCCCCGGGGTCCGGGGAGTTGTCGTCACCCGCGCCGACCCCGCACTTCCGGCCCTGGTTGATGCAGTCGACCGCGTCCTTCATGAGACCTTCGTCAAAGACGTTGATGAAGTCGCCGTGGTCGGTGACCGGCTTGTGCAGCTGCTCCGGGAAGGAGTCCACCGCGAACAGCGGCGACGTACGGCCACCGTCGTTCAGGCTCGGCGCGTCGACGTCGTAGACGATGCGCTGCACCAGTTGCGGGATGGCCTTGAACCCGCCGGGGCAGTTGCCCTCGGCGTCCTGGAACGCCACGTGGGTGCGGTGGTTGGCGCTGTCGATGTTCGCCCCGTCCCAGCAGCTCTGGAACCTGAACGTGCGGACCACGTCGCTGCCCTGAGGGCAGACCGGGTACTTGTCCTTCAACTGCCGGTCCTCCAAGCCCGTGCAGCTCCAGGACGCGTTGGCGTTCGCGGTGCCGTTGACGAAGGCCTTGGCGTCACCGGTGATGATGCGCAGCAGGCGCGGCATGGCGGTGACCGCGCCGCGCGCGTTGCCCACGAAGGTCAGCGTGGCCTGCTTGGGCGTGACGATCTCACCGGCGTTGCCCTCGGTGCCGCCGCCCGCCGCGTCGGCGTCGCTTTCGCGGATGCCGTTCTGGAGACGCAACACCGGCCAGAAGTAACTGGACTTGTCGCCCTGGTCCTGGCAGGTGGTCTCCGCTCCCGCGAGGTCGTCGTCACTGGCGAAGGCGTTGTTGGACTGGTTGCCGACGTAGTCGTGGAAGTGGTGCGCGCCGTTGGTGACGCCGGGTGCCACGATGACGTTGTCGGAGTTGAACACGCCGTTCGCGTTCACACCGCAGCTCGTGACGAACTCGCCGGTGGACGCGCCGTTCTGGGGCTGCGGGGTCTGCGCGGCGGGCTGCACGGAGTTGATGTCGGCGAAGTCCGCGACCACGGGGCCGTTGCCGGCCGGCGCGGCGCCACCCTCTTGGCCGTCCTGTCCCTCGCCCTGCTCGTCCTGGCCTTGCTCGTCCTGCTCGTTCTGGCCTTGATCCTGCTGGCCCTGGTCGCCGCTCTCGTCCGTGCCGCTCTGGTCACCGCTGGAACGAAGGGTGCAGGCTTCCAGGCCGTCGAGTCCCTCGGGCCGGTCGCCCGCGGCGTCGACGGCGGAGACGATACGGCCGATCGACTCGGACCGCTTCTCCTTCAACGGGTTCATGACCGCGTCGGCGTCGCTGTCGCCGTTCTGCTCCATCTGGGCCCCGTCGGAACGGAGTTGCTGATAGGCCTCGGCGATCTGCTGGTCAAGTGTGGCGAGTTCCTTGTCGACGTCGCCCTTCGCGGCGTCCGGAACGGACGTCAACTTGTCACCGACGTCAGGGCAGTCGATGGTGGCCGCTCCGGCGGACAGGACATGACTACCCGCGCCCTGCGCGCCTCCACCCGAACCGCTCTCGGTGGCCGAGGCATAGACGTTGACGGCGACGAGCCCGCCTCCGCCCAGAATCAGCGCGACTGCTGCAGAGGTTGCGCGTCGTGCGCCCGTGGGGCGTCTGCGCCTGTTGCGTCCCAAGGAAATGCTCCTACGCGTTGTGGTCGGCCCCGCTTGAAAAACCCCCAGCCCTATACGCAAGGGAGCGGCGGTGTGTTCAGCCGTCCCCCGAATTCACAGCAACCCCGTTGGGAGCGACGGTCCGAGACGTCCTTGCCACCACCCCCGCGCAGGCACGCAACGGGCGTACCGGCCCCGCCCGACGGCCGCACGCGAACCCTCCGCGCTCACACCGACCGCCTGACGCCGGCCTGGTGGGAGCACTGCACCCCCTGGGCCGCGGGAGAGTATCCGATCCGGTGGGACAGGACCGGATGCTCTGCCGCCCCTGCCGTAGACACGCCCAGGGCCGCGGCAGGAGGCGGATCAAAAATCAAGGCCTTCGACCCGGCGGCGACGGCGTCGATCTTCGTCTCGGCCCCAGCCCGCGAACTATCACGCTTGCCGTATCACGCCAGCCATGCCACGGAGGTCGCACACGCGGCACGCGCCGTGCGTCCCGAGGGCTCCTGTCTGATTCGACCGATACCCTTCCGGGGTGACGCAGCAGTCCTCGCCGGTTGAACGGCGGCCCGCGAACCAGGGGCCGAAGGCCGCTGCCCGCAACCGGGCCGCTCTGGTCGTCGCTGCCCGAGAGGTCTTCGCGGAACACGGCCTGGGGGCACCGCTGTCAGCGATTGCCCGCCGCGCCGGCGTGGGGCAAGGCGTTCTCTACCGGCATTTCCCCGACCGAACCGCCATGGCCAGTGCGGTTCTGGAGGAGAACGTGCGCCAGGTGGAGCAGGCGGCCGCCGAAGAAGGAGCGACTCTCTCCGCTGTTCTCGGAGTCATGACCTGGCACCTGACGGAGTCCGCCGCTTTCATCGGCCTCCTGCATGCCGACGGGGCGACGAACCTGTCCGACATCAGCGCGCACGCGGTGTCACTGTCTGGGCGAGTGGAGCATGCCCTGCGTGTACACCTGCCGCCCGGCGACCGGCTGGCCGCATCGGACGACCTCATGCTGGCAGTCGCCATGGTCTCTGGTGCTGTCACCGGCCCCACTCGAGAGCAGCGGGAGCGCCGGGCGCTGGCAGCCTGGCGGTTGCTCGACGTCGAAGTGGGACCGGTGCGGCCCTACGAGGTGTGAAGTGAGAGGGCGTCAGCCTCCGTTGGATTGCCGGGTACCCTCCGCGAGGGCATCGAAGGAGTACAGATAGCCCCCGGCGGGCCCGCTGACGGTCATGTAGGCCGTCCTCCCACCGGGTGTGATCGCCACGTTCGTCGCGGACGTGAGCCCCTTGGTGCTCCCCGGAATCTCGACCGTCGAAAGGCGTTGGCCGTACTTGTCGAACACGCCCATAGCGGGCCGACCGTGCAGAGCCTGATAGAGGTTGCCGCTCCTGTCCACGGCGATCGAGTCGGTCTCGGCGATCCCGCCGTCGACACGGATGGCGGTGTGCTGGGACACCACTGCACCGGATGAGTCGAGGCCGAGGTAGGAGATCCGGTTCTGGGTGAGCTCGCTGATCCACAACCCACTGAAGTCGTCATCGAATGAGACCCCGTTCGGCGAGGCTAGGCCCTCGGCCAGGACGGTGACCTTCCTCCCCGTGCGGTCGATCCGCACGATGCGGCCGTGCGCCTTGTTCTCGGACAGGCCACGCGAGTCGCTGATGTACAGGTTGCCCTCCTCGTCGAAGGCGATGTCGTCGGGATTCATCTGCGCTCCCTCGACGTCGCCGGAGAAGAAGGTCCGCGGATCGCTGCCGTCCGGGGCCAGGCTCACGACCCTGCCCTGTGCGTAGTCGGTCAGGTAGAGCCGCCCGTCGTCAGGGCTGAACTGGGCAGAGGTGTAGGCCCCGTGGCCGTCGGTGTGGACCGCCCGTGATGTCTTCTTGGCCAGGTTGACGCGCAGCAACTTAGGGGCGCCCGCAGGCGCGGTGACGTCGACGACGAACAGGCTGCCGTCCTTCGCGAAGGTCGGGCCTTCCAGCAAGGTCATCCCGCTCTCCACATGCACCTTGGTCAACTGCATGACCTGCTGCGCGCGGATGGTCCCGTCGGCTCCGAGGTGGGCGGGCTCGCTGCCGGGATCACCTGATTCCGTACCGCATCCCGTCAGGGCCAGCGTGCCGATCGTCGCGAGGGTGGCAAGGAGCCGGACCGGGATTCGCATGGTGAGGATCACTCTTCCTGTCTGTCTGTCTGTCCGGGGGGAGGGTGGGCGAGTTCGTCGTTGGCACGCGGTCCTGGAGGCGGCCGCCGCACCGCGTGGGCAGGCCTTGGCCGGATACCGATCCTGCACGGCACAGCAACCGGACATTGTTGTCCGGTTGTTGTTACGGTAGCCGCCGATCGCCCGCCCCAGGGGCGGCGCGTACCAGCAGATCGACGAGAAATGGGGCCCCCACATGACACCCCCTCAAACCCTCACCCAGGACCAGCTCATCGCACTGCGGGAGCGCTACCGGTACGAACGCGAGCGACGTGTACGCCCGACGGGCCCAGCCAATACCGCGCCACCGAAGCCGAATTCGGCTACTACGCCGAGGACCCGTACGCGGGAGACCGGACTGAGCGCGATCCGCTGCGCGACGAAGTCGACGTCGCGGTGATCGGAGGCGGCTTCGGCGGGATCCTCACCGGGGCGCGCCTGCGGCAGCAGGGAGTGGAGCGTGTCCGAATCGTCGAGAAGGGCAGCGACTTCGGAGGCACCTGGTACTGGAACCGGTACCCGGGCATCCACTGCGACGTCGAGTCGCACGTGTACCTGCCGATGCTCGACGAGACCGGCCACGTGCCGGGCTGGAAGTACGCTCCCGGCGAGGAGATCCGCCGCCACGCCGTACGAATCGCCGACACGTACGGCCTCTACGCGGATGCCCTCTTCTCCACCACCGTCACCGCGCTGAACTGGGACGAGACCTCCGAGACGTGGATCGTCGCCACCAACCGCGGCGACGTCTTCCGTGCCACATATGTGGTCACCGCCACCGGAACCCTCTCGGAGCCCAAACTTCCCGGAATCCCCGGCATCGAGGACTTCAAAGGTCACACCTTCCACACATCACGCTGGGACTACGGCTACACGAGCGGCACCCCCGACGGAGGCCTGACCGGGCTCTCGGGCAAGAGGGTGGGAGTCGTCGGCACGGGTGCCACCGGCGTACAGGTCATTCCGATGTTGGCCGAAGATGCCGGGCACGTGTACGTCTTCCAGCGCACACCCTCCAGCGTGGACGTACGTGCCAACCGTCGTACCAGTGCCCAGGAGGTGGGCGCCGACCGCGACGGCTGGGCACGCGAACGCCGCGACAACTTCCTGCGCATCGTCTCCGGCGAGACCGTCGAACAGGACCTTGTGGCGGACGCCTGGACCGTGTCGGCAGGTCTCCTGGAGAAACTCCTGCCGAGCTTCCGTCGGCAGGCGGAGCGGACGGATTTCGAAGCCGCCTATGAAATCGCCGATGCCCCCAAGATGAACGAACTCCGCACCCGCGTCGAGCAGACCGTCACCGACCCTGAGACGGCGCAGAAGCTCAGGCCCTGGTACCGGTACGCCTGCAAGCGCCCTGCCTTCTCCGACAAGTACTACCCGGCGTTCAACCGCGACAACGTCACCCTGGTCGACACGGCAGACACGCATGGCATCGAGCGCGTCACCGAACGCGGCGTGGTGGTCGGCGAATTGACCTACGAACTCGACTGCCTCATCTTCGCCACGGGTTTCTCCGTCGGCGCGTCCGGCATCCAGTCCGGCAAGATCCCCGTTCGGGGCCGGGGAGGGACCCAGCTGCATGACACGTGGGCGCGGCGGGGCCCACGTACCCTGCACGGGTTCACCAGCAACGGCTTCCCGAACCTGATCCAGCTCGGTTCACTGCAGAACGCCAGCAGCGTCAACTTCACACACGTCCTGGACGAGCAGGCCGTGCACGCAGCCGCCCTTGTCGCGGCAGCCGAAGCAGGCGGCGCCCTCGTCGAGCCCACCCGTGAAGCCGTGAACGACTGGATCGCGGTGCTGTCCAAGGACGCCCCCGACCACGAGTGGTTCCATGCCGAATGCACCCCCGGCTACTACAACCGAGAAGGTCGCGGCCGGCCCAACGGCCCGATCGCCTACCCACACGGTGCATTCGCCTTCCACCGACTGCTGAAACGCTGGCGCGAGGACTCCATGGGAGAGATCCTTCACCCCAGGAAGGCACCTCAGACCGTGTAGACGCTGCTGGCGAGACCCGTCCGCCAGTGATCGGCACGGGCGAGTCAGTGGACACGAACCGGCTTCTCAGGGAAGCGGCTCACCACCGGGTAGCCCGTGAACCATCAGCCCAAGTGCCAGGACGTCGATTCGCTCGCGAGGAGTCACAGGCGGGCCGACACCGGAGTCCGCAGCACCTCTTCCTCGTCGGTGAAGGCGCCGGACGCCGTCGCCCCGCCGAGGAGCAGGGTGAGGAGCGCCGCTGCGCCGACGAGTGTCCACCGCGTATGCCATGGCCTGGTTCGCGTGCGCGTGCGCGTGGGTGTGGGTGTGGCGGGTCCGGTCGGGATGCTTGGGGGCGCGATGTTGGTGGGTGTGGCGTCTATGGGTACGGGCCCGCACGCGATGTCAGTACGGGCGTTGAGCCAGGCTTGCGCCTCGTCGCCCCGGATTCCGCAGGCTGTTACGAACGCCGCGAGGAGTTCCTCGCGGGGAAGTCGATCCCTGCCGAGCATGGTCGCCGCCGTGGAGTACGGCAGACAGTGGCCTGCCTCCGTCGCGTGGCGTTCCAGGCGGCGGTAGCTCAGGCCCGACCAGGCCTTGAGGCGCCGCAGGGCTGCCATGAAGGCGGCAGCGTCGGTGTCCGGCGGTGTGGGCGGTGCGGTGGTCATGATGGTAGTCCCCCTGTTGAGCTGGACGTACACGTGCTCGCACAAGCTCGAACACCCTGACAGCTTGAGGAATGGCGGCAGTGACGGTCAACCTCGTTGCGGATTCCCGATGTTGGAGGTCATAGCTTGTATGGGTCTGCTCTGCCGCCGTCGCACCCGCGTCGCCACCGCCGCCATGGCGGCCCTGTTGATGCTGGGCGCGTGCGCCGAGGAGGGCACCGCCGGGCGCCCGGCCACCGGGTCCGCTGCGGCCGGCCCGAAGGCGCGGGGCGGGGAGTCGATCGCCGACTTCCTCCATCGTGTCCTGCCCGCGGGGGCGGGCGCCAGCGTGATCGCCGCACGCGGTGATGAACTCGCGTACTGCGAGGGGTTCGGGTTGGCGGACCGCGCCTCGGGCACTCCCGCGAGCTGCCGCACCGTGTACGACATCATGTCGATCACTAAGCAGTTCACGGCCGCGGCGATCCTGAAGCTGGAGGTGATGGGGCAGCTGCGGGTGAGCGACCGGATCAGCTGGTTCTTGGGACCGGTGCCCAAGGGCAAGCGTGACATCACGATCGACCAGTTGCTCACGCACACCTCGGGTCTCCCCGAAGGGCTCGGCGACGACTACGAGCCCGTGTCGCGCGATGAACTGGTGCGGCAGGCGCTGGCGTCGAAGCCGCAGTCGGCTCCGGGGGAGGAGTTCCACTACTCGAACACCGGGTACAGCCTGCTCGCTGCGATCGTCGAGGTGGCGTCCGGGGAGGGATACGAGCCGTTCCTGGCCCGCCACCTGTTCGCCCCGGCCGGGATGGAGCGGACCGGATACGTCCTCCCCAGGTGGCCGCGGAACCTGGTCGCGGTGGAGTACGACAGCCAAGGGCGCAGCCAGGGCAGGCCCTTCGACCACCCCTGGGCCGCCGATGGGCCGTACTGGCACCTGCGGGGCAACGGCGGCATGCTCTCCACCGCCGAGGACATGTTCCGCTGGCACCAAGCTCTCTCGGGCGACGAGGTGCTGCCGGAGCGGGCCAGGCGGAAGTTGTTCGCGCCACGCGTACGGGTCCCCGGGCTGGACGGCTCGTACGGATACGGCTGGGCCGTCCGCGAGACCCCCGACGGACGGTCCGTCTGGCACAACGGCGGCAACGACTGGTCGCTCGCCGACCTCACGAGGTCGCTTCGCGACGGCGTCCTCGTCTTCTGGGTGAGCAACCACGCATACCAGGACGGCAAGTGGAACCTGGAGGACCAGGCGGAGGAGCTCACGCGGGGCATCGCCGACCGAGTCCGCTCCGAGCACCGATGAACCAGTGACCGCTTCAAGCACAAGGGCTGGATCAGGAGTCCCCTTCTCTCCAGGGAGATGTGGGGGTAGGACCGCACTCGGCTTGCTCATGGCGCTGGCGGCTGTACTTGCCGTTGTTCCGCTCGCGAATGCCGGCCAGGCCCAGACCGTCGCTTGCTGCGGCATGCCGCCCGGCCAAACACAAGCTGAACGGGTAGACGGCCCAGGTTTGATCGAGGTTCGGCTTCCACACGGAGGTACTGGGGCCGGAGTGGTCAGCTCGCACACACGAGCTGTTGCCGTGCGAGCCGGTCCGCGCGCTGCCGAGGAGGGTCAAGAGGCTGGTGTCCGTCAGCGTGACGGCGCACCCGAGTGAGAGTTCAGGCAGGACCCTGCGGCAGAGAGATTCAGTGTGGACGTTCTCGATCTCGACGCCGCATGTGTGCTCTGTCAGGCGCGGTCGTGGAGCGTGACCTGGTAGCCGTCAGGGTCGGCGAAGGTGAATGTCCGGCCGAAGGGGCCGTCGATCGGTGCGGACACGATGGTGTGACCGTCGGCGACGAGGGCGTCGTGGATTGCCTGGACGTCGGTGGCGTGGAGCCAGATCGCGGCACCGATGCCGGGCTGGGCAACAGATGCGAGATCGGTGCCGGGAACGACTTCGCGGAGTGCGAACGCGATCGGCTTCGTCTCGAAGACAACGGCGTGCGGAGGTCCGGCCTGGGAGCGGACGAGGCCGAGGTACTGCTCGTAGAACGCCTGCGAAGCGTCGAGATCACGCGCTTGGAGTGAGATGAAGTCGGGGCCGGTAGCGGGCATGACGAAACTCCTTCTTCCGTGTCAGTATTCTGACACGGGTCAACCTATGTCAGACTCCTGACATGAATCAAGACGGTGTCGGCGTCGACTTGGAGACGTCACTGGGCTACCTGCTCAAAGAGGCGTCGAGTGTCCTGCGCACAGCCATGGAGGAGGTGCTGCGGCCGCTCGGGATGAGCGTGACGCACTACTCCTGCCTTGAGCTGCTGGCTCAACGGCCGGGCCTGTCGAACTCCGAGCTCGCGCGGGGCGCGTTCGTGACCCGGCAGTCGATGAACGTGCTGCTCCAGGCACTGGAGCGGGACGGCTACGTGACCAGGCCCGCGGAGGCGCCCGTCGGGAAGGTACTTCCCGCACGGCTCACGCCTCGTGGCCGACGGAGCCTGGAGAAGGCGACCGTAGCGGTCCGGTCCGTCGAGGTCAGAATGCTGGCCGGCATGAGCGAGGCCGAGCGGTCAGTCGCGTTCCGGATCCTGCGGAGCATGATCCATTCCCTCCGCGATGGCGACGACGATGCGTAGTTTGCGTCCGGACAGGAGTGGCTCCAGGACTTCACCGACCCGGCGGCGGGGCAGCCCCGCCAGCTCGGCCAGTGACGACAGGTGTGCCTGGTCGGTGCGGCCGGGATGGGCACCGCACGGCTCGGTGCGCACGCCGAGCAGGCGCGCGTCGGGCCTGATCGTGTCGTTCACCGTCGAGTCCGGAAAGGTGACGGGTTCTTCGGTCTGAACGGGGCGGGGAAGCCCACCGCGCTCCGGTGGCCTCTCCGTCATGCGACCACGCCGATGTGGGACAGGCGTCGAGCTGACACGGCACGCGTTCTTGGAACGGTGTGCGCCGTGTCAGCTGAGGGCCCTGTCGACGAGTTGGGACGGGGGTCAGGTGGTCGGGAAGTTGTCCGGGGTGCGGATCTGGTCGCGGATCCAGGTTCCGGCGGGCTTCAACTGCGCGGTCCCGGTCCAGGGTCCGCCGGCATTGCAGGTGCCCGGCCTGAACACGGCACCGGAGCGGTCGTCGTCGGAGAAGTTCCAGTTCACCCAGCTGATCTTCTTGGCCGCCAGCAGGTCCAGGTAGCGCTTGGACATGGTGAAGTCGTTCGCTCCCTCGCCGGCGGAATTCTGCGTGCCGAACTCGGTGACGAACAACGGGAGTTTGTCGGCCGCGCGGGACAGTGTGCTCAGGTACTCGTCGTCGTGCGAGGCGGCGTAGAAGTGGAAGGTGTACATGATGTTGGTGGCGTTCACCGGGTTCGCCGTGATCTCGTTCTCGTCGCTGCCGTCCGAGACGCCGAGGGAGGACCACGCGCGGGTGCCGACCAGGATCGGGGTGTTCGGGTCCTGTTGCCGGACGACGGGAATCAACTGCTCGGCGTAACTCTTGATCCGTGACCAGGCGACACCGTTTGGCTCGTTGGCGATCTCGTAGATCAGGTTGGTCTTGGCGCGGTGTCGCTGCGCTATCTCCGTGAAGAACGTCTTGGCGCGGGCCAGGTTGTGGTTCGGGTCACCCGGCGTGAGCTGGTGCCAGTCGACGATCACGTACAGGCCGCGGGCGGTGGCCTGTTCGATGAGGCTGTGTGCCAGGTCGGTGAACCGGCGCGGGTCGCTCTCGTAGCCGCCCTCCTGGACGTACGTGGACACCCGCAGGACATCGGCGCGCCAGTCGGTGGCCAGCGCGTCGAGTGAGCCGCTGGTCAGGCACTGGCTGTACCACTGGGTGCCGTGGCTGCTCATCCCGCGCAGTTGGATGGGGTTGCCGTACTGGTTGCAGAGCTTGGTGCCGCAGACCTTCAGCCGTCCGTTGATCCCGGCGGGGGTGCCGGCGCCGGGTCCGCCCGGGCCTCCCGGGTCGTCGGCGGTGTCGACGGACAGGTGGTCCACGTTGGGGCCGCCGTTGGAGGTGGTGGCGGTTGCCCGGATGATGTTGGCACCGGTCTTCAGCGTGGCGTTGAGGGTGGCGGTGGACCAGTTCGTCCAGGCGCCCGTGCCGGCGAAGGCTCTGGCGGCGGCGATGTTCGTGCCGTTGACGGTGATGTCCATGGCGCGGTTGGCGGTGGTGCCGTTGGCGAAGCGCAGGGTGAGTGCTGCGGAGCCGTCCTTGCTCGCGTCGACCGTCCACTGGACGTAACTGCCCGTAAGGTTCTCGTAGTTGACGAACCCGTGGCCTGTGAAGCCGGCGTGGTTGGACTCCACGACACCTCGCGACACGGTGGCGTCTTCCGCCTCATGGACGACGGCGGCCTGCGCGGCGGGCGGCGGCGCGGGAAGGGCAGGGGCGGGCGTCCCGGCCGAGGCCGGGAGCGCGGCGGCAAGGGCGACCGCTAAGGCGGCGGCGGAGGTACCGATACCGCGGATCCCGGAACGGGACAGGCGCAGCGGTTTCATTGGGGACTCCAATGCGTGAGGGGTGGTCAAACGTCTCCGCAGGCAGGACACATGGCGAAGACTGTAAGGAAACTTTCCTAACGTTTTAAAGAAGTAGCAGTGGCGCATCGTGGAGGCAAGGGGTGTGACGTGAGGCTCAGGGGGCGTCGCCGCCGCGTTGCCGCCTCGGCGGGGAAGGTGGGCGGCAGTGGAACTGGGCGTTTGTCGTGGTCATGCGGCGTGAGCCGGCGCGCCGTCGGTTGCGGAGGGCTCGGTGCGGATTCCCGGCGTATCCGCCGGCGCGCGTCCGGCGGATCGCGGCGGCCGCTGGTCCCCTCGGTCGCGACGGAACGCGATCCTCATGCGGTGATGGGATGTCGACGGGGAAGCCGACGCGGGCGCCGACAGGCTCGGCTCGCCGGGCCGCTCAACCGTTCAACCGCTCAACCGAAGAGAGTGGTCCCTCCGGGGAGGTGTGCCGTGCCTCGGATCTCCGTTCAGGGGCGCGGTGTCGTACTTGGTACCACCCTGCTACCATTCCCTTGTGACTTCCACAAAGAAGCAGACTCAGGTGAGGCTGGGGGAGGACGTGCTGGAGGCCGGTAAGGCCGCCGCGCGCGCCCGTCGGCTGGACTTCAACAAGTACGTGGAGCGGCTCATCATCGAGGACACGACCGGTGCCCGCGCAGCAGGCATGACCGCAGCCCAGCGGCTGATCGATGAACACGGTGGATTCCTCGACGATCTGGAAGAACAGCTCGACGCCCCGTACGCCGATCCGCAGTCGGGCGCTGCCGCGTGATCCTGCACGTCGACGAATCCTGGATCCTCGAAGTAGCGGAACGGGCCGGGCGCCGTGACCCTGCCCCCGACGACTACGGTGTGCCCATCGCCGCTGTCGCCCGCCACCGCGGAGAGCTCCTCGACACCCCGGTCTACGACGGCCCGTACGCCCGCGCGGCAGCCCTGGTGCACACCCTGGGCCGCTGCCGCTGGCTGGAGCGCTCCAACCTCACCGTCGCCTGTGCCGCGGCCGTCATGTATCTCGAGGCCAGCAACATCCCCGTCAGCCCCACCCGCGAACAACTCACCGCGCTCGCGCACGAGTTGAACAACCCCCGCTGCACCGCCGAACGGGTCGCCTCCTTCCTGCGTACCTGGAAACCCTGACTCAGGCATCCTCGCCAGCCAAACTTCGAGGAGGCCGAAAACACGCTCAGCTGCCGGCCGCGACCAGGGACCCGGCGTCCGGGCGTCGGACCAGCTTCGCCAGCAGCCCGTGACGCGGTGCCAGCGACCAGGTCAGGACGAACAGGCCGGTCAGCACCACGACGACCGAACCGCCCGCGGCCAAGTCGTACGTGTACGAGACGTAGAGCCCGACGATGCTCCCCAGGCATCCCACGGTCGAGGCCAGCACGGTCATGGCCCACAGTCGCTCGGTGAGCATGCGGGCCGTGGCCGCAGGCGTGATGAGCAGGGCGAGGACGAGAATGTTGCCCACCGCTTCGAGAGACATCACGATCGTCGTGGTGACCAGGATGTACAGGGTGAGGTCAAGGCGGAACACCGGCAGACCCGCACACCTGGCCGTCTCGCGGTCGAGGCTGACGGCCACGAGTTCTTTGCCGATCGCCAGGACGATCAGGACGAGCGCGGCGCCGATGACGGCCACGGTCCACACGTCCCCGGCGCTGACCGCCAGGACCTGCCCGAACAGGAAGGACGACAGATCCGTGGTCCAACTGTCGCGCGTGGAGACCAGTACGATGCCGAGTCCGAACGCGAAGGCGAAGAAGACACCGATGACGGTGTCCTCCTTCAACCGCCGGTTCTGCGAGACGAAGGCGATCAGCACGGACGTGGTGACGCCGGCCGCGGCACCGCCGAGCAACAGGTTGCCCTGGAAGGCGTAGGCGAGGGCCACCCCCGGGAACGCCGAGTGGGCCACGGCGTCACCGATGAACGCCATGCCGCGCAGCACGACATAGACCCCGACGACACCACACACCGCACCGATGATCGCCGCCACGACGAATGCCCTCTGCATGAAGGGCAGTTGCCAGGGGTCCGTGAGGAAACCGATGAGGGCGTTCATGGTGCGGTCACCGTGCCGATCGCGCGGTCCAGGCCGAAGGCCCGCAGCATCTGCTGTGGATCGGACAGGAGTTCCGGTCCGCCCGCGGCGACGACGGTGCGGTTGAGCAGCACCACCCGGCCACAGGTACGGGCGGCTGTGGCCAGGTCGTGAGTGGTCATCAGCAGCCCTTTGCCTTCCGCCGCCAGCCGGGCCAACAACTCGCTCAACAGTTCCTGAGTGGGAACGTCAACCCCCGTGAACGGCTCGTCCAGGAGCAGGACACTCGGGCCGGCGGCCAACGCCCGGGCCACGAGGACCCGTTGCCGTTGACCACCGGAGAGCTCGCCGACCGGTCGGCGCCGCAGATCGGTGAGTCCGGTCAACTCCAATGCCTGGTCCACCGCAGCCCGGTCCGCGGCACCCGGTCGGCGCAGCCAGCCGATCCGCCGGGTGCGGCCGGCCAGGACCGCTCCCGCGATGTCGATGGGGAAGTCCCAGGCGAACTCGTGTCGCTGCGGTACGTAGCCGACCCCCTGCCCGGACCGGCGCCCGGTCCGGCCCTCCACGGTGACCTCCCCGGCGGCCAGCGGCACCAGTCCGAGGGCGGCGCGCAACAGCGTTGTCTTCCCAGCCCCGTTGGGGCCGATGAGACCGACCAGTTCCCCGGCGCCGACAGACAGATCAGCCCGCTCCAGGACGGTCCGTCCGCTGAGGGACACCGTCGCGCCGACGACTCGTAGCAGCGGGTCCGTGCCGTCAGCCATGTGCGGTCCTTCTGCGTCGGGCGACCAGGAAGCAGAGGACGCCCGCCGCGGTGAGCGCGGCGGCCGTCGTACCGGCCATCACGGCGCCGCCGGTGCCGGTCGAAGCCATCAGCCCGTCGGAGCCGTTCGATGCCGACCCGCCCGTGGAGCCGGAACCCGGGCCGGATGCGTCCGAGGAATCCGCGGAACCCGAGGAGTCGACGGAACCCTTGTCCGACTCGTCGCTCGGTGACACCGTCGACGGATCGGTGTCACCGACCACGAAGGTCACCGTCTCCGTGTCGCTCACGGCCTTCCCGTCGGCGAGCTTCCCGCTCATCCTGAACGTCAGCCGGTACGTGCCCTGTTCGGTGAACGCCCAGCCGCCGTGCGCGTGCGTGTTCTGCGCGACCTCGAAGGAATCCGGCACCCCGTCCCTGCTGTTGAAGAGGACGTCCGCGCCGGACATGGCGTCGTAGGTGTAGAGCGCGTAGGCGCCGGGGCCGTCGGCCGCGATGAGCGAGAACTTCACGCCTGCCTCGCTGGCCCCGGCCACGATGTTGTCGGTCGACCAGCCGGGCCACAACAGGCCCTCCTGCTGCACCTGGTCCAGCAGCCAGACCGGGTCACCGGCCCTACCGAGAAACGTGAAGTCGTCGTTGACCGGGATGGAGTTCTTCGCGGCGGGCTTGACCCGCAGGACGACGGAGGACGGCTCGCGCCAGACGGTCTTCCCGGCGACCGTGCCATCCTTGAGATGAAGCTGCAAGCTGCCACCGATGACCCGTGCGGCGAAGTCGACGTGTCCGTCGGCGAGCACCTTTTTCTCGGACACGACGTCCCCGTCGCCGGTGGCGGCCAGTGAGTTTGCCGTGTCAGCTTCTCCCGCCCGCGCACCGAACTCCTCTGCCGGTCCCATGGCCCCGCGCCGCTCGACGATGTGTGAGAACGCGGGATCCTCCGCGACCGGAACGTCCGCTGCCTCCCTCTCCTCACCAGGGGACGTGTCGTCGACCGGCGCCGCAGCGCCCACCACCACGGTGTACACGGTGCCCACCGAAAGTTCGTGGCCTTCCGGAGTCGTAGCCTCGGCGCTGAAGATGATCTGGTAGGTGCCGTCCGCGCTGAACTCCCAGCGGGTGTCGTCCCGTGCACCGACAGGCAGTTCTCGTACGTCGGGCCGCGCGTCGCCGCTGTCGAAGACCGGCACGCCGCCGTCCCCGTCGTACACCTTCAGCACCCCCGGGCCCTCAAGCCCGGTGAGGGACCACCGCACCTTGTCTCCGGCGACCGCACCCCCAGGTACGCCGGTGGTGTCCCAGCCCGGCGCCGAGTCGTCCTTCGTCCCCGCCTGCCCGACCCGCACCACATGCGAGGTGTCCGCCGGGTCCAGGGTGAGCGCCCCGTCCGTGTAGGCGATCCTGCCCAGCTCCCCGACCGTGTCCGTCACGTCGTCGGCGACGGCGAATCCGCCGCTCTGCGTCATCGTGGCCGCGAGGACCACGGCCACGACGGTCCGCCGGCTTCTGCGCATACTGCTCATCGGGCTGTTCCCCCCAGGCACTCGGCGAGTTCCGTCGCGTTGTGCCGCATCATCGAGACGTAGCTGTGGATCCTGTCGTCGAACGAGTCGCCGTAGAGGCTGCAGATGCCGACCCCCTGGTCCTCGGCGACCCGGCGCAGTACGTCGGCGCGGGCCGCCAGATTCGGTTCCAGGAAGACGGCGGGCACGCGCTTGTCCCGGATGGTGTTGCCGAGTTCCTCCAACTCGGCTGCGCTGGGCTCCTGGTTCGGCACAGGGACGACGAAGCCCACCACCTCCATGCCGTAAGCCTTCGCGAGGTAGCCGAAGGCGTCGTGCGTGGTGACGAGTTTGCGGTTCTCCGCAGGCACCGTGGCCAGCGTCCTGGCGACTTCCTCGTCGAGGGCGCCGAGCGTCCTGAGACAGTCGGCGGCGTTCCTCTCGTAGGTCGCTCTGCCGGCCGGGTCGGTCTTCACCAGTTCGGTCTCGATCCGGCGTACGTACGCCTCGGCGTTGGCGACGTCCTGCCAGGTGTGGGGGTCGAGGTCACCGTGTACGTGCTTGCCGATCACTGCCTGCGGCAGCACCCACAGGTCGTCACCGGGGGCGCCGAGGAAGGCGTACGGCTTCTTCGCCGGGACCGACTCTCGTGCCCGGTCGGGTACGTCGATCACCACGTCCTCGGCGGCTGTGCGTCTCGGCTCACCGCTCTCGTCATCGGCGCGGACGTACACCTTCCCGGTCTCCGCGTTGAGCGCGATGTCGGCATGCCCACTGTCCAACACCTCGGACCCGGCGGGCGCTCGGGTGTCGTCGCCCACGGTGAAGGTGAAGGTGCCGCTGCCGATCTCCTCACGACGTCCGTCGAGGGCTTCGGTCCGTCCCTTGACGGTGAGCCGGTAGATGCCTGGCTCGCTGAACGCCCAGTTGACGTGCGTGTGTGCCTCGGGCGGCAGCGTGAAGGAGTCGGCCTCGCTGAAACCGTCGGAGGAGTCGACGTACACCTTGGGCCTGCCGAGCGTGTCGGTGAGGTAGACCCGCAGATCGCCGGGGCCTTCCAGCTTCGTGGCCGTCGTACGCACCTGTGAGCCCGCCCCTGCGACTTCTCCCTCGACGGCCCAGCCGAGCCAGACCACGTCGAGGCCGAGGTCCTCCTCCAGTTTGATCACGGTGCCGCCGTACTCTTCGAGCTTCTCGCCCAGTTCGATCTTCGGGACGGACTTCCCGGCGTTGGTGTGAACCATCTTCATGATTCCCGGCTCCTCCAGCAGCAGGCCGTTGCTGAAGACGACATCGGCGCGGGTGACCCCGGTCGCGTCCCCGGGGCTCGGCTCGTACGAGTGCGGATCGCCGTGGCGAGGCACGATCGAGGTGACGTCGACACGGTCGCCGCCGACCTGTTCCACCAAGTCGGCGAGGACGGGGGTGGTCGTCGACACGGTCAACTCCGCCGTGGAAGCGTTGCCTTCAGGACTCCCGCATCCGCTGAGCAGTGCGGTCGCCGCGAGCAACGCGCCGGCGAGGGGGGTGTGTCTGGGGTGGCCCCGCATGGGGCTCCTCCTTTGCTGGGACGTGTCTGTGCCGCGTGAGACGGACCGGGGCGCTGTGTACGCCGGTCCGTCGCACGCGAGTTGTCATGAGGTGGCACGCCGACGGCGTACGAGGTACAGCGCGCCGCCGCCCACGATGAGGGCGACCGCCGAAGTACCGGCGACCACCGCGACATGCGCACCGGTGGAAGCGAGACCACCGGCCGCCGCGGTACCGCCGCTGCCGGATGACGAACTCCCCGGTGCTCCTGACGACGTGGAGACCGGTGTGATCTCGGGTTCCGTTCGGCCCGCCGCATCCGCCGCATCCGCCGCATCCGCCGCATCCGGCGTTGACGATGAGGGCGCTGTCGAACCGGTAGGTGTCGCGTCGGCAGTACCCGACGGTGTCGCGGTGGATGTCGTACCAGGAGTGGTCGTTGGTGTCGCGGTGGGTTCGTCGCCCTCACCGGGCACCACGGTCGACGGGTCGACGTCGTCCCCGACCACCCACGCGAGGGTCTGCGTGTCGGACACCTCCGTGCCGTCGGCGAGCGTGGCATTCACTGTGAAGGTGGTGCGGTAGACGCCTTCCTCGGCGAAGGCCCACACAGTGTGCCGATGCGTCGGGACGGCCAGGTCGAAGGAGTCCGGCAGCCCGTCGCCGCTGTGGGCGTGTGTGGTCACCGAGCCGACCGAGCCCTCCGTGAAGACGCTCACCGAGCCCGGACCTCGCACCGCGTCGAGGGAGAAGGCGACCCGCCCGTTAATCTCGGAACTCTTGAACTGGTCCGTGCTGAACCCCGGCCAGACCAGGCCGTCGACCTGCTGGATGGGCAGCCACCACACCGCGTCGCCCACGGCCCCGAGGAACTCGTAGCCCTCGGTGATCTTCCGCCGCGCCTGCGGCTTCACGTGCAGCACGACCACGTCGGGCTCGTACCACTCGTACGACTGCGTGCTGCCTTCCTTGACCTGGAACCGCAGGGATCCCCCTGCCGGGCGGGCGGCCAGGTCCAGGTGCCCGTTGTCGATGACGTGCGAGGAGGGAGCCGTGGGCGGTGGGCCGGTGCTCGGCGGGGGAGTGCTGGGCGTGGCCGTGGTCGTGGAGCCGTCACCGGGCAGGACGTCTTCCGGCTCGACGTCGTCACCGACGACCACGGCCAGCGTCTCGGTGTCGGCCGAACCGCCGCCTCGCACGGTGAACGTCAGCCGGTAGACACCCTCCACCGTGAACTGCCAGGTGGGCAGCAGCCGTTCCTCGTCGCTGGGAAGGGTGAAGGACCGCTTGATGGAGCTCGCGGTACCCAGGTAGGAGACCGCCGGAGCGTTCACGTCGTCCATCTCCGGGGTGTACGAGGCCATCCCGAAGTCGCCGGGCCCCTCGAAGCCCGACAGCGCGACCTCGGTGTCACCCCCCGCCTGGGAGCCGTTCCAGCCCGGCTCCGGCGCGAAGATGTTCTCCGCCTCCCAGCCATTGAGCTGCCAGCTGTCCAGGGTGGTGGTGCCCAGCGCCGTCGCCAGGGGGTCCACCGTGTACTGCAACGTGGACGGCACCGCGTGCAACACGACCGCGGACGGCTCCCGCACGACTGTCGCACCGCTGCTGCGGTCGTCGATCTGCAACTGGAGGACGCCGTCGACGAGTCGGGGAGCGAGGTCGAGTTCACCTTCGTCGAGGACGACGGCACCGCCGGCGGCGCGGGCGTCCCCGCTGCCGCCGGCGACCAGCCCTGCCGCGCCCAGGAGCACCGCGGCCGCCACGGTCAGCGCCGCACCTGCGAGAGCGCGTCTGTCGCGCGCCAGGGCCGGTGTCACGAGCTGACGACCACCGTGTACGCCGCGGTGGCGGACTCGGTCACGCCGCCGACCGTGCCCTGCACCCGGAAGGTGAGCTGGTAGGTACCGGCCTCCTCGAAGGCCCAGTTTGCGTGGTTGTGCGAACCGACCGTGAAGGTCCGGGACTTGTAGGAGGTGGTGGCGGTGTTGCTGTCGAACCAGCGGACACCGCTGCCCGCGTAGATGCTGAAGTCCTCGGTCGCCGCGCCGTCGCGGGTGGCGCTCACGAGTTGGTAGTTGACGCTGTTGTTGGTGAAGACACCGGTGGAGAGGTGCTCGGTCGAGACGCCGGCGAACAGGACTCCCGCGGCATCGGCCTCGGTCTCGGTGTCGGGCAGGAGCCATATCTGGCCGCCGGAGCCGAGGAAGCTGTAACCGGGGTTGGTGACCTTGGCGGCGGCCGGTACGGACAGGGTCACGTCCGCGGGCTCGTACTCGGTGTCGGTCTCCTCGTCGTGGACGTGGAGGTGGAGGTCGGCGCCGTCCCACTCGGCATCGAGTACATCGACGTGGCCACTGGTCAGATTCGTGGCGGCGAAGGCGGAGGTGTTCAAGCCGGCCGTGGCGATCGTGGCAGCCGCAAGGCCGGTGACGGTGAGCAGACGTCTGTAGGTACGCAAGGGAACCCCTTAGGTCATGTGCATGCCCCCTCGGACACAGTCAGGAACGATAATCGTTTTCATCAAGCTTTGGCAATGCCGGGCTTCCGCTGCCGGTTTCGGTGTCGTTCGTCGGGCACGTTCTGCATGCATGCATGCATGCGGGCGTCGTGGGGAGGGCGAGCGCGTGGTCGATGAGGGTGCTGGTGGGCAGGATGTCCGTGTCAGTCTGTTGCGTGGGCCGAGTCGGCAGGAGGTAGTCCTGGCCCGGTCGCCGGTGGGGGAGTCCCGATCCCCAGGACTCGCCTCGTCACCTGGTCAAAGTATGATCGCCACCTTCGACCGACACGGGGCTCCTCAACACACTGCACGTGAGGAGCCGTTGGGCGGGCGGCGGGCCAGAGGGCCCGTGACACCGCTGCCTTGGTCGGTCGTGACGCAGCGGAAAGGATCCGACGGTGTCCGACGAAGGACGGCTGATCGCCGACCGCTATCGCATCCTCAACCGGGTCGGCCGGGGCGGCATGGCCACGGTGTGGCGCGCCCACGATGGTCTCCTCGACCGGCAGGTCGCCGTCAAGAAGCTCCATCAACAGCCGGATCTCGACGCCGAGGAACTCGCCGCCCGCTTCGAGCGCACCCGTCGCGAAGCCCGCAGTGCGGCTCGGATCAGCCACCCCAACGTCGTGGTCGTCCACGATGTCGTGGACGACGAAGGGCTGCCCGTCATCGTCATGGAGTACGTGCCGTCCAGGACCCTCGGTGACCTGATCAGGGCGCACGGTCCCGTGCCGCCCGAGGAGGCCGCCAGGATCGGCCGTGGGGTGATCGCCGCGCTTCGGGCGGCGCATCGGGTAGGGATCCTGCACCGGGACGTGAAGCCGGCGAACGTACTGCTCGCTGAGGACGGCCGGGTGGTTCTCACCGACTTCGGCATCGCCAAGGCCACCGAGGCCTCGGCTCTCACCCGCACCGGCCAGCTGGCCGGGTCGATCGACTACATGGCTCCCGAGCGACTGGGGGGAGCGAAGGCAGGCCCGGAATCCGACCTCTGGTCCCTGGGCGCCACACTGTTCCAAGCGGTTGAGGGCCGCTCACCGTTTCTCCGGGAGTCACCCGCGCAGACCATGTACGCCATCGCCATGGAACCGGCCCCCGAGGTCCGGGGTGCCGGGCCGCTGACCGCACTGATCCAGGGTCTGCTCACCAGCGACCCGGCCGACCGCATGTCGGCCGAGGAAGCGGAGCGTCTCCTGCGGGCAGTGGACGCCGATCCGGAACGCACACGTCTGGTTCATCCTGTGACTCCGGCCGCCGCCAGTACGGTTGTTGACGCCCCGGCGGCGAAGCCCGAACCGGACTCCGCACACGGAACGAGCGAGGAAACCGCCGCCGCCTCGGCGGCGGAGCGCACGCAACCCGCGACGACCGGTCCAGAGACGCCGCCCCCCGCAGACCGAACAAACCGGTCGAAGAAGCTGATCGCACTAGCCGCTGTGGTCGCCACGGCGGCACTGGTCGTGACCATGGTGCTGGTCAACGCGATGACGGAGAACGGCGCAACCGGGCCGGACGGCCGATCCCTGGTGGTC
This sequence comes from Streptomyces sp. NPDC088747, assembly GCF_044751025.1. NCBI lineage: Bacteria > Bacillati > Actinomycetota > Actinomycetes > Kitasatosporales > Streptomycetaceae > Streptomyces > Streptomyces sp. NPDC088747. The sequence continues at coordinate 241,870 of NZ_JBIVKZ010000007.1, forward strand.
GCCGCGTCGAAGAAGTGCCTGAGCCGCGGCTCCGGGGCGGAGAAAATACAGTTGTTCCAGGCCAGTTGTGACGGCTCCCCGGCGCAGCAGTGGCAGATGGAATCGGACGGCAGCATCCGGTCGTCAGGAAAGTGCATGACCGTGGCCGGAGAGACGATCGCCGGCCTGACCAAGATCCAACTGGCCGAATGCAGTGGCGCTGCCAACCAGCGTTTCCACCTCTCCGGTACGGCGCTGATGGCCGACAAGTCGCAGAAGTGCGTGGACATTTACGGGGGCGCCGGCGGAACGGGCGCGGTGCTCTGGGAATGCAACGGACGGGACAATCAGACCTGGAAGATTAGCAACTCAGGCACTGGGAGTCCGTCATGAGTTCCGCGGCCACTACGTACCCACCAGCAGAGAGGCCAACTCGCCTTGGCCGATCGAAGGCCTCGGTCGCTGCCGTCGGGGAAGCGCCGCGAACTGTGGCGTGAGCTGAGCCGGTGTGATCTTCCTTCGCCGGTACTTACAGCTGCCACCACCAGGTTTCGAGTTCGTGGTCTTCGATGTACTCCACGGGGTGGGCGTACGGCGACTCTTGCGCGTGGGGTAGAGCGTGGGTGCGGCGGACCACGGCGCGCAGGTCTTGCACGGAGGGCATGTCCACGAGTTCGTCGATGTCGAAGGGGCAGCCTGCGGGGCCGCCGAGGAGGGTGTCGCAGCCGAATGAGTACCAGAGGCCGATGAGTTCGGGGTCCTGTTCCTTTTCCGCGGCGAGGGCGACTGCGAGGACCACTTCGATCAGTGGGGCGCGGCGAGGCTGTGCCGCGTCGGAACCGTGGAGTGCACCGATCGCGGCCATGCGCCGCCACAGCGCGGTGCCGGCGTCGCAGTACAGGAACGGCGGTACGACGTAACCGCCCTCGAGCCACGACTCGTAGCCGTCGAAGTCGGCAGCGTCCTCGTCGAACGTGCGCAGTTCGGCGAACTCTGTCAGCGTGTCGAAGTACGCGGATCGCTCGGCGTAGTCGGGGTGCTGAGAGACGGGGAAGCGGTAGACGTACCTGCGGCGGAGGAGGATGTCCATCACACGGAAGTGTGTGAAGGAGCAGTCGTGCCGGCTCTGGAAGCCGTACAGCACCGCGAGCCAGTCCCGGACGCGCGAGTCGTCAGCGTCGGTGTGAGCGTCCAGGACACGGACGGAGTCCGCGACCAGGTCCTCGATCAGATGCTCAGACATCGGGTTCGTTTTCCTTCGGGCTGACGACGACGCCGAGAATAGCTGCGTCTTTCGCGAGACGGCCAGTGACTCTCACTTGGTCGCCGTGGGGGAGGAGGGGACCTGTTCCGGCCTGAGTTGACCCCGGCCGGTGGCGAGGGGTACTGGGTGGCAGCTTCGCCGTCTCACCCAGGTCCCAGTTCGTTCGGCGCCAACTTTCGTACGTGCTTGCTCGAATGGGTCTCGGGAGGGGCGGCCGAACGCTCGCTTTCTGTGCTCGACAGACCCGAAGGGGACGCCATGAACATCACCACCGTGGCGACGCCTTCGCCAGCGTTCGTCCGCAGCAATGCTCTCTCTTCGGCTACCGGATGCCAGGCTGTTCCAGTACTGAGGGGTCCGTGAAGGCAGGGTCGCGGGGTGTGTCCGGACCCATTCGCTGCATCATCTCGAAGAACCGGCTCTCGACCGGCTTCAGGTCGGTCACCACGTCGGTCAGATCCCGTGCGTCGACGAACCGTGCCTCGCTCTTTCCGATGGACAACACCGCCAGCCATCCGGTGTCATCGGCAGCCCAGAGGTTGGCGCCCGTCTCGGCCCAGAACAAGACGGTGTCCTCAGCGGGCTCGGACTTGAACTCACCAGCGGCTGCGAGTGCGAGCATGGCTGTGTGGACACTCCACTTGTCATATCCCAGGTGGAACAGATACGCCTCCAGTGATCCGTCCCGGTGCAGCAGCACCCCGAACGACGGCTCACCCGAACAGGAATCCTCCACCCGCTCGGAGAAGAACTCCCGGGGTGTCATTTCCGCGCCCACGGAATCCCACTCCGTGTCCGCCCGGCGACCATCCCAGAACCAGCCGTCGAACATGTCGGCAGAGTTCACGATTCGACTCGTACCGGGTATCGGAGCGCCGAGCCACGCTTCGAAGCCGTCCCTTGTCATCGGAATGCGAGCGGCCACCATAAAACTGTCCGACATGACCATCTCCTTCTGTGTGCCATCGTTCGAAGTTGTGTCCGAAGGGCGAGTGCTCGCGTGTTAGTGGTCGTCTGCGGGGAGGGGCAGGCGGGGGTTCTCGGTGGGATTCGGGGTGGGCTGGGTGCGGAGGACCGCATCGAGCAGGCCGGGGGAGGGCTGGGCCGAGGTTTCGTCCTCGGTTGCGGTGAGGAAGTCGGTTTCCATGGGGGTCAGGCTCGCGATCAGGGTGTCGAGCGGGTAGGTGTCGACGAAGCGGGCCCTCGTCGGGGTGATGAGCATGATCGCGAGGGGCTGTTCGTCGCTGGGGGTGGGGAGGCCGGGGTAGGAGGAGCCGCCCCAGTACATGACCGGTGTCTCGGTTCCGGGGTGTGCGAAGCGGCCCGCGCCGGCCAGCATCAGCAGGTCGGTCTGGGTTCTCGTGTCCTCGCCGTGGTAGTCGTACAGATAGACCTCGACTGCTTCATCGAGGTGGCGGAGCAGGGTGAAGCCCCGAACTGCGCGTGGGGCGAGCAGTTGATGGGGTGTCTTGTTCCGGTCGGCGCGGATCGCGGCCACGACTTGGGGGTAGTGGGCGGCGGTCTCGGTCAGGTCCCAGTCCGGGGCGGCGCCGTCGACGGCCCACCCGGTGTACATCGCGGACGGGTTCTCGATGATGTCGAGGTTCGGCAGGGGCATGTGCAGCCACTCGTCGAAGCCGTCGCGCGACATCGGTATCCGGGTCGCCAGCATGAACGAACGAGCGCCCATCAAGTGCCTCCTGGGGGCAGCAGACCGGACCGGCATTCGTCGACAACCGGTCCGGAAGTCATCGGGTGCGTCGCACGATATCCCCGCCCACTGACACCGTTTCAGGCCCGCACGCTTCCCCGGCGAAACCCGGTGGAGTCGCGTGGTCGCGGGTGGCGGCCGTCACCGGCGAATGGTTCACCGAGCTGGTCGGACGCGCGATCAACGGCGTCGAACTGCCCGACTACGCGGGGGTGCCGGACTCCACAGCTGTGCCTGGTGCCTCTTGAGAATCGGCTCAGTGTGATTCTCTGCTGGGGTGACTCAGGACTTGGACTTCGCCGCTTTCGAATCCGCCGAGGCATTCGAGGCATGGCTCGGCGAGAACCACGCCGTCTCGCCCGGCGTCTGGCTCAAGCTTCGCAAGAAGGGCCCCGGCATCGTCGCGCTGGACTACGCCCAAGCGCTCGACGTGGCACTCTGCTACGGCTGGATCGACGGCCAGAAGGCGAAGTTCGACGACCGGTGGTGGCTCCAGCGGGTCACCCCGCGCAAGCCGCGCAGCAAGTGGTCCAAGGTCAACCGGGACAAGGTGGCCGCCCTGATCGAGCAGGGCCGGATGCGTCCGCCGGGACAGGCCGAGGTCGACCGCGCCAAGGCCGACGGCCGCTGGGAAGCGGCCTACGACGGCGCGAGGACCGCCACGGTGCCGGACGACCTCATGGCGGCCCTGACCGCCGACCCGGCCGCGGCGGAGTTCTTCGGGACGCTGGACCGGCAGAACCGCTACGCGATCCTCTACCGGATCCAAGACGCCAAGAAGGCCGAGACCCGGGCGCGCCGTATCGAAAAGTACGTAGCGATGCTGGCGAAGGGCGAGAAGCTGCACCCGTAGTCGCGGAGGGGGACCGTGGCCGTGTGGTGCCGGGCACTCCTGGCGCGCCGACGGCCCCAGCAACAGCCACCGACCGCTGTCGCTGAGCGGTAACGAAACGTCATAGACCCACGGACGCCATGCGGGCGCGGAGGTTGAAGGCACCCTGGGTGTGCCGCCGTTTCCAAGTCTTGCCCGGCAGCGACTTTGCCAGGTGGGGCGCGCACCCGGCGTCGAGGGCGTCGCGCGCGACGCCGTTGCGCAGGGAGTCGAAGGTGATGAACACGGCGCCGTTGCGCCGGCGGGTGGAAGCCACGCTCCTGGTGCTCCTTGGCGGTGTTGGAGCGTTTCGAGGAACCGTTCCTCAGTCTGGCGGCCCATGCGTCGCACGTTGCGGGCGTAGTGCTGTGCGTTGGTGGCTCCGCGGCACAGGCGGCCGGCGAACTGGGCGATGGCCGGATGCCCGTTGTGGGCGACGACGATGCGCCGGGCCTTCTCGGTGAGGACGAGGCAGACGCTCAGCCACCAGGCACGCTTTCGCGGAGCCGGCGGGGAAACCGGCCCGCGGCACCGCCGTCACGGATGACGGCGGCGTCGACGGGGTTGAGCACGGTCCCGCTCCATCAGGGAGATCAGTCGCGCGATCAGGTCGATTCGCGTACGACGAGTTCATTCGGCATGATCACCGGGTCTGTGGGCCCACCGTCGATCAGGCTGAGGAGCAGGTGGACGGCTGCGGTCGCCTGGTCGGCCATCGGGCTGCGCACCGAGGTGAGCGCGGGGCTGGTGTAGGACGCGGCCTCTATGTCGTCGAAGCCGATGACCGCCACGTCCTCGGGGACGCGTCGGCCCGCTTGATGGAGGGTGCGCAGAGCTCCGATCGCCATCAGGTCGTTGGCGGCGAACACCGCGTCGAGGTCGGGATCGTCCTCCAGAAGCTGGCTCATGGCTTCGGCGCCGGAGGCTCTGGTGAAGTCGCCCAGTGCCACGATGGAGCGTCGGCCGGTGTCACGCAGTGTCCGGCGGTAGCCGTCGAGACGCTCACGCGACTCGTAGAGTTCGAGCGGCCCGGTGATGGTGGCGATCCGGCGCCGGCCGCGCTCCAGCAGATGACGTACGGCCAGGGCCGCTCCGCCGGCGTTGTCCAGTGCCACGTACGGGACGTCCTGTGCGGAGGTGCGGTTGAAGGACACGACGGGCAGGCCCTGCCGGGCCAGTGCGGTCGGCAGCGAGTCCGTGCCGTGCAGGGCGACCAGGAGCACGCCGTCCACATGTCCGCCGGCGATGTACTGCGCCACTCTGGTCCGGCTCTGGTCCGATTCCGCGAGCATCAGCACCAGCCGTTTGCCTGCCTTCTCGAGCTCTCTGCTGACAGCGCGGACCACGGCGGAGAAGAGGGGGTCGTCGGAGACGACTCCTTGTGGTGGGTCGGAGACCACGAGGGCGAGGGTGTCCGTGCGGCGGGTGACGAGGTTGCGCGCGGCCCCGTTGGGCACGTAGCCCAGCTCGTGTACGGCGCGCATGACGACGTCCCGGATCGCCGGGGCAACCGTCGTCTCGCCGTTGATGACTCGGGAGACGCTCGATTTGGACACGCCCGCCCGAGCGGCGACCACTTCCAGAGTGGGGCGTTTCATGCCGGTCCGTCCCCTGTGCCGCCGCCCGGGTTCGTACGCGGGGCGGGTTTTCTCATCAGGGCGACCTCCGGCTCAGCGTGATGACGTTGTCGGCAGCGTATCCGCAGGCCGGGGCGTCATGAGCATGCCCAAGAGCCCCTCTCTCCTCGCGTCACCTCACCGCTGACGATCTGTCATAACGATCACGAGAGACCGCTCCCCGCAGAAGTCATACGCGTTACACCGCTGTTTATTCGAGGTGAGAGAGCCCTTGACAGCCCTTACCCGCCGCTCCATTCTCCCCCTCAGGGAGCGCTCCCTCACTTCCCTCCCCCACTTGAGGAGTCGCCCATGCATGCGCTGCTGCGTCGCTTCGGCTTATTTACGGCACTCGCGGTCTCTTTGCTCGCTTTCATCGCTCTCCCCGCTCCTTCCGCTCAGGCAGCGGAGGTCCTGCTCTCCCAGGGAAAGCCGGCCACAGCCTCAAGTACCGAGGGAAACTTCACCGCTCGGAGCGCCGTCGACGGCGACCCCGGGACGCGGTGGTCCAGCGCCTTCGCCGATCCGCAGTGGATCCAAGTCGATCTGGGAGCGAGTGCCGAGATCAGCCGGGTTGTCCTCAGCTGGGAAGCCGCGTACGGCTCGGCGTTCAGGATCGAGGTGTCGAGCGACGCCCAGAGCTGGACCGCCGTCCATCAGACGGCCACGGGCACAGGCGGCACCCAGAGCCTGACCGTTACCGGCACCGGCCGCTACGTGCGCATGCACGGCACACAGCGTGCCACCGCCTACGGCTACTCACTGTGGGAGTTCCAGGTGTACGGCACCGCCGCCAGCCCCGGGGGTGACACCGGCCGACTGCTCTCCTACGGCAGGCCGGGGGCGGCTTCTTCTTCCCAGAGCGACCAGAACTGCTGGGAGTGCACGCCGGCCAGGGCCTTCGACCGGGATCCGGCCTCCCGCTGGGCCACGAGCTCCACCACGGGATGGACCGATCCGGCCTGGATCTCCGTCGACCTCGGCGCGACGGCACAGATCGACAAGGTCGTCCTGCAGTGGGATCCCGCGTACGCCAAGTCCTTCCAGATTCAGGTCTCACCGAACGGAACCGACTGGACACCGATCTATTCGACGACGTCCGGTACGGGCTTCAGGCAAACGCTGGCCGTCTCCGGCACCGGTCGCCATGTCCGCATGTACGGCACTGAACGTGCCACGGCCTACGGCTACTCGCTGTGGGAGTTCCAGGTGTACGGCTCCGGCGGCGATCCGATACCGGCTCCGCCGCTGCCCAGTGATCCCGCGAACCCGCCGCGGCTGGTGTGGAGCGACGACTTCGACGGCGCGGCCGGCGGCAAGCCCGATCCCTCGAAGTGGAGGGCCGATCCGGGCACCGGGCCGAACAACGAACTGGAGTACTACACCGACCACCGGAACGCCTCACTGGACGGGTCGGGGCACCTGGTGATGGAGGCGCGCAAGGAGGTCACCGCCGGATCGTCGTGCCCACGTGACCCGCTGAGCGGCAGCACCACCTGCCAGTACACCTCAGCGCGGATGAACACCGGGGCGACGTTCCAATTCACCTACGGGCGCGTCGAAGCACGCGTCAAGGTGCCCAAGGGCAACGGTCTGTGGCCCGCGTTCTGGATGATGGGCGCCGACTTCCTCACGGGCCGACCGTGGCCGTACAACGGCGAGGTCGACATCATGGAGGTCCTCGGCAAGGACGTGAAGACCTCGTACTCGACCGTCCACGCGCCCGCCTACAACGGCGGAGGCGGAATCGGGTCGCCATACACGCTGCCTGGGAGCGCCGACTTCTCCGACGACTTCCACACCTGAGCCGCCGACTGGAACAGCAGAGGCATCACCTTCAGCCTGGACGGCCGGACCGTCCTGTCCCTCGACAAGGACCAGGTGGAGCAGACCCGCGGACCGTGGATCTTCGACCACCCCCACTACATGATCCTCAACCTCGCGGTCGGAGGTGACTGGCCGGGCCCGACAGACGCCAGTACCCCCTTCCCCGCCAAGATGCTCGTCGACTACGTACGGGTCTATCAGTAACTCCCGCTCCCACCAGCGGCGTTCGTCATACTCCCGGGCCGGTCCGCCCCGTCTCCTCGGGGCGGACCGGCCCGGGACGCCTGGATCAAGCCGCGGGAACGCGTCACTGTCCGGGTCCCGCGCTCCCCATCACCGCACTCCGGCAAGAAGCAGCCCCTTCAACCCCGATGTTCGTGAGGAAGTGAGATGCGCAGATATCGCGTCCCTCTGTACACACTGTTGGTGAACACCCTGGTGGTCGTGCTGGCCGCCGCTCTGAGCCTGACCGTCTCGACCCAGCGGGCGCAAGCCGCCACGGTCACCGTCCAGGCCGAGTCGTACGCGGCCCAGTCGGGCGTCACGTTGGAAGCAACATCGGACATGGGAGGCGGGCAGAACGCCGCGTTCCTCGCCGACGGCGACTGGATGCGCTTCGACAACGTCGACCTCGGCGCGGCCGGCCGGCTGACGGTGTCGGCGCGGATCGCCTCCGCCGTCGGCTCGGGCACAGTGGAGCTGCGTACCACCAGCGTCACCGGACCACTGCTCGCCGTCATACCGGTCTCCCCGACCGGCGGTTGGCAGACCTGGGCGACCCAGGCCACCGAGGTCTCCAGCCATCCCACCGGTTCTCAGACCGTGTTCGCCTTGGTGCGCAGCACGACACCCGGCGACTTCGTCAACATCAACTGGTTCTCCTTCGTCGGTGAGGGGGTGGGCCCAGCGCCTGGCTGGGTCCCCATCGACGCGGCCCAGTGGAACGCCCAACTGACGCAGTTCCGTGCGATGACGCCGGCCGCGGTGCCCGCCGGTGCGGTCCGGGTTCCCGAGTTCAACGCCACCTGCACCTACAGTCACTCCAAGCCGGACGACCCCATCGTCCTGCCGGGCCTTCCCGGCGCGTCCCACATGCACAGCTTCTTCGGCAACAAGAGCACGGACGCCTTCTCCACGACCCAGTCGCTGCTGGCCAACAAGCCGACCAGTTGCACCCCTGCCGACGACTTCTCGGCGTACTGGATCCCCACCCTCTACGAGGGCGACCGGGCGGTCGAGCCCGAGGGCATGATCGTCTACTACGGGTCCCGGCTCACCGACCCCTCGCCGACCGTGCCCTTCCCGCAGGGATTCCGCATGATCGCAGGCAACGCCAAGACGCAGACGCCCACCCCGGCTGGGTCGATCGGCCAGTTCTGGTGCGCCGGTGAGGGCGGTGAGATCGGCCGCAGCGCCGACGGCAACTGGCCGCTCTGCGCCCCGAAGGCCCACCTCACCCATCAACTCGTCTTCCCCGACTGCTGGGACGGCAAGAACCTCGACAGTCCCGACCACAAGTCGCACGTGGCTTTCACCTACGACGGCAAATGCAGCGGCACCTACCCCGTCGCCATCCCCAACCTGTCGTTCGTCACCAGTTACCCGACCAGCGGCAGCAGTGCGGGCTTCCGGCTGGCCTCGGGCATGGCATCGTCCATCCACGGTGACTTCTTCAACACCTGGGACAACGCCGCTCTCGGACACCGTGTGAAGGACTGCATTACCCAGAAGGCCAAGTGCAACTCCGCCGGCACGTTCTGACCCTGTGGTCGGTGTGCGCCGCGGCTGTGGCGCTGCTGGTCGTCGGCTGCTCCGCGCAGCCGGCGACCAGTGGTACGTCGCCGGGAGCCGCCGCGTCCCAGGCATCGGCCTTCAACCCGACCGACACCGCCTGGATCCTGTTGATGATTCCCATGGCCGAGCGTGCACGGCAACTGACCGACCTGGCTCCTTCCCGCTCGGCAGACCCGGCCGTGGCCACAGTGGCGATGGAGACGAGCGCGACGCTGCGCGAGGACCTGCGTCGCCTGCGCGCCGCACTGAAACTCTCCGGCGTCCCTGACACCCGCCCCCACGAAGGTCACAACATGCCGGGCATGGTCGGCCTCGACACCCTCGACAAGGCTGCCGTCACGAAGGGCCGGGCGTTCGACCGGATTCTCACCGATGCGCTGAGGGCCCACTTCACGCAGTCCCGGATGCTCTGCGTCGGAGAACAGAACCAAGGCCGAGCCGACGAGCCGAAGAAGCTGGCCGCGGCCATGGCGAAGAGCACGTCTCAACAACTTTCCGAGCTCGACGAACTGGGAGCAGCACGGTCTGCGGGGCCGGTGGCGAGATCACGGTGACGCCTGACGGGCCGCGCGGAACCCCGGCCACCGGGTGAGCCGGCCGCACTCTTCGCGCACTGCCGAACTCCATCCTGCGGCAGGCGGATCGGAGTACGCATCGACTGCAAGATCATCGAACGACTTCCTCTGGGGCGGGCGCAAAGCGGTTTACCGAGGTGACCTGGCGGCAGGGCAGCAAAGGCGCGATGACCCTCACGGTTCACGGTGCGGACAGTGCGGCCCCCCGGCAAACAGTCCCTGGCCGCTGCCCAGGAAACGGGTGGCGGCCGCAACCGGTGGGACGGCGTCCTTGCCCACCCAGACCTTCAAGGTCGAAGGGCCGGACGGCCAGAACACCCCGACGGACTACTGGACATCGAACCTTCCTGCCACCACACCGGCAGCTGATCTGGCCCGGTGGACGAAGCTGCGCTGGCGGATCGACCACGATTACCGCGAACTCAAGCACGGCCTGGGCCTCCCTCACACTTCACAGGCTCGACCCAAAAGTCGAGGCACCAGCACAAGCCTCCCAACGAAGCACTACTCGTCCGCTGGCCTACGGCGACGTCCTAGCCGATAAGTTGAGGTGCCTGGCGCCAGTTGAGCGCACAGTCTGGCTTTATCGAACTCATGTGAAGTCGCTTCTCGACAACCTCGATAGGCACCCGCCGAGCCTGGAGCTCGATGTCGACGAGTGCGGGAGACGCTGCCCACTGAGGCGGTCCTGTACTCGTGAAGCTGCCGTTATCCGTCGTGTAGCGGCAACCTCGGGGCCGCGGGTCCTGCCCGGGGTCGGCTGGGAGAGCTGGGTCGTTTGGCTCACGCGGACCACGGTAGGCGGCGAGGTGGGGCTCCCGTTCAGGGGGGGGCGTCACCAGTTCTTGTGCCGGACGGCGCCGAGGCCGCAGAAGGTGCAGCCGGCGCTCAGGAAGTCCTCCGCGCGGCGGAACTCCTCGTCGGCCAGGTGCCACCGCAGCCAGGCGGTGATGATGTGCTGGCCGTTGCGGGTGGCCAGGAGGTGGTCGGTGCCGTTGAGGATGTTGAACCAGACGGGCACATCGGTGTTGGTGTAGTCGCGTTCCATGTTCGCCGTGGCGAAGTCCTCGTCGCCGCCGACGTAGAGGGCCGGATTCCGCAGACTGTCCGGGCCGGTGCCGTCGAAGGAGCCGCCGGCCACGTGGACGGTGGTCTCCAGCCGTTGTTCGTCCGCCACGTCGAACGTGCCGATCGACCCGCGGGAGTGGCCACCGAAGGCGACTTCGGAGATGTCGAGGGCCTGGTGAAGCGGACTGCTCGGGCTCGCGTTCTGGTCCTCCAGCCAGTCGACGGCGTCGACCATGTAGGCGCCGCTGCTGGAGGAGACCTCGCTGTAGACGACGAAGCCGTGCGAGGCCCACTGGCGCAGCATGTCTTCGTAGGCGGCGGGGTCGGACCCCGCCCCCGGGCCCCAGACGAGGACCGGGTGGTCCACGCCGTCCTGGCCGGCGTTCGCCGGGTACACCAGCCACCCGTCGTCGTCGGGGCCCGCGGTGCTGTCGACGGTCACCGCGTACGGCCCCGGCGCGGTGACGTCCGCCACCGGAGGCAGCGACCCGGGCGGCGGGTCGGTGGGACCTCCGCCGCCTGTGGCCTGCACGAGCACGTCGTCGACGGTCAGGGTCTCCAGGGCGCTGTTGGCGTCCAGGGAGAACCGCAGCCGCAGGGTGCGGTTGTCGACCGACGCCGGCAGGCGGAACGACGCGCCGCCCGTGGCGGTGCGCGCTGATTCCAGAGGCGTGTAGGCACCGCCGTCCACGGAGTAGGCCGCGGTGAACGACTCGCCGAGGTCGAGCCCCGACGCGGCACGGGAGTACGAGACCGACACGTCGCGGTACCCGGACAGGCTGAGGGGAGCGGACGTCAGCACTGGATCGGTAAGGAGTGACCCGCTCAACCGGGCGGCGCCGGTGGAGGTGCTGACGGAACCGGAGGCGGTGTAGGCGCCGAGCCCGTTCGCGAAGTCCTCACGGTGGATCTGCGTGGCGGCGGAGGCGGGCGTCGCGGCCGAGCTGATGGCGCACACGACCAGGGTGCTGACTAACACGGCACCTGACACACGCAGGCGGGGCTGATGCGAGACATATCCGGGGTTCCCCTCTGAACTGCGCCTTCCGACCGGCCAGGCGCTCCGTTTCGGCACGTACGCGGGGGAGTACTCGTGCCCGACAGCCGGAGAGCGTTCCACCGCCATCGGCTCACGGCGATTCAACCGGCGGTCGCGGCGCAATGAATCGGTGAAATCACCGGTGCCTGCACGGGGACCCCCGCTGACATGCGACCATTACGCCTGCCGGCACGGCGACGGCTCCTGCATCGCCGAGGCACGCCACCGCGCGGTGGACTTCCTCGCCCAGGTCCAGGCCGAGTACGGTCTGCCGGTGTCCGCGCGCGCGATGGACCTGACCCGCCTGGTGGTCAGCGAGCTGGTCACCAACGTCCTCAGATACGCGCCCGGGCCCTGCTGTTGGAGCTGCGCGTTTCGGGCGCTGTGGTGGAGGTGGTCGTGTGGGACGGCGATCCGGTTCTGCCGGTGGCGTGGGCCGCTGATGCGGGCAGGGTGGGGCAGCACGGTCTGGAGATCGTCATGGCCGTCGCGCAGGGCTTCGAGGTACAACGGGAGCCGGTCGGCAAACGCATCACCGCCCGCATGACGTGAAACAATGGCCGTGATGGACGGTGACAGGCCGCGGCTGAGCGGCGTCGCGCAAGCCGAGGCCCGAATGACAAGCGCCGACGGCTTTCTGGAGATGCTTGAGCGCAGCGGCCTGCCGCCGCTGCGCGGCGACCGGCACACAGGTGAGGACTTCCGCGCCGACCTGGTGAGCCGCGACCTCGGCCCCTTGCGCCTGACCGAGCTGGTGACCCCGGAGGGCGAGTGCTTCCGCGACGCCCGATCCGCACGTGCCTGCGACAGCGAACTGTGGCAGGTCGAGGTGGTGACACGAGGACAGGTACGTGCCGAGCAGGGCGGCAGCACCGCCGTGCTGGGACCCATGGACCTGGTCCTCATCGACCCGTCACGGCCGGTGCGTTTCGCTAGTTCCGCGACCACGCACGTGACCATGCTGATGCCGCGACACCTGCTGCGGCTCGGCGCGGACGACGTGGCGCGGCTGGTCGGCGTAGGAATTCGTGGTGACCGGGGCCCCGGAGCTCTGGTGTCCTCGCTCGTACGGGACATGGCGCGGACGGTGGACGGGTTCCGCGCCCATGAAGCGGACCGGTCGGCGGCTGCGGTGATCGAACTGATCGCGGTGACGCTGGCGTCTCGCCTGGGTGACGTCCGCCCGGTCGAGGACGACGTACTCCGCACGAGAGTCATCGGCTTCATCGAGGCGAGACTGTCCGACCGGGATCTCACCCCGGCCAAGGTGGCCGCGGCACATCATGTGTCGGTGCGCCGGCTGCACAAACTCTTCCAGGACCAGCCTCTGACCGTGGCTGCCCTGATCCGCCGACGGCGCCTGGAGCGGTGCTACGCGGATCTGACCCGGAGGAACACCACGGTCGCCGCGGTGGCCGCCTCGTGGGGTTTCGCGGACCCGGCGCACTTCAGTCGGCTGTTCAAGGCCACCTACGGACACAGTCCGGGGGCACGCGTGTCCAACGACGGTGCACTGATCGTCAATGACCACTTCGTCGGACCCGGTAAGGATGGTGACTGAAAGACCGAAAGCGGAAAGGGCCCTGAAATGAATCCGTCGCTCGAAACTCTGCCCGCTGTCCCTGCCCGAATGATCGAGGGGTGGAACCGTGGTGACGCGACCGCGTTCGCCGCGGATTTCGCGCAGGACGCCGAACTCATTGATTTCGACGGCACAGTCCACAAGGGACGTGACACGGTGATCGCATTTCAGCAGCCGGTCTTCGACACGGTGCTGAAGGGCTCCCGGCTCGTGCGGAGCGAGGTGCACTTCACCCGGCTCGTCGGGCCGGGCTGCGCCGTGGTACACCACCGCTTCGGCATGATGATGGCCGGCGAAGAGGAACCCCCGCCGACCCGCTACTTCCTGCAACTGTTCGCGATGGTCTGGCAGAACGACCGCTGGGAGATCGCGACGCTGCAGAACGCACGCCTGGTCTCGCTGGAGTCGGCCATGGCCCTGGACGCACAGGCGACCAAGTAACGGAGGCCGGTGCCCGCCCTCTGCCGGCGCTTCGCCGAGTCATCCTCGACGAACTCGGCGCCCGCGGGGAATTCGACTACTCGCGCTGTGTGATCGACTCCGTCAATATGCGGGCTGTAGGGGGCCCTTGACGGACCGAATCCGACCGACCGAGGCAAGTTGAGATCGAAGATCCATCCCTCGCACGTGCATCGCCGGACCGGCGATCGTCTGAGCGGTCATGGCCATAGCCTCCTTCGCGGAGTTGCTCCACGCGACCGCGAGGACGCTCCGACCGGAAGGATGGAGGGTTGACCTGGCGTCAAGGTCAGGCCGGCTCCGGGTGGGACGTTCCACCGTGGACCGGCGCACTGCCGAAGGATCGCCGGTAGACGGCTACTGGCTGTTCACGCAGAGGTCAGCTTCGGACGGCGTCCCGACCACACCGTACTGGTCGCTCTTCACACCGGCGGTCATCGCTCCGATCACACCGCTCCGGCTCGTGTCGGTATGCCTGTCGAAGTGCTGGAACGCGTTGGGCAGCGCCGGGGTGCCGACTCCGTTGTCGACGTATTCGAGCCAGGCACTCGGGTTGAACATGCCGGCCGCGTGCCGGTGGAACCCCTTCCCCAACGAGTCGGTGAACGTGACCCCGTAGTCGAGAGGCCGGTGGTCGAGCAATGCCTTGCGCGTCACGGGCAGATCGTTCGCCACGGCGTTCAGGTCGACCCTGACGTTCGTGCAGGGTGACAGGGATCCCAGGGTGACGAAGGCGATGTCTCCGTGCTCGGTGTCGCTCGAAGAGCGGCTGAGAGCGGTGTAGACACGTAACTGGTAGATCGGGCTGGACGAGCGGTTGGTGACGACCGCCGTGCGTCGGCCGTCGTCGAACGTGGTGAGGGGCTGTATCGCGACTTGCACCGCCTGCTGTTTCGCGGCTCTGTCGTCTTCATCTTTGAGGGTTTTCGTCTGCTCCTTCGCCTGCTCGGCCTGCATCCACACCCCGGCACCGGCGAACACGAGTCCGCCCACGACCCCAGCCGCCGCTATGAAGTTGCCGATCGTGGTCCAGTTCCAGCGCCTATCCTCCCCGCTTCCGCGCTGCGGTGACTCCTCTTGGTCCGGTGTAGCGGCAGACATGAAACCTCCTGAAGGGGCAACGGCGTGGTGTCTCTGCCCGCCCTGCGCGGTGGCATGTCAGCCTGTCCGGAACCGAGCAGGTGTGCCCCTTTCTGTAGCCAGGCCGACGGATTGTGGCGACGTCGTCATTCATCCGGTCCCCACCGAGGACCCGGGCGGGACGGGCGGGACGGATGAGTGCCGGTGACGACGTCGCGGGCGCGCCGGTCGGCCTCTGCGGTCAGCTCGCCCACCAGATCGGACAGAGTCCTGCGGACCTCGAAAGGGGTTTCGGTCGGGCCCTGTTCAGTGCTTCCTGTGCAGTACGGGGTCGGGTTCGGGGTGAGCGTCGGTGAGTTCGGGCTCCAGGCCGTCCGTGAGTTCAGTGGTGCGGCGGCCGATGTCGGTGCGCCACGCCTTGAAGGCCCAGGCGGTGAGGGAGACGACGGTGAGACCGAGGAGCCAGCCGCCCACCACGTCGCTGAACCAGTGCACACCCAGCGCGACACGGGTGAAGCCGACCCCGAGTACCGACAGCACCGCGATGCACCAGCAGGCCACTCGCCAGGCGCGCGGCACCATGGGCAGCAGGACCAGCAGCAGGATCGCGAACGACGTCGTGGCGGTCATGGCATGGCCGGAGGGGAACGAGAAGCCCGGGGCATGCGCGACCGGGTCCTGCAGGGAAGGCCTGGCCCGCTCGACGACGACCTTGACGAGCAGCCCGATCAGTCCGCCGGCCACCGCCGTCACGGCGGA
Source organism: Streptomyces sp. NPDC088747 (assembly GCF_044751025.1). Taxonomy (NCBI): domain Bacteria; kingdom Bacillati; phylum Actinomycetota; class Actinomycetes; order Kitasatosporales; family Streptomycetaceae; genus Streptomyces; species Streptomyces sp. NPDC088747. The sequence continues at coordinate 257,494 of NZ_JBIVKZ010000007.1, forward strand.
CCAGGCGGCGAGCCGCCACGCCCTGCGGTGAAGCAGCCACAGGGTGACAAGCGCGACCACGACGCGCAGCGTCAGTGGATCCCACACCCAGTCCGACAGGAGACGCAGGGTGTCGGTCCAGGCGGGGTGGTCCAACGCGGTCTCGTTGAGGCGCCGCGCCGCGCCCGCGTCGAGTCGGCGCAGCGGCTGCCAATGCCCTTCGACAAGAACCAGCACCAGGCCGAAGAGCACCGCGGGGATCGCGGCCAGGACAGCCGCGCCGAGCAGCCGGGCACCGAACCGGCGATCGGCCTCCCGGCGGCGACGCTCGCGGAAACGGCGCATGGTGAACCGCAGAACCATTCAGACTCCCGGGTCGGCGAGGATCGGACCGGGGCGCATGGCGCGCGCGGCTTCCAACTGCGCGGAGAAGGACAGTCCGAGGAACAGGGCGATGGAGGTCAGGTAGGCCCACAGCAGCAGCGACATGAAGGCGCTGAGTGGACCGTAGACGGTGTCGAAGGAGCCGCTGATGCCCAGGTAGAGGCTCAGCAACCAGGTGAGGGTCGTCCACAGCACCAGGTACACCATGGCGCCGAAGAGCAGCCAGGTGTAGCCGGGCTGCTTCCGGCGCGGCGAGCGGCGGAAGATGGCACTGGCCGAGATGAGCACGAGGATCAGGCCGAGCGGCCAGCGAAGAATGTTCCACACGGTGAGCGTGCTGTCCTCCAGGTGGTACACCGTCACCGCCGCGGAGGCCAGGTCCGCGCCGGCCACCACCACGATGAACCCCACGCCGAGCGGCAGGCCGGCGCTGAGGGACATCACCAGGCCGCGCAGGTACTTGAGGTGGAAGGGGCGGTCGCGTTCGTTGCCGTAGATACGGTTGGCGCCACGCTCGACCTGGCACATCGCCGTCGTGGTGTTGACCAGCGAGAAGAGCAGGCCGAACCAGAGAGCTATCTGGTCCCCGTCGCCCGCCGTCCGCTTGCTCCGGTCCAGCGCGTCGTCGACCACCTCGGCGCTTGGGCCCTGGGCGATCCGGTGGATGGTCAGCTCGGCGAGCCTCCCGATGTTCTCGGTGTGCAGGGTGGTGGAGAGTCCGACAAAGGCGATCACCAGTGGGATCACCGAGAGCACCGTCTGCAGGGCCAGCGCTCGGGAGTGCGTGAACCCGTCGGCGTAGCGGAACCGGATGAAGGCGTCGCGCAGCAGCGGCCAGCGGCCGTAGCGGCGCAGCGACGTGAGGGCCTCGTCGGCGGAGAGTTCCTCGCCGGTCATGTCCCTGGTCTCGGGGACCTTGGTTGCGGTACCCATCACTTCTCCCGGGGCGGCAGCAGCATCGTCAGCGCGCCCGGACGGACCTCGGCGGTCAGGCGTCGGCCGGGAGCCACCGGGTCCCCGTCGAGTTCGCGGGACTGCTCGGACTCGAAGGTGAGTTCGGCGCGCCGGAAGGTGAAGTACTCCACCGGTACGCCGGAGTCGGCGTCGTGGACGGTGAGGGTCTCCACAGATGTGGGCCGGGTCGTCCTCGCGCCGCCGCGCAGCAGGGTTCCGAGGGCACGGATCCAGCCGCCGGGTCCGTGCGGGTCGAGGACCAGCAGGTCGAGCTGTCCGTCGTCGCACCGGGCGGCGGGCACGAGGGTGAGACCGCCCTGTACGGTCCCGACGTTGGCGAGGAGGACCATGCGGGCGGTACGGCGCAGGGCGGGGGCGCCGTCGAGCTGGATCGTCAGACGCATCCGGGGTGAGCGCAGGGTGGTGATGCCGGCCAGTACGTAGGCGGGCCAGCCCAGGAAGGACTTGGTCCGATCGTCGGTGTTCTCCATGATCGCGGCGTCGAGTCCCGCCCCGGACATGGCGGCGAAGTGGGTCGCTTCCACGCCGTCGCCCTCGATGCGGCCCAGGTCGATGTGGTGCACCGAGCCGCCCAGCGCGGCGTCGAGCGCGGCGGTGGGTGACAGCGGCAGGTCGAGGTTGCGGGCGAGCAGATTGCCGGTGCCGCTGGGCACCAGCGCGAGCGGTACGTCACTGGCGGCCATGGCGTCGGCCGCCGCGCGCAGGGTGCCGTCCCCACCGCAGACCACCACCAGGCTCGCGCCGTCGCGGACCGCGCGGGCGGCCTGGCCGCCTCCGGGGTCTTTGGCCGTGGTCTCCACGAACTCCACCGTGCTGTGGCCGTGTTGCCGCAGTACGTCCCGCAGCTCGGCGCAGGTGTTCTCGTCGGTCACGGTGGGGTTGACGACCACGACGGTGCGGCCCGGCGCCAACACGCGCGGTGCACTGGCGCCGGGGCCGACGCCCGGCGCGGGGCGCGCCGACGGGGCGGCGGCCACCGTCCCTTCCGTGAAGAGGGCACGGCCGACGATCAACAGCGACAGGCTTCCGTTGACAAGGCCGCCCACGAGATCGGTGGGGTGGTGCATGCCCCGGTAGAGGCGGGCGATGGCCACCATCAGCGGCAGGAGCAGCAGGAGTGCGCACACGAGCTTGCGCAGCCGACCACGGACGTGGGACAGGGCGAGCGCGGCGAGTCCCGCATACAGCGCGGTGGCCGCCCCGGTGTGCCCCGAGGTGTAGCTGGAGGTGGGCGGGGACGCGTCGAGGCGGTCCACCTCCGGCCGTTGACGGTCCACCGACTCGGTGATGACGAGGAAGACCAGCGCCTGGAGCGATACGGCGACAGCCAGGAAGGCGGCCTGGCGCCACATCGGCAGACGGGGGATCAGCACCAGTCCCAGGCACGCCGCGAGCGTGACGGCGATCACTGTGAGGGTGTTGCCGGCCTCCGACGCGAACCACGAGAGGCTGGTGAGGGCGCCAGTGCGGTGCCGCTCCATGGCCTCGTTGAGGTCGTCCTCGACGGTCATCGGCCATACGTCGCGGGCGGGACCTGTGATCAGCAGCCCGATGCCCACCATGAACGCGGCCTGGCAGAGCGTCAGAGCGCCGATGCGCGCGGCGGTCCGACCGGTGCCACGAGGCAGGGTGAGGGCGCGAGCCGACTTGACGGCCCGAGGTGATTGACCGGACAAAACGCTGGGTTCCTCCGGCACGGCGGTCGGCATCAGGACTCCCACATGTCAGGGCCTCGCGGCGTTCTTCTCCGCCGGGGGTGTGTCCTCCGGACCAACGCCGTATGCCCTGGAAACGCCACCGCAGACCTGCGGTTCCGTCGCAGGCCCTCCACACCACCGCGCAAACATGCCCATGCGCCGCACGCCCTCCACGCGGCACGGACCCGTGTCCGCGCCGGCTCAAGGGGGATGTGGCTGCCGCCTGTCGATCACGCAGGAGGGTGTCCTGGTGTGGGTGAGCGGGTGGTGAGCGGGTGAGTGGGTGTCGCGGTCGCTGTGTGTGAGAGGCGGAAGCGGTCCTCGGGCGCCAGGTGACCGGCCTCCGGCAGCTGCTGGAGGCGTCGGGGGGGGGGTGGGAAACGCGGCGGACGCCGTTCAACCACCCCACCCCCCCCCCCCCCCCCCGCGCCGGGGGGGGCGGC
>NZ_JBIVKZ010000007.1:260981-431517 GCF_044751025.1 Streptomyces sp. NPDC088747
GCTCTCCGGCCCGGTGGCCCTCCTCGCCCCGCCGCCCGGTCTGGGGGGGGGGGTGGCGGGGCGGCGCCCCACGGTTCCACGGGTACCCACCCCGCCCCCCACGCCTCCGCGCCGCCTCGGAACGGGTCCGCTGGGCTGCGTGGGCCGAGACACGTTCGAGCGCGGGCCACCGGCGCCCGGGCGGTGCGATCCAAGGCCGGCGAGGCGACGGTCCCGACGAGATCGAGGTTTGGTCGGAGGCCGGATGTCCGGCGGTTCGAAGGCGGACGCGCTGCCTCGAACCGCCATCGGGCGTCCGCGGCGTGGCGCGCGTCAGTCCACGATCACCCCGGTGCGTACCGCCGGGGCCTGACCTGCGAGGGCTGCGCCGAAGTTCCTCTCGACCTCTGCCTTCTCCGCCGAGTTCGGGTACGGGTTCGTGCACGCGGTGCCCGCGCTGGAACCGGACATCAGACTTGAGCACGGCCCTGGCTTACGATCCGGCAGTCCGAGGATGTGCCCGAGTTCGTGTGCGGAGATGCGGACCGTGTTGTAGCCCTGGTCGACGGCTTGGCGCCCGATGTAGACGGTGCCGCTGCCCAGCGCGGTGGGTAGCGCCCGTGGCCAGCCGTTGTCCGCGAGGACCCGTATGGTCGCTCGTTGCCCGGAGGCGACGGGACGCAGCTCGACGGCGTCGACGCTCTCGTTCCAGATCGCGGCGCCTCGGTCGACGGCACTCCGGAACTCCGCGGATCCGCTGGCGTCGTAGATCAGGACACGGGCGGCCGCGGCTGCGGGGGCGCTTGTCGCGTGGGATGCCGCCGCGGCGTGTCCGCCGGACAGGGCCAACGACATCAGGCAGGCAGCGGCCAGGCCGCCGGACAGCTTACGGACGTACATGATCGACCTCCTTGTGGGGGAAGGGAGTTCGCACTCATGACAGTCGTGCTCATGACATTCAGGGAGTCCACTGCCCAGTTGCGGCGCGGCCGAATCCGTTAATGCGCGCCACCCCGGGCCCGCTCTCCCGGACATGGGCTTGTCGGCACCCTTGTGCCCGGGCGGGCGGGCCCACCGGAGCGCAGCCCTTCGGTGCACAGTGTCGGATCACCGAACGTCGGGAGGTCCTGGAATCGCAGCCCTGCGTGCCGACGTCCGCTCCATGTCGGGCGAAGTGATGGCGCGTCAAGTCCGTTGTGGGACAGCCGGACCGTCGAGAAACTGTCGAAAAACTTTCGGCGCCCACCGGGGTGCGAGGTGCTGCGTGAACCGTTGACGCGCAAGGGGTTCGATTCTACGTTCCCGTTCGAAGTCATGACCAATGTCCGTGATTTCGAACGAGCTGTCTCGCACAGCTCCCCCCTCGCACTCTATTCGTAGGAGGACCCGCGTGAGCCGCACCTCCAGCAGGATCACCCGCAGCATCGCTCGCAGTGGCGCTCGCCGCAGGACGGCACTGCTCGCCCTCCCCGCGGCGATCCTGCTCGCCCTCGTCCCCACCAGCGCCTCCGCGTACCCGAACCCGGGCACCGTCACGGGCTCGACCGTCGTCCATGATCCGACGATGATCCGTACCTCGTCAGGCCAGTACCTGCTGTACGCCACCGGCGGCGGACTCGGCTACAAGACCTCCAGCAACCGGATCGCCTTCAGCGCGGGCTCCGACGCGTTCGGCACCAGGCCGAGCTGGTGGTCGGCGTACGCGACCGAGGCGTGGGCGCCCGACATCTCCTACCAGGGCGGCAAGTACCTGATGTACTACGCCGTCTCGACCTTCGGCTCGAACAAGTCGGCCATCGGACTGGCCGCCTCGACCACCGGGCTGCCGGGCTCCTGGAGCGACTACGGGACGGTCTACACGTCCACCGCCTCCAGCGACTACAACGCCATCGACCCGAATCTCTTCGTCGACAGCGACGGCAAGTGGTGGCTTTCCTTCGGCAGTTGGTGGACCGGGCTCAAGATGATCCAGATCAACCCCTCGACCGGCAAGCAGCTCTCGACGAACACCACGCGATACTCCATCGCGTCCCGCCCGACCGGTACCAAGGCCGTCGAGGCGCCGTCCATCGTCAAACGGAACGGCTACTACTACCTGTTCGCCTCGTACGACACCTGCTGCGCCGGCACCAGCTCGACCTACAAGGTCAAGGTCGGCCGGGCCACCAGCGTCACCGGGCCGTACTACGACAAGAACGGCGTCGCCATGACGAACAACGGCGGTACGCCCGTGCTGGAGTCGCACGGCCGCTACATCGGCCCCGGCGGCCAGTCGATCATGGCGGACTCGGACGGCGACCTGATCGTCTACCACTACTACGACGGTCAGGACAACGGCACTCCGAAGCTCGGTATCAACCTCCTGAACTGGAGCACCGGATGGCCCGTCGCCTACTGACCCTGTTCGCCGCGCTGCTGCTCGCCCTCTCGCTCGGGCAGTCGCCGGCGAGCGCGGCCACCTTCGCCAACCCCGTCAAGTCGGTGAAGGGTGCCGACCCCTGGATCACCTACTACGACGGCAACTACTACCTGGTGTCGACGAGTTGGACCGACGTCATCACCATGCGCAAGTCACCTACTCTGGCTGGACTGTCGACCGCGCCCAGCGTGCAGGTGTGGAAGGGTGACGCGGCCTCGCGTTGCTGCAACATCTGGGCGCCGGAACTCTTCTACTCCGGCGGTAAGTGGTATCTGTACTTCGTGGCCGGACAGAACGTCGCCGACTACAACCCGACCCAGCGCACCCACGTCCTGGAGAGCTCCGGCTCCGACCCGATGAGCCCGTACACGTACAAGAACCAGCTCAACAGCGCCTGGATGCTGGATCCGAGCGTGCTCAATGTGAACGGGCAGTTGTATCTGCTGGGCAGCGCGAGCGGCGGCACCCAGAACCTCGTCATCGCGCCCATGTCCAACCCCTACACGCTCCAAGGGTCCTTCTCGACGATCTCCACGCCGACGTACGCCTGGGAGAGGTCGGGCGGCACAGTGAACGAGGGACCCGAAGTACTGCAACGCGGCGGCGTCACCCGGATCATCTACTCCGCGAGCGGGTGCTGGACGCCCGACTACAAACTCGGGCAGCTGACGCTGACCGGCACCAACCCGCTCTCCGCGTCCTCCTGGACGAAGAAGTCCACGCCGGTCTTCCAGCGCAACGACAGCGCAGGGGTGTACGGGCCCGGGCACAACGGCTTCTTCAGCTCACCCGACGGGACCGAGAGCTGGATCGTCTACCACGCCAACGACAGCGCGAGCGACGGCTGCGACAACGGGCGCACCACGCGGGCGCAGAAGTTCACGTGGAACTCCGACGGGTCACCGAGCCTCGGTACGCCGGTCGCGCTCGGGGCGAGCATGGCCGGGCCGTCGGGGGAACCTTCGAGCACGTCGACCACGTACACGCTCACCAACCGCAACAGCGGCAAATGCCTTGAGGTGGCCGTGAGTTCGACGGCGGACGGCGCCAACGTCCAGCAGTACACCTGCAACGGAGGGAACAACCAGAAGTGGCGGGTTGAGGACCGGGGCGACGACACGAGCCGACTGGTGAACGTGGCGTCCGGCAAGGTACTGGACACCGCCGACTGCTCCACCGCCGACGGCGCCGATCTGCGCCAGTGGTCGTGGCTCGACAACACCTGCCAGCGGTTCCGGTTCCCGGTCACGAGCGGGGGCTATGTGCAGGTGGTCAACCAGGCCACCGGAAAAGTGGCGGACGTCGCCGACTGCTCCACTGCCGACGGCGCGGACGTCCGCCAGTGGACGTGGCTGAACAACACCTGCCAGCAGTGGCGCTTCAACACGGCATGACACCCCACATGGTTGCGCGTGGAGCACGGCCACGCCTTCCTCAACGAGGACTGGGACGGGCCCTCCCGGGCGGCAGAAGGTCAGACCCGGTCAGCGGCGATGAGGAGGTCCTGAAGGAGCCGTCCTTGTAGGAGTTGATGTACTCCCGGCGCGAGTGGATGTGGCACTCGAAGTGCGCGTTGATCTGGGAAACCCACTTCGACGGCTGGCCGTACCGCGGGTTCGAGTATGTTGCAGACGCGGCCGCGGACGTGGTCCACGCGAAAGCTAGACTCGCTGCCCGGATGCGGGAGGAGCAGGCAGTGACCAGAGCACCCATACGGTTCGGCATCGTGGGAACTGGCTGGCGAGCCGAGTTCTTCGTTCGGTTGGCGAGGGCGATGCCTGATCGGCTGGCGGTGGCCGGCGTGGTGTCCCGCTCCGCTGAACGCGCTGCCCGACTGGAAGCGGAGTGGGGTGTGCCTGCTTTCCAGACAGTCGCCGAACTGTGCGACGGCGCACCGGAGTTCGTCATCGCGTCGGTACCGTGGGAGGTCACGCCGCAAGTTGTGCGGGAACTCGTCGAGCGCGACATGCCGGTCCTCGCCGAGACACCGCCCGCCCCCGACGTCCGAGGGCTTCAGCAACTGTGGGCCGACGTGGGATCCGCGACGCGCTCAGGAGGAGGCGCTCTTGTCCAGGTCGCGGAGCAGTACACGCGGATGCCCGGACACGCTGCTCGACTTGCTCTCTTGGAAGAGGGGGTGATCGGCGAGGTCACCTCTCTACAGGTTTCCTCGACCCACATGTACCACGCGATGTCGTTGATCCGGCACACACTGGGCGTCGGTTTCGAACCCGCGACGGTCACGGCCCGGGCTTTCACGGCCCCTCTCGCCGACCCGCTGACGCCCAGCGGCTGGACGGACGACCTGACACCGAAGGACGCCGTCACCACCCTTGCTCTGCTGGACTTCGGCCGGGCCCGTACGGCCGTCTACGATTTCACGGACAACCAGTGGTGGAATCCGTTGCGCGCCCGCCGGATCGTGGTGCGCGGGTCCCTCGGTGAGATCGTGGACGACACGGTGGTACGGATGGTCGATCCGCGTACGCCTGTGGAGTCCACGCTGATGCGCCGCCGCACCGGCACCGACCTGAATCTTGAGGGGTTCGAGGTGCACCACATCTCCTTCGACGGGCGAGTGGTATGGCGCAACGACTATGTGGGACTGAACCTGTCCGAGGACGATCTGGCTGTTGTGGACCTGCTGTTTCGAACAGGCGCTTGGGTAAGGGACACCGGACCGGAACCGTATCCGCTGGCCCAGGGGTGCCAGGACCATCTGCTGGCGTTGGCCTGCGAGGAGTCGGCGCGGACCGAGGCGCCGGTAACGACGGTGGTCCAGGGATGGGCGGACAGCTGAGACGCCACGCCTGCGCCCGGGCCACCCCCGGCGCGACTTGGTCTCAACCTGAGCGGCGTGGTCTCCTCCATACAGCGCTGGAAGCCACCGGCGCCGCATCGATCCTCGATGTTTTCCCCGACCGGTTGGACACCCTGCTGGGTGTCGGCGGACACCCGCTCACCGACGCACAGGCGCAGCAACTCGCCCTGACCCGCCTGCTGCTCACCGACGCCGATCTGGTGATTCTCGACGAAGCGACCGCCGAGGCCGGCTCCACCTACGCCGGACAGCTCGACCGCGCTGCTGATGCCGTCCTCGCCGGGCGCACCGCAGTCGTAGTCGCGCACCGTCTCTCCCAAGCGGCAACCTGCGACCGGATCATGGTGATGGAGCGCGGCCGGATCATCGAGACCGGCACCCACGGAGAGCTGGTGGATGCCGGTGGTGTGTACGCCGGACTGTGGGCGGCCTGGGAGGCCGCCCGGTGACAACAGCATCACCAGGCCGGGGTTCGCCACGGTGCGCGAGCTTGTCTGCGTGAAGGACTGCGTCACCCAGAAGGCCAAGTTCAACTCCGCCGACACGTTCTGACCCCGTTCCCGTTCCCGGTCCGCGCGGAGCACGGGGGTACGGCCGTGGGTGCGCGCCGTCTCCGACGACCTTCCCGCCGGGCAGAGGGCGGCGCCCCGCCTGCGCGGGACACTCATTTCCGCCGTGCCCGTATTTGTCCTGGCACGAGACACCCCTCCCCGGATTGTCGGCCCGTGCCATGTGGTGGAGTGGTCCGGCGATGTCGAGGCGTGCGAGACCGGCATTCGCTCCCACTGTTCAGAACATCCCGTTGTCGCGCGTGTAGTTGGGGCTGAGATTCAGCAAGGCGGCGACAGCAGGGCTTGGTTCACGTCCCGAGCGGACCGCGAACGACAGGACGAGCGAGGGTACGGGACCGGACAGCGGCTTGATGACCACTCCGGCCGCACCCATCAGCTCGTAACGGGGTACGACGGCTGCGCCGCCGATGGCGCGCACGTACGGCGCGGCCGAGGCGATATCCGTGATCTCGACGGACACGCGGCGCTTGATGCCCAGTTCACCAAAGGCCCGGTCCATGGCGGCCCGTGAGCCGAAGCCGCTCGCCTCCGAAACTAGATTCTCCTGCGAAAGATCCTTGAGCGTGACGTGTTCGCGCTGCGTCAGTGGATGTTCGGACGGCAGGATCACCACGAAAGGGATGGTCGCGAACTGCCGCAGGTCGAGGTCGTGCGCCTCGGTGGCGGCCAGCGCCATGACACCGACGTCGAGTCGGCCACGGCGTAAGTCCTCGGCGATTGCGCCCGACCCGGATCCGGAGACCTGGACCTGTATGTCCACCAGCGGGTGACGTTGACGGAAGGCGCCCACCAGGCGCGGCAGGTCCAGCGCGGTGAGGCCGGTCATGGTGCCGATGCGCAAGCTGCCTTGCAGGGTTTTCGACGCTTCGCCGACCACTTCCCTCGCTCGCTCCGCGGCCGACACGACCGACTTGGCCTCGGGCAGAAACACCCCGCCCGCCGCGGACAGGGCCACGGTCCTGGTCGACCGGTCGAAGAGCGACACCTGGAGCTCCTCCTCCAAGGCGCGGACAGCTGCCGACACGGTCGACTGAGCTGCGAAAAGGCGGGCCGCAGCGCGGGTGAAGCTGAGTTCTTCCGCCACCGTGATGAAATAGCGCAACTGCCGTATTTCCACTCGGCAATTATCGGTTTCATCGATAACACCTGTCAATGTTTTTCGTTGGACTCGATATGCCTTCCGCGTCAGGCTGTCGCCGACGGAGAATTGCACCGCCTGACGAAGGGAAGGTCATGAGCAAGCAGGTCTTAATCGTCGGAGGTACGTCGGGAATCGGCCGCGAACTCGCGGCAGCCTATGCCCGCCGGGGCGCCTCGGTGGTCATCGCCGGCCGCGACGGTATACGTGCCGAGACGGTAGCCGCCGAACTCAACACCGAGGCGGACACTGCCCACGTGCGGGGCATCGCGGTCGATCTCTCCAAGCCCGAGGTCCTCAAGGAGGCGTTGAGCGGCATCGACCAAGTCGACTCGGTCGTCCTCACCGGCATTCAGCGCGACACCAACACGATCGCCGGCTATGACATCGCCCGGGCAACGGAGTTGGCGCTCGTCAAGATCGTCGGCTACACCGCGACCGTCCACGCCCTGCAGTCCCGTATCGCTCCCCATGGCTCGGTGCTGCTGTTCGGCGGCCTGGCCAAGGATGTGCCCTACCCCGGCTCCACCACCGTCTCCACCGTGAACGCGGCTATGACAGGTCTGGTGGCGACGCTGAGCAAGGAGCTGGCGCCGGTCCGCGTCAATGCCATCCACCCCGGCATGGTCGGCGACAGCCCGTACTGGGCCGGCAACGAGCGAGTCGTGGAGGCAGCACGTACTCGGATCCTGACCGGTGTCGTCCCCACGATGCGGGACATCGTCGAGGGCTGCCTGTTCCTGCTGGAGAACCCGGCCGCGAACGGCGTGAACCTCGACCTCAACGGCGGCTACGCATGACCGACGCCCTGCCCACGTTGGCCGTGATCGGCGTCGGCCGCATCAGCCGCCCCATGGTCGTCCGCCTGCGCAGGGCAGGGCACAGCGTCACCGTGACCAACCGTACCCAGGCTCACGCCCTCGATATCGCAGCGGAGACGGGCGCCTTCGCGGTCGGTTCCCCGCGCGAGGCGGCCTCCCGTGCCGACATCGTCATCGTCTGTCTGGCCGACGACGTCGCGGTGGGCGAGGTCTACGACGGGCCCGACGGCATCCTCGCGGGGGTACTTCCGGGAACAACCGTGCTGGAGACCAGCACCATCGCCCCGCAGACGGCCAGAGCCCTCGCGCCGCGGGTACGCGAACGCGGCGCCGTACTCCTTGACGCGCCGATGTCTGGTTCCGTCGAACTGGCCGATCGCGGTGAACTCACCTTCCTGGTCGGCGGCCCCAAGGAAGCACTTGACCGGGTACGTCCCGTCCTGGACGTACTGGCCACGCGCATCCTCCACTTCGGGGAGCCGGGCAACGGCAATGTCATGAAGCTGGTGATCAATTCGCTGCTTCAATCGCTGGCGACAGCACTGGCCGAATCAGTCGTCCTGGCTGAGCGCGCGGGCATCGACCGGGCCGCCGCCTACGACGCCTTCACCCAGAGCCCAGCCGCAGCCCCCTTCGTGCTGTACAACCGTGACAACTTCGTACGACCACGCGAAGCGGCCATCCATATGACGCTTTCTCTAGTTGCGAAGGACCTGACACTGATCGACGCCCTGGCGTCATCGGTGGGAGCGCCCATGGCCCAACTGGAGGCGAACCGCAGGCTCATCGACCAAGCGATGGCCGCTGGACTGGGGGACCGCGACGGTGTTTCCGTAGTGGCCGAACTTCTGCGGAACAACGCTGCGACCGAAATAGGACAGTCACCGGGGCAGCAGAACTGACCGACAGGAACGCTGTGACCCGCTGAACACCACCCTCAGTATCCCGGGATGCTTTCCCGGCCCAGCCGCACGGACTCGCGGCAGGAACCGTCGTCGGGGGAGTGGCTGAGGCTGCAACCGATCAAGGGCCAGAAGCTCTTAAGCGGGGTGGTGGCCTGCAGGTGTGGTTGAGCGCCTCCCGCGGTTTTGGCCGTCATCGGCTGCCGAACCCGTGTCCGGACTAGCTCGCCGGCGCATCGCCGCCTTCGACGCTGTTGGTTCGGCCGGCTGGGCGTGACGGCGCATGCCGCTGCCCCCACTGGCGCAGCTCGGCGAGAACCGGGAGCAAGGCGCGGCCGGCCCCGGTCAGGACGTACTCGTAGCGCTCAGGACGATCCTGGTATTTGCGGCGCTGAACGACGCCGACCTCCTCGAGCTTGCGCAGGCGGGCGGCCAGCATCTGACGTGGGGCCCCTGTCCTGGTCCGAATCTGGTCGAACCGGCGCACATCGAAGCCAATCTCCCGTACCACCAGCAGGGACCAGCGGTCGCCGACCAGGTCCAGGGCGTCGGCTATCGAGCAGATACGGGTTCCATCAGCGGCGAACGTGTCGAAGTCTGCCATCACCACCACCACCTCCTTCTCCTCGTCGATCCAGACCACAAGCGTAGTCGGTTTGATTTTCAGACCGACCATGCAACACTGCGCTAGTAAGTCTGAAAATCGAACCCACTGGAGATTCGCATGACCACCACACAGACCGCGACCGGACTGGAAGACGCCATCGCGGTGGTAACCGGCGGCGGTCGGGGCATCGGGGCGGCCGTCAGCCTGGCCTTGTCCATGAGCGGCGCCCATGTCGTTCTGGTCGGGCGTGACAAGCCCACCCTCGATCGACACGCCACCAGCCTGCCGGGCCGGTCGACAGTCCTTCCCACTGACCTGGCCGCGCCGGGGGCTGCTGAGCAGCTGGTCCGCGAAGTCGTCGACCAGCTCGGCGGCGTCGACGTCCTGGTCAACAACGCTGGTGCCGCTGCTGGAGGGCCCAGTGACAACGTGAGCGAGCAGGACATCGACAGCGTGCACGCCTTGAATGTTCGGGCTCCGCTCCTGCTGGCCGGCCGCTTCGCACGGGTCATCGCCGAGAGAGGCGGCGGCGCCATCGTCAACGTCTCCTCAGCGCTGGCCGAGCGGGGCACGCCGCAGAACATGGTCTACGCCGCCTCCAAGGGCGCGCTCGAGGCCGCCACCCGATCCCTGGCCAGTGAGTGGGGGCATCGCGCGGTCCGGGTCAACGCGGTACGCCCCGCCGTCACCCGCTCGGACATGTCGGCAGCCATCACCAGCGATGAGGGCATCACCAAGGCGTACTTGACCTCGGTCCCGCTCGCACGGCTGGGTGAGGCTGAGGAAGTCGCGAATCTGATCCACTTCCTGGTGTCCCCGGCAGGCAGCTATGTCACCGGCCAGGTCATCGGTGTCGACGGCGGCTGGGGAAGTGCGGCCCGATCAATCTTCGCGAGCTGAGCCCCCGACGCCCACCAGAAGCCGTGAGCCGTGGTTCCCGCTTCCGTGCATGGCTCTGAGCTGATCTTCGGCATCCTGCCATGATGTGACGCGGGGCACGTCGCCTGCCCGGCGGCCCGGTGGCCTGACTGCTGATCCACTGATCCACTGATTCATCCCCGCTCCCTGCCATCCGGCTCCGCGTGAGGGCGCCGCTGTCGGCACAGGCGGCGGCGCCCTGACGCCGGTCGCTGTGAGCCGGATCATGACTTGCGGGCGACTTGGGCGCGTCCGCATGCGGTGGGCGCGGGACGACCACGCATGAGCTGGAAGATCAACTGGCCAGCTTGTTGAACTTGCGGATCTGCCTGTCAAAAGCTCGCGCGGGAACGATGCGGCGCAGCAAGCTGAGCCGGCCGGCCAGCGGACCGGCGGTGTACCGAAGCTTCGGCGTGGAGTCGGTGGCCGCTGCCAGGATCGCCTTGGCGACGGTGACGGGGGCATCGCCGCCCTTGACCGCGTCCGCGACAAGCTGGTCAGCGATGCGGCGCTGCTGCGCGTAGACCGCCAGTGGCGCGTCGGGCTGCACGATGTTGCCCTCGAACGCGGTATTGGTGGCGCCGGGCTCAACAAGTAGGACTCGGACGCCATGCTCACGGACTTCGTGGTCCAGGGACTCGGAGTAGCCCTCGAGCGCGTGCTTGGAAGCGACATACACGGCCATGTAGGGCTGGGGGATGAAACCGTAGATCGACGATGTGTTGATGATGCGTCCCCGGCCCTGGGCGCGCATGTGGGGCAGGACGGCCTTCGTCGTGCGCATGACGCCGAACACGTTGATGTCGAAGATGTTCTGGTCCTGGACGAGGGAACTTTCCTCGGCGGCACCTGTGGAGCCGATGCCGGCGTTGTTGACCAGGACGTCGATGCGGCCGAACCGGTCGATGACCTGCTGGATCAGGGCGGTGACCGACGCGTCGCTGGTCACGTCAAGGTCGAGGAAGGTGATGCCGTCGAGCGCGGCGACCTTCGATGTGTTCCGGCTGGTTCCGACTACGTCGAAGCCCGCTGCGGCAAGCTCCAGGGCCGTTGCCCTACCAATGCCGGAGGATGCCCCAGTCACTACCGCTACCGCTCGCCTTGTCGCCATAGGAACCCCTTAGAAGTGCTCGATCGCGGTCACGGCGCCCATGGTGGCCCGGGACCTCCGACCTCATGGGGCGGCACCCTCACGGCTACCGCCTCCATCTAGCTGCATCATCAGTGTAGCGATTTGGGCTCTAACTGCAACAGTAGTGTTCTAGTTTCAAGGGTATCCGGACCTGAGGCGTATCGTTTGGCAGACAGGTCGGCGACGGGAGCGGGGGAGACATGGGGCGAGCGCTGCGAGCCGACGCCGAGCGCAGTGTGCGAGCGATTCTGGAAGCGGCCGAGAGAGTGCTCGCCGAGAATCCCGGCGCGTCCATGGAGCAGATCGCCGACGCGGCGGGCCTGGCCAGAACGACAGTTCACCGACGGTTCGCGAACCGTCAGATCCTCATCGAGGCGCTGGCCGTATCCGCCAAACGGCAGCTCACCGAGGCCATTGAGGATGCCCACCTCGACACCGCTCCTCCGCTCGTCGCGCTCCACCGCGCCATTGCCAACACGCTGCGGATCAAGAGCGCCTGGAGATTCACTCTCGGCAACCCCTTGGCCGAGACCGGTCTCGCCACCGACGTCTGGACCGACCTCAACGCGCGGTCCCTGGAATTCCTCCGCCGCGCGCAGCGCGAGGGACTACTCGATCCAGCCGCCGACTTGGAGTGGACGCGGCGCGTGTACTACGCCCTCATCGGCGAAGCCCTGCACGGACCCGGCGCGGACCGCGACCCCGACGCACAGGACCCGGATGCGCTGGCCACACGGATCGTCGACACGTTGCTGAACGGCGTAGGACGACGCGACTGAGTCACGCCTGCTCGGCCACGGAGACAAGGGCATCGCCTCCCCGCAGTCGGCGAGCATGATCGCGAGATCGACCGCGATCCGGCCGGGATCGTGCCCGGTGCCATGCGGTCTCAGTGGGCGGAGTGCGTCCGTGAATGCACTGGTCAGGATGGTGACATCGGAGAGATCGGCCAGCAAGCGGGATCCGGCGTGGCTGACCCCCGTCATCTTCCCAGCTTGGAAGGCACTTTCGCTTTCCGCTCAGGATTTCGGACACTGCCGTAGGCGAAACGCGCAGGCCAGTCCGCACCGAGGGACAGAGCAATGCCTGTGTAATCACGGGGAGTTGAGGGACCGTACAGCCGACCCCCGGAACGCAACCTGAACCCGACCCGAAGGCGGCCCGAACTCAGGCAGTCCCAGGTATCACAAGCCCCGACTCGTACGCCACGATCACCAGTTGTGCCCCGTCCCGAGCCCCCAACTTGCCCATGATCCGGCTGACATGGGTCTTCGCGGTCACCGGGCTGAGTCCCAACGCGTCGGCGGTCTCGGAGTTGTTGAGACCGCGCGCGACCAGCGTGAGCACCTGCCGGTCCCGCTCGGGCAGCCCGCTCGGCCCGCCCACCGCGGATGTCGTCCCGGTGTTCGGCGTACGAAGAAAACGGGCGATCAGCCGCGAGGTGGGACCGGGCGAGAGGAGGGAATCCCCCGCGGCCACCGTCCGGATGGCGTCCAAGAGTTCGGCCGGCCTGATGTCCTACACGAGGAAGCCGGACGCCTCGGCCTGCAGGCTCTCGACGATGTACTCGTCGGTCTCGTACGTCGTCAGGACGAGCACCTTCACCCCCGCGAGATCCTCGTCGGCGGCGATGCCGGGTCGCCTCGGTCCCGTCGAGGTCGGGCATGCGGATGTCCATCGCGATGAGATCGGCCCGCGCCGACCGGGCCAGTGAAACGGCCTCCCGCCCGGTGCCCGCTTCGGCGACGACCTCCATGTCCCTGGCCGACGAGACGAGCATCGCGAAGGAGGCCCGTACGAGGTTCTGGTCGTCGGCCAGCAGTACACGGATGGTCATCGAACCTCGTCCTCCCGGGACAGCGGCAGTGTGGCGGTCACCTCGAAGCCCTCGGCGGGCCCCGGACCGGCGTCCAGTGTGCCGCCCACGCTGCGGGCCCGCTCCCGCATTCCGACGAGCCCGAACCCCCGCGTGCCGTCGGACGGGCCCACCCCGCCGCCCGTCCCGCGTCCCTGACACTCACCGCGCGGTATCCGCGGCGGCCGGCCGTCGGCCTTATGCCGTCAGATCTACAAGCGATGCGACGTGGTGGAAACCTGCTTCAACCGTTTGAAGCAGTGGTGGGGCATCGCCACCTGATACGACAAGACCGCTGAGAGCTGGCCTGGTGGGTGTGCGGCTGGAGATAGGTCAGCATCTAGTTGACATGTCAACCGCTGCCTGCGTTAATTTAGGTGACGCGTCACCCAGCTGGGGCCGTTGGTCGCGTGTTTTCGTGGGCCGTCTCTGAAAGCCGAGGTGGCTTGCGGGGCAATCCCGTCGATCGGACTGTTGGCTGGCCGGTTAGGTCCCAGGGTGACTGCGCGGACACGGTAAGCCATATCCACCTGCCGCCATCTGAGCGCGCATCCCACATACCGCAGAGAGGGACCCCATGAGCAAAGAAGCCAAGTCCGGACTTCAGGCACTGCTGACGCCTGAGGAGAGCGTTGTCGTCCTGATCGACCACCAGCCGTTCCAGTTCGCCAACCTGCACAGCCACGAACCCACGATGATCGTGAACAACGTGGTGGGCCTCGCCAAGGCTGCCAAGGTGTTCGACGTCCCGACCCTCCTGACGACCGTGCTGGAGGAGCGCGGCGGCTACCTCATCAAGGGGCTGCAGGACGTATTCCCGGACCAGAAGCCGATCAACCGCACGTTCATCAACACCTGGGAAGACCAACGTGTTGTCGATGCTGTCAAGGCGACCGGCCGCAAGAAGCTGATCATCGCCGGTCTTTGGACGGAGATCTGTGTCGCGATGCCGGCGATACAGGCGGCGGGTGAAGGCTTCGAGGTCTTCGCCGTCACCGACGCCTCGGGCGGCGCCTCGAAGGAAGCCCACGACATGGCCGTGCAGCGCATGATCCAGGCGGGCGTGACGCCGATCACCTGGATGGCCGTGCTGGGCGAGTGGCAGCGCGACTGGGCCCGCGAGAAGACCGTTCCGGGCGCCGCCGAGGTCCAGCTGGAGCACGGTGGTGCCACCGGTGTGGCCTTCGCCTGGGAAATGCAACTGCTGGCAACGCCCGCGCCGGTCGGAAGCGACGCCTGACATGGCTGCCGCCCCGGCACCGATCCGTATCGGCTACTGCCTGTCGCTGACCGGTCCGCTTGCGGACAACAGTCGGTCGGCCCGTCTCACTCATGAGATCTGGCAGCAGGACATCAACCGCCGGGGCGGCCTGCTCGGCCGTCCGGTCGAACTCGTCTGCTACGACGATCAGGCAGACGCCTCTCTGGTTCCCGGGATTTACAAGCGGCTGCTCGACGAGGACAACGTCGATCTCGTCATCGGTGGTTACGGCACCAACACCCTCATGTCGGCAATGCCGTTGGTCATGAAGCGGCAGCGCTTCTTCGTCGGGCTCATGGGCCTCGGCGTCAACAACGCGCTGGCCTACCCGGACTACTTCGCCATGATCCCGACCGGGCCGGACCCGAACGCCGCACTCACCGAGGGATTCTTCGAACTTGCCGCACAGCAGCATCCGCGGCCGACGACCGTGGCGCTCGTCTCCGCAGATGCCGAGTTCTCCCGCAATCCTATTCTGGGTGCCAAGGCGAATGCCGAGAAGTACCGCATCAAGGTCGTCCACGAAACCACCTACCCGCTGACGACTCAGGACTTCGCGCCCGTCATCGATGCCGTCGCGGAAACAGATGCCGACCTCCTATTTCTCTGCTCCTACCTTGCCGACTCGATCGGCCTCGCCCGAGCCCTCCGGTCGCACAGTTTCCGGCCGAAGATGGTCGGCGGTGCCATGATCGGTCCGCAGAACAATGCGGTGAAGAAGGAACTCGGTCCGTTGCTCAACGGCTTCGTGAACTATGAGTACTGGGCGCCAGTACCAAAAATGATGTTCCCGGGAGTTCAGGAACTGCTGAACACCTACCAGGAACGTGCTGGTAGAGCCGGCGTTGACCTCCTGGGGCATTACATGGTGCCGCTCGCGTATGCCCAGATGCAGGTAGTCGCTCAAGCTATCGAGGCGACCGGCGGATTCGACGATAAGAGCCTCTCCGCGTACGCGCGGGAGGAAATCTTCCAGACCGTCATGGGCGATATCCGGTTCGGCGTGAACGGTGAGTGGGCGGAGCCGCGGGTTTTGCAGGTTCAGTTCCAGGGAATTTCCGGTCATGAGGTCGATCAGTTCCGGAAAGGCTCGCGACAAATCGTGGTGTCGCCGCCGGAATCCTCTTCCGGGGCGCTCGTCTTTCCCTACGCGGAAGCCCTAACTGCTGAGTAAGGGGAGGACGACGAACCGGAGTCCGCTGATCAATTCAGGAGCAACGGAGCCGGATAGCGGCAGTGCCCGCCAGTCCAGAATCGAGGCGTAGGACGCCCGCGCGACCCCATGCTGGTCGCGACTGCCATCGCGGAAACGGTGCTGATCTCCGGCATGGGCGGGTAGCGGGCCAGCCGGAACAGAACGTGCTGCAAACGGTGGGTTGGATCGGATCCTTCGCACCCTATGTTCTGGAGATCTCGGATTCCGGTGATCCAACGGAGCCCGCGCTCGGAGGTGTGGTTCAATTTTCGGGTGAATGCCCTGAATCTGAGCCGACTCATTGCACCGCCTTTCGCGTGGGCGAAGAACCACATTCCCGTATCGCTTACGCCTGACCACTTCCAGTCGCACGGGCTGAAGGTGCACGCCGACTTGATCGGCGGCAGGCTCCGGATTTCGTGGCTGTACAGCGTAAGGTGCTACGACCCAGGAGCAGCGAGGGCGGCGGCGAGTTCAGCCGCGGTGACGGCGGGCCTTGACCAAAGGCCGGGTAGTTCGGGCTCGCGGAGAACCAGCACGCCGATTACGGTTCGGCACCTACGGAATCTGCTACGAGCGAAAGACCTGCGGTCCCGCAATATCGAGCAATTGCCAAATTCGGCACTATTGAGGCGTAGGTCTGCGTTCATTGATCGGCAAGCCCTGCTAGGACTCCGTTAGGTCAAGAGCGTCGAGACCGGCAAGTGCGCCAATCTCCCAAACTTGGGGGAGGGCAGCCGCCGACCCGGTGAGGCGGTCGACTGTCGACCCACTACCCGGGACAGTCAATTTTGGAATCTCAAGGCGATTGACCCGTAGGGCGCCCCTGGGGCGAGCCTTTTCGTGATCAAGAACCGTCTGGACGCTCTCTGCGTGGACGTGACGTGGCCGCGCCCGGCAGCGTCACACTCGAGGCCAAGCTCTCAGAAGAACCGCTGCAACGATAAGGACTCGGCTACCAACGCTGGTGACTGGAGCCACGTTTCGAGGTCCTGTGGATCCGTCCCGCCTCCAGCAACCTGTGTCTGGCGGTGGACGGGGGCAGGGCGGGCGGAGGCAATGGCAGGCTCAACGTAGCGGACTGCGGCGACACGGCTCGAAGCGCGGAGCGCTGGTCGGTCGTCTCAGTCGCTGAGCCTGTCTCCTGAGAGAGCTTTGGGTCGCAGCGCCAACAGGGTGAGGAAGAGCTGTGCTGTCGGTGACGAGAGTGACGTGGTGGTGCCAGCCGCGCCAGGTGCCGTCATCGAAGTGGTCCAAGCCCATGCCGCGTCCAGTTCGCGATAGTCCTACTCGACGGGCCGGCGCATCTTGGCCAGGTGGACCAGGCCGACGATCAGGGTGGAGATGGCCCCGTCTGCCTTCCAGTAGTTGGTGGGCTCACCGAAGCGTGCCCGGGCACCGCGTCTGTAGCTTCCACCGATCCCGGAACGGTCCACTCCTCCTGATCCCCTTGGCATCGTGGGTACATTCCCGTGTCATCGACGGCCATCAGCTCGACGACGATCGCGAGGCTTGTGCCATCGGCTTCCCCATCGACTACCACCGGGCCCTTTTGGGACTTTTCCGTACGTTCGTAACGCTCCTCCAGGCCGCACTTTCCGAGCACAGGAAAGAAGTTGATACATCAACGGAAGGTGGCTAGGGTGAAGCTCTGCCTGATGGAACTCACGTCGGGTCGCACAGGTCGGATCCAGGTAGAGGTCGTTTGGCGGTCAAAGTGAGCGACGTGCCCGATGCATAGCGTTTCGAGGCCCGCGTCGACGGAAAGTCCAAGGCGGCGAGCGCCGTTGGATTCATCCGTACGGCTGAGCTCGTTGCGCTAGTCCGCCCGGCGGCCGGGGTGCACACGCGTCTTGGGTGCTCCGTCGAACCATGGTCATGGCTCCTGAGGGCCCGCTACCGGCAGAGACTCGCAAGCAATCCGGAGGCGATAGCCAGTGTCGGAACGATCAGAAGACCCAGAAGGCAGGCGCGGGTTTCCGGCTGCTGACACGGGCCCCCCGTCGAAAGTACCCTCACGTCCTCGTGTCCATCGGGGGCGGAAACGGCCACACAGGAAGGCTCTGGCCGTCACTCTCTCCATCGCTGCGGTCGCGGTGACCGCCTTGGCGGGCGCTTTCGCAGCGACGGGGGAAACGCATGAGGACACAGCGGCACCACTGAAGTGGGGCTCATGCCCGAAGGAAGCCGCCGCGCCCCGTCTGGAGTGTGCAAATCTGCGAGTTCCTCTGGACTACGGTGAGCCCGACGGCCGCCAGATCGAGATCGCGGTCTCCAGATTGGCCAGTGAGAAGCCCGCCAAGCGTCGGGGGGTGTTGTTCACGAATCCGGGGGGTCCCGGCGCGGCCGGGCTCATCTATCCAGCCGCTCTCGCAGCCTTGGGACTGCCCAAGGAGGTGGTGGATTCGTACGACCTGATTGGCTTCGATCCCCGGGGCGCGGGTCACAGCTCGCCAGTGAGCTGCAACCTGACTCCGCAGCAGCAGGAACGGGGCGCGTTTCCGGCGTATGCCCGCACCGCCGCGGACGTCACCCGGGAGGCCAAGTACGCGCGCACCATCGCCCGGCAGTGCGCTGACTCGCACAGCGCTTGGATGTTGCCGCACACCACCACCGCGAACACTGCGCGGGACATGGACCGCATCCGAATGGCTCTGGGCGAGGGCAAGATTTCCTACCTCGGAGCTTCGTACGGCACCTCGCTCGGTGCGGTCTACGCGACACTCTTCCCGACGCACGGGGATCGGATCGTACTCGACAGCAACTTGGGGCCTCGAGGCTACGACACCGGCGCCTTCCGGCTGGTCGCCAGGGGAATGGAAGAACGTTTCCCGGAATTCGCGGCCTTCGTGACCAGCCATCCCCAGTATGGACTGGGCACCACGCCCGGGCAGGTGACCGCCAAGTTCTTCGAACTCGCCAAGCGGCTGGACGAGAAGCCGGTCGGTGGCGTCGACGGGACGATGTTCCGCGGCCGGACGCTCGACGGCCTCTACGCCGACGTGCTCATGCCGGAGGTCGCGAAGACCTGGCAGGCACTCGACAAGGGCGAGCCGCTACCGCCCGCCGCGCCGCCAAACGCGGAGAACTCGATGGCAGCCCGCCTCTACGTCCTGTGCGCCGACACACGCTGGCCCACGAAGATCAGGGAATACCAGCGTGACGTAGCAGTGGACCGGTTGCTGTATCCGAAGCTGGGCGGCTCCACGGCCAACATCGGGCCCTGTGCCTTCTGGCCGGACAGGGCTTCCGTACAGCCGGTGAAGATCGGCAGTCGCGGCCCCTCGAACATCCTCCTCGTGCAGAACGAGCGTGATCCTGGAACCCCGCTGCTCGGTGCCAGGAAGCTGCGCTGGGCGCTGGGTCAGCGGGCCACGATGGTGACCGCCGACGAGGGTGGCCACGGCGTCTATCCGTTCGGCCGCAACAAGTGCGCGAACGATGCGGTCACCACCTTCCTGACCACCGGGGGGCGCCCCGCTTACGACAAGGCCTGCGCTACCGAGCCGGTCAAATAGCGTACACGCGTGAGCGATGTCGCCGTCGTACGGGCCAGGGGTGCCCATCGTCCGCTGGCCAAACTGGGACTGAGCCCGTAGGACGTGCATCTGGGTAAGGCGTGCGTTCGCCGACCCACGTCGGCAACGAGCCAGGGCAACTGCCTTGAGCGACAACGGCGTTCATCGATGGCGGCCGGTGACACGGGAGCTCACGCTGACGCCGGCCCATCCGCGCGACGCCCGCACCCCGGATGTGCTGGACGGTGAGGCGTCGCCGAGGACTTGCCGCACTGCCCACGTCCTACCTGCTGCTTGAGGACCTGCCGAAGGGCGAAGGGGTACCGACGATCTTATCGATCGGCCCCCACTCCGGAGAGAAACAGCCCGAAGGGACACAGCCTGGGCCCTTCGACGCGCTTCCACGACTTCGTGAAGGGCACAGACCTGTTCGACAAGGAGCGCGCCTTCGTGGTGGTGGACTCACGCGGATACGGCGGCTCCATCGAATGCCTCAACCTCGGCCCCTGGATCGACACGGGATCGAGCCATTCGGCGCGCCAAACCATTCACGTAAGCTCCACATCGTCCCCGACGATTTCGGCTGACAGCCGTCCCGCGCGACGACCCGCGACGAGCGGGCGCCGAGGTGGGAGTGACTGTGCCAGCAGTACGGCGTAGACCGCGGGGCGCAGCCACTGCTGCCCTGCTGGTGTCGGGCCGTGCCAGGAGATGGTGCTCTTTCCGGTGAAGCGGCGGGCCATGAGGTCGGTCTTGGCGAGGTGGATCATGGCTTCGGAGCGGTGTGGGTGGGTTTCGTGGTCGCGGACCAGGCGGCGGTGGAGCGTGAGCCAGCCGTAGGCCCGCTCGATCGTCCGGCGTTTCGGGATCGAGGTGAACCCCCTGGTTACGGGGGCGCGATGCCGAGAGTGGCCGCGTGCTCGACGAAGGGCTGGCAGTAGCCGCCGTCGACCCAGACCTTTCGCAGGCCGGGGTGTTCGGCGGCGGCCTGTTCCGGGAGGGTGCGGCCGGCAATGGAGTCCTGGACGCCGGGTGCGGTGACCAGCACCGCCAGTAACAGGTCGAGGGTGTCGGTGATGATGCTGCGCTTGCGGCGGGGGCATCACCCTTGACGCCGCCGTCATGGAGGCCGGCGTGGCAGCAGACGATTTGCCCGAGCGAGTGGGGGACTGCGCGCGATCAAGCGAGCGCCATGCCGCGGTGCAAGCCCTCTACAGCAAAGGCATGCAGATCGACGTGATCGCCAAGACTCTCGGGCTCGACCGCCAGGCCGTGCGCCGCTAGACCCGACGACGTGTCCCGCGGCACCGGCTCCCGCCGCTGCGGTCAAATCCCCAGCCACACGCCCTACCTACAACCGGCACTGGCGCGAGGGCTGCACAGACGGGTCGCGGTTCTACGCAGAGATCGTTGAGTTCGGCTACCGCGGCATCGGACGCTCCGTCGGCACCTGCAACAGCTTTGGGCCAGCGGCAGACCCGCTCCAGGTGAGCCCAAAGAGCTGACCGTCCGGGAATCAGAACCGCTTGCCAGGGCCGTCGTCAGCAACCCAGTCCCACGCCGATCTGTCTGTGGTGGACTGCCCCAGGCTCCGTGAGCCAGCCGCCGCCGATCGCTGGACCTGGGTTGACATCTTCTGCATGACCGTTTCATGCCAGTAGATGAGGTGTCAACATCTTCGTTATGATGCGCTCATGAACGTGACACCTATCTGGCTCAATCCGGATGAGAAGGCCGCCTGGGACAGCTTCATCCGTATGCAGGAGACACTCATCGGACGGCTGTCCCGCCGAGTCCAGGCCGACTCCGGAATGTCCGCTTCCGACTACCTCGTCCTCGCCAGTCTCACCGAGAGGGGCGCCGGGCGGATGCGCCTTCTGGATCTGGCCCAAACCGTGGAGTGGGAGAAGAGCCGGATGTCCCACCAAGTCACGCGGATGACGAAACGTGGGCTCCTGGTGAAGGAGGATTGCCCCGACGACGGACGCGGAGCATTCGTTGTAGTGACGGCAGCTGGCTACAAGGCGATTGAAGATGCTGCCCCGATGCATGTGGAGCACGTCCGCCGCCTGTTTATCGACGCCCTGCCTCCTGGCGAGCTCAGCACACTCGGCCTGATCTCCAAGAAAATCTCGGACCATATGGCGAAGCAGCCGGACTGACCTGGAAGGCAGCCGGGCTGACCTGGAAGTATGAAGTACGCCCTGAGAGGTTAACTCCACCGCGGCCAAGTTTGCTCAACTGAGAAGCGCGGCATCGAGGAGTTGAAGAAGAAGCGCCTGCTGCGCTGCTCCAGAATCAGCATATCTAAGACGGGCTCTCACGTCGCCGAGCATCAGGCGAGCCCCCGTGGCAGCACTGGCAGCAGCAAGGGAAACTTGCGTGCACAGCCGTGACCACAGGGTGTCCTCGTTCGACAGGGCAGGCCAACTGGAGATATCGGCAAACAGTGGCTTTCAGCGAACATCCCGCGACCACTAGTCACCGCGAATGCCATTCGCCTGTCAGATCCGTATGTCACCATCTCCTGCGACTGACCGAGGTCTGCCGCGTACGTCTTGCCGACGAGCTGAGCTGGCAGGACCAGGGATTCTCTCCTGAGGGTAACCTGCGGGCGGGTTGAACCTGCAACTCACCCACAGGCAATGTACTACGAAGACTCCGCTCGGTTGGCAAGTCAGGAGAGTGAGGGTGACCGATTGCCTGAACTACGGTCACCGAAGCCGAGCGGCCGAGAGCAGGTCAGGGCCTCCGCTGGCCGTGCCGGAATTGGCGCCTGGCCGCAGATGCGGTGGTTGATGCCGAGGGCCGTCACGGTAAGTGGCTGCTCAACTGTCGGCCTGAGATGCGACTTCCTCTTCAGCTCCACCGGCGGTGGGCCCCAGCACCCCTTCCAGTGAAGGTTGAATCTGCGTCAGCAGGCAGTGAAGCTGGTTTGCCACCCGGGGTCGCCTCGCCGGCCAGGTCGTCGTCGGACCTTGGGGTGGCTGTCGCCGGTTGGCACGTCGACGGCCAGGGGACCTCAGGAAGCACACGCCGATTCCTTCGGCGGGGACCGTATTCCGTTTCCCCTTCCCGCGGTCGAACGCGCCGTCCGCCGCCGTTGACCGCTTGCCTGCGTGCCTGGATCGCGGTGGCCTCCAGCAACGCGACGCCTCCGGCCTGGGAATAGGGGAGCAGCTTGCGCACCCACAACTGGCTGCAGGTCGGGCCGCGCCATGACCCGCGGGGGCAAGTTCTCACCGCCTTGCAGGCCCAGCCGGACGTCGAGGACAGCCCGGACTCGGTTGTCCCGGTCAACTCCACAATCGGCTCCGCACTACCGGAGAACGCTCAAAAACCCTGGCCGGCGAGGTATGCGACCAAGGCCACGGTCAGCCCAGCTGCGGACTGCTCACCAGATCGCTGACCTGCGCTTACGCCCACCACGCCACGCCTTTGACACGCAACAAAGAGGGTGGCATAGTTGATGTGTCAACTGCATGATGGGAGGCGGCCGAGGATGAACGAGGGCTGCTCCACTGGGGCCGGCAACTCTTCATGCGCCGGGTGCGGCTTTACCCGCGAATGTCCGACGGGGCATCCGGGAGTGAGTGGGGATTGAGAAGAACCGTGCATCGGCGTTCGGTCGCCGGAGCTGCCCATCGCGCGACGCTCTCTCGGACTGATCGCCGTGATCGCCGTGACCGGCGTACAGGAGCGGGAGCCGCACTGGTGGTACCGGAAGCCGGTCGTGATTCAGGTCAGCCAAGAGCGGGGATTCTCCTCGCCCACCCAGGGAGCGGATGTGCTGGAGATCCACACCGGGGTGCTGCACGTCGGTGTGGTGGAGACGGTGGGTCGCCTCTCGTGCGCGCGATCTGTTGGTCGGCGGTGACGAGACGTGAGACCTGACCGGCTCGGCAGCGAACGCGCGCCGATTAGCCGGGAAGGAGGCCCACCCTCTCATCACGAACAACGCACCATCACACCCCGAAATAGCGAAAACGTTGAAGAAAGTTCCCACAATGGATATTTCGCAAATCGAGTTCGGTATCGACAGCTTCGGAGATCGGCCTCGCAACGACCGGGGAGAGATCGTCTCCCACGCGGAGGCGATCAGGGCCGCGGTGACTGAAGCGGTTCTAGCCGACGAGGTCGGTATCGACGTGGTCGCGCTGGGCGAGCACCACCGGCCTGAGTACGCGATCTCCAGCCCTGAGACGGTGCTGGCGGGCATCGCGACAGCCACGAAGCGCATCCGGCTCGCCTCGGGCGTGACGGTGCTGTCCTCGGACGATCCGGTGCGAGTGTTCCAGCGGTTCGCTACGGTCGATGCGCTCTCCAACGGCCGCGCTGAGGTAATCCTCGGACGCGGTTCCTTTACCGAGTCGTTCCCCCTGTTCGGGTACGAACTGAAGGACTACGAGGTGTTGTTCGAGGAGAAGGTCGAGCTCTTCCATCGGCTCCTGGACGAGAAGCCAGTCACTTGGGAGGGCACCACGCGCGCCGCTCTACACGATGCGGACGTGTACCCGAAGACCGATTCGGGACGTCTCAACACCTGAGTGGGAGTTGGCGGGACACCGAATTCCGTACTGCGTACCGCTCAGTATGGCTTCCGGCTCATGCTCGCCATCATCGGTGGCGCCCCTGATCGGTTCGCTCCCTATGTGGACCTGTACCAGAAAGCGAGCAAGGAGTTCGGCACGACCGCTCAGCCCGTCGGGATGCACTCGCCCGGTTTCGTCGCCCCTACTGACGAAGAAGCCAAGGATCTCTTCTACCCCGGATACAGAGAGATCCGCGACCGGATCGGGTCGCAGCGCGGTTGGCCGCCGCTCCGCCGGGAGGAATTCGACGCCGAAGTGAACCGTGGGTCACTGTATGTCGGTTCAGTCGAGACGGTCGCGACCAAGATCGCTCATGCTGTCCGGGTACTCGATGCGGGGCGGTTCGACATGATCTACTCCGCCGCCGGCACCGTTTCAGCCTCGGCACGGCTGCGTTCGGTCGAGCTGTACGGCACCCAGGTCATTCCTCGGGTCCGTGAGCTTCTGGCCGAGCAGCCCGTGGCTGCTGTACGGGTGACACGATGACCGCCCCCGTCACCACGATCGGGATTCTGGGAGCCGGGAAAATCGGCACCGTCCTGGCGCGTTTGGCGGTCGCTTCCGGGTATCGGGTCTTGGTCTCCGGGTCCGGTGATCCCGCCAAGATCGCGCTGACCACCAAAGTCCTCACCCCTGGAGCGACCGCTGTGTGGCCGGCTCAGGCCGCGGATGCTGCCGACGTGGTGGTCCTGGCTCTGCCGCTCGGCAGACACCGCGACCTCCCAGTTCCGAACTTGGAGGGAAAGCTGGTCATCGATGCGATGAACCACTGGTGGGAGGTCGATGGTCCCCGCGACGCGATCCTCCCGGCCGGTATCTCTTCGAGCGAAGTCGTTCAGCGGTTCCTGACGGGCGCGCGTGTCGTGAAAGCTCTCAACCACATGGGCTACCACGACCTCGAAGACGGGGCTCGTCCGACAGGCAGCCTCGGGCGCAAGGCGATCGCGATCGCTGGTGACTCGCCGGAGGATCTTGCCATCGTGTATGCACTGATCGACACGCTCGGCTTCGACCCTCTTCCCATCGGTGACCTCGCCGCGGGCATCCGGCTCGAGCCCGGCACCCCCGCCTTCGGAGCCAATGTCGACGCCGAGCAGCTTCGCACGCTTACTTTGGCCGGTGCTCCCGAATTTAGAGAAAATAGCGGCGCATCCGTTACGGCGCCGCCAGCTTGATCGGCTCGCACGTCCTGATTGTCATGCCGATTGAACTCCAATCGACACGGCCGAATCTTTCGTCTCTCCCGGCGTAAGCAGAGAATCGATA
This sequence comes from Streptomyces sp. NPDC088747, assembly GCF_044751025.1. NCBI lineage: Bacteria > Bacillati > Actinomycetota > Actinomycetes > Kitasatosporales > Streptomycetaceae > Streptomyces > Streptomyces sp. NPDC088747. Next base: position 285,978 of record NZ_JBIVKZ010000007.1, read on the forward strand.
TCCTTCCCTCCTGCGATATTCCAGGAGTTCGGTGGACGTGGTCTGGCCGCACTGCTGGTGCGGGAATCCCTTTCAGGCAGCATTCTTGAAAAATTCACCCAGTCGATTCCTGCTGACATCAAATTGATCACATCCTCTGCGCCGAGGGAGGCTCGCGATAGTCTCCCTGGTGCATCGACAAAATGGTGCGGTGAGGAGTCGCCAGAAGAAGCCTCGCACTATAGTAGAGACAGTGCTGAGGTCGCGACGCAGAGGATGCAATTCTGTATGGAGGAGGACGAATGCAGCCAGTCATTCCCGACTATCTGACCGAGATACTGGGAGACGTGAAGTCGGACACGTCCGGAGAGCCGGCGGGATACATCCCTGAGCTGGCAGCGGCGGACCCCGAGCGCCTCGGCGTTGCCTTTGCCATGGTTGACGGACAGGTCTACGGTGTCGGTGACATCGATGTCGAGTTCACGATCCAGTCGATCTCCAAGCCGTTTACGTATGCGCTGGCCCTGGCCGATCGTGGATTTGATCCTGTGCTTGCCAAAGTCGGTGTCGAGCCGTCCGGGGAGGCTTTCAACGAGATCTCCCTCGAAAGCAATACCGGGCGCCCTCTCAATCCAATGATCAACGCCGGTGCGATCACCGTTCACTCGCTGGCCGGCGCGGAGGATCTGAATTCGACCGAGCGCGTGGAACGCGTGGTTCACGGCCTCTCGGCCTTCGCTGGTCGTCGACTGACGATGGATGAGGCGGTGTGCGCGTCGGAGATGGAGCACGCGCACCGCAATCTCGCCATTGCGCACATGCTTCGCAGTCACAACATTCTTACCGAGGACCCGCGGGCCGTCGTCGACGGCTACACCCGGCAGTGTTCCGTGCTCGTCACCACGCGAGATCTGGCCATGATGGCCGCGACGTTGGCCAACCATGGAGTGAATCCCCTCTCGGGTGAGCAGGTGGTGCCGGAACCCGTGGTGCGTCAGGTGCTGAGCGTCATGTTCAGCTGTGGAATGTACGACGCGGCTGGTGACTGGGCGACCCAGGTCGGTATTCCGGCTAAGAGCGGGGTGGCTGGGGGACTGATCGGCGCGCTCCCCGGACAAATCGGCATTGCCACGTTTTCGCCACGACTGGATAGCCACGGAAACAGTGTTCGCGGGGTGTCATTGTTCGAGCGACTCTCTTCAGACATGGGTCTGCATGTGATGGAGGTCCCTGCCACTGCGTCTGCGGTTGTGCGATCCAACCATGTCGTCGGCAGCGGACCGAACGCGCTCCGGGTCTTCCAGTTGCAAGGCGGCATCGGCTTTGCCGGCGCCGAGAGAATCGTTCGGGAAGCTGTGGACACCTCGCCCGCGGAAGTGAGGGTGGTTCTGGACCTCACGAGGGTGCATTCGATCGACGACGTGGCACGGCGCGTGCTGCTGGAGGTCGCACGTCGGCTGACGCTGGATGGTCATGAGGTCTACCTCGTCGACCCGGAATCGATCGTGCCCAATCCCGATCCCGGCGATGGCGGCCGAGTCATCGTTGTGGACAATGTGGATCAAGCCATGATTCCGCCGCACAGGGTGGCTTAGCGCAGGACCGGGCGCAAAGGGAAGGGAAGGGGCTTGACGTATGAGCCTGAGGTCTCAGCGTCTGACGGACGGCTGTGCGCACAAGAAGCCGTAGACACGCGCTTTCCTCGGCCTGGACATCGGCAGGGGCAGCCACCCGCCATCGCTGTCACCCCGGCCGGGAAGAACGGCCTCAGGTGGGCAAGGTGAGCATCTCCTGAAGGATGCGCTGCAGTTCGGTGCGGTCCTGTGGAGTGATCCTCGCCAGCCTGCGGTCGTATTCCGAGGCGAGGGCTGCAAGTGCGCGATCCCGCGCCTCCACACCTTCCGTGGTCAGTGCGAGCCGGTGACGCCGCAGGTCCGCATCGTCGATCTCGCGCCGAATGAACCCTTTGGCGACGAGGTTGCGGACGTAGACCGTCACGGTCGCCTTGGGGAGCAGCAGCGCTGTCGCGACCTCGGCGGGGTACGGCGAAGCCTCCACCTCGGCCAGGACGAAGAACTCCTTCGTCTCCAAACCGAGTTCGGCCAGTTCCTGCGCGCAGGCATCCATCACCACGCTCAGCAACCGCTGGTTCAGTGTCCACAACCGCGCCCCGTCAACAGTCATGTGTGTCCCCTGTCTGCAAGTGGTACGGTTCTGTATTAGTTTCAAACTGTACCAGCAGGCATCCTGTACTAGCCGTCAATGGAACAACCGGTCTCGAAGGGCGCTAACCGTGATACAGCACATCATCATCCCGCGCGGGCCGATCGGACTCGCCGCCGACCTTCACCTGCCCGACACTGTCGACAGCGCCGCCCCGCTGCGTGCCGTGGTGCTCTCCACGCCAGGCAGCAGCGTGAAGGAGCAGATCGGCGCGAATTACGCTTCCCGCCTTGCCGCCCGCGGCATCGCGGCCCTCGTGTTCGATCCCGCCCACCAAGGTCAGAGCGGAGGCGAACCCCGCGACCTCGAAGACCCCTACCGCCGCGGTGAGGACATCTCCTACGCTATCGACGCACTCACCACGACCGACGGCATCGACCCGCAGCGCATCGGCGTCCTCGGCATCTGCGCCGGCGGCGGCTACGCCGTGCACACCGCTCGCACGGACCATCGCATCAAGGCGGTCGGAACCGTAGTCCCCGGCAACATGGGCACCTCGTTCCGCAGCTTCCAGCCCGACGGCCCGGCCGCAGCACTGGACGCCCTCGCTGACGCGCGCATCGAAGAGGCCCGCTCCGGCGAGATGACCCGCATGAAATGGCTGCCCGACTCCCTGGAGGACGCCGCGGCAGCCGGTGTGACCGACATCGACACGACGCAGGCGATCACCTACTACCGCACCGAGCGGGGCGGTAACGAGCACTCCACCAACCGCCGCCTCGCACGCAGCGACTCGCTCCTGCTGGGGTACGACGCGTTCCACCTGGTCGACCAGCTCATGACCCAACCACTGCAGGTCATCCTCGCCGGACGTGTCGGCAACACCGGCCAGTACGAGTCCGGCATGCAACTGTGGAAGATGGCCCCCAACCCGGTCGACCTCATGGTGATCGAAGACGCCGGCCACTATGAGATGTACGACGAACCGGAGTACGTCGACGCGGCCGTTGAACGGCTCGCCAACTTCTACGTCAACAATCTGTAGGCATCCATACCAGCCAACCCGTGTGGTCACAGCGCCAGTGGGCGCCCGGAGACCGGCGTGCGCGGCTGTGGAAGTCGTCGAACGGAACTCCGTCGCACCCGTGACCGCTTCTCCTCAGCCGGTAGGGGAAGTGGTCGCCTCCCAGGCACGTCCCCGGTGTCGCCGACGTATCAACTGCCCACTCGGGCCGCCGCCCGCTTCAGGATGAACCTCCTGTTCCGCCAGCATCGCGCGCCTTGGTGATGCAGTCGTGGAGCCCCTTGCGTACGTCTTTCAGGTCCGTCATCTGGCGGTCGAGGCGGTCGCGTTCGGCGCCGAGCAGCTCCAGCAGTTCTGGTGACGCCCCATCGGAGTCAGCGAACGGCAACACCTTGCGAATGGTTCTGCTGGTCAAGCCCACGGAATAGAGCTGTTGAATCAGCCGGACCCGTTCGACCGCACCGTCCGGATACCAACGCTGGCCACCCGGATTCCGGGATGAGTGGAGCAAGTCCTGCTGCTCGTAGTAGCGCAGGGCCCTGACGCTGACGCCCGCTTTCGCGGCGACCTCCCCGATCCGCATCGCGACCTCCTGACTTGGCTCCATGTCCCGCTTGCACCTGACGTTGACGTCAGGTTTTAGCGTAACGGACACCGAAGGGAACCATCCCGTCCGAACTTTGGAGCACGCCTATGACCAGCACGTCTCCGGCTCACTTCTCAAGGCCTCAGGGGAAAACGGCGATGCTTCTCAGGATCACTGTCGTGATCACCGAGAACGCAGTGTGGTCGGCATGACCGACATCAACAAAACAGTCGTCGTCTTGGGCGCCACGGGGCAGCAGGGAGGATCGGTCGCCGCGGCGCTGCGGGCCGACGGCTGGGGGGGCGCGCGGTCGTGAGGGATCCGGCAGGTCGCCGGGCCCGGCTTCTCTCCGCCGCCGGCGTCGAAACCGTCCGCGCTGACCTGGGCGATCCGGAGTCGCTCCGCGCGGCCTTCTCCGACGCGCACGGCGTCTTCAGCGTTCAGCCGAACTCCGGCCAGGCCGGCACCGACGTGACCAACGAGGACGAGGTCCGCTTCGGCGCGACGGTGGCCGAGATCGCCGAACGGTGCGGCGTCGCCCACCTCGTCTACAGCTCGGCGATCACCGCGGGTTCGACAACGGGCGTGGACCATCTCGACACCAAGAGCCGTATCGAGACCCATGTCCGGAATCTGGACATCGCCAGCACCAGCATTCGGCCTGCCACGTTCATGGAGCTCCTGGTGACCCCAGAGACGGGCATCCACGGGGGACACCTGTCCTTTCTGATGCGCCCGGACCAGGCCATGCAGTTCATCGCGGTACGCGACATCGGCCGCATCGTCGCCGCTGTCTTCGGCTCACCCGATCGCTATGCCGGTCGCACCATCGAGGTTGCCGGTGATGCGATCACCGGTAATGCCCTGGCCGCGAATCTGACCGGGCCGCAGGCCAGACGATCGGCTACAGCCGTCTGTCGACGACGCTTCCGGCACAGGACGAGGTTCTCGGCAAGCTGGAAGCACTTGTAGACGACGGCAGGCTGGCGGGAAACGCGAACCTCGACACGTTGCGCACGGAGTTCCCCTTCCTGCTGCGCTTCGACCGCTGGCTGGCAGGCCCTGGGGCGGGCCTTCTCAATGAGGCCCTCCGTTCCTTGGGCACGGGCATCGCCCCGCACTGACGGGGTCCATCCGAGTGAGCCCGGCCGTGGTGGGTGGACGGTGGCTGTCCGCCCGGTGAGTCCGGGCAGGGGCCCTCGGCCCAGTAACGCCTGGTCTGGTCTGCGGCCGCTTCGAAACCCGCGTTCCCATCGTGGTTAGGTCACCTGCGCGCTGCTTTGGGATCGCGGTGCGCTGTTGCGGTCACGGGACAGCTAAGTTGGCAGGACGAGACTTCTCTCGGCAGGGTGGTTGTCCCCATGAGTTGAACCACTAACTCACGGAGGGCTCTGAGTTCGCAGGCTTCGCCGTTCGGCAAGCCGGGAGAGGTGGATGACCGATTGTCTGATCTCACATCGCCGTGGCCCGGCGGGCGGGAGCGGGACCGCTCTTTCGCCGACGCCGTGGAGGACGCCACGCCCCGGGTGCCGCAGGAGCAGCGGGAGAACTGGCAGGCGTTGGTGATTCTCGCGCACAGGGTCGAAGCCGAGCTCGAGCGAAAGACGCAGTGCGATGCCGGTATCCCGCACAGCCACTTCAAGATCCTCGCGTTGCTCGCCGGCGCGGATCTGCACACGATGGGCCTCACCCGCCTGAGCCGGGCACTACGGTTCCACAAGAGCCGGCTGTCACATGCACTCGGCTCACTCGAGGCCGCCGGATTGCTCCGCCGCGAGGACACTCCCGAAAAGGGCCGTGCCTACCAGGCCGTCCTCACACGACGTGGTCTCGACCTCGTGGAGCGAGTGCTACCGCTGCAGGACGTCTTCGCCCGCGACACAGTGCTCTCCGGCCTTACCGCGACGGAGGTCACGCAACTGCGCACTATCGCCGAAAAGATCACTGCAAACCTGGACGCTCTGGGGGAGTGACCCGACGGCCCTCGGGGCAAGGCACTGTGCCAGTCGGGCCTGGGCCACCTATGTCCCGTCGGGCGTACAGAAGGCGGTGCCCGCCGCAGCCGGCCGGGGCGGTGCCCCCATCGCAGCCGGCCGCTGTGGCTGATGCGCCGGAGGGTGACCGAGTGGGCCCTGACCCACTGCGTGCTTGAGCGTGGCGTTGAGAGGCTCGGCGAGTGCGAATAGACATCTAGTTGACGCGTCAAGTGTCGATGTTAACGTAGGTGATGAATCATCTACGTGGTGGCGGCTGACGTTGCTGTTCCCGTTCACCACCTGCTCCACCTCGCGTCGAATCAGTGCTCGGTCCGGGGCGATGGCTACTGCCCGGCAACGATTGACATTTACATGTCTCAGCGTCCGACACCCTTCCAAAGCGTTGCCAAGGATGTGAGAAGCGATGACCGCGTCAGCGACGAACTGGCCGAGCCTCCGGGTCTCGGACTGGACCGCCACCCGCGACACTCTGCACATGTGGACCCAGATCGTGGGCAAGATCCGCATGGCCCACGCACCCCTGATCAACCACTGGTGGCAGGTGACCTTGTACGTCAGCCCCCGCGGGTTGACGACGTCGACCATCCCGTACCGCGCCGGGGCATTCGAGATCGAATTCGACTTCGTCGGCCACCAGCTCGAAATCCGCAGCAGCGACGCCGGAGCGCGAAGCTTCCCGCTCCGGCCCATGCCGGTCGCGGAGTTCTACGCCCGGATCCTGCACGCGCTCGATGAGCTCGGGATCGAGGCCCCGATCCATCCGCACCCCAACGAGGTCGAGCCGGCGATCCCCTTTGCCGAGGACCACGACCACGCCTCCTACGACGGTGAGGCGGCGGCCCTGTTCTGGCGACAGTTGCTGCAGGCGAACCGGGTCATGGGCGAGTTCCGGTCGCACTTCGTCGGCAAGGTCAGCCCGGGGTGCACTTCTTCTGGGGTGCGATGGATCTCGCCTGCACCCGTTTCTCCGGGCGGTCGGCACCTCCGCACCCCGGCGGCGCACCCAACTGTGGGGACTGGGTCATGGTCGAGGGCTACTCCCGGGAACTGTCCAGCTGCGGGTTCTGGCCCGGCGGTGGAGAGGAAGGTGCCTTCTACGCCTACGCCTACCCCGAACCCGACAGGTTCGCCGACTACCCGGTCGGCCCCAAGGGCGCCTACTTCAGCTCTGAGTTCAAGCAGTTTCTTCTGCCCTACGAGGCCGTCCGCGCCGCGCCTGACCCTGACCGCGCTGTGGCCGATTTTCTCCACACGACCTATGAAGCCGCCGCAGTGCGCGGACAATGGGACCGTTCCGCGCTGGAAGACGACCCCTTCCGGTGGGACGGTACTTCCTCGCCTCGGTGGGCCGCGAAGTAACCAAGATCGATAAGTCGCTTCTCCCGCCTTCCTGAGGCGTCAGCGCGCTGTATCCCGCGGCAGATGCCGCGGTGGTTGACCGGTGTCTGAGTAGGGCCGGAGGCCGCCACGCAGGTGGCACGTGCCCTGACGGTCGCGGGCCAGGGGGCGCAGGAGCCGTACAGCGAGTCGGTAACCGGTAGAGTACGCGGCCGACTCGCCCGGCTGCGTCTGGCGGTGGCCCAGCAGCGCATGGCGCGAGTTATGATCTTGTCGGTGTCGGCCTGTGGGAGGGACCCCAGCAGTTGGTCCTGATTGTTGCCGGGGTATAGGCGCAGTAAGCGCTCCGCGTCCGGGCCGTGCGTCTTGCGTACCGACTGCTGATACTTGGCCACGTCGGTGGTCGGAGGTCTGACCAGAGCGAGCGAAGCCTTGTCCCCGTTGGTGCCGAGGGGGTCGGCACTTCCAGCTGTTCCGCGGATGCGTTGATCTCCGGCATCGGTCGGTCCAGAAGTGGGCCATCGATGGAGGGACGCCAGTGGGCCTGGAGTGAAAGACCGACACCCGCGTGAAGCAGTTGTCGGGCGCCGCCTCGACCTGGCACCGACCGGCCCCAGCACGTCCGCCGACGGGCGAGCGCTGCCCACACACCCCGCCCACATCAGCACGGTCTCGGTGACGGTCAGCTCGGAAGGGAAACCGCCCTTTTGGAGCACGACCCCTGTGCCGGGGGCTCTGCGTACGTGCGTGTGCGGGGACGCGCACCCGGCCGGCGGCCGGAGCGGCGAGGCCCTCCAGCGGGCACTCAGTCGCAAGCCGACGCGACGCGTTGTCAGACCAGCGGTTCCGTGTACGGGAGGCCTCCCATGCACGCGGCCGAAGTTCGACGTACTAGGGCTCGTCGGCCCGTCACGAAGTGCCGAGACCACGACGACCCGACGCCCATGCTTTGAAAGTGGATGCATCAACTATATTGAGGTCGTTGAAAGTCATAGGGGACAGGCGTGCAGCCTGAGGGGAGAAGTCCGACGATGCGGAATCTGACCGTCGCTCAGCAGATGGTGGACATCTTGCGCCAAGCGGGCGTGGAGCGGATCTACGGTGTGGTGGGGGACAGCCTGAACTCGGTGGTCGACGCGGTGCGCCGTACCGACGGCATCGAGTGGGTGCATGTGCGGAACGAGGAGGCCGCCGCCTTCGCTGCGGCAGCGGAGGCACAGCTGACCGGCAGACTCGCGGTATGTGCCGGAAGCTGCGGCCCCGGAAACACGCATCTGATCCAGGGACTGTACGACGCGCACCGCTCTGGTGCGCCCGTGCTGGCACTCGCCTCGCACATCCCGTCTCACCAGATCGGTACCGGCTTCTTCCAAGAGACCCACCCGGAACGGCTGTTCACCGAATGCAGCGATTACTGCGAGATGATCAGCACCCCCGGGCAGATGCCCCGGGTTCTACGGATCGCCATGCAGCGGGCTCTTGGCAACAGCGCGGTGTCGGTCCTGGTGATACCTGGCGATGTCGCGCACGGCGAGGCGACTCACCCGACGGGAAGCAGCGACTTGGTTACTGAGCGCGGCCGGGTCATCGCGCCGGACACACAGATTCGGGGGCTGGCCGAGAAGCTGAACGCGGCTCGGAAGGTGATGCTGTTCTGTGGTGCGGGAGTGCGGGACGCGCACGCCGAGGTCATGGCCCTCGCTGAGAAGGCTGCCGCCCCCATCGGGCACACCCTGCGGGGCAAGGAGTGGATTCAGTTCGACAACCCGTACGACGTGGGCATGAGCGGCCTGCTGGGCTACGGTGCCTGCTTCGACGCGATGCACGAGGCTGACCTGGTCGTCCTGCTCGGCACCGACTTCCCGTACAACGACTTCCTCCCGCAGGAACGGACCGTGCAGATCGACCACGATGCCGGCCGCCTCGGCCGTCGCACCCTTCTGGAACTCGGGGTGCACGGTGATGTCCGGGAGACGTTGCGGGGTGTGCTGCCGTTGGTCGAGGCGAAGCGGGACCGTACCTACCTGGACCGGGCGCTGCACAAGCATGCTAAGTCGCTGGAGACGGTGGTCTCGGCCTATACCCACGACGTGGGGCGCCGCACCCCGATCCATCCCGAGTACGCGGCCTCGGTTCTGGACGAACTTGCTTCCGACGAGGCCGTGTTCACAGTGGACACCGGTATGTCCAACGTGTGGGCGGCGCGTTATCTGACCCCCAATGGGCGGCGCCGGGTGATCGGTTCGTTCCTGCACGGCACGATGGCCAACGCGCTGCCGCACGCCATCGGCGCGCAGTTCGCCTACCCCGGCCGTCAGGTGATCTCGATGTCGGGTGACGGTGGACTAGGCATGCTGATGGGCGAGTTGCTCACCGTGAAGCTGCACGATCTGCCGGTGAAGACGATCGTCTTCAACAACTCCTCTTTGGGCATGGTGAAGTTGGAGATGCTGGTCGAGGGGCTGCCTGAGCACGAGACCGACCACGAGCCGGTGGACTATGCGGCGATCGCCCGCGGCGCAGGCATCGAGGCGATCCGCATTGAGTGCCCCGGGGATGTCGTCGAGGGGCTCAAGCAAGCGCTCGCCCATGACGGATCGTTCCTGGTCGACCTGGTGACCGACCCTAATGCGCTGTCGATTCCGCCACACATCTCGGTCGCCCAGGTCAAGGGGTTCGCCTTCGCCGCGGGCAGGACAGTGCTCGACGGAGGCGTCGGCAAGATGCTCGACCTGGCCCGTGCCAACCTGCGGAACATTCCTCGCCCCTGAGACCGTCGCTCTCTTCACCGAGGTCCGGCGTTTCGTGTCACCGGCGATTTCACGAGCGCTGGCGCAATCCCTTATGCCCAGGTCTGCGCGGACGACGGCGAGGCGAATTACACGGCATTCGTCCAAGTCCGAGAGGGGGGCGGTGTACGTGTGCCTGGCGCCAATCGACGACACGGCAGGTCAATTGAACCGACGAACTGAATGAAATATCTGAGGAGGCGGTATGTCGACGTTCCAGAGGGCAGTCCGGAGGCTGGGAGCGACCCGCGCATGGTCTGCGGTGGGACGTTTCCTGGCGCCTGCGGACCGCGTCCTTCTGAAAGTGACGCGGGGGCGCCTCGGGGTGGGAACAGCGGCCGGGATGAGCACAGTGCTGCTGACGACGACGGGCCGGAGTAGCGGACAGCCGCGGCAAGTTCCCCTGCTGTACGTCCGCCACGGTGGTGGCCTGGTGGTGGTCGCCACGAACTGGGGTGGGCAGCGGCATCCGGGATGGTCGGCCAATTTGCTGGCAGAGCCGCGGGCAACGGTCACCCATGCCGGCAGCACGTGGTCAGTGCGGGCACGGCTGCTCGGGGACCCGGAACGCGCGGAGGCATGGGCGGCGCTCGTCGCCCACTGGCCGGCGTACGAGAAGTACGCCGAGCGCGCCCCGCAGCGGACCATCCGGATCTTCCACCTCACCAGGATCTGACTCCTGACCGAGCCCGCCTAATCGTCGCCTGGGTGAACTCGCCGCCCTGATCGGTCAGTTCCTTGCCGCGCTCCGGGTGACAGCCATAGCCCGGACCTGCGGCAAGATCGGTGGAAGCCGCAGCCTTCCGGGTGGAGGGTCCATCGCGGTCCAGGTGGCCGGCACCCGATGCAGGTGCGGCGGGCCGGATGCCATCCAGGGATAAGTCCGAGCGTTGGCCGGGAGGAGGCACTTCGGCAAAACAAAGGCCGAGTCGCCGTGGTGATCGCCGGCTGTACCCCAGGCCTGGCCGCCGTGTGGAGGGAATGGATGCGGCGCGGGTCCCGTTCGCTACAATGGTGATACATCAACTACATGGAAGGGTGTACGACCATGCAGTTCGGGATCACCACCATGGGCGGCGTCACGTCACACTGGGCCCGGCCACGGGCCGTACGCCGACCGAGCATGTGCGGATCAAGGTCATGGTCGCCATCGCACTGAAGGCGGAGGAGGTCGGCCTGGACGTTTCGCGACCGGCGAGCACCGCCAGCCGCCGTTCGTGCCCTCGCCCCGCGATTGCCACGTCACGCACCCTGGCGGCGGGAAGGGTCTGACGATTGCCGACCGGGTCGAAGTCGCTCGCTGCGTGGTTCACCGTCTGATGTGAGCGGCTCGACAAGCGCTTGAGTGTGTTCCACGTCTCAGACGACTTGTGCAAACACCGATTGTGAGTTGAGACTTCAACTCACAATCGGGGATGTGATCTTTTATCTGGAGGACATGGCATGACCAAGCAACTGACCGGGCGCAGCTACCGGTTCGACCTAGGTGATCTGAAGGTGCGGTTCACGTTCGATTCGCCGACCCAGGGCAGCTTCGTGGTCGTGCACGGTGCGGGGCTCGCCCCTGACGGTCACGCCGAAACAGTGGCTCTGAACCTGCGAGAGATCCGCAAAGGTGTCTATCTGAATTCCTGGACCGAGGAGAGCGGGGCCACGGTGACGCACCTGGAGGACTTTGAGAACGGGACGGTGTATTCCAACGTGACCGTCGACGGCAAGCTCTACCACTTCACCGGAACGATTAAGGAGGCCTGATCATGACCCAGAACACCGCCGCCCAGGGCGATCAGGAGAAAAGCAACGTCGACATCGTGCTCACCGCGATGCGGGAGTTGTTCGCCGACAAGGACCTCACCGCGATAGATCGATACTGGGCTGAACCCTACATTCAGCACAGTCCGCAGATGCCCAATGGGCTCGACACCCTGCGCAATGTCGTTCCCAGCCTGGAGGGCTTCTCCTGGGAGCCGCAGCGGATCGCCGCCCAGGGTGATCTGGTCTTCACCCACAGCATCGTCCACGGCTGGGCCCCGAACCCGGTGGTCATCGTCGATATCTTCCGGCTGGACGGCGGACGCATCGTCGAACACTGGGACGTCGTCCAGGACATCGTCTCTCCCGAAGAATCTGTCAACGGCAACACAATGGTGTAGACCCCGAGGCGCCGCCCGAGACAGGCCTTGTCGCCGCGGGGAGCGCCAGAGAATGGAGACCTCGTATGTCGACCAACAAAGAAACCGCGCGCAAGGCCATGGACGAACTACTCAACCACCGGGACTTGACGGCATTGGATCGACACTTCACCCAGAACTACATTCAGCACAACCCGGCGATTGCCGACGGCCCTGAAGGCCTTCGGGCGATCGTGCCAACTCTCCCTGACCATTTTCATTACACGATGCTGCGAACGTTCGAGGACGGCGACCATGTCATCGCGCTCGCCATAGTCAGCGGCTTCCTTCCTGGAGGCGATGCCGCTGTGGCAGACGTCTTCCGCTTCGAGAACGGCCGCATAGCCGAGCACTGGGACATCCTCCAGCCGTACGTGCCGGACGACCAGACCGCCAGCGGGAATCCAATGCTGAGCTGACATGGCTACTCGGCAAGAGCGAACGGATCCCTTGCGGCCGGCCCATCGAACCAGCAAGCATGCGAAGGAGAGACCATGAGCGCAGTCGTGGTTGTGGTGACGATCATCCCGGTCCCGGAGCACAGATCAGCAGTGATCACTGCCCTCGAACGGGCGATCACCCGCGCTCACGTCGAAGATGAGGGCTGTCTCCTCTACGCGTTGCACGAGGGCCAGGACCGCCTTGTCGAGATCGAGAAGTGGTCCAGTCCCGAGGCGCTGGACGCGCACCTCAAAGGACCCGCAGTGGGCCAACTCCTGAAGGAGCTCGAGGGGAAGATCGTCGGCGAGCTGGACGGACAGGTCCTGCGACCCCACGCGGCCGGTACGCCGCGGCAGGGAGTGCTCTGACTGGCGGTGACGGCCGAGCATCGAGTTGGGTACGAAGCCTGTGGTCCGGGGGGCCGACGCGGTTGGGCCGGCTTGTCGGCGGCCGCGGCGGCCGCCGACAGCGACCGCCGTCACTACCGATCAACTGCGCGACTGCGTAAGCCATGGCGGCGGCCTTTCTCGATGCCATGAACCGGGTGGTTCGGCAGTCGGGGAGTCTGTCGCGAAATCGGCCGGCGGCCCCGCGCACCAGGATGCCCCTTCCGGTCGGCACGGGGCTGACCCGTCGGGATCCAGGCAGTCGCGCCCCCTGCCCGGTCGGTCCGGCCGCTTCTCCATGCGGTCCAGGACATGCTGGTTCAGGACATGCTTGGAGATCCGGCCGAGTGTGCTGAGGTGGTTCGGGGTCAGGGCATCGGTGAAGAGGCGGCGGACGTGCTCGACCTGATGGGGTGCGGACTCTTCGCTTGTCCTGTAGCCGTCCAGGGTGGCGAGGATGAATGCTCCGCGTCCGCCATCGGGCACTTCTCCTCGGTCAGGAACCCGCGTTTCGCCATCCGCGTGACCAGGTGGGACATCCGGATTTTTTCCACTCCACGAGTTTGGCCAGATCTCGAAAGCGAATGCCGGACTCGGCCTGGACGTGGTCGGGCAGCCGTCCGATGAGCGTCTCCTGCGTTCGGATGCAGCTGCCCCAGGAGGCCCCTTCTTTTCGGCGTCGAGCCAGCGCGGCTGTGCGTCCACAAGGGCGGAGTGAGCGGGGCGAGCCGTGTCTCCTGCAGGCTCGGAGGCCGGCGTCCTGTGCTCGTTCTGTGCTGCGTATGCCCTCACTGAGGGTTAAGTTGATACATCAACCTTATGGGGTTAGGCTGATGCGACGGCTGCCGAGATTCTGCCGAGTTGAGCGGGATCGCACCCTACGAGGAGGACACATGACGGTCGAAGTGAGCGACGTGCCCGAGGCGAAGCGCTATGAGGCCCGCGTCGATGGAGAGACGAAGGTGGCGGGCATCGCGGAATACATTCGTACGACGGAGCTCATCGCGTTCGTGCACACCGAGGTCGAGCCGGAGTGCGAGGGCAAGGGCGTCGGGTCCGCGCTGGCCCGCACTGCCCTTGACGAGGCGCGTGGAGCGAACCTGCGGGTGCTGGCCACCTGCCCCTTCTTCGCGGGCTGGATCGGCCGACACCCCGAGTACCGAGACCTGCTGTACCAGTCCCGCAGCAAGGTCAGTGACTGATAAGCCGAGCAAGGCAGTGACGGAGGCAGACATGAGCGGCGAATCCGAGCAGAAGGCATACCAGACGGAGTCCATCACCGTGACCTTCGAGGCCAGGCGCTGCCTTCACGCCGCCGAATGCGTCCATGGGCTCCCCGAGGTGTTTGACACGACTAAGCGCCCGTGGATCCGGCCGGACAAGGCTTCGGCCGATCGCCTGGCTGAGGTGGTGCGGCGCTGTCCCTCGGGCGCGCTGCAATACGAACTCGTGGACAGCGGGACGGAAACGCCTGACCGGCCCACCACGATTGCCCGCAGTTCCGCCGGACAGCTGACCGTACGCGGGGAGCTGAGTCTGGAGACGGAGCAAGGCCGGCGCGCCGAGACCAGGGTCATGCTGTGCGGCTGCGGACAGAGCCGCCGCCAGCCGTACTGCGACCACGCGGGGCCCTGCGGTCAGTGACGCGGCCGTGCCTGCTTCCGTGCATGCAGCACCCAAGATCTGGAGCCGAACAGATGCCCCTTGCAGTGCAGTTCGCCGAGTACGGCACCCCTGATGTGCTACGTGTCGTCGATGTTCCGCCGCTCACCGCGGGCCCGGGGCAGGTACGGCTCACGGTACGGGCCGCAGGTGTCAATCCGATCGACTGGAAGATCCTGCACGGCTACATGCGCCAGGTGATGCCCATCGATCTTCCGGGCGGCCTCGGCTCTGACGTGGCCGGTGTGGTCGAGCAGGTCGGCGAGGGCGTGACCGCCTTCAGTGTCGGTGACGAGGTGCTGGGGGCGTCCCTCACCCCCTCCTACGCCCAGTCGGCGCTTGCTGACCCCGCTTCACTGGTTTCCAAGCCCCCCTCCGTTCCGTGGGAGGTGGCCGCGACCCTAGCCGGTACGGGTATCACCGCCTGGGAGGTTCTCAACGAGTTGAAGATCTCTGCGGGGGAGACGCTGCTGGTCCATGCCGCGGCCGGTGGTGTGGGAACTTTCGCTGTGCAGCTGGCCGTTGCCCGCGGTGTGCGTGTCATCGGGACCGCGAGCGAGCGTAACCATGAACGGCTCCGCTCTTTCGGTGTGGAGCCGATCACCTACGGCGAGGGTCTGGTCGACCGCGTACGCGCGATTTCCCCCCACGGAGTCGACGCGGTCCTCGACGCCTCGGGTCGGGGTGAGATCCCGGACTCGATCGAACTCGCCGGCGGGCCGGCACGCGTCCTCTCGCTCGTGGCCTTCGATGCCGCGAACACCGGAATCCAGGTGCACGTGACCCAGCTGGGAGCAGGGAGTCCCAAGGCGCTCGGTGACATCAGCGACCTCATCGAGGCTGGACGGCTCCAGATGCCCATCGCGGGTGCCTACCCCCTAGAGAAGGCTGGGGAGGCACTGGCAGTGAGCCAGTCCGGTCACCTGAGCGGCAAGCTCGTAGTTGTTCCGGCGTAGGGTCACGACCTTCCGGGACGACCGAGCAGATCCTGTTCACCGGCCAGCAGGTGGTGGACCGTACCCGCGCCAAGATCCGTGCCCTCGTCGAGCGGGCCATGGCATCCTCAAGGCCTGGCGACTCCTCCGTGAGCTCCGGTTCTGTGCCTCTGGCTGGTTCGGACTGACGATGGAAAAGCCTCACTGAGTTTCTTCGAGTCGGGCCACTGATCAGGCGACAGTCCAGGAAGTGTGACGAGCGAGGCCCTCGACTGTTGATCGAGATGTCTGACGTCTAAACCACGCCGCTTGGGGCCTCGTTGGCCATCTGTCCTGCCGCACTCGACCTGCCCCATGCGATCTTGGAGTGGGTCACCATGCTCGTCGTCACCCGCGAGGGCAACCAGCGCTGCAAGCTCCGCCCGTCCCAGCATGCGATGGCGCTGGTGTACCTGCGTGAACACACCGCCCTGTCGAAGATCGCCGCCGGGTTCGGGATCCGCGAGCCCGCAGCCCACGCCTACACCAGCAGGATCATGCACCTGCTTGCCGAACGGGCGCCGTGTCTACTGAAGGTTTTGCGTGAGGCCGACGCGAGCCTCGTCCTGCTGGACGGCACGCTCACCGAATGCGACCGGTCCGGTGACGGACGGGCCCCGATCACTCCCACAAACACCGCCGGTACGGGGTGAACGTGCAAGGGTCACCGATCCGGGAGGCCGACTGCTGTGGCTCTCATCCGTACTCCCGGGTGGGACCCACGACCTGACCGCAGTCTGCACCCACCGGATCATCCGCATCTGCGAGTGCCCGGACGTACCCATCCTGGACGACCTCGCCTACCAGGGCGGCGGCCCCTGGGTGACCACTGGCATCAAACATCAGGCCACCGCAGGAAATCAGCCTCACCGAGACGACTCGCATGCGGGCCCTGGTCGCAGCACGGCCACCGGTCGAACGCGGCGTCGCAACCTGAAGTCCTGTCGTACTTCCCCAACTTCCACGCAATGCCAACCGAATCTTGGTTCCGCTTCGGTTTTCAGTTTCCTGTTCAACGGGCTCTAGAACTAGGTCCTCGGCATGCTCGGTGAGTACCTGTCTGCCGTCCGATAGACCCGCATGGTCGGTTGGCTACGGAATCGTCACCCGGGGAGCTGGAACAGTTCTGCCGTTCCGATAACAAGAACCTGAGCCAGGCGCGGGCGAGACGCCGTCCGGCGATGGTGATGGGACGGGCGGTGCAGTGGGCACGGTGAGAATGTTCGGCACCATCCTGGCCGAGGTCCCCACGGCGTCTGGTGTCCAAGTGCGTTGCCGCGCTGGTGGAGCCCGGTGTCAACCCGCACGGTTTGACGCCTCCCGAAAATGTTTGGGTGAGAGGCCGGTCACGCGGCGGAACGCGGTGCTGAACGCACTCTCAGATTTATAGCCGGTCGCGAATGCGAGTTCGGAGATTGATCCTGTTCCGCGACTCAGGGCATCGCGGGCAAGGCTGATTCGCCACTGGATCAAATAATCCAGTGGCGCGGTTCCGACCTGCTTCTTGAAAGACGAGGCGAACGAGGAACGTGACATGCGGCTGACATCTGCAAGCTCTTTGAGTGTCCAAGAGTGGGCCACGTCCGCGTGCATGGCGCGCAATGCGGCACCGATACCGTCGTTGCTGAGTGCCCCCAGCCAGCCGCTGGGGCGATCGGCCTGGTCGGCGTGGGCGCGCAGCATGTGGACGAATATCATCTGTGCGAGATGCTCCATGACCAGAGAGCTACCGATGGCAGCGGCTTCAAGCTCGGCGACCAGGAGTTCACTCAACTGTGCCAAGAGCCTGCCGCGAGGGTCTGAGGCAGGTACACGCACGAACAGCGGCAGAACCTCAGTGAGGACTGACGCGCCCGCCCCCTCGCACAGGAAGTACCCACCGCAGAGGTATGTGTCTTCCTCAGCCCCCGATCCGATGTGGACAGCGCCGTTCGTAGCGCTCTCCCACACCGACTTCGCAGTACGCGGTGACGCGGTGAGCGTGCTGGTCAGGACATAGGGGGGAGGGTTGCCCAGAAGGTACAGGTCGCCCTCTTCCAGTAGTACGGGTTCATGCCCGTCGAGGACCAACCAGCATTCGCCGCGCACGACTGCTCCGAGCCTCACATGCGGAAACCGATCGAAACGCAGGGCCCATTCCCCTGCGGCATGGAGGCCGGGTTCGACCACGGTGCGGGGGCGCAGCAGGCCGATGGCGTCTGCGATCAAATCCTTGGAGCCGAGCACTGGCCACCACTCTCGGACGATGCGTAACGAATCACGGATGTTGCCTAATGCATCGTACCGCCCAGTGCTGCAGGATTGCTGTCGAGGCAAGTCAGTACGGCATCTATGGAGGTATTCAAATGGGGCAGCTTGAGGGCAAGACTGCGGTGGTCACCGGAGGCGGCACCGGAATCGGGCTGGCCACCGCCGTGCGGCTGGCGACTGAGGGCGCACACGTATTCATCACAGGTCGACGCAAGACCGAGTTGGATGCCGCCGTCGATACCATCGGCGCGACCATGGCCACAGCGGTGGCTGGCGACATCACCGTCATGGCCGACCTTGACCGGCTGTACGACGCGGTACGCGCCCGAGGCCGAGGTTTGGACGTGCTCTTCGCGAACGCGGCCGTCGCTGCGTTCGTGCCGCTGGAGGAGATCACTGAAGAGCATCACGACCAGGTCTTCGGGGTCAACGTCCGGGGCATGCTGTTCACCGTGCAAAAGGCGCTTCCGCTCCTGAATGACGGCGCCTCGGTCATCCTGACCGGTTCCACCGCGGCCGACAAAGGCATGCATGCGTTCACTACCTACGCGGCCTCCAAGGCCGCCGTCCGATCGTTCGCGCGGACGTGGTCGAACGAGTTGAAAGGCCGCGGCATCCGGGTCAACGTGGTCTCGCCGGGCGTCATCGAGACTCCCGGGGCCGTCGACCTGGCGGGTGGCGAGGAGGCGTATGCCGCCTTCAAGAAGCAAATCGTCCCGATCGTGGCGAAGGGCCGTGAAGGCCATCCTGAGGAGGTCGCCGCAACCGTGGCCTTCCTCGCGTCCGAACAGAGCAGCTACATCGTCGGTGCCAACATCTACGTCGATGGCGGAGTGAACCAGATCTGAGATCCATGCGACTGGCACCGGGGGCGTCCGGCGCTCAGGCGGGTACCCCCGGCCGCCGTTATCCGTGACAGAGGACATGGGGACCATCACCGTTCACGTCCATAGAGCCCCACTGCTACTAGGCCCAGAGCTGCTCCCGCTGGTGGTTGTGATCCCCGTGCTGCGGACCTCGGCGGCGGCCCCCTCGCCGTACCCACCTGGACCGTCCGCCTCGACGGCGACACTGCTGACGAGATCAGGCAGAGCTTCACCTACACCGCCGCCGCGCACAACAAGGTCGCCCCGGCCTTCACCGCCCGGTAGCCACTGAAAGCGTCACCACCCCCGCAGGCGGCACCGCCCTGCGTATCGCCCAGGCGACCGACGACCAGATGGTGCACCGCTACGACGTGACCGTCACGGACGCGGCCACCGGGGCTCAGGTCTTCTCCACCAAGGTCTCTTCCGAGTACCACTTCATGCCCCGCACCAACACCCTGGCCGTGCCCGTCGCGTCCGCCGTGGCCGGTCGCCCGTACACCGCGGAGTTCACGGCCGTCGACGCCAACGGCAATACCTCGCCGGTCGCCTCCACCACCTTCACCAAGTAGTCACCAACCGTCAGCCGGCCGGGTCGGCGACGAGGATTGCGGTCTTTTCGGAGTCGACGCTGCCGCTGCTGTCCGCGGAGGCGCGCTCCATCGCCGTGGTGACCGGGAATCCGGTACGGCCGCAAATGCTGTCGGGGCAACGGAAGAAGGCGATCGAGGCGCTGGGGCTGCGGGGGTTCGACGGCCGTCGGTCCACTGTGTACGTCACCGGTGGCGCCCAGGGCTCCCAGCAGATCAACGAGGTCGTGGCCGAGGTACTGCCGTGGCTGCTGGAGCACGCGAACGTCGTCCACCGGTGCGGGCCCGACCATCTCGAGGCGTTGCGTGAGCGGGCGGCATCGCTGCCGGCCGAGAGTACCGGCCGCTACTACGTGAGCGGGTTCGTCGGCGCAGAGCTGCCGGACGTCCTGGCGCTCGCGGACGTGGTGGTCTCGCGCTGCGGAGCGGGCACGCTCGCCGAGCTGACCGCGCTGGGCAAGGCGGCCGTGTTCATCCCACTGGCCACCTCGGCGGGCAACGAGCAGGTGCACAACGCGCGCCACTTGCAGGACTCCGGTGCTGCGGTCGCGCTGGAGGGCGAGGTCTCCGCGCAGCGGATGCGGGACGCGTTGGGGCCGCTCCTTGCCGATGCCCACCTACGGCAGGCGATGGCGGAGCGGGCCCGGGCGCAGGGCCGTCCGGATGCGGCCGACCGACTCGTGGACGTGATCCTGTCGGCCGCTTCGGGAGCTACGGAAGGTGCCCGGCAGCACCGTGTTCGATGACCTCCACGCAGGTCTTGAACGCTGTGGTAGGCGTCCGCGAAGGGGTTGTGGACGTCCGCGCCGTCGAGGTAGAGGCGCCGTTTCGGCTCGGTGGGCTCGCCGGCCGAGGTGCGTAGTTCCTCGATGACTGCGTGGTCCATGACCAGAAGTGTCGGTCCCCTCCAGCAGCGGAAGTTGACCTTGGTGGGGCGGACCCCGCTGCCTTGGTGGCCGTCTTTTTCGTCGCGGTGGTCAGGTCTACCGGCGTCGTCACCGGGCCGTCGGCGCACAGCAACGCGTCGGCGAGGCCGAACAGTTCGTCCCCGCGGGCGGTCGGGCAGTCGAATGGGCCCTTCCGGAAGCGTGGCGCTTGCATGAACGCTTCTCCGGGACCGGTGTCAGGCAGCGGATGCGCCTTCACGGTCTTCGTGTCGGTCTGGGCGGCGTGCGGCCACCCGGCGTAGGGCCACCCTGTGTGTTCTGAGGTTCCGCGGGCTCTTCCGCCTGCCTACAGTTCGAGTCGTTCTCCAGGCCCCGGCCTCATCTCGGGGGTCCTTCCACAGATGGGAAGAGGCGACTCTCATGCGCCTGTTACGTTCCACCCTCGCCACGGTCGCGGTGCTGTGTACGGTCGCCACCGGTGTCGTCCTTGCTCAGCCCCCGCAGCCCGCGGCGGCCGCGGCCTCCGACTGCGTGGGAGGCAAGCGCGGCTTCCGCGACCATCCGGACAACGCGTCGGGCGATTCAGTGAAGCCGCGGGAGTTCTGGGTCGGCAACGTCCACTTCACGCTCGAGAAGGGTGTCTACGGCAGCACGCAGATCGGCTTCGGCAAGATCAGCGGTCAGACCCGACCGGGCGACAAGGTGTGGATGGACTGGCGGGCAGAGGGCTGGGACAACGCCGACTCGGTGTCTCCCTGGCTCCAGTGCGGTCCCTTTACCGTCCGGTCCGCGGGGCAGAGTCTGACCACGCCTTTCCGGCGGACCAGTACCGACCCCGCGTACCAGTTCCGGGTCTGTGGCTCGCTGGCCACGGACCCGCCGGCCAGGTGCTCCGCCTGGTGGTAGGCCACGCCGACCCGCTACCCCCGGCTGGGGCGGTCAGTTGGTGGCCTGCGAGCACACCGTCAGCCGCAGCCGCAGCCGCGTGAGGGCCCAGCAGAGTTCTGCGTCTCGTGCACACCGCCCCGCACCGTGTCGTGTGCCCGGCGGCGGCGCGGTGCGGGCCTCCTGCAGTGACAACGGCCGTATCGATCTGTGTTTCCAGGAGAATGGAGAACAGCCCAATGATCAAGAAGAAGGACGCTGCGGCAGCGTCACCCGCAAAAACCCGGATGGCACTCGCATTGACCGCTGCTCTGGCGAGCGGCATGTTGGCCGCCACACCGACCCAGGCAGCACCCGCCCCTGCTCGTTGGGTCGTGGAAAGATTCTTTGCCTGGTTCCTGAGCAGTCGGCGGCTGGTCCGTGACTACGAACGGCGCACCGACACCAGCGAAGCCGTCATCCGGTGGTCGATGACCGCACTCATGAGCCGCCGTCTGGCCGCCCAGCATCAGCAGCGTCCTGCTCCAGCGCGGACGGCATGAACCTGCCCGGCCTCTCCTCGACCAGCCAGCCCCGTTCCACCAGCCTCTTCAGCCGGGCCCTCGCGCCCTCGACGCGGGAGACCGACGCGCTGTCCCAGCCCAGCACCACCGCCGCACGCCGGGCACCCAGCGCATCTGCTCTGGCGTCCAAGGCGGCGGCCATCAACACCTGGTGGTCCACCGACAGGTCCTCCACCCCGGCCGCGTTCTCCCGGTGCGGCACCGTGCGTCGCGGCCCGACCGCTTTCCTCCGGGACGACGACCCGACAGCCACCATGGCGGGCGCTCGATCCTCGGCCAGCGCCTCCAGATACTGCTCCAGGCCGATCACCCGACGCCTGAGTACCTCTTCCGCGTCCGCCAAGTCCGTCCGCACCCGCACCAGTTCGGCTTCGAGTTCCTCCACTCGCACCGTTGCAGCCTTCCGCCGCGCTTCCAATACCGCCCGCATCGACGGCATCCGCCACCTCCACCGCAACTCGCTCAGCAACGAGTCGAGGCTTCCGCAACAGCCGCAATCCCATGTCTGACCAGCGGAATCCGCACACGAGATTCGGAAAGAGAACGTCCTCTTAGGTGGTGGGGGTGGTGATGGTGGCGTGGAAGGTGGGGGTGTTGTTTTGGTGGGCGGTGATGTGGGTGGTGCGGGTGTGGGGTTGGCGGGTGTTGCTGCGGTTGGTGTCGTTGTGGGGTCGGGTGTTGTTGCTTCCGTTGTTGTGGTTGTTGTTGTGCCTAGTGCTGTTCCTGTTGCTGGCGCCGTGGTCGCCGTGGTCGCCGTGGTCGCTGGTGCTGCCAGCGCTGTTGTTGTTGTCTTCGCCGTCGCTGGTGCTGCCAGTGCTGGGGTCGTGGGTGGTGGTGGTGATGGTGGTGGGGGTGTGGAGTTCGGTGTATTGGGTGAAGTGGGTGGTGATGGTGGTGGGGAGGGTGTGGTGGTGGTGGGTGGCGGTGGTGGCTTGGCGGGCGGCTTCGATGAGGAGCATGCCGGGGACGTGGTCTTGGGGGTGGTCGAAGAGGGTGGGGTGGTGGGGGTTGATGTGGAGGTTCCAGGTGTGGGGGTGGGGGTGGTGGGCGAGGACGACGTCGGTGGGGTGGGTGCGTCCGACGGTGTGGGGTGGGACGGGTGTGGTGGGGGGGAGGGTGAGTGTGTTGGGGGTGCCGGGGGTGCTGGGTATGCCGGTGGTTGTGCTGGTCATGCCGGTGCCGGGTGTGGTGGGGGTGCCGGTGCCGGGTGGGGTGGGGGTGAGGTGGGGGGTGCGGAGGCGTTGGTAGATGGTGGGGGTGATGCAGGTGAAGGTGCCGTTGCCGGTGGCGGCGGTGTGGCCGTTGCGGGTGATGGTGACGTTGATGGTGGCGCCGGTGAGGGTGTTGCGGCGTTGTTTGATGTGGGTGTAGGTGACGTGGAGTTGGAGGTTGGCGGGGGTGTGGGTGGCTTGGAGGTGCCTGGGGTGGGTGGTGACGTTGAGGTGGGTGATGAGGAGGTGGGTGTCGAGGGGGACGTGGTATTCGGTGTGGGTGAGGAGGATGCCGGCCTGGCGGATCGTTTCGGCGGCGATGAGGGGGTCGTGGCAGCCGTTGATGTGGGTGTAGAAGGCGTGTCCGCGGGGCCATTGGGCGGTGACGTGGAAGGTGTGGTCGCTGAGGCGTTGCCAGCCGGTGAGGAGGACTTCGGCGATGCTGGCGCGGTGGACGTATTCGGTGGGGACGGTGGTGGTGAGGGTGGGGTGGTAGTGGGGTGAGGCTGTCGGGGTGGCGGGGGTGGGGGGTGGGGCCGGGACCGGTGTGGTGGTCGGGGCCGGTGTGGTGGCTGCGGGGGCGGGGGCTGCCGTGGCCGGTGCCGGGGTGGTGACCGTCGGGGATGTGACCGCCGTGGCCGGGGCGGTGGCTGTGGAGGCGGTGACGGGTGCCGGGGTGGTGGTGCGGGGGTGCGGTGAGGTGGTGGGTGCGGGGCTGGCCCCGTTGTTGCCGGTGTGTGCGTGGTTCCCGGTGTGCGGGGTGGCGGGTGGGGTGGGTGTGTGGGGTGCGGGGTGGCGGGTGGCGGGTGTCGGGTGGGTGACGCGGAACGTGCTCGCAGACATGGCTGGTCCCCCTGAGCGGCGTTGGCGTGAAAGGGTGGTGGGTTTCTCAGGCCAGTGAAGATACATACCACCCGGTTTATTATCTAGCGGTATGCGGCCTTCCGCCGGCACGTTTTGCGGAACCGCCCGTTCCCCGGCTGTTCCCGGCCGGCGGTCCCGGTGCCCGGTGCTGCTGGGGCGGTGGCGCGGGGCGGTGCTGGCGGGACGGTGTGGGGGGTGTCGCGGGGTAGGGGTGTGCGGGGTGCGTCTACCCCGATCCTGCGCGTGCAGTACTGCCGCTCCCGCTGCGGCGCGCCGGGGGATGTGAGGTGGTTCTCCAGCGATCCCTCAGTGCTTCTCGAGTGGCGGCGCCGACCCTGGCTCAGTGCTGTGAGGAGGGAGGGGTGTTGATGGAGAGGGCTCAGGCGGTGCTGCGGGTGGAACGCGGGACGGCCGGCGAGGAGGAACTCGCCGCGCTGGCGGCGGTGCTGCTGGCGCTGCGCGCCCGCGGCGCGGGGCCGGTGGGCGGGCCTGGCGCGGCGGGGCCGCGGCTGGGGTGGAACTGGTGGCGGCGCCCGCACGGGTACGCGCCGCCGGACAGCTGGCGGTGATCCGGCCGGGCGCCGGGTGAGGCCCCCGGGACGGCTCCGGACGCCTTCCACCACCATGAAGAAAACCGTATAGGCGGTTTGCATATGTTGTTGAGGGAGTCGGGGAACCGCCCCGGCCGTGTTCGGGAAGGGGCCCAGTGATGGCGACGGCGATGAGGGCGGTTCCCGCGCAGGCCGCGGCTGCTGCGGCGGCGGACCCGGCAGGAACGGCCGGCCAGGCTGCGTCCGCGGGGCCGGCAGTGCCTGCGGGGCCGGTGTCCGAAACTGTGGTGCCCGGCGAGGTGACGTCCGCGGTGGCAACTCCCGCGGGCACGGTTGCCGTTGGGCCGGTGCCTGACGCGGCGGCGTCTGCTGGGGCGGCCCCGGCGGCCGTTGCGGTGACGGGCCCGGCAGGAACGGCCGGCCGCACGGCGTCCGCAGGGCGGGCGGCGCAGCCGGTGCCCGCGGGGCCGGTGTCTGCGGCCGGGGCGCCGGGGGAGGTGGCGCCCGCGGTGACAGCTCCTGCGGACACGGCCTCCGTTCCTCCTTTGCCTGTCGCGGCGGCGTCTGCTGAGGCGGTCGCGCCGCGCATGTCCACGCTGTCCGCGGGAGCAGAGCCTGCGGCCGTGGTGACGGCGACTGCGCCGGTGCCCGCACCCACGACTCCCGCACCCACGACTCCCGCACCCACGACTCCCGCATCCCCGCCGTCCAGGCTTACGGAGCCCGCGTTGACTGTGTCCATGGCTACGACGTCCCCGTCCGCGTCGCCCGGTTCCCTTTCCTCTGCGCCGGCGGGTTCTGCGCCCGGGGTGCCGACGGTGCCCGTGGCAGAGCCTGGGGCAGCGACTTCCCCGGGCGCAGGCCCGGGTGGACCGGCGCCGGCCGCGGCGGCGCCTGCTGAGGTGCCCCCGGTGCTCACGCCGTCCGGGTCCACGCCGTCCACGGCGAGTGGGCCCGCACCCACATCCGCACCCGTGCCGGCGCCGGTGTCACCCGCGCCCGCGCCCCGGCCGGTGCCGGCGTCTGCGGGGGCCGGGTCGGGTGGGTTGGGGCGGCGGGTGGCGGAGTTGGGGGCGGTGCGGGGGGTGGCGGTGGCGGGGCCGGGGGAGCGGGCGACTGCTGTTCAGCATGGGAAGGGGAAGCTGACGGCGCGGGAGCGGATCGCGTTGTTGGTGGATGAGGGGTCGTTCTGTGAGGTGGAGCAGTTGCGGCGGCACCGGGCCAGTGGGTTCGGGCTGGAGGCGAAGCGGCCGTACACCGACGGGGTGGTGACGGGGTGGGGGACGGTCGAGGGCCGGACGGTGTTCGTGTATGCGCATGATTTCCGGATTTTCGGCGGGGCGCTGGGGGAGGCGCATGCGGAGAAGATCCATAAGGTGATGGACATGGCGATCGCGGCGGGTGCGCCGCTGGTGTCGTTGAACGACGGTGCGGGGGCGCGTATTCAGGAGGGGGTGTCGGCGCTGGCGGGGTACGGGGGGATTTTTCAGCGCAACTGCCGGGCGTCGGGGGTGATTCCGCAGATCAGTGTGATGCTCGGCCCGTGTGCGGGGGGCGCTGCCTACAGTCCGGCGCTGACGGATTTCGTGTTCATGGTGCGTCGGACGTCGCAGATGTTCATCACGGGGCCGGATGTGGTGCGGGCGGTGACGGGGGAGGAGATCTCGCAGGACGGTCTGGGCGGTGCGGATGTGCATGCGCAGACGTCGGGGGTGGCGCATTTCGCCTATGACGACGAGGAGACGTGCCTGGCGGAGGTCCGTTACCTGTTGTCGATGCTGCCGCAGAACAACCGGGAGGCCGCGCCGCGGGTGCGGTCGGGGGATCCGGTGGACCGGCGTGGTGAGGTGCTGCTGGAGCAGGTTCCGGTGGACGGCTCCCGCCCCTACGACATGGCCGCGGTGATCGGTGAGGTGGTGGACGACGGGGAGTTCCTGGAGGTCCACGAGCGGTGGGCGCGCAACATCATCTGTGCGCTGGCGCGGCTGGACGGGCGGGTGGTGGGGATCGTCGCCAACCAGCCGCAGGCGCTGGCGGGGGTGCTGGACATCGAGGCCTCGGAGAAGGCGGCCCGCTTCGTGCAGATGTGCGACGCGTTCAACATCCCGATCGTCACGTTCCTGGACGTGCCGGGGTTCCTGCCGGGGGTCGACCAGGAGCACGGCGGGATCATCCGGCACGGGGCGAAACTGCTCTACGCCTACTGCAGTGCGACGGTGCCGCGGATCTCGGTGGTCCTGCGCAAGGCGTACGGGGGCGCCTACATCGTGATGGACAGTCAGTCCATCGGTGCGGACCTCACCTACGCGTGGCCGGCGAACGAGATCGCGGTGATGGGCGCGGAGGGCGCGGCCGGGGTCATCTTCCGCCGGCAGATCGCCGAGGCGGAAGATCCCGAGGCGATGCGGGCCCGGCTGGTCAAGGAGTACAAGGCGGAGCTGATGCACCCCTACTACGCGGCCGAACGCGGGCTGGTCGACGACGTCATCGACCCGGCCGAGACCCGCGAGGTCCTCATCCGCTCCCTGGAGATGCTCCACACCAAACACGCCGACCTGCCCTCCCGCAAACACGGCAACCCCCCGCAATAGAGCCGGGCGGCTCCCGGCTGCGCCTACGGCTGTGCTTTCGGCGTACCGCCGGGGCATCTCCGCCCCGCCGGCCCGCCGTGAGCCCCGCATCCGCACCCCGGCAGCGGTACGCCCGTGCCGTGAGCCCCGTACACCCCGGCCAGGACCCGCCCCGCCCCGCCACGCCCGCGGGCAGGGCGTCTTGGGCGGGAACTGCCCGCAGGCGTCCTCCGCCCGGCGCTGCCGGCGCCGGCGGCGTCCCGCTCCGCCCTGGCCCGGGGCGGCCCGGACGCCGGGGTGCGCCGGGTGCTGCGTGGCTCCCCGCCCCGCCCGGATGTTTTTCCGCAGGAGCCGGCGGGAGGGGAAGGAAAGGAACGGGGGTGGTGGTGGGAGGGCGGGGAAATCCGCTGGGCCTGCTCACCCTCCGGGCGCGGTCATGGGCGGATGCCGTCAGCGCGGACAGCCGCCGCAGCAGCCCGGACAGCAGCCGCAGCCGGAGCAGCCGCCGCCGCGGCAGTCGCAGTCGAGGCCGCCGGGGAAGTGGCCGTCCGCGCGTCCGGGGACCGTGCCGTCCTGTGGGGGGCGGGTGAGTGCCGTGCGGCCGATGTCGTCGCTGCGGCCTGTGATGCCCTGGTGGCGGGCCTGGACGGTCCCGCTCTGCGGATCCTGGCGGCGTGCACGCGCGCGGAGAGCGGACTACGGCGTTCCCGATCTGCTTCCGCCCGCGCGGGAGGACCTGGGTCTCCTCCTGTGGCCGGCGGGTGGTGCGGCCGGGCAGGAGGCCGTGGTGCGGGCGCTGGCGGGCCGGATGGTGGCCGGCGAGCTGACGCCGCGTGAGCCGGCGGTGCGGGTCCGCCGGCGGTTCGGGTACGGGCTGCCCCTGGCCGTGCGGCCGGCCTGACTGGACGACGGCTACGACCTCCTGGGATACGGCGCCGGCACCCCGGCACAAGCTCGACGCCGAGATCACGGCCGAAGCCCTCGGGCTCGCACCCTCCCCTCCCCTCCTCCTCGTCGTCGTCCTGCCGCCGGTCCCGTGGACACCCCGGTCTGAAGCAGGCCCCAGCGGCCCCTCCACGGCCCCCGCCTCTCACGGGCCGCGCTGCATGCAGGCCCGCGCGGTTGCGGACTGAGGCTGGAGGGTTCCCGGTTTGCCTTGCCCCACCGGGAGTTGCCAGGACCGAGGGGTGTCGGATCTCGGCAACTGGCAACTGGCAACTGGCAACTGGCAACTGGCCACGGGCTCCTGGCAGCTGGGCCGCCGGTGTCCCGCCCAGGGGAGCGGCGCTGCGGCCCGGGCTTCTCGGGGGGAGCCGTCGGCAGCCGCGCGGGCCGCCGGCCCCGTGGAGGGCCGGCAGACCGTCAAGCCGCCCACGGCTTCACCGGTTTCACCGGCTCTCGGGCGGATCCCGCACTCTGGAGCAGGCCTCCGCCACGGTGACAGCAGGCCGTCGCCGCGGCGGTCAGCCGCGCCGCCGTGCTGCGGAGGCGGCGCCCGGCCGGTGGCGGTCCGTTCCCCGGCGCCGCCGGCGGCGTCCCCCGGTGAGCGCCCGCCCGCGGTGAGGCTGCCGTGGCCGTGCCGCACGCAAGGGCCCGGCCGGCCGGGCGCGGTGCCCGGTGTCCGGGCGCGGCGTTGCGGGCCGTGTACCGCCGCTGTGGGCCGTGAGTTGCCGCAGTGACCCGTGGGCTGTTGCCGTGGGCCGCTGGGCGGGGGCGGGTGTGGTGGACGGGCGTGAACAGGACAGCGGGGTGAGGGGTGCGCGGTGTGCGGTGCCGGCGGGCCGGGCGGGGAGGCGGGGTGGGGTGGTCAGAGGTGGTGGCGGATTGGCCGGGAGGCGGTCGGGTGTGATCGCTATGGCGGGCGGGTCTGTTCGGAACGGGCCGCCGGGGGTGCGGGGAACCCGGGGAGGCTCCACGCAAAGTAACTGTCCGTATTGGATCTAGTGCAGTGAGTGACTCTCTTCGTACGGTCATAGCGCCGTCAACACCGTATCTCTGGAGGATTCGTGGCAAACGTGCGTACTCGACTGGCCGTGCTCGGTTCCGCCGCAGCTCTGGCCGCCGCCGCTCTCGTCCCCGCGCAGTTCGCCGGCGCAACGCCCGCGGCCGCCGCGGCGGCCGGGCCGGCCTACGACTGGGTCGCGCTGGGCGACTCCTACACCGCCGGGGTCATCCCGGCGGCGGGGGAGACGTTCGAAGTGCCCCGGGACGGCTGTGAGCGCACCGACCGGTCCTACCCCCAGGTCATCGACCGCGACCTCAGCTCCCTGATCGAGCTCACCAACGTCAGCTGCGGGGCCGCCACCGTCGAGGACATCGCCTTCAGCGCCCAGCAGCCGATCGGCCGCCACCTGCCCCCGCTGTCCGAGGATCCGGACTACCCCTTCCCGCCGGTGCCCCCGCAGTCCGAGGCGGTCGGCCCCGGCACCGACGTGATCACCGTCGGCGCGGGCGGCAACACCCTCGGGTTCGCCGGCATCCTCTTCACCTGCCTGCAACTGGGCGACGGCAGCGGCGGGGTGGGCACCCCCTGCCGGGACGGCCTCGCCGACGACATCCCCGCCCGGCTGGCCAAGGTGGGCCGCGACTAC
Organism: Streptomyces sp. NPDC088747; assembly: GCF_044751025.1. Lineage (NCBI taxonomy): Bacteria > Bacillati > Actinomycetota > Actinomycetes > Kitasatosporales > Streptomycetaceae > Streptomyces > Streptomyces sp. NPDC088747. The sequence continues at coordinate 315,316 of NZ_JBIVKZ010000007.1, forward strand.
GGCGACATGCTCGGCGCCCTCCACGAACGCGCCCCGCACGCCAAGGTCGTGAACGTCGGCTACCCCACGGTCATCCCCCAGGACACCTCCAAGTGCCGCTACAACGACTGGGAGCAGTTCGCCTCGATCACCCCGGGAGACCTGGACTGGCTCCGCGACGACGTCCTGAACCCGCTCAACTCCACCATCGCGAAGGCGGCCGGCGAGCACGGGGACACCTTCGTCGGCCTCACCGACTCCTCCCGCAGCCACAGCGTCTGTGACGCGGGCAAGTGGGCGGAGGGCGTCTTCACCGCCTTCCCGAACGACGTGGCCTTCGTGCACCCCAACGCCCAGGGCCACCGGAACGCCGCCGACCATGTCTCCGCGGCGCTCCTGCACGCCCTGGGCGTGAACTGAGCGGCCCGCACGCCCTGCGGGAGCCGTACCGGCCGCCGGCCCGGTACGGCTCCCGGCCGCACGCCACACCCCCGGGGCGGATCGCGGACGCGGACGCGGGGGAGGGGCGGGAGCTCCCGGCCGCCCGCAGTCCGCTCGAAGGTCTACGAGGGAACGCGGCCCCCTGTCCCTGCCTCCAGGCACGGACAGGGGGCCGGCCGGGGGTGGCCGGCGCGGAGGCCCGACGGAGAAGTCCCCACGACCGCCCGAGCCGTCGAGGCCTGGAACCGGTACCCCACCCTCGCCTCGCCTCGCCTCGCCTCGCCCCCGCCCGTCGGCCGTGGCCAACCGGACTGTCGGTTGCCCGGGCAACGAGAAGACCCGCTCCGCGCCGGCGGGGCAGGCACACGGCAACGCACTGCCCCACCGACGCGCCCCGCCCGCACGGAGACGCCCTCGCGCGGCAGGGCACCCCCGGCTGCGAAGGTCCAGGACCTTGCACCGCTGCGCCATCGGCCCGGCGCCGCCCTGGGTGATGTCCCCTCCGGCCGGCACCTCCATGAGCCCGGCAGCCTCTCCCGCCCCTGGCCGCCGCCGCCTCCCTGCGCCCCGGCCCCGCCGGGGACGGCCGGCGAACACGGACCCCCAGCCCGAAACGGCCAGATGCGGCCCGGAACGGCCAACCAGGGCTGTACGCGCGGGAATCACGGCACCGGCAGCGGCCCGCCGGTCCCGGCCACCCGGCTGCACGCCCGCCCGGCGGGTACGGCGCCCCCACCCCGCCCCTGCCCCGTTCCGCGGCCCGCGAGCACGCCCCCGGCCAACCCCCGCAGCCCCAACTGCCCGCACAGAGCCCACCCCCGTGCCGGACTCCCGCCCGCCCGCGCCTGTGACCGGCCCCGCGCCGCACCCGCGCCCGTACGCCGCCCCGCGTGCCGTATCCGCAGCCGCCGTACCCGCGGTGTGCCGCCGCCCCGTCAACACCCCGCCACCCGTCAACTCAACCGCACACCGGTTCTGTTACCAGCCCCCCGCCCACCCGATTCACCGCTTCCGGTGCCCGTTTCCCGGGGTGGATCTCCCGGCGTAAGCGGCGGAGATCCGTCCCCTGAATTCCGCCCCCACGACAGGAGAAGAAGGAATCCCCACGTCAACGACGGGTACACGGAGACGGGGCTCGCACGGCTGTACGGTGCACCAAAACAGCATGGCTGGTTTGCTGTTGACAAACCGTCCGGCCTGTTTTGTACTCGTGAAGTGCCGGACACCACGTGCACACTCATCTAGGGGGCAGCGGCGTGCAGATCGACGTACTGGGCATATTGGACGTCAGGGAGAACGGGGTGTGCATCGCTCCGTCCGCGCCGAAACCCCGGCAGGTGCTCGCGCTTCTGGCGCTGCACGCCGACCAGGTGGTGCCGGTCTCCGCTCTCATCGACGAGCTGTGGGCCGGGCGCCCGCCGCGCAGCGGACGCACCACCCTGCAGACCTACGTCCTGCAGCTGCGCGACCTCATCACCCTCGCGCTCGAACAGGACACACCCCCCGCCCCCGCCCCCGTCTCCGCGGCCGTTCCCGCCGTGTCCGCGGCGGCTGCTGCCGGGCGGCGCAGCGCGAAGGACGTGCTGGTGACCGCGCCGGGCGGCTACATGCTGGTCTCCGGCGGCGGGAGCAGTGACGTGCGGGAGTTCGACCGGCTCGCCGGGATGGGCTACCGGGCGCTGGACGCGGGGGACGTCAAGGACGCCGCCCGTCTGCTGCGCGAGGCGCTGGCCCTGTGGGGCGGCGCGGCCTTCGCCGACGTACAGGCCGGCGCACGGCTGCAGATGGAGGCCATGCGGCTGGAGGAGAGCCGGCTGTGCGCGCTGGACCAGCGCATCGAGGCCGACCTGCGGCTGGGCCGCCACCGTGAACTCCTCGCCGAGCTCACCGTGCTGACCAGCCGTTACCGCACCCACGAGAACCTGCACGCCCAGTTCATGCTGGCGCTGCACCGCTCGGGCAGGCGTGGCGAGGCCCTGGACGCCTATCACCGGCTGCGCACCACCCTGGTACGGGACCTGGGCCTGGAGCCCTCGGCCCGGCTGCGCCGCCTCCAGCAGTCGATCCTGACCGCCGCACCGGAGACCCCCCTGACGGAACAGCCCCCCGCCGCGGCCGCGCTCTCCGCCGCCCGCGCCACCACCGCCGGCTGACACACCGTCCGGCCCGCCGGCAACCGGCCACCCCCACGCACCACCTGTGCGACGGCCCCCGCACGGCCCCCGCACCGGCCACCGCCATCGTCACGACGGCAGCAACCGCCGCCCCCGCAGCCCCGCACCGGCAACCACCGCCCCCACGACGGCGATCGCCCCCCCGGGCGGAAGTCACCGCCGGCGCGCCGGCGCACCAGCCGCCGCCGGTGCGGCAACCGCCACCGGAGCAACAGCCACGGCAACCGCGGGCAGCAGCCGTATCCACGACCGCGACCCACGACTCGCGAGCACGACCCGCGACTTGCGAGCACGACCCGCGAGCCGCGACCACGGCCGTATCCGCGACCGCCGCCATGACAGCTGAGGCGGCGTCAACGGCGGCAGCGGCTGCGAGGTGAGTCCGCCGGCCGTGAGGGCAACGGCGTTCGCGGGACTGTGACTTGGGCTGTGACTTGGACTGTGGCTGCGGTGTGGCGGGCGGAGTGGGTAGCCTCGGACCGCACGGTTAAGTTACCGCTTAGTAGCCGACTCTCGGCGGTTCGAGGAGTCCACTCATGCAACTCGTCGCGATCATCGTGTCGCTGTCCCTGATCGTGGCCGGCTTCGCGCTGTTCGGCCGGGCCATTTCGGGGATCTTCCATTTCCTGCGGCTCGGCCAGCCCGTTGTCCCGCGTCTGCGGACGGGGGAGCCCTACCGGCGCAGTGTGACGCTGGCGAGGGAGTTCGTGGTCCACACCCGGATGAACCGCTGGGGCGTCATCGGGGTGGCGCACTGGTTCGTGGCGGTGAGTTTCTACGCGCTGCTCCTGACGCTGGTCAACGCCACCGGCCAGCTGTTCGTGCCCGACTGGGTGCTGCCGTTCCTGGGCCACTTCACCCCCTACAACGTCCTGGTGGAGTTCCTCGCCGCGATGACCACGGTGAGCATCCTGGTGCTGATCGCCGTCCGCCAGTTCTCCACGCCTCACCGGCCGGGCCGCAAGTCGCGCTTCACCGGTTCCCGGACGGGCCAGGCGTACTTCGTGGAGTGCGTCATCCTCGTGGTGGGCCTGTGTATCGGGGTGCTGCACGCCCTGGAGGGCGCCCTGCATCACGTCGACTCCTACCAGGCCTCCTACTTCCTCTCCTATCCGCTGGTCAGGTGGTTCGCGCAGCTGGACACCTCCACCCTGCACACCCTCGTCTACTGCGTCGCCGGCCTGAAGATCACGACGTCATTCGTCTGGATGATCGTGGTGTCGCTGAAGACGGACATGGGGGTGGCCTGGCACCGTTTCCTGGCCTTCCCCAACATCTGGTTCAAGCGCAACGCCCGCGGCACGGTCGCGCTGGGCGCACTGCTCCCGATGACCTCCGCCGGCAGGCCGATCGACTTCACCGACCCCGGTGAGGACGACGTGTTCGGTGTCTCCCAGGTCGAGCAGTTCTCCTGGAAGGGCCTGCTGGACTTCTCCACCTGCACCGAGTGCGGGCGCTGCCAGTCGCAGTGCCCGGCGTGGAACACCGGCAAGCCGCTCTCCCCCAAGCTGCTGATCATGTCGCTGCGCGACCACGCCCACGCCAAGGCCCCCTACCTCCTGGCCGGCGGCGGCAAGAACGCCGAGGGCGAGGAGAAAGCCACCCCCGAACAGCTCGCCGACGTGCCGGCAGCGGCCCTGGCGGAGGCCGAACGTCCCCTGATCGGGACGCTGGAGGAGAACGGGGTCATCGACCCCGACGTCCTGTGGTCGTGCACCACCTGCGGGGCCTGCGTGGAGCAGTGCCCGGTCGACATCGAGCACATCGACCACATCGTCGACATGCGCCGCTACCAGGTGATGATCGAGAGCGCGTTCCCCTCCGAGGCCGGGACGATGCTCAAGAACCTGGAGAAGAAGGGCAATCCCTGGGGGCTCGCCAAGAAGCAGCGCCTGGAGTGGACCCGGGAGGTCGACTTCGAGATCCCCGTCGTCGGACGGGATCTGGAGGACCTCTCCGAGGTCGAGTACCTGTACTGGGTGGGCTGCGCGGGCGCCCTGGAGGACCGGGCGAAGAAGACCACCAAGGCCTTCGCCGAACTCCTCCACATGGCGGGCGTCACCTTCGCCATCATGGGCGGCGACGAGAAGTGCACCGGCGACTCCGCCCGCCGCCTGGGCAACGAGCCCCTCTTCCAGGAACTGGGCATGGAGAACGTCATGTCCCTCAACGCCGCCTTCGGCGAGGAGACGGACGACGACGGCAAGGTCACCGCGGAGTCGAGGAAGCCGAAGTCCGCGAAGAAGATCGTCGCGACCTGCCCGCACTGCCTCAACACCCTGGGCAACGAGTACCCCCAGCTCGGCGGCGACTACGAGGTCATCCACCACACCCAGCTGCTCCAGCACCTCATCGACGAGGGCAAGCTGGTCCCCGTCACCCCGGTCGAGGGCCTGATCACCTACCACGACCCCTGCTACCTGGGCCGCCACAACAAGATCTACACCCCGCCCCGCGAGATCATGTCCGCCGTTCCGGGCCTGCGCCAGCAGGAGATGCACCGCCACAAGGAACGCGGCTTCTGCTGCGGCGCCGGCGGCGCCCGCATGTGGATGGAGGAGCGGATCGGCAAACGCATCAACAACGAACGCGTCGAGGAAGCCCTCTCCCTCAACCCCGACATCGTCTCCACCGCCTGCCCCTTCTGCCTCGTCATGCTCACCGACTCCGTCAACGGCAAGAAGAACGACGGCCAGGCCAAGGAAACCGTCCAGGTCCTCGACGTCGCCCAACTCCTCCTGGACTCCGTCAAAACCCCCGCCGGACCGCACACCCCGCCCGGCCCCCAGGGCCCGGCCGATCCGCGCAACGCTCCCGAGCCGGAGCCCGCGCAGTAACACCGCCGCCCCCGCTGCCGGCAATACCGCCGCTGTCAACTGCCCTGCCGGTGACGGCGGCAGGGCCGGAGCCGGGACGACGGCGGCCGCAGCAGCGGCCGGTGGCCGGGCAGTTGCCGCAGCAATGGCTGCAGCAGGACTGAGCAGGGCTGAAGGGGCCGCCGTCGGCGGCCCCTTCAGTCGATGACCAGCCGTCCTCGTCCCCCCATATATAAAACCGCGAACGCGGTTTGTTATTCTGTGGGTTGCTCCTGTCCGGGCGTGCCGCGCCGGCCTGCGGTTCGGCGGGGCACCGCATCCCCCGACGCCGGGGGTGCGTTGCAGGAGCCAGGAGATGCCGGTGTCCCGCCGGTGTTCGGCGTCCCGTTGTCCAGGAGGCAGCACATGGTCAAACAGGAGCGAGCCGCCCGCACGCGGCGTGCGCTGATCCAGGCCGCGGCCGAGGTGTTCGCCGAGGTGGGTTTCGTCCCCGCGTCGCTGGGCGCGATCAGCAAGAGGGCCGGTGTCAGCAACGGGGCGCTGCATTTCCACTTCGCCAGCAAGGCCATGCTCGCCGAGGCGATCGAGACGGAGGCCGCCGAGACGGTGCGCCGGCTCACCGAGGCGGCGCGGGCCCGGCACGGTGATTCCCTGCAGGCGGTGGTGGACGCCACGCACGACCTGATGGGCACCCTGGCCAAGGACATCGTGGTGCGCGGCGGGTTCGAACTCGCCGGCGACATCGCCCGCCGCACGAAGTCGCCGCTGCGCAAGGAGTGGCAGCGCTGGATCGAGGACAGCCTGCGCCGGGCCGGGCACAGCGGTGAACTCGCCGACCAGGTGCCCTGGGCGGACGCCGCCCGCGTCATCGTCGCGGCGACCGTGGGCCTGGCGGTGCTCGGCGTCAAGGACGCCACCTGGCTCTCGCGGCAGAACGTCACCCGCTTCTGGGAACTGCTGCTGCCCCGCCTGACCGGCCGCCGCGACACGGGCACCCTGGTGTCCGCCGGCTCCCGCCCGCCCGCCGCCGTCCCCGCCCCTGCCCGCTCCCCCCGCACACCCCCCGCACACTAGAGACACCTGCTCCAGCACCCGTTCCGCCGCTGCCCGCCGCCCCCGCTGCATCGAGAGCGGGGGAGGGGGAAGGGCACCCGCGCACACTAGAGACGCCTGCTCCCGCACCCGCTGCCCGTCCTCCCCCGCTGCATCGAGAGCGGGGGAGAGGGAGGGGCCCCGCGCGCACCGGCCGCAGACCGTGGCGCGTGCCGCAGGAGACCCACGGGCGCGGAACCTCGTACGGGCCCCGGGCGCATCCCGTACGAGACCCGCGCGCCCTCCACCTCGTACGCCCCCGCGCACCTGACACCGCGACACCACCCTCCAGCCCGCCACCCTCCAGCCGGCCGCCCGCCCGCTGCTCACCGCCGCTGCGGACGGCCGGCCTCCGACCTCCGACCTGCGACGGCAGCGGACGACGACCGGAGGGTGGCCCTCGGCCGGCGGCCGTCGGTGACGCGCGGCGACGGCCGCCGAGGGGGCGAGGGCGGCGCCGGGCGCTGACGCACGGAACGGGAAGGCCCGGTCAGGTGCGCCCTGCCGTGCGCTGCCCTGTCGGGCCCTGCCGTGCCGTGCCATGCCGGGCCCTGCCGTGCCGTGCCGTCGAACTCCCGTCCGCCCCGCGCATTCAGGTGATTTAGGTGCGAGCGCTGATTTAGGGCTCTTTAGTATCTGGTCCCGTGACAGACGGGAAGAGCCTGCGGCCGTCGGCCGGCCAGGTGAGCGGTGTGGTCGTCCTGGGGGCCGGGCCGGCCGGGCTCGTGCTCGCCAACATCCTGCTCGACGGGGGCATCGACTGTGTCGTCCTGGAGCGGGCCGGGCGCGGGGACGTGCGGGCGCGGGCCCGGGCCGGGTTCCTGAACGCGCACACCGTGCGCGTCCTGCGACGGCACGGTCTCGCCGAGGGGCTGGACCGGCACGGCCGGCCCCACAGCACGTGCGAGTTCCGCAGCGAGGAGGGCCGTTTCCGGCTCGACTACAGCGGCCTGGGCCTCGGGGAGCGGCACACCGTCTATCCCCAGCAGGATCTGGTGGCCGACCTGCTGGCGCGGTTCGAGGAACGCGGCGGGCAGATCCGTTTCGCCACCGAGGCGGTGGCCGTGCGCCACGCCGACACCCCACGGCCCGAGGTGGAGGTGCGCGAGGCCGACGGGCGGTGTGGCCTGTGGCGGGCGCGGTACGTGGCCGGCTGCGACGGCCGGCACGGCGCCGCCCGGCGTTCCCTGCCCCCCGGCACGGTCCGCCACCACCGCGACCACGGCGTGACCTGGCTGGGCCTGCTCGCCCAGGCGCCGCCCAGCCTGGACGCCGTCGGATACGCGGTCCACGCACACGGGTTCGCCGGGCACATGGCCCGCACCAGCGACATCACCCGCTACTACCTCCAGTGCGAACGCGGCATGCCCGCCCACGCCTGGTCCCCGGAGCGGATCTGGGACGAACTGGACCTGCGGATGCGGGCACGCGAGTACGGCCCCCTGCACCGCGGGCCCCTGGTGCAGCGCACCGTCGTCGCCCTGGAGTCCGACGTCCTGGAACCCCTGCGCCACGGCACGCTGTTCCTGGCCGGCGATGCCGCCGGCCTCATCAGCCCCTCCGCCGCCAAGGGCGCCAACCTCGCCGTCCTGGAGGCGGACCTCCTGGCCCGCGCCCTCATCGACGACCTCACCGCCGGCGACCCCGGCGGCCTGAACGCCTACTCCGCGCGCGGCCTCACGCACATCTGGCGCGCGCAGGAGTTCTCCCACTGGATGACCGCCCTGCTGCACGGCCCGGCGGGCACGGACGGCGAGTCGCGCTTCAACAACTCCCTGCGCCGCTCCCGCCTCACCTCACTGCGCACCTCCCGCAGCCACCAGGACTGGTTCGCCGAGCACTACGTCGGCATCTGACCCCCACAGCCCACCCCGCCCCACGCAGCCACCCCCCCCCACGCAGCCCCCGCGCCCCCGAACTCCCCGCCCGCGTACCCCCGCGCCGCGTACCCCCGCACCCCCACACGCCCCACCCCCACCCCCACCCGCGTACGTCATCCCCCGGCACACAGCCGAACCCCGGAATGAGGATCCCCCGCAATGATCACGGCATTGTCGGGCGATACGTCCCGCCTGCGCGCGACGGTCGACTTCGTCAAGGAACAGGACACCGCCACCCTGCTCCCGCTCCTGCTGCCCGGCCTCGACGGCCCGGAACTGCGGACCCTGGCCGAGCGCTGCGACTTCTCCCACGCCGCGCTGCTCCTCTTCCCGCCCGACGCGGCCGCCCTGGACGCCGCCCTGGCCGCCTGCGGCCTCACCGCCCACGCCCCGCCGCGGCCGAGCGTGGTGGTCCGCGAACGCCTGGCCGCACGCCACCGGCGCGCCGCCGCCCAGCTCGACGTCACCATCGTGCGCCCCGCCGTCCACTGCCACGACGGCACCCGGCGCATGGTCGAGGTGTTCGCGCTGACCGCGCCCGCGGGCTCGGACCTGGAGACCCTCGCCGCGCACGAACGCGAGCACCAGCACGAGGCACACGTCGCCTTCGAGGTCCGCGCACCGGACCCGCTGGTACTGCGCGGCCTGTGCGCCACCTTCGCCCGGTACGGCGCCACCCCGGGCGGCGGCGGCTACAACCCGCACGAGAACGGCACGGTGTTCTACTTCACCGCACCCGCCCAGGCCAAGGCCGGCTACCGGCGCGTGGAGCTCTACGTCCCCGGCGACCACCGCGACGTCCTCGCCGCCCACCTGGAGGAACACCGCAGCCGCCGGCCCGCCGAGAGCCTGCTGCGCCTGCTGACCGGCGCGTGGACCACCCAGGCCCTGGCCGCGTTCACCCGCCTCGAGGTGCCCGACGCGATGGACACGGAGCGCGGCGCCGACGCCGGGCAACTGGCCCGCCGCACCGGCGTGTCGGCCCCCCACCTGGCCACCCTGCTGCGCTACCTCACCATGCTCGGCATCCTCCACGAGGACCGCGACGGCTTCCGTCTCACGGACACCGGCCGCCTGCTGCGCGCGGACACCGACGGCTCGATGCGCGCGCTGGCGCTGATGTACGGGGGGCCCTTCTACGAGTCCTTCGCCGGCCTGGAGCACACCGTGCGCACCGGACAGACCGCCTTCGACCACCACTTCGGCGAGAACCACTTCGACCACTTCGCCCGCGATCCCCGCCTCGCCGAGCTCTTCGACCAGTCGATGGCCGCCGGCGCCCGGATGTTCGACCCGCTGCCCGCCCACCCCGTCCTGACCGCCGCCGCCGACGGCGCCACCGTCGTCGACATCGCCGGGGGCAACGGCGAACTCCTGGGCCGAATCCTTTCCGCACACCCCCGCCTGCACGGCCTCCTGCTGGAACGCCCGCACACCGTGGAGACCGCCCGCCGCCTCCTGGACGCCGCCGGCCACACCGGACGCTGCACCTTCCGGGCCGGCGACTTCGCCGACCTGCCCGCCGGCGCCGACGTCTACCTCCTGTCCCGCGTCCTGCACGACTGGGACGACGACCGCTGCCGCGAGATCCTGCGCCACTGCGCCCGCGCGATGCCCGACACCGCCGACCTCCTCGTCGTCGAACGCGTCCTGCCCGCCGACGGATCCGCCTCCCTGGCCACCGCCTGGGACCTGCACATGATGTGCAACGTCGGCGGCCGCGAACGGCGCGCCGACCACTACGCCCGGCTCTTCGCCGACGCCGGCCTGACCCTGGTCGACCGGGCACCCCTGCCCCTGGACGGCAGCGTCCTGCACGTCCGCAAAACCGCCCCCACCGGCACCTGACCCCCCGCCCCCGCCCCGGCCCCGGCCCCGGCAGACACAACCCCCCCGCCCCGGCAGACACAACCCCCCCAGCACCGCCGCCCACTCCGCCCCGGGACCGGACCCCACCCGGAACCGGGCCCTCACCCGGACCCGGGGCACCCCGCGCAAGAACCGCCCCGCCCCGCCCTGCCGCGCCGCGTCCCGCGCCCGCCGTAAAAGATCAAAAGAATTACCGCGCCACCCCCGCGCGGTCTTTCCGGCCAGTTACCAGGGATTTCTTCCGCATTTCTCGAATTACGTGTCCTGTGCGCCCGTTCTTTGAGGATTGCTCAAATGCCGCTGAAGGAACCAATGCCTCCGGTGCGGGTACGGCTAGCGTGCAAGTTCGCCGACGACTTTCCGCCATCGGGAGTTCCCGACGACGAAACGGAGGAAACCATGGAGATTCAGGTTTTGGGTCCGCTGTGTGCCGCCGTGAACGGGGACTCGATCGTCCCGACCGCCGGGAAGCCCCGACAGGTTCTCGCGCTGCTCGCGCTGTACCCCAGCCGCATCATGCCGGTGTCGACCCTGATGGAGGAGATCTGGGGGACCGACCTCCCGCAGAGCGCCATGACCACGCTCCAGACGTACATCATGCAGCTGCGCCGCTGCCTGGGCACCGCGATGGGACCCGACGCCCCGGGCGCGGCGAAGAACGTCCTGGCCACCCGGCACGGCGGCTACCTGCTGCAGATACCGCCGGAGTCGGTGGACGTGCACACTTACGAACGCCTGGTCACCGAGGGCCAGGAGGCCTTCGAACAGGGCGAGGACGAACGGGCCGCCCGCTGCCTGCGGCAGGCCCTGGCCCTGTGGCAGGGACCCGCACTGGTGGACGTACGGCTCGGCCCGATCCTGGAGATAGAGGTCACGAGGCTGGAGGAGTCGCGGGTGGTGACCGTGGAACGCCGTATCGACGCGGACCTGCGGCTGGGCCGGCACGCCGAACTCATCGCCGAGCTCACCGACCTGATCGCCCGTCACCCCCAGCACGAGGGCCTGCACGCGCAGGCGATGGTGGCCCTGTACCGGTCGGGCCGGCAGGCCTCCGCCCTGGACGTCTACCGCAGACTGCGCGGACGGCTGATAGAGGAACTGGGCGTGGAACCCTCACCCCAGCTCCAGGGCCTGCACCAGGCGATGCTCGCCGTCGACCCGGCCCTGGACGTGATGGCCGGCCCCCGCCGCGGCTCCACCTTCGACCGCTACGCGGCCTTACTGCCCCAACGGTTCGCCTCCTGAACCGCCCCCGACCCCACCCCCACCCCCAGGGCCGACATCCCCCCGCCCCCGCCCTCACCCCCCCCGGGCCTGCACCTCCGCCCCGCCCCCGACCCCACCCCGGCCCGGCATCCGCCGGGCCCTCGACACCGCCACCGGGCCCGCACCTCCGTCCCGTCCCGACTCCACCCCCGGGCCCGCACCTCCACCCCCGCCCCGACTCTTCCCACCCCCTCCGGGCCCGGCACCCCGCACCAGAGGCTTGCCCCCCACCCACAGGCCCTCACCCGAGCCCTGACCCGGGCCCGCCCCCAAGCCCGCATCCGGGCCCGCACCCCCCAACTCCCGCCCCCGCCACCCCCTTCGGGGCCGCGCCCGAACTACCCCCGGCCGTGCCCGAACCGTGCCCGAACCGGGGTCGTGAACGTCCTGAACCCTTCCCTGTCCGCTCCCTGAATCCGGTCCTCCGCCCGCTCTCCAGCCGTACTTGAGGCCGTCCGGCGATTCTCGAACCCCGCCCCGTGCGACCAGGGGCGGAGGCCAAGGAGGATGCCATGTCGGACGGACAGCCAGTACGACTGCACTGTTTCGCACACTCCGGTGAGGGCGTCTTTGTCTTCGACCACTGGGCGGCGAGCACGGGAGAGGGCGTGGAGGTGGCCCCCGTCCTCCTGCCGGGCTGCGCCGCCCGCCGCACCGCCCCCCGCCCCACCACCCACCGGGCGCTGCTGGCGGACCTGCTGCCGCTGTTCACCGCCGCCCAGCCCGGCCCCTACGTCCTGTACGGGCACGGCCTGGGCGCGATGATCGCGTTCACCGTGACCCGCGCCCTGCACGAGGCGGGCCTGCCCGGCCCCGCCCTGCTGGCCGTCGGCGCCTGCCCGCCGCCGCAGGCGCCCACGCCGCTGCCCGACGTCCGCGGCGCCTCGGACGAGGAACTCCTGCACCACCTGGGCGCCGGCACCGCCGTGCCGCCCGCCAGCGACGAGGGAATCTGGCTGCGGGCCATGCTGCCGGTGCTCCGCGCCGACCTCGAACTCGCCCAGGCCCTGGACGAAGCGGCCCGCACCCCCTCACCGGCCGGTGCGCTCACCACCCCGCTCCTGGTCGTCGCCTCCCAGGACAACCCGCTGGCCCCGCCCGCGATCGCCGAGGGCTGGCGGCAGTGGACGAGCGGACCGTCCTGGCTGCGGACCGTCCCCGGCCGCCACTTCTTCGTCCGCGACGGCCGTGAACTGCCCCGGCTCCTGGGCCGGGCCTGCCGCGTCACCGGCCGTCTCGTCCCCCAGAGCGTGCCCGTCGGCTGAGCCCGCCCGCGGGCCCGCGGACCGGGGGTCTGTCATTGCACCGGCCCCACGCCGTCCGCGACCTGGGTCCGCGGCAATGCGTACATAGGGAGGTGTTCACATGTCAGGTGAGCGTGCCGACAGGGCGGCACAGACGGTGCAGGTGGCCGCGCCCGCCGGCGTGGTCTACGCGGCACTCGCCGACGCGGTGAAGTGGCCGCTCTTCTTCACCCCGAGCATCCACGTGGAGCGCCTGGAGTTCGACGGCGAACGGGAACGGCTGCGGATGTGGTCCCTGGTGGAGGGACAGCTGCTGTCCTGGACCTCCTGGCGCCACCTGGACCCGGTGGAGCACCGGATCGAGTTCCGCCAGGAAGTGCCCGCCGCCGTCGCGGAGTCGATGCGCGGCGTGCTGACCATCCACAGCAGGGGCCCGCACCGCAGCGAGGTCGAACTGTGCTGCGGCCCCGGCACCGGCGCCGGGACGGCCGGCGCCCTGCACGGGGACACGGCCTGGGCCCAGCGGGCCGCCGGCCTCAAGGCCTTCGCGGAGCGCTGGACACGCCTGGACGACCTGGTCCTCTCCTTCGAGGACTCCGTCCGCGTCAACGGCCCCGCCGAACTGGTCTACGACTTCCTCTACCGGGCCGGCGACTGGCCCGAACTGGTGGCACACGTCACCGGCGTCCACCTCACCGAGGACCTGCCCGGCATCCAGCGCATGACCATGCAGACCCTGACCGAGTACGGCGCGCACACCACCGAATCGGTACGGATCTGCTTCCCGCACGCGGGCCGCATCATCTACAAACAGAGCCCCGTCTCCCCGCTGCTCGCCGCCCACACCGGCGAATGGTCGGTCACCCCCGACGAGACCGGAGTGACCGTCACCTCCCGCCAGACGGTGCTGCTGCGCGAGGAGAACACCACCGCCCTGCTGGGCGGCAGCATCGGCCTGGCCCAGGTACGCCGCCAGGTCCGCGAAGCACTGGGCCACACCTGCCTGGCCCTGCTCGCCCCCGCCAAACAGCACGCCGAAAGCGCCGTCCGCATGCTGTGACCCCACCCCGTACAGCCGCCGCCCCCCCGGCGAGCACCGGCCCGCACCCGTATCCGTACGGCCGCGCGAGGCGTCGTCCACACCGCCGCACCGACCGCCGCCGTGTGTACCGGGGGGCCGGACGAGCCGGCAGAACAAGAGCCGGCAGAGCCCGTCCCGGCCCCGGCCGCGCGCCCCTGCCGTACTGGTGAACGGGACGGCACCGCCGCCAGAGGACCGGGCGCCCGCCCCACACCCCCGCCACGCACCCCGGCCGTGCCCGTCCCGGCCTGCCGCCTGCCCGCTGAACACGCGTCAGCCCCGCGACGCCGTACCTGCCGCGCCGTCACACCCGCCGCACCGCGGCGTGCCTGTCGTGCCGTCACACCCCGCGCCGCCGCGCCGCCGCGCCGTGTCGTGTGGCCGGCGCTCCTGCGCCGGGTCCGGCGGGGTCTGCCGCATACGCCGGGGGCCGGGAGCGGAGGGGGCGCCTCCTGGTGTCTCCACGCGGTCCCCATCGTTTCTCGAGTGTGCCTCGGCCGCGGTTGTGCATGGTGACTGTGGCCCGGATCACCCCGAGGCCGCTGACCCGGGCACCGTGCCGGACGCCCGCCTCCGCCCGCCCCGGCCGGCCCCCGTCAGTGCTGAGCCGACCGAGCAGGAGGACCAGATGTACGACAGCGAAGAAGACGACAGCCGCAGGCCCGAGGAGACACCGGACCGTGCCCTGCGTTTCGTCCCCCCGCTCCGGCTCGCCGGGATCGACGAGGACGACACCTGGGAGCCCCACGTCGTCCGCGGCATCGACTGACCCGCCGCAGGGCATACGGCCAGGGCGCGCCGTGTCCTGGACCGGTCCGCGAGCGGACCTTGACAGCCTCGGCGGAACACCGTGAGCGACGCTGCGACACACGAGGGGGCCCGGCCATGGGACGACTGCTGCGAGGTGCCCGGCAGGCGCTGACCAGGTGGTGCCTGCGCCCGCTGTGGCAGATCCTGGTGGTCTTCGGGTCCATCTACACCGGCCCCGCCGTCTACCGCGAGCTGTCGGTGTCCCCGGCCTCGCCCGTCACCGGCCCCCTCACCCGCCGCACACCCCCGCCGCCGCACCCCCCGCTTCCCGCGCAGCCGCAGCCGCAGCCGCTGTCGCTGTCGTGGGCGGGGCCGCCGCCGGGCCATCCCGAGCGGCTGTGCCCGGACCTTGCGCTGTCGGCGGCCGAACGCCGCCTGGCCCGCGACCTGTGGCCCGCCCACGACCGGGGAGACCGTGCCCCCGAAGGCGGCTGACCCGTCGCGATCCGGCCACCGTCGGCCCGGGAACGGAAGACAGCCGTCCACGCGCCGTGCGCCGCCACGGGATCGTCTCCTCTTTTCCCGCGGGGGAGTTATTGAGCAATCTCGGCGATGACAGTGCCTGACCACCGGCGGCAGTCTGAAGGGGTGAACCCGCTCCGCGCACGCGGAAATGGCAGAAGCGGAAAAGGCCATGCCTTCACGCGGAAAAGCGAGCGGCTACTTCCACCACACTCACTCTGTTTGGGAAAGGGTCTCGCATGTCGCCCACTCTGCTCGGGGTTACGGACGAATTCGACGTCATCGTGATCGGCGGCGGACCCGCCGGCGCGACCACCGCGGGACTCCTCGCCAAGTACGGACACCGCGTCCTGGTCCTGGAGCGCGAACGCTTCCCCCGCTACCACATCGGGGAATCCCTCATCCCCGGCGTCATGGTCCCCATGGAAGAACTCGGTCTCACCGAGCGCATGGAAGCCAAGGGCTTCGAGCGCAAATACGGCGGCACCCTGGTGTGGGGCAACAACGAGGTCCCGTGGAACTTCTCCTTCACCACCGGCGGGAAAATCCCCTACGCCTACCACACCCGCCGCGCCGACCTGGACACCCTCATCCTGGACCGCGCCCGTGAACTGGGCGCCCTGGTCATCGAGGACGCCACCGTCAAGGACCCCATCACCGACGACGACGGCCGCGTCACCGGCATCCGCTACACCCTGCGCGGCCTGAACGGCACCCGCGAGGCCCGCGCCTCCCTGGTCATCGACGCCTCCGGCCAGGCCCGCGTGCTGGGCCGCAAGCTCACCGACGTCACCTGGAACGACCAGCTGCGCAACGTCGCGGTGTGGACCTACTACGACAACTGCCACCGCCTGCCCGGCGACGAGTGGAGCAACATCCTCATCGAGGGCACCCAGCACGGCTGGTTCTGGGCCATCCCCCTGGACAAGGGTGTCTTCAGCGTCGGCTACGTCACCCGTTCCGACGTCGCCAGCGGCAGCGACAAGTCCCTCGAGGACCTCTTCGAGGCCGAGATCGCGCACACCGGCAAGCTCCAGGACATCCTCAAGGACGCCACCCAGGCCGCCGGTTACCGCTCCGCCCGCGACTGGTCCTACACCAACGAGCGTTTCCACGGCAACGGCTGGGTCCTGGTCGGCGACGCCGCCGCCTTCGTCGACCCGCTCTTCTCCACCGGCGTCGCGCTGGCCACCCTCGCCGGAAGCACCCTGTCCAAGGTCGTCGACCAGATCCTGAAGAACCCGGAGATCGAGGAGAAGGCGCTGGACCGCTACTCCACCGCCTACCAGGACTTCTTCCACGACATCCGCACCTTCGTCGAAGGCTTCTACGACCGCTCCAAGACCAAGGGCTACTACTTCAACCTCGCCCAGGACATCAACGACCCGGAGAAGAAGAACGACGCCCAGGTCGACTTCGTCAAGCTCATCTCCGGCCTCAGCGGACGCGCCGGCGGGCTCTTCGACCTCGACCTCAGCGACCTCGTCACCAACACCCCCACCACCGAGGACTGACCGGCCCCGCGACAGCGGCAGCAACAGAGGCCCAGCAGCAGAGGCAGTAAGGAACTAACAGGAGACAGAGGAATACGGCGGGGGTTCCGGATGATCCGGGGCCCCCGCCGTCCGCGGCCGGTCCCGGGCGGCGTGTCACACTTCGCGGCGCTGATCCGTCCATGGGGTGTACCCGCCCAGCAACATCACAGGGAGTGCACCCGTGGACGCTCGCTTGAATCTCTTCGCCGGCCCGGTCTCGGCCGCGTTCGCCAAGCACCTCGTCTCCGCGAGCAAGGTGCTCGCCGACTCGACACTGCCGGCCGCGACCCAGGAACTGGTCAAACTCCGTGTCAGCCAGATCAACGGCTGCGGATTCTGCACCGACATGCACACCAAGGACGCCGCGCACGCCGGGGAGTCCGCCGTCCGCCTGCACCTGGTCGCGGCCTGGCGCGAGGCGACGGTCTTCACCGACGCCGAGCGCGCCGCGCTGGAACTGGCCGAACAGGGCACCCGCATCGCCGACGCCGCCGGCGGCGTCGGCGACGAGGTCTGGGCCCGGGCCGCCAAGCACTACGACGAGGAGCAGCTCGCCACCCTGGTCTGCGCCATCACCCTCATCAACGCCTTCAACCGCCTCAACGTCATCGTCCAGCAGCCCGCCGGCGACTACCGGCCCGGCCAGCTCGGCTGACCCCGGGACCCTGGTGTGCGGGGCCCCCTCCGGCCGGTGGGGGCCCCGCACACCAGGGCGCCGTCGCGTGCGCCCGCACGGAACACCCCCGTGCCCGCGCGGGCAGGCGTACGCCGGGTTCCCCCGGGTGGGGGACGGGCCGTGGGGGCTCGGGCACCGCTCGGGCACCGCTGCACACCCGCTCGGGAAAACGGACTTCGGGTGCGTTATGCCCCTAGCGTGGCAAGCCCGACCGTGAGGGATATCCGCGACCAGGAGGCGTCATGGAAGCGAGGCAGTACGGCACCGCCCCGGCAGACCCCCTGCCCCCGCCACTGCCCCCGGCCCGAGACCCGCGCCGCCACCGCACCCGTACCCGCGGAGTCCTCGGCGCCGGCCGCGCACCCGCGGCAGGCCCCGCCGGCCGCCGCTAGGGCCTGACCGGCCCGCCCGCCCCGCGCCACCCCGGCACTCCGCACACCCCGGCACCCGCACGGCTTCCCGGCCCGGCACACGGGGCGCAGACCCCCGTACGTTCACGGCTCCCGTACGAGGATCCACGTCCGGCAACGCCAAGAGCACGCACCCGACGCCGCGAGGCCGCCCTCCCGGCGGCGACGGAAGGTGCCGGACGGGCCCTGGGCGCCGCTCCAGGCCGGTCAGGGTCCGCAACGCACAACGGCGGGCGCCGGCACCGCCGTTCATCCAGCGCCTACGACAAGAGGGGAGAGGGGACCGCGCCGGCCCCCGCGGGCCGTCTGTCCCCGGACACGCATGACTGTTCCCTGCTCCCGGCACGCGGCGGTCTCCGTCGTCATCGACCCCGGGCCCTTCCCGCACGAGGCCCCGTGGGAGCTCGTACTGCGCGGGCCGCTCGATCCCGCCGCGCTGGACCACATCCTCGGCGAGCCGGCCTCCGGCGGCCTTCAGGGGCCCCACGTGCCGGGGCACCACCGGCTGGTGCGGCACGGGCCGTGTCACCACACGCTCCGCTTCACCGCGGCACCGGGCGCCTGTGCCGCGGATGCGGCGGGACGCGTCGCCGATCTGCTCACCCAGTGGCCCGCCGGCCGGCCGCTCGCCCCCGCCCAGTGCGCGGTCCTCGCGCGGGCCGGGGGCGACCGCTACGAGGCGATGTTCCTGCAGCCGTCCCCCGCACCGGAGGCAAGCGCGGTGCGCCGGGCGCTGCACGCCGTGACGGCCGCCCACCCGCAGCTGTCCGCCCGCCCCGCCGCCACGGGGGAGGGACGGGGGGAGCTGCTGGTGGAGGGGGAGTTCACCGGTGAGGCCGATTTCACCGCGGCCGTCGCCGCGGTGGGCGCCACGCTCGGCGCGCGGCCCGGTCTCCGGTTGCGGGCGCTGCTGGCCCGGGACCGCAGGCCCGGCCCGGCCACGGCGCGGGCCGACCGGCTCGCCGTCGTCGTCCATGAACTCGCCGTCGACGCCGCGTCCTGGCGGATCCTGCTCGAAGACCTCTCCGCCGCCCTCACCACCACCACGACCCCGACTGCGACCACGACCCCGGCTGCGGCTGCGGGGCGGGCGGGGGAGGGGGAGTGCCTGGCCGACTGGGTCACCGCGCTGCGGGAGCTGGCCCGTGACCCGGCCGAGGTCCGCCACTGGATGCGCGTCGCCGACCACAGGTCCCGCACCACCAACACCACAGGCGACACCGGCACCGCTGACACCGTCGGCGCGGAGCCGCAGGACCCCGCACGTGCCCCCGGGCAGGCCGTCGTACCTGTTTCCGGGCTGGGCGCGGCGGGGCACACCGGCTTCGTTCTGGACGGGAGGATGACCGAGCAGGTGACCCAGGATCTGGCCCGGCGGCTCGGGCTGACGGGCGCTCAGGTGCTGACCGGGGTGTTCGCGCTGGCGCTGGCCCGCTGGCAGGGGACCGCGGAGGTCGGTTTCGACGTGCGCAGCGATCCCCGGGACGGCCATGCCGGGCTGCGCCGTCACGTGGGCCGGCTCACCGACCTGCACCCGGTCCAGCTCACCCTGGACCCGGCCCTGGACGCCCTGGGGCAACTGGCCGCCGTGGCGGGCCCGCTGGCCGCCGGAGCCGGCCGGGCGGCGGGCGGCGCGGGGTTCGGGGCCTGCCGGGAATGGAGCCCCGACCCGCTGCTGCGCGGCGCGCTGCGTGAACTGCCGCCCGCCCAGGCCTGTCTGGTCCTGCCCGGCTCCGGCGGCCCGCTGCCCGCCTCCGCCCGCCCGGTGCCCGCCGGCGCACCGGACCGGCCCGCCCACCCCCTGCAGGCCCGCCTCCACCTCACCGGCGGCCGCCTGCACATCGGCCTTCACCACACCCCCGCCGCTGTCCCCACAGCTGCCCCCGACGACGCCGGTACCAGTGCCAGTGCCGGTGCTGGTGCCGGTGTGCTCACGGATGCCTCCGTGGCCGCTCTGGGCGGGGTGCTGCACGAGGTGCTGGCGGAGCTGGCCGGGGCGTGTGCCGCGCCGATCCCGGCGCTGTTCCGGGCGACCGCCCAGCAGAGGGCGCTGTATACGGCGGGCGGTGCGCAGCCCGGCACCGGGCACCATGTCGAGCAGCTCGTGTGGGTGTGGCACGGACCGCTGGACGCCGGCCGCTTCACCGCGGCCTGGCAGTCGGTCTTCGACTGCGAGGCGGTGCTGCGCACCGCGTTCACCGGCGGCCCCGATCCGCAGCTCATGGTGCACAGCCGTGTCACCCCGGAGATCACCCGCCACCTCCACGACGGCGCCACCTTCTCGCCCTTCCTGGAACGTGACCGGCTGCGCGGCTTCGACCTGCGCTGCCCTGCGGCGCTGCGGCTGACCCTGCTGGAGAGCGAGCGGCGGGGGCCGCCGGGCGCCGCCGCGCCGACCCGGATCGTCCTCACCTACCACCGGGCCCTGCTCGACAACTGGAGCGTCCACCTCCTGCTGCGCGAGTTCTACCGCGCCTATCTCGCCGGCGGCACCCTGCCCGGCGGTGAGCGCCGTCCCGACCTGCGTGACTACACCGCCTGGGCCGCGGCCCAGGACCCGCGGGCCGCCCGCGGGCTGGTCACCGGCGCCGCGCCCGCCGGTGACGTGGCGTCCAGCCCGGCCCGCCCCGCCGAGACTCCCGCGGCCACCGGGGGAGCGGGGGGAGCTGGGGGCGCCGGGCTGCGGGGGGTGGGCCGGGCGCGGCTGCGCCTGGAACCGGAAGAAACCATTCGGCTCGCGCGCTGGGCGGGCATCTGGGGCACCGCGGAGAGCAGTGTGCTCCAGGCCGTCTGGGCGATGCTGATCTACCGTGCCTGCGGCGCCGACGCGGCGGCCCCGGTCCGTTTCGCGGTGACCGTCCCGGGCCGCGGGATCCCGCTGGACGGGGTGGCCCGGATGCCGGGACCGCTGCGCAACCCGCTGCCGATGTCGGTAGGGGTCGACCCGCGGGGGAGCGTGCCGGACCTGCTGCGGGACCTGCGCGACCGCGCCCTGGACATGGCCGCCTACGAATGGCTCCCCGACGACGCACCCCCCGCCCCCGCCGCCCCCGCATCCGCGCCCGCCGCTGCTTGCGGTCCTGTCCTCGCTCCGTCCCGGGCCGCGGGCGGGAACGGACCGCCCCCGCCCCCCTCGCCCCAGCTCCAGCCGGTGCCCGAGGTGTTGCCGCGGGCCGACACCGTCATCGTCTTCGAGGACGCACCGCATCCGGTGAAGGGGCTGGAGGGCGAACTCGCCGCGCACGGGATCGGGGCCGAGTTCCCCGGCACCCTGCCGGCCCGTTCCGTGCCGCCCATCGCGCTGCTCGCCCACCACGACCCGGCGGGCGGCCTCACCCTCACCGCCGTGCACGACCGTGCCCTGCTCGGGGAGGAGGCGGCCGCCGAACTGCTGGTGCAGAGCGCCCTGCTGCTGCGCGAACTGCCCCTGCGGGCCGGCCGGTCCACCACCGTCGGACAGGTCCTGCGCCTGCTGGAGGGACGGCCCGTACCGCGCATGGCGGCGCGGGCGGCGGCGCCCGGTGACGGGGACGCGCTGCTCACCCTGCGCGCGGGACGGCAGGAACAGGCGGGCACGATCTGCCTCCTGCCGCCGCCGGGCGCACCCGCGGCCTGCTACGACCTGCTCGCCCGCGGCTACCAGGGCCCCCAGGAACTGCTGGTCCTCACCGCCACGGGCGCCCGCGCCCTGCGCGCCCTCACCGCCCGCGCCAACAGCGACGGCGGGCCGCTGCTGCTCGCCGGGTTCTCCGGAGCCGGCGCCCTCGCCTGCGACCTCGCCCGGCGCCTGGCACGGGAGGGCCACCGCCCCCCGCGCACGGTCCTGGCCGGCGCCTCCGCCGACGACCAGGAACGCGCCCGCGAACTCACCCGCGCCCTCCAGGACGCCACCGCATCACCCCCTGACGCCCCACCAGAGCCCGTCTCCTGACCGCCGCACAGCGACCGCCCCGCGCCCCCGCACTCCCATTCCTCACGGGGGTCAGGCAGCGCGGGAGCAGTTCCGTCAGCGGAAACGCCGGAACGGGGTCTTGGCGTATGGGTAGGCGTGTGCAGGTGGAAGCGGCCGGCCCGGTGGCCGCACTTGCGGACCTTCCCGGGCAGGACTTTCCGGCATCTCGCCCTCGGCCACCCGACAGGATTGCCCATAACGTCAGCGTTATATACCATCCATGTTATGGAAGGTGATCTCTGGGCCATCGAGCTCGAGCCGGAAGTGGTGGAGTGGCTTGATCGGCTCTCCGAGACCGACCTGGCGCGTGTCGACTACTACGCCGGCCGCCTGGCCGACGAAGGCCCGAGCATGTCCATGCCGCGTAGCAAGCCGCTGGGCGGCGGGCTGTACGAGCTACGGTTCGCGATCGGTGACAATGAGATGCGCATCTCCTACTGGTTCGCCTCAGATCAACGGATCGTGCTGCTCACCGTCTTCCGGAAAACACGAATGAACGAAGCCGGCGAGGTGAGCCGGGCCCGCGACACGCAACAGCGATGCGCAGCAGGACACCCGCCCGCCGACGATCATCATGTATTCAGCCGCACGATCAAGGGAGGCAGCCAGTCATGAGCCACATCCGATGGAACACAGTCAGGCACGCCCGCGGCAGTGTCGGTGAGGAGGGCGAGGAGACTGACGAGCTTTACGAAGATGCCCGCCTTGCAGATGAACTTGCGCAACAGGTCTACGACCGGCGCGTCGAACTGGGGCTGAGCCAGGCGCAGCTTGCCGAGCGCGCTGGAATGAAGCAGCCTCAGATCTCCCGCCTGGAAGGCGGGGGAACGGTGCCGACCCTTTCCCTCCTTCGGCGACTGGCCAAGGCTCTGGAGGTCGAACTCCATGTGGGATTCGCACCTTCCGAAGAGCCTTCAACCCCGACGCGGGCTCAGTCGGCGCTGCAGGCCCAGGTCATCGGAGTCCTGTCTGCTCTTCATGGCGCTGGAACCATCCGTCTGGAAGAGCCCGCTCTGCGCGAGCAATTCGCCCTGTTCCGTTCCCGCACCTCGACAGGACTGGACGTGGGAACACTCGGCGCGCTGGTACAGCTCAAGGCGATCGACATCATCAATCGCCAAATGGGCGCGCCCTTGGAGCAGCAGGGTGGCGCCATCGCGGCGCTGGAACAGATCCGAAGCGTTGTCGATGCTGCCGTGAATGAAGCAGAGGACGAAGTCCGTCGACTCGAAGCTGCCGGCTAGGCGCTGACCTGAGCGGGTTCGAGAGGGAGAGGGGCGGGTGCTGGTGGTGGCCCCGGCAGCTGTTATTGCCTGTTCCTCGCTGTGGGTGAGGGCTACGATCACCGGCAAGGCGGGGTCGTAGTGCAGAGGTAGTACGCCGCGACATCATCTCGGAGGACGTCGGTTCGAATCCGACCGCCCCGCCCCTTCAGCCAGAACGCCGCCCCCTGGCCCGAAGCTGTGGCCGGTGACGGGGAACGCGCCGATTCGGCGACAACTGCCATGCCTCGTCACCCTGGAGCGCAGGTCAACGGCCGCCGGGTGGTGGCCGACCGCGACACGGTGACTGTGAGGTCTTCGCGGCGGTCGTCTTTGTGGCCGCAAAACGGATGGCACCTGGCGGCAGTCACCGCCGGTCTCGGCCTGGCGGGATCGACCGCGCACCGCTGCTGCTCGGCGGGTTCCCAGGGGGCCGGCGTCGCCGCCTGCGACCTCGCCCGGCGCCTCGCGGCGGGGGCCCCGCGCGGTCCTGGCCGGCGCGTCCGCCGACGACCAGGAACGTGCCCGCGAACCCGCGCCCTCCAGGACGCCGCCGCCCCGCCCCCCTGGCCGGCACCGCGCCGCACCCGGCCCGGCGGGCTCGCCCAGTCAGGCGTGCGCCCACGCCTTGATTCGGCCTCTCGTCGAGCTGGCGCTGCGGCGGCCATCTCCGCCGTCACGACGCAACAGGAGAGGGGGATGGAAGGTAGGATTGGTAGCATGAGCGAGCCTACCGGTAAGTATTCGATCACTATGCCCCGTGACGTCGCCGATGCCGCCAAGGCCCGCAGTGGCCCCTCGGGGCTGTCCGCGTACGTCGCCGCAGCCGTCGCACGCCAGATCGAGCGGGACAACCTCAACGAACTCGTCAAGGTCGCGGAAGCCGAACACGGCCCCATCACCGACGAAGAGGTTCAGGCCCTGCGTGACCAGCTTCATCGAGCCCGAGAGCAGCAGGCCCAAGGCGGGGCGAACGTCGCATGACCTTCTCTCCCGCCACCCCCGGCGGCACCCTGGTCCTCGACAGTGAAGGGCTGGCCAAGGCTGTCCTGCGTGACCGCACGGTCAGCGGCTGGCTCGCCCTGGCCCGCGCCGACGACCTGCGGGTGATCACCTCCGCAGTCACCCTCGTGGAAGTGATCCACCCACGGATCAACCGCCCAGCCCTGGAATGGACCCTCTCCCGCCTCGTCATCGAACCGGTCACCGAGCCCATCGCCCGTCACGCCGCCTCCCTCCTCGCCGACGCCGGCCTGCACGGCCACAAGTACGCCATCGACGCCATGCTCAGCGCCACGGCACTGGCCGCCCCCGGACCCGTCACCGTTCTCACCTCCGACCCCGAGGACCTCGCCATGCTCTGCAGCGGAAGCGTCACCGTCATCAAGATCTGAGGGCACACCACCCGCCCGATCAATCACCAGGTCCACACCTGCATGTACGCAGCCGGGCCGCCCTGAAGTGCATCTGCATGGCGCTGATGAGCCTGGATTCGACGGGAAGGGCCGCAATCGGTGGACCGTGCGCTGGAAAGCAATCCGGACGGGAAGCGGCGGGACACGTTCGCCGGCCACTGCTCACCCGGCAACGCGCGGAAACCGGCTCGCGTGACGTGCCCGCGCGCTCCGGACTGCCTCCCCGTTCGATCGAGGGGCGCACCGTAGGGCCCTGCGCTTGTCCGAGGAGATCGTGATCTACGTCGCGGTGCGTGGACCGGTCGCCTTAGGTGCGAACCTGGCAAGGCGGGCGTGGGCCATTTCATTTCTGCGGGGCATAGGCGGGCCGGTAGGGCGTCATTGAGGTCGATGAGCTGGTCAAACGTCTGGGAAGCCGACGGCTTGCGGAGCCGTGTGCGGGGGGAGCGGGTGTCTCCACCGCGCTCCGCCGCTCTTCCAGCGGGCCTCGTGCGCCGTGGGGCAGGGTGGCTGGGGCGCGGGTGAGGGCACCCGCGCCGCCGGCGCCGTCCCCGGCTGTGGGCCGCAACCCTCTGGAGAGACATGTCCCGTCGTCTGTTCACCTCCGAGTCCGTGACCGAAGGACATCCCCGTCTCAGGGCCGCCGCGGGCATCTGACCCCGCCCCGCGCGCGCCCGGCGGTACCGCGCCCGGCCGCAACTGCCGTCGCCCGGCACCCGATCGCCGGTTCCCGGTATCGGGACATCCGGTCTCTCAAGGAGAGTTCCCGTGCGTATCGCGGTGACAGGATCCATCGCCACCGACCATCTGATGGTCTTTCCCGGCCGGTTCGCCGACCAGCTGCTGCCCGACCGGCTCGACCACCTCTCGGTCTCCTTCCTCGTCGACCGGCTCGAGGTGCGCCGCGGCGGGGTCGCGGCGAACATCGCCTTCGGGCTCGGCGGTCTGGGCCTGTCGCCGCTGCTGGTGGGGGCGGCCGGCACCGACTTCGCCGAGTACGCGCTCTGGCTCAAGGACCACGGTGTGGACACCGCGGGCGTGCGGATCTCCGAGCGGCTCCCAACGGCCCGCTTCCTGTGCGTCACCGACCAGGACGCCAACCAGATCGCCTCGTTCTACCCGGGAGCCATGACCGAGGCCCGCGACATCGGCCTGCGCGCCCTGCTCACCGGCAGGGAGCGTTTCGGCCTGGTCCTTATCTCGCCGGACGACCCCTCGGCGATGCTGCGCCACACCGCCGAGTGCCGCGCCCTGGACATCCCCTTCGCCGCCGACCCCTCCCAGCAACTGGCCCTGCTGGACCGCGGGCAGGTGGAGGATCTGGTGGACGGCGCGCACTGGCTGTTCACCAACGCCTATGAGGCCGCGCTGCTCACCGGGCGCACCGGCCGCTCCCGCGAGGAGGTCCTCGCCTCGGTCGGCGCCTGGGTCACCAGGCTGGGCGGGGACGGTGTCCGTATCGAACGGGCCGGACGGCCCCCGCTCACCGTGCCGGCCGTGCCCGCCGAGATCGCCGACCCGACCGGGGCGGGGGACGCCTTCCGCGCCGGATTCCTGGCTGCCGTCAGCCACCGGGTGCCGGCGGAGCCCGCCGCCCGCCTGGGCTGCGCGCTGGCCTCCCTGGCGCTGGGCGCGGTGGGCCCGCAGTCCCACCGGGCCGACCCGGGCCGGCTGTCCGCCCTCGTCGAGCAGACGTACGGCCCCGGTACGGCCGCACCGCTCGCCCCCGTCCTGGGCGGCCCGTCATGACCCCCTGCCCCACCGCCGGCCCCGCCCGGGGCCACTGCCGGCCGCCCGTGCGGGAGACGGGCGGCCGGCCACAGCCCCGCGCCCACCCTCCCGCCCCGCACCGCGGCGCCCGCCGTCCCGCACCGCACCGCGGCGCCCGCCGTCCTGTGCCGGACACCGGCATCCGTTCCGAGCTGCGCCCCGCGGCGCTCTCCCTCACCGCCGGAGGCCGGCCGTGACCACCCTGCGCGACATCCTCGACGGGCCCGGCCCGTCGTTCTCCTTCGAGTTCTTCCCGCCCAGGACGGACGCCGGGGCGCGGTCGCTGTGGAGCTCGATCCGCCGGATCGAGCCGCTGGCACCGTCCTTCGTCTCGGTCACCTACGGCGCCGGCGGCTCCTCCCGGGACCGCACGGTGGAGGTGACCAAACGGATCGCGGCCGAGACGACCCTGCGCCCGGTCGCCCACCTGACGGCGGTGGGGCACTCCACGGCCGAACTGCGCCGCATCATCGGCCAGTACGCCGACGCCGGCGTCCGCGACATCCTGGTGCTGCGCGGTGACCCGCCCGGCGACCCCAACGCGCCCTGGGTCCCGCACCCCGGCGGTTTCACCCACGCCCACGAACTGGTGCGTCTGGTCAAGGAGTCGGGCCGGTTCAGCGTGGGGGTGGCGGCCTTTCCCGAACGCCATCCGCGCTCACCGGACTGGGAGAGCGACATCCGGCACTTCGCCGCCAAGTGCGCCGCGGGCGCCGACTACGCCCTCACCCAGATGTTCTTCCACGTCGAGGATTATCTGCGGCTGCGCGACCGGGCGGCGGCCGCGGGCTGCGACACCCCGATCATCCCCGAGATCATGCCGGCCACCGACGTGCGCCAGATCAGCCGCTTCGCCGAACTCAGCGGCGCCTCCTTCCCCGAGGAGCTGGCCCACCGCCTGCAGGCCGCGCGCGAGGACCCCGCCCAGGGCCACCGCATCGGTGTCGCCCACGCCACCGCCATGGCCCACCGCCTGCTGGCCGAGGGCGCCCCCGGCCTGCACTACATCACCCTCAACCGCTCCCCGGCGACGCTGGAGATCCACCGCGCCGTCCTGGCCTCCCTGCCCTCCCTGCCCTCGCCCGCCACCCCGCCCGCCCTGGCCCCCCAGCCCTGACCGGGCGCCGGCAGGGCGCCGGGTCCTGCCGTTCCTCCACCGGGCCGCGAGCCGGCCCTGGAAACCTCAAGAGGCGACTGCGCGCGAAGACACCACAGCCGTGAGGCGACACGCGACGATGGGGGCGGACATGAAACGGCTGCTGCGGGCCGGCCTGTGGGCGGCCGGCCACTGCGCGGGGCACCTGTGGCGGTCCCTGGTGGCCGCCGGCGCCGCCTACGCCGGGCACCCGGCCTGCTTCAACGCCCTGCAGGCCCGCACACCGGCCCCGCGCACCGCGGGCCCCTTCGCCCGCTACGCCCCGGGCGGACTGCGCCTGCTCCCGCCCGGCCCCGCGGGACCGCCGCCCGCCCACCCGGAACGGCTGCGCCCGGACCTTCCGCTGTCGGGGGCGGAGCTCCTGCTGTCCCGCGAGCTGTGGCCCGCCTACGACAGCGGACACCGCGCCCCCGGCGCCGGCTGACGGCCCGCCCGCGCCCGGGACCCGAGGGGTCCGCAGGTCGTGGGCGGCCCGGTGCGCGGGGGCGCGGTCACACCGACCGCGCCCCCGCGCACCGCTGTGACTGCTGTGGGTGTGGTGGGTGTGGTGTCACCACTGGACGAGGGCGAAGTTCGCCGCCATGCCGCCGCCGAAGCCGGCGAGGAGGATCAGTTCGCCGGGGCTGAAGGCGCCGCGGCGGGCGGCGGCGTCCAGGGTGATGGGGATGGAGGCGGCGCCGGTGTTGCCGTAGTGGGTGAGGGTGCGGTGCATGGTGGCCTGCGGCATGGCCAGTTCGGGGAAGACCTGGTCGAGCATGACGCCGTTGGCCTGGTGGGGGATGAAGTGGCTGATGTCGGCGGGCTCGACGCCGGCCTCGTGGAGGAATCCCTTGATGAGCTGGGGGAGCTGTTCCACGACGAAGCGCCGCACCTCGCGGCCGTCCATCGTGAAGTACTGCTCGCCGGCGTCCAGGGCGTTGCGGTCCAGGGGGGTGCGGCTGCCGCCGCCGGGGACCTGGATGAGGTCGGCGAGTTCCCCGAAGGTGTGCAGGGCGACGTGGCGGATGAGGGGGCCCCGGGTGGTGGGGGCGAGGATCATCGCGCCGGCGCCGTCCCCGAAGAGGATGACCGTCTTGCGGTCGGCGGGGTTCAGGATGCGTGAGTAGATGTCCGCGCCGACGACCAGCGCGTAGCCGCCGCGCCGCAGGATGACGCTGCCGACCGCGGAGAGCGCGAACACGGTGCCCGAGCAGACCGCGTTGACGTCGAAGGCGGCGGTGCCCGACACGCCGAGGTTGCGCTGGACGTAGGCGGCGGTGGGCGGCTGGGGCCGGTCGGGGGTGGAGGTGGCGACCGCGATCACGGACAGCTGCTCGGCGGTGATGCCGGCCGATTTCAATGCGGCCCGTGCGGCGGCGGTGGCCAGGTCGGAGGTGGCCTGGCCGGGTTCGGCCCAGCGGCGTTCGCGGATCGCGGTCTTGCGCCAGATCCATTCGTCGTCGACCCCGGCGGGGGCGCCGACCTCGGCGTTGGAGACGATCCGGTCCGGCACGTAGGCACCCGTACCGATGATGCTGACGTCCATCATGCGTGTGCCCTCCCTTCAAGTGGTCGGTGAACAGAGCGGTGTGGGGGCCGGCGCGGGGACGGCGGCGGACAGGTTCCCCGCCGCGCGTCCGTCCCCGCCCGCACCCGCACCCGCCCGCACCCGTTCCCGCCCGGACAGGGGCCCGGACGGGAACGGGTGCGGGTGCGGGTGCGGGTGCGAGTGGGGGGCGGGTGCGCGGCGGGGCCTGCCGGGGGGAAAAGAGAGGGAGCGGCTGGGCGGGGTGTCAGCGGGCTTCGTAGATCCGCTTGTGGCCGCTGAGGCCGGCCAGCCGGAAGGGTCCGGTGGTCTGGGCGGGGGTGGGGTGTTCGCCGCCGTCGGCGGGGAAGGACCGCTCGTGCAGGGCGCGGTAGCCGGCGTAGTCCAGGACCTCGCGGCGGTCGATGGCCTGGAGGTTCTCCTTGGTCCGCAGGTGCTCGCGGTAGCCGGCGACGACGCCGGCGGAGAAGAACTCCGCGACGCTGCCCGAGCCGTAGCTGAGGAAGCCCACCGACTGGCCGGTGAGGTCCTCGGCCTGGTCCAGGAGGGCGGCCAGGGCGAGGTAGACGGAGGCGGTGTAGCTGTTGCCGACCACCGTGTTGTAGGCGGTGGTCAGGGCGATCGCGTCGGCGACGGTCTCCTTGGAGGTGTCGTGGCCGCAGTAGTTCAGCAGGTGGCGGTGGGCCTTGTAGGCCATCTTCGTGAACGGCTGGTGGTAGCAGATGGCGGCGAACTCGCCGAGCGTGCGGCCGTCCTGCTCGGTGTAGTCCTTCCAGGTGCCCTCCACGGCCTGCAGGTAGGCGTTGATGGACTCCTGCCCGTCGACCAGCGCGCTGTCGCGGTAGTTGGGCCGCCAGAAGTCCATGACGTCGGCGGTGAACAGGCCGGAGGGGTCCTCCACGCGCAGCAGGGCGGGGTCGGCGGAGACGAGGAGGGCGACCGCGGCGGCGCCCTGGGTGGCCTCGCCGGGGGAGTCCAGGTCGTACTTGGAGACGTCGCTGGCGATCACCAGGACCTGCTGGGCGGGGTCGCGGTGGACCAGGCCGATGGCGAACTGGAGGGCGGCGGTGGCCCCGTAGCAGGCCTGCTTGAGTTCCACGACGCGGGTGGAGGAGGGCAGTCCGAGCAGGGAGTGGACGTAGACGCCGGCGGACTTGGCCTGGTCGATGGAGGACTCGGTGGCGAAGACGACGGTGCGGATGCGGTCGGCGCCGTGCCGGGCGATGACCGGGGCCGCGGCCGTGGCGGCCATGGTCACGATGTCCTCGTCGGCGGCGGGCACGCTCATCGACTCCTGGCCGATGCCGACATGGTATTTGCCGATGTCGGTGCCGTTGTGGGCGGCGAGCGCCGTGTGCGGCAGGACGAACTCGGCTGTCGCGAACGACAGATCGTGGATTCCGATGGAGATGGACATGCCCTATGCACCAACCTTTGCGGTCTTGTGGTCGCGTTCGAGACGGACGTGTGCCTGCATGAGTTCACCCGGGTTGGTCTGCGCGGCGAGCAGGGACAGCTCCCCGCACAGCACGGTCGCGGCGGCGATGACGGCGAGGCGGCGGGCGTTGGCGCCCGTCTCGCGTTCGGCGCGGCAGCCCAGGCGGGTCAGGTTCGTCTCCACGAAGCCCAGCCCCTTGCCGTTGCCCACGCTGCCCACGATCAGGTTGGGCAGCGTGCAGGAGAAGTAGAGGTCGCCGTCGCGGTCCTCGGCCATCGTGATGCCCTGGGAGCCCTCGACGATGTTGGCCGCGTCCTGGCCGGTGGCCAGGTAGAAGCCCAGGAGCATGTTCGCGAAGTGGGCGTTGGCCGAGCGGATGCCGCCGGCCAGCAGGGTGCCCAGGAGGTTCTTGCGGATGTTCAGCTCGGCGACCTTGGCGGCCGTGGTGTGCAGGACATCGGTGACCACCTCGCGCGGCACCAGCAGTTCGGTGACGACGTTCTTGCCGCGCCCCAGGATGCCGTTGATGGCGGTGGCCTTCTTGTCCGTGCAGTAGTTCCCCGAGATCGACCCGTAGGAGATGCCGGGGACCGTCTCCAGCAGGTGACCCAGGAGCGCGTCGGAGGCGAGGGTGGCCATGTTGTGCCCGGAGGCGTCGCCGGTGGAGAACTCGAAGCGGACGAACAGCAGGTTGGCGGTGATCTCGTGCCGTATGCCGATGAGTTCGGCGAAGCGGCTGCATCCGCGCACCACCTCGCGCAGCTCCTCCGTCCGCGCGTGGATGTTCTGCGCGGCCGCGTACGCGGTCTGCGCGTCGCGGGCCTCCACCAGCACCGAGCGGGTCATCCGCTCGTCCACCAGGGTGGCGACGATGCCGTCGGGGGCCAGCATGGACACCTTCGCGCCGCGGCCCACCGAGGGCCACAGCGGCGACTCGTAGGTGGCGAGCGGGACATGGGTCTCGGTGGTGGCGACGTTCCCGGAAATGCGAAGGGGCCCCACCCACTTCATCGGGACCCCGGCTATCGCGTGTGCGTCGGTCATCGTGTGCTTCCCGTCATCTCGCGGAGGGCGTCGATGGAGCTGGAACGCTGGGCCAGCTGCCGCGTCTGGATGCCGCGGTCGGCGCAGAAGGAACGCAGGCTGCCCTGGATCAGCAGGTCGCAGCGGGTGAGGTCCTGCGGGGTGCGCGCGCCGAGCATGGTCTGCAGGGCCGCCAGCTGGTCCAGCCAGGTGGAGATCTGCGCGACCAGCGCGCTGACACCCCCGTCCAGCAGGGTCCGCAGGAAACCCCCCGACACGCCCACACCGCGGGCGCCCAGCGCCAGCGCGCGGGCCACGTCCAGCGGGTCACGCACCCCGCCCGAGGCCAGCACCGGCAGGCCGGCGCCCTGCGCGTCCAGCAGACAGGCCGCCGTCGACTGGCCCCAGCCGTGCAGGAAGGCGTAGTCCGCCAGCTCCCGGCGGCCGTTCTCGATACGGGCGAAGTCGGTGCCGCCGCGGCCGCTGAGGTCCGCCACCCGCACCCCCAGCGTCTCCAGCGTCACCAGGGTCTCCCGGCTCAGCCCGTTGCCGACCTCCTTGACGATCACGGGGACGTCGACGGCCGCGCAGATCTCCGCGATCTGCCCCACCCACGCGGAGAAGGACCGGTCGCCCTCGGGCATCGCCGTCTCCTGCGCGGTGTTGAGGTGGATCTGCAGGGCGTTCGCGCCCAGCAGGTCCACGGCGCGGCGCGCGTTGTCGGTGGAGGCCGTCGCGTTCACGTTGGCCATCACGAACCCGTCCGGGTTCTCCCGGCGCAGCACCTGGAAGGTGTCCGCGCACGAGGCGTCCTTGAAGTAGGCGTTCACCGATCCCGACGCGATGGGCACGCCGGTCTCGCGGGCGGCGATCGCCAGATCCCGGTTGATGGCACCGGTGTTGGCGCTGCCCCCGGTCATCGCGTTGATGTAGAGCGGCACCGGCCAGGAGATCCCGGCGAAGGACGTGGCCAGGGACACCTGGGGCCGGTCGATGCCGGCCAGCGCGTGGTGGACGAAGGACACCTCGTCGAACTGGTTGGCTGCGGTGCGGGTGTGCTGCTGCTCGATGGCGAGCCGGACGTGGTCGTCCTTGCGCTGAGCGCTCATTCCTCGATCCCTTCCATGGCGGGACGCAGCGGCAGGGGCAGGACCCCGGCCGCGGCCCACCGTTGCCGTACGTGGGAGATGTCGTTGGGCGTGTGTGCGTCCAGCAGGGCGATGCCGCAGTCCCCGCCGCCGGCGCCCGAGGGCTTGGCCGCGCCGCCGACGCACTCGGCCGCCTCGCACAGGGCCGTCAGCTCGGGGGTGAAGATGCCCAGGCCGACCTCGTCGTCCAGACGGGCCAGCTCCTGGCGGGCCCGCCGGATCTGGTGCAGCAGAGCGGGGCCGTCACCGGCCTGAAGGGCCGCGACGGCGCCCTCGACCACGTCGGTGGTGGTCCGCACGAACGTGTGGTGCGAGGCGGTGCCCCGCCAGGTCCGCCGGTGCAGGTCGGCCACCAGGGACGTGGTGGACGCCGGGTTCCCGGTCCAGCCCACCTCCAGCTCCAGGCCCGCGGGCGGCGGCAGCCGCCGCACCCCGTAGCCGGGCCACTCCTCGCGCAGGGCCTGCGCAACACCCAGGCGGGCGGCCATCTCCAGCACCTGCTCCCGGTCGGGCGCCCGGTAGGTGATCCAGCCGCCCCAGGTACTGGCGGCGAGATCACCGCCGGAGCCCTTGGGGTCGATGCGGGCGGTGGCCAGCAGCGCCAGGCGGAACCGGGCATCGGCGGTGAGGTCCAGCCCGCAGAACGCCGCCACGGCCGCCACGCTCGCCGCGGTCACCGCCCCGCTGGAGCCCAGGCCCAGCTTCCGGCCGCCCTCGTGCAGGGTGCTGCTGACCGACAGACTCAGGTCGGGCAGCGGCCGGCCGTGCTCGGCCAGCAGCCCGCCCACGCTCTCCACCGCCGCCAGCACATGCGCCAGCGCCCGCCGCGTCTGCTCCCCACCCCCCGCCGCACCGGCCGCCGTTGCCTCCGCTGTTGCTGTTGCTGTTGCCGTGCCGGGCGGGCCGTCGGCGGGCACGAGGCGGCCCCGGCTCCAACGCGAGCGCACCGCCCGCGTGGTGAGGTCGGAGGAGATCAGCACGCCGGGCTTCTGGGCGGGGGAGACGGTGACGGTGATCCGCCGGTCGACCGCGACCAGGATCGCCGGGGTGCCGCTCTCCACCACCGCGTACTCACCGGCGACGAACAGCTTGCCCGGCGCACTGCGCACCACCGCCGCCCCGGCGCTCACGGCGCCTGCCCGGGCAGCAGCCGCGCCCCGGGCCCCGGCCCGGCGATGTGCACCGCGCCGCCCGCGGCGGCCGCGCGCACCGCGTGGGCCACCCGCTCCGCGTCCCCGCGCCGGCACAGCACCTTCACGTTCGGCCCGGCGTCCATGGTCGCGTAGGCCGCGATCCCCGCACGCCGCAGCTCCAGCACACTGTCCAGCACGGTGAGCGTGGCCGGCGACAGATAGCGCACCGCGGGACGCGCCGCCAGCATCGTCGCGTGCATCCCCAGCGCGTTGCGCTCGGCGATCTCACCCACCGCCTCCAGGTCACCGCGCACCAGCGCCGCCCGCATGGCGGTCAGGTCGTCCCCGCTGGAGGCGGCCCACGGCGCGTAGAGCGGCGAGGTGTCCACGGTGCGGCGCATCGCGGTGCGGCTGGACACCGCCTTGGGCCCCGCGTTGACCACCGCGATCACCAGCGCGGGATCCAGCCGCGCGGCCGCCACCGGCTCGGCGTAGGAACTCAGGTCCGCCTCTACGCCGCTGGTGGCCGCAGGCCCGGCATGCCAGACGGCGAACCCGCCGAACAGCGACCGCGAGGCCGACCCCGAGCCGCGCCGCGCCAGCCTGGACAGCGCGGTGGCGTCCAGGCCCAGCCCGTACGCCGCCGCCGCGGCCACCGCCAGCGCGGCGAACCCGCTGGCCGAGGACGCCAGACCCGCCCCGGTGGGCACCGTGTTCTCGGTGTCCACCACCGCCCGCCGGCTGCTCCCGGCCCGCTCCCTGACCAGATCGAGGAAGGCGACGATGCGCCGCTGCGCCTCGCCGGTGGCCGCCTCGCCGTTGAACGTCACCGCGTCACTGCCCGCGTCGGCGTCCAGGCGGACGCGGGTGGTGGTGGGGAAGATGTCCAGCGTCATCGACAGGCTGTCGGTGCGGGGCAGCATCAGCTGCTCGTCCCGCTTGCCCCAGTACTTGACCAGCGCGATGTTCGGATGCGCGATCGCGGTGGCCCCGGCGCTGCGGTCCTGGCGCCGCGGCCCGATCACCGTCGTACGCCGCTCAGCCATGGTGTGCCGTCCTCTTCAGCGGCACGACCCAGCTCTGCACGGCGCCGGCGTCGTGCAGCTGCCGGGTGACCTCCCGGGCCCGCTCCGGCTGGGTCAGCGCGATCACGCAGCCGCCCAGACCCCCTCCGGTGATCTTGGCGCCGAGGCTGCCCGCCGCGAGCGCGGCATCCACCAGCGCCTCGATGCCCTCGGTGCTCAGACCGGCCGCCCGCAGCAGGCCGTGATAGTCGGTGAGCCGTGAGCCGAGCTCCTCCGGCTTGCCCTCGGCCAGCGCCAGGCGGGCCTCCTCGGTCAGTTCACCGGCCCGGCGCACAAAGCTCTCCTGCGCCCCACGGTGCCGCTGGAACCCCTCACGCAGCAGGCCGACCGCGTCCTTGGTGCTGCCCACCACCCCGCTGTCCGCGATGATGAACAGGCCCTCGCAGCCCACACTCAGCTCCCGGGCCCGGCCCGCCTGGAACCGCAGCGGCGCCAGCGCCCCGACCGCCATGGCGTCGACGCCGCTGGACCTGCCGTGCACCACGTTCTCGGCCGTCTGCACCAGGTCGAACGCCCCCTGCTCGCTCACCTCGTGCCCGAAGAGATCGGCCAGCGCCCATACGACCGCCCGCGCGCACGCCGCGCTGGAGCCCAGGCCTCTGCCGGGCGGCACCGCACCGTCGATGATCACGTCGAGGTGCGGGCCCTGCGCACCGCCGTGGGCGGCCAGGAACTCCGCGACCATCCGGCGCAGTCCCTCCGAGCCCTGCGTCCCCACCCGCCGCCAGGCGGAGCCGGTCATCGTGAAGGACACACCGCCCGGTTCACGCGCGGGACCCGAGGACCACCCGGCGCTCGCGGTGACCGGCAGCTGCGGGATGGGAAGAGCGAGCGCCGGAGCTCCGTAGACGACCGCGTGCTCCCCCAGCAGAATGGACTTGGCATGAGCGCGGCCGGTGCCGACTGAGCGTACCCAGTGGCTTTCTGATACTCCCGCCGCTGAGGTCGGTATAGCCAACGCACTCAGCTCCCCTTGTCGTATGGGCATCGAGATCGTCATCCAGATTCCTAGGAAGGAACGAACCATTCAGAAATCCCCGGGAGCGTGGTCACCCGCGGGATCCGGCGGCCGGGGAAAGTGCCCCGAGGGGCCGCACCGGCCGCGTACGCCACGGACCCCGGCCCCGGCGCACGCGACGGCAACAGCCGTACGGGGCACAGGGGTTCACCGGGCCACAGGGGAAGGCCGTCCGTGCCGGCCCCGGGCATGGACACCGGGAAGGCGCAGGACAGCGGATGCCGCATCGGGCAGGGACCGCGTCCCGTCCCCGCGGACCGGCGTCCGGTACGGACGCGGTGCAGACGGTGGACGCGGAGCCGAACTCCCGTGCCCCCAACAATTTTTGGGCAGGGAAGACGTACGCAAATAGTGACACGGGGCGGATCCCCACGCCAGAGGCCGTCGAGTGACGTAGGTCACTCGGGCGGGGGTGACGGGGCGTCAGGGAGCCTGCCCGGGGCGGGAGATGGGTGCGGCCGGGGCGGTCCGGGGCGCGGGGAGCGGGATGGTGACGCCAACGCGCGGCGCGGCGGGGGTGGTTGGCCCGGCACGGGCGGCGGAGTGGCGCGAGGTGCGCGGTCATGGCCCGACGCCGACGGGCGCCGGGTGCCAGGCCCGGGGGAGAGGCGGGGGCGCGCGAGGCCTGCCTCGCGCGGGCTTCCCCGTCGGGGCCGGGGTGGCGCCGGGTGCGGGCCGCTCGCGTCACGGTAAACCGGGCCCGGGCTGCTCACGTCGCAGTGGGCCGGGGTCGCTCGCGCCGTGGGCCGCCGATGCCGGAACGTGGCTGTCGCCGCGCAGCAACTCGGGCCCGCGAAAGGGGCGTTCACCACGCCCGGCCCGTCCATCATGCCGGTGCCACGGTGACTCCGCGGTGCGGTGAGGCGGTGACTTCGTGACGCGGTGACGCGGTGGTGGTGCCGTGGGGTTGGAAGGGGCCGCGGGTCCCGCGGATACGCCGTGCCGGTCCCGGGACGGGAAGGGCACGGCCGAAACCCGGGCGCCCCCGGCCCGCGCGCCCCCGGCCCAGGCGGACCCGGGCCGGCGGCATCACGCGGAGCGCCCCGCAGTTCCCGCCCCGCCGAACGCCTCGCCGCTCCCGTCCCGGCGGTGCGGGCGCCTCGCCGCGGGCGCCGAAGCACCCGCCCGGCCCGCCCCCCGTGGGGAACGGTCCCGCACGGCCACGGAAACCGCGCCGCGGGCGAGGGCACCGCGGGCGGCACGGTGGACGGCGCGGCGGGCGGCGCTGAGGCACCGCCGGGAGGGTGTCCGGGCGGTGCCGGGACGTCAGGCGTGGCGGTGCAGGGCGATCTCCGTGAGTTCCTCGATGTCGAATTCCGAGCGGCCCGGCGCGCCGTAGCGGGTTATCTTCCCCCGGCTCACCCATTTCCGGATGGTCGCCTCGGTGACGCCCACCGCGAGGGCGGCCACATTCGTGGGGACGAGCCGGTGACGCGGCGGCCTGGTCATGCGCTGACGCTCTTCCGTTGCCGCTCGATGAGCTGTCGCAGAGCGAGCCATTCCCGCATCTCCCATGAGTGTCCTGACGAGCAGGTGATACTGCTCCTGGCTTTGCCGCCGCCCCGCTGCGGTTCGGCGGTGATCGTCCCGGCGCAGTCGTTCACGACGCACTTCCTGGTGAGCGTGGACAGTTCGCTGGGATCGGGGTCGATGGTGCGGCGCAACTCGGCGGCGATGCTTTCGATCTCGTCCGCGAAGTCGGCGGCCGGAGGCTGAGCGGTGATCCATTCCAGGTTCACCGTCAGGAACCGCGCCAGCTGGGGGACGGACCGGTCCGGCGAGACGCGGCCGAGTTTCTCCACGACGATCCCCGACCAGGACTCGAGGATCGCGAGAATGTTGTGCCGGGCATCGAGCACGGAAATATCCAGGTGGTCCCGTTTACGGCTCCCCGAGACCTTCGTCGGGTTCGTCCGCCTGGGTGTCGGTGACAGATGGTGCAGGCTCTCCTGATGGAGAACGGGAAGGATGCGCAGGTTGTGCTCCGCCTGCCCGATACAGCGGACGCACAGCGCGGAGCCGGCCGCGGCGGGGATCTCCTGGACGTGGTTTCTGGGGCACGGGTGGACCTTCATTGAATCTCCTGCATGAGGTGACTCGCCCCCGCGGCCGGCACGGAACACATGGATGACCGTCCGGGCCGCGGCAGTTCATTTCATGACCGGTGGTCCTGGGGGAGAAGGCGGCCGGTGCGACCGGATCCCCTGCCCAGGCCAGTGAAAGACGTATCGATTCCGGTGCGGTGATCCCTCTTCAGGAATCCACGGCAACCGTTTCCGGCCGACCGCCGAAAGCGTCGGCCCTGATTCTCTCGATGGACTCAGCTGTCATGTGCTTTCCATTCCCCCGGCGATTCCCAGAAGTTTTCCCAGGCGCCCGGAGAGTTCCGCGAACGGGCCGGGCCGCCGCCGCCCGCCCTTGCGGGCGAGACGGCGGCACGGCGCGAGCAGGAACAATTCCCCATTTCGCGTCCGGCCCTGTCCGGGAGAACTCCGGGTTCCCTTCCCGCATCCCTGCCGGATGCGGGCGCCGTATCCCGGGCTGCCGAAAGTCCAATTCCCGGGGATACGCCTGCGCCGAAGGTAACGACGGGATCTCGAGCCTCGGTACAGCCCCGGACGCGTGCGGCTGTACCGGCAGACGGCCCCCTCCCGGGAGCCGGCGGCGCAGGGACGCGGGGGGCGCGAGCGGCGCCGGGGACGCCGGGGACCGCGGCGCCCCGGTCCGCGCCGCCGCCCGAGGGCCGCGGCGCCCCCGCGAGCGGTGGGGCTCCTGCTCCTCAAGCACGCTTCCACCGGGATCCGAGCCCTGGTTGAGCGTCTGCCCCGACGGTTGCCGAGGAAGGAGGCGCTGTGGACGACGGTACGCACGGAGGCCAACGCGCAGTACGCGCCGGACTCACCGCAGGGCCGCATGTGAAGGCGGCCGTTCAGTTTTCCCCGTTGGACCCGGTCCCCTCGGACCCGGTTCTCTCGGATCCGGTACCCGCGGACCCGGTCCCCTCGGACCGGGCGGCGACCCGGGAGGCCACCCCCGAGGCCGGGGGCGGAACGGGGGCACATCTGGAGGTGTGTCTCGTCGGTGCCGGACCCCGCGGGCTGTCCGTACTGGAACGGCTCTGCGCACAGGAGCGGAAGTCGCCCCGCTGGGACACCGTCACCGTGCACGTCGTCGACCCCGACCCGCCGGGTTCGGGACGGGTGTGGCGCCCCACGCAGTCCCGCCACCTGCTGATGAACACCGTCGCCTCCCAGGTGACGGTCTACACCGACGCCAGCGTCCGCATCGACGGCCCGCTGGACGAGGGGCCCAGCCTCTACGAATGGGCCAAGGCCCTGGAGTCCAGCGCCCTGGAGAGCGAGCCCGAGGTGCCCTACGGCGAGGAGATCCTCGCCGAGGTACGCCGCCTGGGCCCGGACACCTATCCCACCCGCGCCCTCTACGGCTCCTACCTGACCTGGGTGTTCCACCAGGTCGTCGCTGACTGCGCGGCCCACGTGAGCGTCCGCACGCACGCCCTGCGGGCCGTCGCCCTTCAGGACGCGGACGCAGACAGCATCGAGGACGGCACCCCCCACGCCGACGGCGGTCCCGACGGCGCCGGCCCGGCAACAGCGGCGGGAGCGCAGACGGTGGTCCTGGAGGACGGCACCCGGCTGTCCGGACTGTCCGCGGTCGTCCTGGCCCAGGGCCACGTACCGGCCCAGCTCACCGACACCGAACGGGAACTGGCCGACTTCGCCGCCCGCCACCAGCTGGCCTACCTGCCGCCCGCCAACCCCGCCGACGTGGACCTGTCGGGCATCGAAGCGGGACGGCACGTCCTGCTGCGCGGCCTGGGGCTCAACTTCTTCGACTACCTGGCCCTGTTCACCCAGGGCCGCGGCGGCGTCTTCACCCGCGTCGCGGGCAAGCTCCTCTACCGGCCCTCGGGCCGCGAACCGCGCCTGCACGCCGGATCCCGGCGCGGCATGCCCTACCAGGCACGCGGCGAGAACGAGAAGGGCGCCCACGGCCGCTACTTCCCGCGCCTGCTGACCACCGAGCACATCGCGGCGCTC
Source organism: Streptomyces sp. NPDC088747 (assembly GCF_044751025.1). NCBI lineage: Bacteria > Bacillati > Actinomycetota > Actinomycetes > Kitasatosporales > Streptomycetaceae > Streptomyces > Streptomyces sp. NPDC088747. The sequence continues at coordinate 355,037 of NZ_JBIVKZ010000007.1, forward strand.
CGCGCCCGCGACGCCCCCTACACCGCCATCGACTTCACCGCCGACCTGTGGCCGCTGATCTCCAAGGAGGTGTGCGCCGTCTACTACGCGGCGCTGCTCGCCCAGCGCGGTGAACTCCCCTCCGCCCGCTCCCGGTTCACCGACCGCTACCTGCACGCCGAACCGGGAGCCGCCGAGGACAGGCTCCTGGAGGAAGCGGGCATCGACGCGGCCGACCGCTGGGACTGGCAGCAGGTCGCCCGCCCCTACGGCCCCGGCGAATGCCGCGACCTGGCCGCCTTCCGCGGCTGGCTGCGCACCCGCCTCGACCACGACGTCCGCCTGGCCCGCCAGGGCAACATCAGCGGACCCGTCAAGGCCGCCCTGGACGTCCTGCGGGACCTGCGCAACGAACTGCGGCTCGCCGTCGACCACGCCGGCCTGTCCGCCGCCTCCCACCGCGACGCCCTGGACCGCTGGTACACCCCGCTCAACGCCTATCTGTCCATCGGCCCCCCGGCCTCCCGCATCGAGGAGATGGCCGCACTCATGGACGCCGGCATCCTCGACGTGACCGGCCCCGGCCTGCACGTCACCGCCGACGCGCACGACGAACACGGCCCCTGCTTCACCGCCACCTCCAGCGAGATACCCGACGTGCGGGTACGGGCCACCGTCCTCATCGAGGCCCGGCTGCCCGACATCGACCTGCGGCGCACCGCGGACCCGCTGATGAGGGAACTGCTGCGCACCGGGCAGTGCCGCCCCTACCGCATCCCCGCGGCCGGCACGGGCGGCGCGGACTACGAGACCGGCGGCCTGGACGTGTCGGAGCGGCCCTACCGCCTCATCGACGCCCGGGGCATCCCCCATCCGCGGCGCTTCGCCTACGGGGTGCCCACCGAGTCCGTGCACTGGGTGACCGCCGCGGGCATCAGACCCGGCGTCGGCTCGGTCACCCTGGAGGACTCCGACGCCATCGCGGCGGCCGTCCTCGCGGTACCCCGCCCGGCGCCGGACCTCCCACGGGCGGCCCCCGACACACCACCGCCCCCGCCGCCGACCCCGACGTCGGCTCCGCGCATGACCCCGAACGCGAAGGCAGGCGCATGACCTCCCTGCACGAACCGCCGCAGACGGGAACCCTCTCCGCCCACCTGGACGCCGGGCTGCTCTCACCGGTCCGGGCGGGCACCCCCGTCGAGGCCGCCGTCGGCGACCGCGCCTGGCTGCAGGCCATGCTCGACGCGGAAGCGGCCCTGGCCCGCGCCCAGGCCCGCTGCGGCACGGTGCCCGCCCACGCCGCCCAGGCCATCACCGACACCGCCCGCGCCGACCTGCTGGACGTCCGCGAACTGGCGCTGGCCGCACGGGAGACCGCCAACCCGGTGGTCGCCCTGGTCAAGGCACTGACCGCGCAGGTCGCCGAACGCTCCCCGCAGGCCGCCGAGTACGTCCACCGCGGCTCCACCAGCCAGGACGTCTTCGACACCGGCGCGATGCTGGTCTCCCAGCGCGCGCTCGGCCTGATCGTCGCGGATCTGCGGGCGGTGGCCGCCGACCTGGCCGCCCTCGCGGCCGCCCACCGCGACACCGTCATGGCGGGCCGCACCCTGGCCCTGCACGCCGTCCCCACCACCTTCGGACTCAAGGCGGCCGGCTGGCGCCACCTGGTCCTGGATGCCGCCGAACGCCTGGAGAAGGTCGCCCACGGCGGCCTTCCGGTGGCGCTCGGCGGCGCGGCGGGAACCCTCGCCGGATACCTCCAGTACGCCGGACAGGACGCCGACCCCGCCGACGTGGTGGACCGCCTGGGCGCCGCGTTCGCCGATGAGACGGGCCTGGCCGCCCCGGTCCTGCCCTGGCACGCGCTGCGCACCCCCGTAGCCGACCTGGCCGCCGCCCTCGCCCACACCGCCGGCGCCCTGGGCAAGATCGCCGCGGACGTCCTGGTCCTGACCCGCACCGAGATCGGCGAGGTGAGCGAACCCACCGCCGCAGGCCGGGGCGCCTCCTCGGCGATGCCGCACAAACGCAACCCCGTCCTGGCCACCCTGATCCGCTCCGCCGCACTCCAGGTGCCCGCCCTGGCCACCGTACTGATCCAGTGCCTGCCCGCCGAGGACGAGCGCTCGGCGGGGGTGTGGCACGCCGAGTGGCAGCCGCTGCGCGAATGCCTGCGCCTGACCGGCGGCGCCGCCTACACCGCCCGCGAACTGGCCCGCGGGCTCACCGTCCACCCCCGGCGGATGCGCGCCAACCTGGAGGCGACCGGCGGGCAGCTCGTCTCCGAGCGGATCTCGGCCGTCCTGGCACCGCACCTGGGCAAGGCGGCCGCCAAGGACCTGCTCACCCAGGCCTCCCAGCTCGCCACCGACACCGGCCGCCCGCTGGCCGACGTCCTGGCCGCCCTGCCCCAACTGGCCGGCCTGCTCAGCCCCCAGGAGGCCGCCACCCTCCTCGACCCGTCCACCTACACCGGCGCCGCCGGCCCCCTGGTGGACCGCGCCCTCGCCCCCCGCCCCACCCCGTAACCCCCGTGGCGGCCGGCCCCGGGGACCCCCGCGGACCCCCGGCCGCCACACCCCACCCACGAGCCCGACACCCAGCGGCCCGCCCACGGCACAGCACCGCCCCCCACCCCTGAGCCCCACCACCCCCGGAACGCGCCGGACCCGAAGTCCCGCGCCCTCTCAGGCAGTTGCCGCTACTGCTCCATTCCCGGGCCCGAAGTGCCGCGCCGTACCGTGCAGATCAGTAGCCGCACCGGCCCCATCCCGGCCCTGAAGTCCCCTGCCGCCCACGGAAGGCGGCGACCTGGCCACGCCCCGGCCGCCCTGAAATTCCGCGCCACCCGCCGCAGTCGGCGCGCCGGCCCCACCCAGAACCCGAAGTCCGCGGCCGTACAGAGAAGTTGGCGCCCTGGCTGCGCCCCGGCCCCGAAAATCCCGCGCCACCCGTCGCAGTCGGCGCCCCCGCTCCACCCCAGGTCCCGCCCCCCAAGCGTCTTGCACGGCACCGCGCCGGCCCCCTCGGCGCCCGAAGCCCCCACCGCTTTGCGGCAGTTGCCCTCCTGGACCCCGGTCGGCCCTCCGGAATCCGGCCCGGCACCCCGAAAACCGGCCCGGAACAACGGGATACGGCCATCTCCGCGCCCCCGGCGCCCCCCGTAACGCCCGCCCCCGTACGCCGCCCGCCCGCGCAGCGCCCCCGTATCGCCCACCGCCCCCGGGGCCCCGGACGAGGGCCCGGCACCGGCCCCGGTGGGCGCCCCCGCACCCGCGGCTCCCGGTACCCGGCGGCGCCGCCCCGCGCGCCCGCCCCCTCAAGGACGCCTCGAAGCCCGCTGGAGGCAGCGTCTTTTGACCGGCCGAACCCCGTCGCACCGGCGGCCGGGCACCGCATGATGCAAGCACAACCAACAAGGGGGGCAGCCGAGTTGAGTCTGGACGCAACTGTCGCCGGCCAGGGCGGCGGCCACGGCCACGCCGTGGTGATCGGCTCGAGCCTCGCCGGGCTCACCGCGGCGCGGGCCCTGGCCAACTTCATGGACCGGGTCACCGTCATCGAGCGCGACTGGGTGCCCCGCGGAGCGGGCCGCCGCCGGGGCGTGCCCCAGGCACGCCACACGCACAGCCTCATGCCCGCCGCCCACCAGGGACTTGAACAGCTCTTTCCCGGCGTCGGCCGGGACCTGGCCGGCGCCGGAGCGGTCCGCGTCGCCATCCCTCAGGACATGCTGCTGCTCGGCCCGGCCGGCTGGCTGCCCCGCACCGGCGCCGGCGCCGGCACCGACGCCGTGATGCTCAGCGCGGGCCGCGACCTGATCGACGCGGTCCTGCGCGACCGGCTGCACGCCGACCCCAGGGTCGCCTTCGCCCCCCACCACGAGGCCGTCGCCCTGCAGGGCGGCCGCCACGACACCGTCACCGGCGTATGGGTACGCCGCCGCGACCGCAAGGCCCCCGACGGCTGGGCCCCCAAACGCCTGTTATCCGCCGACTTCGTGGTGGACGCCTCCGGACGCGCCTCCCGCGCCCCCCAGTGGCTGGCCGAACTCGGCTACCAGCCACCCCTGGAAACCGTCACCGCCACCCGCACCGCCCACGCCACCGCCGTGTTCGCCCCGCCGGTGGGCCATGTCGCCGACTGGAAGAGCCTGTTCCTCATGGCCTCGCCCGCCAACTGGCGCCAGGGCATCCTCAACCCCGTCGAGGGCGGCCGCTGGTCGGTGTCGCTCAGCACCGGCGACGGCACACCCCCGCCCGCCGACCACCACCAACTCCTGCAGGCCGCCGGCACCCTCAACCACCCGCTGCTGCGCGACGTCATCGAGGGCGCCACCCCGCTGGGCCCGGTCTACGGCAGCGCCGGCACCGAGAACCGCTGGCGCCGCTACGAGAAACTGCGCCGCTGGCCCGACCAGTTCCTCGTCGTCGGCGACGCGCTCGCCTCCTTCGGCCCGCCCCACGGCCACGGCATGACCCTGGCCGTGCAGTGCGCCCTGGTCCTGGACCACCTGCTGGCCAGCCACGGCACCCCGGTCGGCCTCAGCTACCGGCTGCGCCACACACTCGCCCACCAGGTCGCCACCGCCTGGCAGGCCGGCACCCGCACCCTGCCCCCCGCCGCCGAAGGCCGGGCGGGCTCATGGCGCGCCCGGCTGGGCAGGCGCTACACCCACCGCATCGCCGCCGCCGCGACCACCAGCCCCCACGCCGCCGCCCTGCTCCTCAAGCAGCTCCAGGGCGCGGCCCCGCCGCCCGCCGCCCTGCGCAGCCCCCGCACCTGGGGGACCGCCCTGCGCAGCCCCGCCGCCCCGGCCTCCACCGTCCCCTCCGCGCCTCCCAGCACCACCCACGGCCCCGCCGCCCGCCGCCGCCCCGGCGCCCCGGACGCCCCCGCCATCGGCGTCTCCGCAGGCTCCCCGCACCCGCGCCCCACCGGCTCCTCGGCCCAGTGGCCGGCCCCGGCCCCCGCCTGCGACCGCAGACACCCCTGAGCCCTGGGGGCCCGGCCCCGGCCGTGCCCCGGATCACACCCGGTCCTAGGCTTGGCACATGACGAGAATCGAGCAATTAACCACCACCGAGGCCGACTTACACGGCCGGGAGTCGGTGTGCACCAGCAACGGGGCTGAAAAAAGACGCCTGTTGTGTACGAGGGAGGCCGATGAATACCCGGGTGACTCGCAACTCGCTCAAGAATCACTCGAGTTGGACCATGTGTTTGGCTCGAGTTCGGTTGTCCGACCACGTCGCAGGCCGCTAGCGTCACATCCGCTCCAGGGCACGCACCTGCGTCCGCCGCGGCAGGCCGCCCACTCCACCGACTGCTTTCCGGCCGGTGCGGGTATGCCCGTCACAGCAGAGCGGCGAGGGGAGGGCGCGCGGGTATGAGCGGGACCGACACGACGCCGCGGAGCACGCGCACCACAGCGCCGCCGCGGGGCGAACGCATCGCCGACTGGACCGACGGCCGGCTGGGGATCTACAACTTCCGGTTCCTGATCCGCAAGGTCTTTCCCGACCACTGGTCGTTCATGTTCGGCGAGATCGCGCTCTACAGCTTCGTCATGCTGCTCCTGACCGGAGTCTGGCTCACCTTCTTCTTCGACCCCAGCATGGCCGAGACGGTCTACGACGGCCCCTACGCCCCGCTGGAGGGCGTGCGGATGTCCCAGGCCTACGCCTCCACGATCGAGATCAGCTTCGAGGTGCGCGGCGGCCTCCTGGTGCGCCAGCTGCACCACTGGTCCGCCCTGATCATGATCGGCGCGCTCTGCCTGCACATGCTCAGGCACCTGCTCACCGGCTCGTTCCGCAAGCCGCGCGAGGCCAACTGGCTGTTCGGCTTCACCCTGTTGATCCTGGTCACCCTGGAAGGCTTCTTCGGGTACTCACTCCCCGACGACCTGCTCTCGGGCACCGGCCTGCGCATCGCCGAGGGCATCACCCTGGCCATCCCGCTGGTCGGCACCTACCTCCAGATGTTCCTGTTCGGCGGCGAGTTCCCGGGCCAGGACGCCATCCCCCGGCTCTACAGCTTCCACATCCTGCTGCTGCCCGGGCTCATCGTGGCACTGCTGACCGTCCACCTGATCCTGGTCTTCTACCACAAGCACACCCAGTTCCGGGGACCCGCCCGCACCGAGAAGAACGTCATCGGCCAGCCCCTGATGCCGCACTACACGGCCAAGGCCGGCGGCTTCTTCTTCCTGGTCACCGGCATCCTCGCGCTGCTCGCGGGCATCGCCCAGATCAACCCCGTGTGGGCGTTCGGCCCCTACCGCACCGACCTCATCTCCCAGGGCTCCCAGCCCGACTGGTACATGGGCTTCCTGGAAGGCGCCCTGCGCGCCATGCCCGCCTGGGAGTTCGTCATCCCCGGCGGCTACACCGTCAACCTGGGCATCGTGATCCCCGGCGTCGTCCTGCCCACCGTGATGATGGCGGTGATCGGCCTGTGGCCGTTCCTGGAGGCCTGGGTGACCGGTGACAAACGCGAGCACCATCTCCTGGACCGCCCGCGCGACCACCCCACCCGCACCTCGTTCGTGCTGTCCATGGTCGCCCTGTACCTGGTGCTGTTCTTCGGCGGCGCCAACGACGTCCTGGCCGAACGCTTCCACCTGTCGCTGAACTCGATCACCTGGGCGGTCCGCATCGGGGTGTTCCTCGTCCCCGCGCTGACCTACGTCATCACCAAACGGATCTGCCTGGGACTCCAGCGCCGCGACCGCGACAAACTCCTGCACGGCCGCGAGAGCGGAAGGATCGTGCGGCTGCCGCACGGCGAGTTCGTCGAGGTCCACGAACGCCTGGAACGCGGAGCGGAATACACCCTGCTGTCCAAGGACATGCCGCAGCCGCTGCCCGCGGCCGAACCCGAACACGACGGCGTCCCCAACCCGCAGGGCCGCACGGAGAAGGTGCGCCACCGCCTCAGCCACTGGCTCTACGGCGGCCAGATCGCCACACCCACACCCCAGGAGATGCGCCAGGCCCTGGAACACGCCGGCCACTCCTCCAACGGGCACGCCGCCTCCAACGGCGACGCCTCCTCCAACGGCCACCGGGAGAACGGCCACCGGGAGTCCGTCCCGCAGGCCGCCGTCCAGGGCCGGGAGACGGACCAGGAACAGCACTGACCCGCCGGCCCCGCACGAACGGCGGCACAGCACAGCGCAGCGCAGTCACCGGGCCGGACCACGGCGGCGCGGGTGACCGGGGAACGGTCACCCGCGCCGCCGCCGTCGTCCCACCCCTTCACGGCCGTACGCCGCCCCACACCCGGCCGGCAACCGGCACGGGAGGGACCCCGCACCGCACCGGAACCGGGCCCGGCCCGGCACCAGCCCGCCCCTGTCCGGCTTTCCGGCGCCCGCGCCGGCGCATCCACGGAGGCCCGATGAACACCACCCCCTGGCGCCGGGACGGCTCCCCGGCCGCGCCCATCACCCAGGCGCGCACCGGCCTCAGCCAGGACGTGCGCGGCCGCCAGCGCCGCTACGTCGTGGCCATGCTGGTGCGCAGCGCCTGCGTGGTCCTGATGGCCCTCACCTGGAACCGCTGGCCGGTCCTGGCGGTCTGCGCCCTCGTCGGCGGAGTCGCCATCCCCTACGTCGCGGTGGTCGCCGCCCAGGCCGGATGGCGCCAGCAGCGGGGCCCGCGGCACGCCCTGGCGAAGGTCCAGGAGGAGCCCGCCGTCCGCGTACCCCTGGAGCCCACCCTGATCCTGCCGCCGGAACACAACACGGCCGCCTGAACCGGGCCTTCACCCTCCCCGCCGTGGCCACCGCGCCCGGCGGGGAATCTTTTTGCCCCCGGTGAATCCGGTGAATTGGGCCGCCCCGTACGGGACTTCCGCATCACGATCACCGATGACGTGATTCAGGTCACTTTCAGGCGCTCTTGGCGCGGAGATGCCAACCGTGTCACTATTTCAGCACGCCTCCCCTGCCCAAAACCCGTTCCACGGCGGGGGGTTGAGCGCCGTACCGCCACCCCCGCACCGGCGAGACCGAGTCCGCCCTGGTGCACGGGCCCGCACCGCCGCCGGGTGTGACGGCTGAGCCGACAGCCGAGCACCATCCCCGGCACCCGCACCGACCCCCGGCGCCCCCGGTACCGAACTCCCCGCGCCCAGCGGCCCGTTGACGTACCCCTGCCGCCCGGCCGGAGCCCGCGCGTGGCCCGTACGACCGCGCCCGGCGAAGCGGGAGGACACCCCCGGCCGCCGCGCCGCGCTCCGTGAACCCCGCGCCCCCTCGCCCTCCGAGACGCCGAAGTGGCCTGCCGCCACCGCGGGTTGACCCCGCAGACGTCCCCGCCCAGGGCCGGACACCGCTCCCACCGCCGCGCTCGCCCCCGGGGGCGGGGGCCGCCGTATCCCCGACCGGTCCTGCGCACCGGGTGTTTCCGCCGGCCCTGCCGGCCGGCGGAAACACCCGCGGGACCCCACCGGCACCCGCCCCCGCCGAGGGCCCGGCGCGCCTGTCCCGGCTCCGGGACCCCGGCCCCTCCAGGCAAGGCCCCGCGAGGGGCCGGCCCAGAGGCCGCCCCGGAGCGAAGCCCCCGCACCAGCGAACCAAGACCTCCGGCCGCGGTAGCGCCGGACGGTCGTCATCGGGAGCCCTTCATGGAGCACCTCGTGCAGCAGGCCGTCACCACCATCCGCGAACGCTTCTGGGAGCCGCTGAGCCTGGACGACCTCGCGCAGAGCGCGATGGTCAGCAAGTACCACTTCCTGCGGGTGTTCAGCCGGGTCACCGGCGTCACCCCGGGACGGTTCCTGAGCGCCGTGCGGCTCCAGGAGGCCAAGCGGCTGCTCCTGAGCACCTCGCTCAACGTCGCCGACGTCTCGGCGCGGGTCGGCTACAGCAGCACGGGCAGTTTCACCCGCCGCTTCACCGAGTCGGTCGGGTTCTCTCCCACGCAGTACCGCAAGCTGGCGCTCCAGGTCCCCGGCGGGACACGGGAGCCCGCGCTGCCCGAAGCGGCACCGTCCACGGTGCCGGCCGCCCCGGGCGCCGGCTCGGTGACGGGGGCCCTGCGCACCGCCGGGACCGCGCTCTCGCCCGTCTACGTCGGCGCCTTCGAGGGCCCGATCCTCCAGGGAACCCCCGCCTCCTGGAACAACGCGTCCGCGCCGGGGTCCTTCACGCTGGCCCGCGTCCCGGCCGGCACCTGGTACATCCACGCGGTGGCCCGGGGCCGGCACCCGGCCGGCGCGGCCGAGACGGCCGGTACGGCTGGTGGCGCCGGTGCGGAGTTCACCTCGCTGATGGCCACCGCGGGCCCGGTGCGGGTGGAGAGCGGCGCCGCGCACCTCCTGGACATCACGCTGTCCCCGCCGGACTGGAGCCGGCCCCCGATCCTCTCCGCCCTGACAGGCATCGGCCCCCAGCCGGTCGCGGCCTGACCCCGCCCCGCACCACCCCCGCCGCGCACCACCCCCGCGCCGTGCACCGGACCCGCCCCGTACCGCCCGCGCCGCGGACCCTTTCGTGTCCCGCGGCGGCCCGGTGCGGGACACGAACACCCGCCGCCCGACCCCGCGTCCGCGTCCGGGCACGGCCCCGCGGCACACGCCGCAACAGCACCCCCGGGCGGACGGCCGGCGCCAAGGCCCCCGGCTCCTCACCCGCCGGGCGCGGACCGGCCGGAGCCGTGACAGCGGCCCGGCACGCCGACGGGAACCGGGACCCGCCTAGTCCGGGAAACCCCGCGCGCCTCCGGCCAGACCGCCCGCCCCGTCCGCCGCCCACGTGACAGCGGCCCGCGAGAACCGGGGCCCGGCCGGCCTCCGGCCAGCCCGCGCCTCTACGCGAGCACCCGCCCCGTCCGCCGCCCACGTGACAGCGGCCCGGCGCACCCGCGAGCACCCGGGCCCGCCCGGTCCGGCGGCCCCGCGCCTCCGCGCGAGCACCCGCCCGTACCGCCCCGCCCTGCCGCGTGCCGGCGGGTGCCCCCACAGACCTCCGCCCGCGGCCGGCACCGCCCCGTGCCGGCCGCAGGCGGTTGAAGACGCTCCGGACGCTGCGCGCGACGTGCCGTGGTCACAGTGCGCAGCCGGCCTCACGGCCGCCCGACCGGGCAGCACCGGGAGTGCGCGAAGGACTCTTCACGCAAAGAAGGCAGACTCGAGAGAAAGCAGAGCCCACCTATGCCAAGGCTATGCAAGCCCGCGGTGAATGCGCCGGAACACGTCATCACCATGGAAGAGACGCTGGAATTCGCCCGCCAGGCCCACGGCGGAAAGCCGCAGCTTCCGCTGGCGCTCCGGCTGATCCAGAACACGGGGGTGCAGAAGCGGCATCTCGTCCAGCCCATCGAGAAGACCCTCAGCCACCCCGGCCTGACCGAACGCAACCGCATCTACGAGGCCGAGTCGAAGAAGCGGACCCCCCAGGTCATCGAAGAGGCCCTGGTGAACGCCGACGTGGCCGCCCGCGACATCGACGCGATCATCTACGTGTCGTGCACCGGGTTCCTGATGCCCTCCCTGACGGCCTGGCTGATCAACAAGCTCGGCTTCAAGGCCGACACCGTGCAGATCCCCATCGCCCAGCTGGGCTGCGCGGCGGGCGGCGCCGCGGTCAACCGCGCCCACGACTTCTGCCTCGCGCACCCGGGCAGCAACGTCCTGATCGTCTCGTGCGAACTGTGCTCGCTGTGCTACCAGCCCGACATGGACGACATCGGCTCGCTGCTGTCCGACGGCCTGTTCGGCGACGCGGTCGCCGCCGCCGTGGTGCGCGGCAACGGAGGCGTCGGCATCGAGCTGGAGCGCAACGCCTCCTACCTCATCCCCAACACCGAGGACTGGATCTCCTACTCGGTGCGCGACACCGGCTTCCACTTCCAGCTGGACCGCCGCGTGCCCGGCACGATGGAGCCGCTCGCGCCGGTGCTGCGGGAGTTCGCCAAGGACCACAGCTGGGACATCGGCAAGCTCGACTTCTACATCGTGCACGCCGGCGGCCCGCGCATCCTGGACGACCTCGCCAAGTTCCTCGACGTCGACCGCCAGGTGTTCCGGCACAGCTGGGCCACGCTGACCGAGTACGGCAACATCGCCAGCGCCGTGGTCTTCGACGCCGCCCGCCGCCTCTTCGAACAGGACGCGCCGGCCGCGGACGCCACCGGCCTGATCGCGGGCTTCGGTCCCGGCATCACCGCCGAGATGGCACTGGGCCGCTGGTCCGTGGACACCTCGCTGCCCCTGGACTGAGCCCGCCGGGCGCCCCGAATCCGCCACCAGCCCCAGTTTCGTACGGACAAAAGGATGCGAATCGTATGACTACCCTGATCACGCCTGCCGGTGAGGGGCGGAAGCTGACCACCAAGGCGCAGGAGGTGACCTTCAAGGCCACCGCCGCGCAGGGCTCCTCCATATCCATCTTCGAGGTGGTGGTGCCGCCCGGGTTCGACGTCGGGGCGCACGTGCACAACGAGTCGCAGGAGTTCTTCTACATCCTCGAAGGCGAGCTGGAACTCCTGGCGTTCGAGCCGGCCGAGCGCACCGGGGACACCTGGCACCACTGGGAGTCCGCCGGCGGGGACCGCGTGGTGCGGGCGGGCGCGGGCAGCTGCATGTTCGTGCCCCCGGGCACCCCGCACGCCTTCCGCAACCCCACCGATGAGCCCACCCGCATGCTGTTCCAGAGCTACCCCTCGCCCGACCACGAGCACTACTTCGAGGAGATCACCCAGATCTGGTCGACCGGCCGGACGGTGGACCCCGCGGCGGTGGAGGAGATGCGCAAGCGCTACGACGTCAGCCAGATCACCCCGATGCGCTTCGACCCGCCCGTCCTGGTGGACGCCACCCCGGCAACCGAGCGTGAGGCATAGGGAGATGACGACGGTGGACACGATTCCCCTGGTGCACGCGAGCCTGGGCGAGCAGGAACTGGCAGCGGTCGCCGAGGTGTTCGCCTCGGGCTGGCCGGCCGGCCAGGGACCCCGGGGCAAAGCCCTGGAGGCCCAGCTGGCACAGCGCTACGGAGCCGGGGGAGCGGTCGCGGTCAGCAACTGCGGCGCCGCGCTGCACCTGGCCATGCTGGCCCTGGGCGTCAAGCCCGGCGACGAGGTCATCGTCGCCGACTACACCTTCCCCGCGCCCGCCCACGCGGTGCGCTACGTCGGCGCCGTCCCGGTCTTCGCCGACGTGCGGCCCGACACCGGCACCATCGACCCGCAGGCGGTGGCCGACCTCGTCACCGACAAGACCGTGGGCGTGATCGCGGTCGACACCGTCGGCCTGCCCGCCGACTACGCACCGCTGCAGGAGATCGCCGACCGCCACGGCCTGTTCCTCGTCGAGGACGCCGCCTGCGCGGTGGGCGCCACCTACCAGGGACGCGAGGCGGGAGCACTGGCCGAGGTGGCCTGCCTGTCCTTCCACGGACGCAAGGGAGCCACCAGCGGCGAGGGCGGCGCACTGATCGCCACCGACCCGGCCGTCGCGGCCGACGCCCGGCTGCGGTCCTCCTTCGGCATCGGCAGCATCTTCGACCAGGCCCAGATCATCGGCCTGCCGATCCCCGAATTCACCGAGATCGGCTACAACTTCAAGCTGTCCGACATCGCCGCGGCGATCCTCCAGGTCCAGATCGGCCGCATCGGCGAACTCCTGCGGCGCCGCAGCGCCGTCGCCGCCCGCTACGCCGAACTCTTCGCCGGCGAGGACCTCCTGACCCTCCCGCACGTCCCCGAGGACCGCACCCACGCCTGGCAGTCCTACGTCGTGACACTGCACGAGAGCGTGGACCGCGCGGGCCTGGCCACCGAGCTGCGCGCCCAGGGCATCGGCTGCGGCCACGGCACCTGGGCCACCCACGTGCAGCCCGTCTTCCGCACCCAGCAGACCTGCCCGGTCTCCGCGGACCTCTTCGCCCGCAACCTCGCCATCCCCATGCACGCCGAACTGACCGAGGCCCAGACCGAACGGGTCGCCGACGTCGTCCGGCGCGCGCTGCGCACCCACGCCACCTCCGCCCGGCGCGCCGCCTGACCCACCCGCCGCCGGCCCGCCGGCGCGCACCACCGCCCCGAGCTCCGTGACGCCGGGCCGGGACGGGCCCCCGCCGGCCCGGCCCGGCGCCACGGCCCCGCGGGCACGCCCCGCCCCCCGCCACCGGCCCGGGGCGGGGTCGTGCCCGACAGCCACCCCCACGGCGCCGGCGCCCCTCAGCGCCCGCGCGCCGCCCTGACGCCGGCCGGCTCCCTCCCGGACGCCGCCCGACGCGTCGTCGACCTCGCCGCGTGCCCCAAAGGAGACAGTCCCCATGAAGGGCTCAACAGCCTATAAATCGATACAGAAGCGCGGTCTTCACATCGGCCTGCTGCCGGAGATGGCCGCGGCCGTGAACGGGTCGACGCCGATCACCCTCGACCACGACCTGGACATCTTCCCCGGCGCGGGGCGCCACCTGACGGTGGCGGAGTACGCCGAGCACGTCGACGACCTGGCGGGCCGCCTGTGGGCGGCCGGGGTCCGGCCCGACGAGCGCGTCGTGCTCTACAAGAGGGCCAACGCCGACCTGTGGATGCTCGCCGCCGCGGCCTCCCGCATCGGCGCGGTCCCGGTGAACCTCTCGCCCGCCCTGGACGCCGCGACCGTGGCCGCCCTGCTCAAGCGGGTCGACCACCCCACCCTGGTCACCGACGAGCCCAAGCTCGGCCTCCTGAAGGAGGTCCCGCTGGCGGACCTCACCGCCCGGGTGATCACCGCGTCCGGCGAATGGCCCGGCACCCAGTCCCTCGCCGCGCTCGCCGGCTCCCCGCGCGTCGCGCCGGTGGTCCGGCCGATCGACGAGGCCGCCGTGATCACCCACACCTCCGGCACCACCGGCATCCCCAAACTCGTGGTGCACACCCCCCGCACCCAGGGCCGCCGGCTCATCCCGCAGCGGCGGCTGCTGTCCCTGATCCGCAAGCGCGAGACCGCCGCGATCCACATCCCCTTCGTGCACTCGCGGATGGTCGCGGCGATGACCCTGGCCCTCCTCAAGGAGTGGCCGGTGCTGCTCCTGCGGGAGTCCGACCCCGCCGACGTCGCCGAGCAGTTCGCCCGCCACCGCCCGGCGTTCGTGGAGGCCCTGCCCAACTCCCTGATGGAGTGGGAGGAACTCGCCGAGGACCCCCGCCGCCCCTTCGCCTCGGTCAAGGTCTTCAGCAGCACCTTCGACGCCATCCACCCCCGCACCATGAGCCGGCTGCTGAAGGCCTCCGACCGGCGCGGCGCCCTCTTCTTCCAGATCTACGGGCAGAGCGAGGTGGGCCCGGCCGTGGGCCGCGCCTACTTCCGCAACTCCGCCCACAAGGCCAACGGCCGCTGCGTGGGCTGGGCCATGCCCAGGGGCGCCGCGAAGATCCGCGTGGTCGGCCGCAACGGCAAGACGCCGTCCGAGAAGAACCCCGGCTTCATCGAGGTCGCCTGGGACGGCCTGGCCAAGACCTACTTCGCCGAGCAGGACCGCTACGACACCAACCGCAACGGCCACTGGTGGCGCACCGGCGACGTCGGCTACCGCACCCGCCTGGGCTGCCTGCACATGCTCGACCGCGAGGTCGACATGATCCCCGGGGTGCGCAGCTCCCTGGAGGTCGAGGACGTCGTCCTGAGCAAGCTGAGCGAACTGAGCGAACTCGTCGTCGTGCAGGGCCCCAACTCCGAGCCCGTCCCGGTCATCTGCACCGTCGACGACAAGCCGCTGGACGCCGGCCGCTGGCGCGCCGCGGTCGCCGCCTTCCCCCAGCTCGCCGACCCGGTCCAGATCCCGCAGGCCGAACTGCCCCGCACCGCCACGCTGAAGGTCCAGCGCCTGGCGCTGGCCGCCCGCTTCGCCCAGCGGCCCGGAGAGCGTGCGTGACCCGTGACCAGCCCACCGCCACGGCGGTGGGACCCAACCCGACCGGTCTGAACCTGAAAGGGGCTAACGCCTTGTCATCGGAAGCCACGCTCGCCCGTTTTCGCGAATACATGGTGGGACCCTCGCGGTTCATGAGCCTGCTGTCCTGCTTCGAACTCGGCCTCATCGACCAGCTCCGGGACACCCCGGACCTGACCGCCGCCGAGCTCGGCGCCGCCGTCGGCGCCAAGCCGGACGCCGTGGAGCAGCTCCTCTTCCTCCTCGTCAAGGAGGGCTTCGTCGCCTACGACGAGGACACCGCCGCCTACTCCCTGGACGCCCTCGGCGAGGTCGCCGAGCGCGACATCAAGCGGGCGCTCGCCTACATGAACCTCATCAAGGTCACCGCGCTGCGGCAGCTGTTCTACCTCACCGAGAGCGCGCGCACCGGCACCGTCGTGGGCCTCAAGGAGCTCTACGGAGCCGAGGGCACCCTCTACGACGCCGTCGCCGACCACCAGGACCTCAACGACTCCTGGCTCACCCTGATGAACAACGTCACCGCCAACATCGACCCCTGGTTCTTCGCCAACGTCGACATCCCCTCCGGCGCCCGGGTCCTGGACGTCGCGGGCAACACCGGCCTAGGGGCGATCCACACCTACCGCCACAAGCCCTCGCCCGGCCTGAAGGTGACCACCTTCGACCTGCCGGACAAGGAGACCAAGGCGCTGGAGAACTTCCGCGCCGCGGGCCTTGAGGAGCACCTCTCCTTCATCGGCGGCAACGTCTTCGACGAGATCCCCCAGGGCTTCGACATCGTCCTGATCAAGCACTTCCTCGACATGTTCGACAAGGACGACGTGTTCCGGATCCTCCAGGGCGTCAACAAGTCCCTCGAGGTCGGCGGCCAGGTCAACATCCTGGTGCCGGTCTACCCGGAGAACATCAAGGACACCGACAACTACAACGTCGACTTCTTCCCGGCCTTCTTCATCGGCTGCACCATGGGCCAGGGCGGACCGCAGAAGCTGTCGACCTACGAGCGCTGGCTGGAGGAGTGCGGCTTCAAGCTCACCAAGGCCGTCACCAAGGACTCCTCCGAGATCCCGCCGGACGTCATCCCCGTCCAGGCCATCCTGTCCGCGACGAAGGTCGCCTGAACGGCCACGCCCCCCTCACCGGCCCGGACCTGACGGCGCCCCCACCGGCGCCGTCACCCGTGGGCCTGCGCCGCCGCCCCGGGCAGCCCCCGGCCGTCCCGGCGGCGGCCCCCGGCCCTCCCGCCGCGCCGGCGTCCGCGCCGGCCCCTGCCGAAACGACAGATCACGTAACCGAAGGAGATCACGGTGAGCAACCTGATGCTGCTGCCGGACGGAATGCGCCGCTGGTCCAAGGAGCACGGCGTCTCTCTCGACGACAGCTACGCGGCCATGACGGACAAGATCGGCGAGTTCGTGGAGTGGTCCCGGGAGGAGGGCTTCACCACGCTCTACATCACGGTCTCCTCCGTCGCGAACTACAGCCGCTCCGCCGCCGCGGTGGAAACCGCCATGAACGCGTTCACCGAGGTGGTGCGCCGCACCCACGACAGCCTCAACTTCGACTTCTCCGGGACGCTCGAGGTGGTGCCCGAGAGCTGGCTCACGGAGCTGGAGGTCCTGCGCGACAAGTCGGACAAGGGCTCGGGGTTCACCCTCCACTACATCCTGGGCATGTCCCTCTCCCACGAAGTGATCGGCATCTTCAACAAGTTCAACGGGAAGATCCCGGAGCTGACCGAGGAGATCCTGACCGAGAACGCCTACGTGCCGGAGCCGGTCGACTACCTCATCCGGATGGGCGACTCCTACCGCATGTCGTCCTTCTTCCCGCTGATGTCGCCCTTCGCCGAGATGTTCTTCTCCAACCAGCTGCTGCCCGACATGACCCGCGACGACTTCGACGCCGCCCTGCGCGACCTCCGCGGCCGGGACCGGCGCTACGGCATCTACCCCACCTGAGCCACCGGCCGTCCCCCGGCACGGTGCGGCGGAGCCCCGGCCCCTGACGGCCCCGGGGGCTCCGCCGTGGTCGGCGCCCCGCGGCTCGCGAAGCCGTCCAGGACGATCTCCCGGCCCCTTGAACTCCGCTGGAGGACAAGGCTCGACACAGCCGACCGGCCTTGCGTCCCCGCCCCGAGCCCGCAAACAATACGGTCCAAGCGGTTTTATTCAGGTCCCGGGAAAACGGAACACCCCATACAGAGTTCCCATACAGAGTTTCGGAATTCCCCGCCAGAACACTTGCCCACGCTGACTGCTTTGGAGGACGGATGTCCGGTGGCACTGAGGCAGAGGAACTGTACTCGGCCATTGAGGAATCGGCCCGATTGGTGGGCGCGGCCTGCCCGCGCGACGAGGTCTGGCCGATTCTCGCCGCCTACGAGGACGCGATAACGGCGGACAGCGGAATCGTCTTCAGCGCCCAGACCGGCGAGAGCCAGGCCGGCGAACTCGAATACACCGTCCAGGTGTCGGGAATCGGCGACCCCTACGCCCGCGCCGTCGCGAACGGCTTCGTGGCACCGACGGACCACCCCGTCTCCACGCTGCTCTCCGACATCCAGGAGCGCGTCTCCATCGGCCTGTACGCCATCGACTGCGGCGTCGCCGGCGGCTTCAAGAAGATCTACGCGCTCTTCCCCGAACTCCAGACGGTGGCGCAGCTCGCGGCCATTCCGTCCGTGCCGCCCGCCCTGGCCCAGAACGCGGACTTCTTCGCCCGCCACGGCCTGGACGGCACCGCGGTGATCGGGATCGACTACCAGCACCGCACCATGAACGTGTATTTCCAGCTCCCCTCCGCCGGAAACCTGGACCCGGAATCCGTCCGGTCCATCCTCCGCGAAATCGGACTGCCGGAACCCGACGAGCAGATACTCGAATACGCCTGCACCTCGTACCGCATCTACACCACGCTCAGCTGGGAATCCCCGAAGATCCAGCGGATCTCCTTCGCCCCCCAGCCGCGCCCCGGACTGGACCTGTCGGCGCTGCCCGCCAAGCTGGAACCGGGAATCGAGCAGTTCATGCACAACGCCCCGCACCGGTACGCCGGCGAGCGCGTCCGCGCGTCGGTCGTCAAGTGGTCGCACGAGGAAGAACGCCTCGACCTCGGCTCGTACTACCAGATCTCGCCCAAGCAGCTGAAGACCCTGACGGCCGCCCGCGACTGACCCCCCGGCAGCCCCCGGCGCTGCGGCGCCCCCGGCTCTGTTGCGGACGCCCCGGCTCCACGGCAGGCATCCCGGCGCCCGCCCGCTCCACCCCGCTCCACCCTGTTCCACCCTGCTCCTCCAGGCCATGGTCGGCCCACCGCGCCCCGCCCTGGACCGCTGAACCCTCTTCCTGAAGAAAGGACACACCCATGACGACGTCCGTGGGCCACCCCGCAACACCCGCCGCCGCCAAGGCGGGCGGCCCGGCCGCGAAGCCCCCCGCCGGCATCGGCTTCGACTTCGACAACGGCAACTTCATCCGCGACCTGGTCACCACCAACGCCGGCGGGGCCTTTCCCCCGGAGAGCGGCATCGGCCCCAACGACGCGACCATCTACATCTGGATCACCCACCTGTTCCAGATCTCCTGGTTCGACGCGATGGCGCCCTACCACCCCACCGCCGTCGGCCTGTACTCCCGCATAGCCCGCCGCCCCGCGAGCGAGGCCGCCACCAACAGGAACAAGAACATCGCCGGCCTCTACGCCTCCTACCAGGTCGTCAGGGCCGTGTTCGAGGAGCGGGCGCTGGTCATGCGCCAGGGAATGCTCGCCGTCGGCCTCGACCCCGACGACGACTCCCAGGACCCCACCACCCCCATCGGCATCGGCAACATCGCCGGCAAGGCGATCGTCGAGGCCCGCCTGCGCGACGGCCTCAACTTCCTGGGCGACGAGGGCCGCACCTACAACGGCCGCCCCTTCGAGGACTACACCGGCTACCAGCCCGTGAACAGCGCCTACGAACTCGCCGACCCCTCACGCTGGCAGCCGGCCGTCGGCCCCCACCGCCGCCGCGTCGGCGGCGGCCCCGGCGACATGGGCGTCTTCGTCGTCCAGAACTTCGTCACCCCCCAGCTCGAGCGGGTCACCGCCCACACCTTCCAGGACCCGGCCCAGTTCAAGCTCGACACCCCCGGCCACACCGACCACACCGACGCCGCCGCCTACAAGAGCGCCGTCGACGAGGTCCTCGCCGCGTCCGCCGCCCTGACCGACGAGCAGAAGGTCAAGGCGGAGTTCTTCGACAACAAGCTGATGGGCCACACCCTCTCGCCGCGCGCCGCCGCCGAGGCCCACGACCTGGACCTGGACGGCTGGTGCCACCTGTTCACGGTGACCTCCGTGGCCCGCTTCGACGCGTTGATCGCCGCCTGGCACCACAAGCGCAAGCACGAGGCCCCGAGGCCCGTCAGCGCCGTCCGCCACGTCTACGGCAACAGCCCGGTGACCGCCTGGGGCGGCCCCGGCAAGGGCACCGTCAGCGACCTGCCCGCCAACGAGTGGGCCAGCTACCTGCCGGCCGGGGACCACCCCGACTACCCCTCCGGCTCCACCATCCTCATCTCCTCCCAGGCCCAGGCCTCCCGCCGCTTCCTCGGCGACGACGTCCTGAACTGGAAGTCCACCCTGCCGGCCGGCTCCACCCGCACCGAGCCCGGCCTCACCCCCGCCGCCGACACCGAACTGCGCTGGGACACCTGGACCGACTTCGAGCAGGACTGCGCCCGCAGCCGCGTGTGGGGCGGCGTCCACTTCACCGCGACCGTGGACACCTCCATCGAGTTCGGCGCCCAGTTCGGCGACCTGGCCCACGACTTCCTCCAGCGCCACATCAACGGCGACGTCCAGGACTGACCCCCCGCCGGCGGCGGGCCCCGCACCCGGCCCGCCGCCGCCCCCCCTCGTACGCCGACACGCGACCGGCACCATCAACGGCCCGGCACGGACAGCGACTTGCCGCACCGCAGGACGCGATGTCACAAGTCAGCGCCCGTGTCTCGTCATAAGGGATGACGCCTCACCCCGTTCGATGGAACAAGGAGAATTGTTCATGGCAACACAAAACGCAGCCCCCGCGGCAGGGCCGAGTTCAGGGGCGGCCGGCGACCCGAAGCGGTGGCTGATCCTCGCCGTCATCTGCTCCGCGTACCTCATGGTCGGCCTCGACCTGACCGTCATGAACCTCGCCCTCCCCACGGCGCAGGAAACCCTGGACTTCAGCAACGCCGACAGACAGTGGATCGTCACCGCCTACGCCCTGTCCTTCGGCGGCCTGCTGCTGTTCTTCGGACGCCTGTCCGACCTGATCGGCCGCAAGGAGAGCTTCCTCATCGGGCTCACCGGCTTCGCGATCGCCTCCGCCGTCGGCGGCGCCTCCAACAGCTTCGGCATGCTGGTCACCGCCCGCGCCAGCCAGGGCGTCTTCGCCGCCATGCTCGCCCCCGCCTGCCTGGCCCTGCTCGCCACCACCTTCACCGACCCGAAGGAGAAGGGCAAAGCCTTCGGCATCTTCAGCGGAGTCGTCGCCAGCGGCGCCGGCCTCGGACTGATCATCGGCGGCGCCCTCACCTCCGCCTTCGACTGGCGCTGGTGCCTGTACGTCAACCTGATCTTCGCCGCCGTCTCCCTCGTCGGAGGCACCCTCCTGCTCAAGCGGGAGCCCAAGACCGGCGGACGCATGGACATCCCCGGCGTCCTGCTGGCCTCCGGCGGCATGTTCTGCCTCGTCTACGGCCTCTCCAACGCCGCCGAGGAGAGCTGGAGCACCCCCTCCACCTGGGGCTACCTCGTGGCCGGCGGCGTCCTGCTGGTCCTGTTCGCCCTCTGGCAGACCCGCACCGCCTCCCCGCTGCTGCCGCCCCGCATCGTCCTGGACCGCAACCGCGGCGGCGCCTACCTCACCGTGCTGCTCGTCGGCACCGGCATGTTCGGCATCCTGCTCTTCCTCATCTACTACATGCAGCTCACCCTGGACTACTCGGCGATCACCTCCGGCGTCGCCCTGCTCCCGATGATCGTCGCCACCACCCTGGGAGCCGGCCTCGGCGCCACCAAGCTGATGCCCAAGTACGGCCCCAAGCCCCTGATCTCCGGCGGCCTCCTGGTCAGCGCCGCCGGCATGGCCTGGCTCACCGGCATCAGCGTCGACTCCGGCTACGCCTCCGACCTCCTGGGCCCCCTCGTGGTCGTCGGCCTCGGCATGGGCCTCATCTACGCCGCCGCCCTCACCACCGGCACCTCCGGCGTGGAGACCCGCGACTCGGGCATCGCCTCGGCCTGCATCAGCGCCGGCCAGCAGCTCGGCGGCGCCCTGGGCACCGCCCTGCTCAACACCATCGCCGCCACCGCCGTCACCAACTGGCTGACGGACAACACCAAGGGCCGGCCCACACCCGAGCAGCTCCAGCTCGCCTCGATCGACGGCTACACCACCGTGTTCTGGTGGTGCGCCGCCATCTTCGCCGGCGGCGCCGTCATCGCCGGCCTGCTGCTGCGCCGCGGCCCCCTGCCCGTACCCGAGGCCCCCGCGCAGGCCCCGGCCGTACAGACCGAAACCGCCTGACAGGCACCGAACCAGGCCTGCCGGACCCACGGCCGGCGGCACCCGGGCAAGTCCCGGGCGCCGCCGGCCGTTTCGCTGCCCGCCCCCTGCCGCACACGCGCCCACGAACAAGGGAGGGCAGGGCCCAACAGCCCCGCCCCGCCGCCTCGATGGAGGTCCAGTTCAGTGACCAGCCAGGTCAGCAGTCCAGCCGAGCACACCGACACCACCACCGCAGCCGGGCCGCACCCGCCCAAGGACGTCCGCCGGCTGGACCGGGTGATCATCCGGTTCGCGGGTGACTCGGGTGACGGGATGCAGCTCACGGGGGACCGGTTCACCTCCGAGACGGCGTCGTTCGGCAACGACCTCTCGACTCTTCCGAACTTTCCCGCCGAGATCCGGGCGCCCGCAGGAACCCTGCCGGGCGTTTCGTCTTTTCAGTTGCATTTCGCCGACCACGACATCCTCACCCCCGGCGACGCGCCGGATGTGCTGGTGGCGATGAACCCGGCGGCGTTGAAGGCGAACATCGCGGATGTGCCGCGTGGTGCGGAGATCATCGTCAATACGGACGAGTTCACCAGGCGGGCGATGGCGAAGGTCGACTACGCGGCGAATCCGCTGGAGGACGGCTCGCTGGACGCGTTCAGCGTCCATCCGGTGCCGTTGACGACGATGACGGTGGAGGCGTTGAAGGGTTTCGATCTGTCGCGTAAGGAGGCGGAGCGGAGCAAGAACATGTTCGCGCTGGGGTTGTTGTCGTGGATGTATCACCGGCCGACGGAGGGGACGGAGCGGTTCCTGGCGGCGAAGTTCGCGAAGAAGCCGGAGATCGCGGCGGCGAACCTGGCGGCGTTCCGGGCGGGCTGGAACTTCGGTGAGACGACGGAGGATTTCGCGGTCTCCTACGAGGTCGCCCCGGCCGCTCAGACGTTCCCGCCGGGCACCTACCGCAACATCTCGGGGAACCTGGCCCTGTCGTACGGGCTGATCGCGGCTTCGCGGCAGGCGGATCTGCCGTTGTATCTGGGTTCGTATCCGATCACTCCGGCGTCGGACATCCTGCACGAGTTGTCGCGGCACAAGAATTTCGGGGTGCGCACGTTCCAGGCGGAGGATGAGATCGCGGGGATCGGTGCGGCGCTGGGTGCGGCGTTCGGCGGTTCCCTCGCGGTGACGACGACGTCGGGTCCGGGGGTGGCGCTGAAGTCGGAGACGATCGGGCTGGCGGTGTCGCTGGAGCTGCCGTTGCTGGTGATCGACATTCAGCGGGGCGGGCCCTCGACGGGGCTGCCGACCAAGACGGAGCAGGCGGATCTGCTGCAGGCGATGTTCGGCCGCAACGGGGAGGCGCCGGTGCCGATCGTGGCGCCGCGGACTCCGGCGGACTGTTTCGAGGCGGCCATCGAGGCCGCGCGTATCGCCGTCACCTACCGGACGCCGGTGTTCCTTTTGAGTGATGGATATCTGGCCAATGGCAGTGAGCCGTGGCGGGTGCCGGACATCGAGGAACTGCCCGATCTGACCGTGCGGTTCGCGCAGGGGCCCAATCACACTCTGGAGGACGGGACGGAGGTGTTCTGGCCCTACAAGCGGGATCCGCTCACCCTCGCGCGGCCGTGGGCGGTCCCGGGCACGCCGGGTCTTGAGCACCGGATCGGGGGGATCGAGAAGCAGGACGGCACGGGCAACATCTCCTACGACCCGGCCAACCACGATTTCATGGTCCGCACCCGCCAGGCGAAGATCGACGGCATCGAGGTCCCCGACCTGGACGTGGACGACCCCTCCGGGGCGGCCGGCACGCTGGTCCTGGGCTGGGGTTCGACCTACGGCCCGATCACGGCGGCGGTCCGGCGGCTGCGCGCGGCCGGGGAGCCGATCGCGCAGGTCCACCTGCGCCACCTCAACCCCTTCCCCCGCAACCTGGGCACGATCCTGGAGCGCTACGAGCGCCTCGTCGTCCCGGAGATGAACCTCGGCCAGCTCTCCACACTGCTGCGCGCCCGCTATCTGGTCGACGCCCGGCCTTTCACCCAGGTCAACGGTATGCCGTTCAAGGCGGAGCAGCTCGCGACGGCGTTGAAGGAGGCCATCGATGGCTGAGACGACGACCACCTCACAAGACACCGCCACAGCCACGGGCGCGGGGACGGCCACAGGGGCGGGGGCGGTTGAGGCGCTGTCCCTGGTTCCCAAGGCCGAGGCCGTGCAGTCGATGAAGGACTTCAAGTCCGACCAGGAAGTGCGCTGGTGCCCCGGCTGCGGTGACTACGCCATCCTCGCCGCCGTGCAGGGCTTCATGCCCGAACTGGGTCTGGCGAAGGAGAACATCGTCTTCGTCTCCGGCATCGGCTGCTCCTCGCGTTTCCCGTACTACCTCAGCACCTACGGCATGCACTCCATCCACGGCCGTGCCCCCGCGATCGCCACCGGCCTGGCCTCCAGCAGACGCGACCTGAGCGTGTGGGTCGTCACCGGCGACGGGGACGCCCTGTCCATCGGCGGCAACCACCTCATCCACGCCCTGCGCCGCAACGTGAACCTGAAGATCCTCCTGTTCAACAACCGGATCTACGGCCTCACCAAAGGCCAGTACTCGCCCACCAGCGAGGTCGGCAAGATCACCAAGTCGACGCCGATGGGCTCCCTCGACGCCCCGTTCAACCCCGTCTCCCTGGCGATCGGCGCGGAAGCCTCGTTCGTGGCCCGCACCGTCGACTCCGACCGCCGACACCTCACCGACGTCCTGCGCCAGGCCGCCGCCCACCCCGGCACCGCCCTGGTGGAGATCTACCAGAACTGCAACATCTTCAACGACGGCGCCTTCGAAGCCCTCAAGGACAAACAACAGGCCCAGGAAGCCGTCATCCGCCTCGAACACGGCCACCCCATCACCTTCGGCACCGACAACTCCCAGGGCGTCGTACGCGATCCGGCGAGCGGCGACCTGAAGGTGGTGGCCGTCACGGACGACAACCGGTCACAGATCCTCGTCCACGACGCCCACGCCGCCTCCCCCACCACCGCGTTCGCCCTGTCACGCCTCGCCGACCCCGACACCCTCCACCACACCCCCATCGGCGTCCTGCGCTCCGTGCAACGCCCCGTCTACGACACCCAGATGTCCGACCAGCTCGACACCGCCATCGAACAGAACGGCAAGGGCGACCTCGCCGCACTCCTCGCCGGCAAGGACACCTGGACCGTCATCGGTTGACGGCTCGAAGGAGACGCTGGCGGGCCTCAACCGCGCGGCGCGACAGTGCTGTCGGGCCGCGCGGTTGAGGCCCGCCGCGACGCGGCCGCGGACCCGCGACGGTGCGGGGTGCGGCCGGTGCCCGGCGGCGGGCCGGGACCTGACCCGGCGCTACCGCGCTGCCCCGGTTTCCCCTCTCATGCCGCCTGCCCCTGCCCGCCCGCGCCGCGCGCACCGCACCGGGGCACAGGACGGACCGCGATCTACGGAGACGGATGTCATGGATACGCATCAGACCACGTCACTTCTCGTCGGCCTCGCCGTCATGGTGCTCCTGGCCCGCCTGCTCGGCGCGCTGGCCCGCCGGCTGGGCCAGCCGGCGGTGATCGGTGAGGTTCTCGCCGGCATCGCGCTGGGACCGACCCTCTTCCACGGGGCGGTCACCGACTTCCTCTTCCCGGACACCGTCCGGCCCCTGCTCAGTGCCCTGGCCGCGGTCGGTGTCGCGGTCTTCATGTTCATCGTCGGCCTGGAGTGGGACGCCGCGATGATCCGGGGCAGCGGAAGTCTCGCGGCCACCGTCTCGTTCAGCTCCATCGTGCTGCCGTTCGGCCTCGGCACCCTCCTGGCGCTCTACCTGATGGACGACTACGGCACCGGTGACCGGACGGCGTTCATGCTCTTCATGGGCATCGCCATGTCGATCACCGCCTTCCCGGTGCTGGCCCGCATCCTCACCGACCGCCGCATGACCCGTACTCCGCTGGGTGTGATCGCCCTGGCCTGCGCCTCCATCGACGACGTCCTCGCCTGGTCCGTGCTGGCCGCCGTGGTCGCCCTCACCGGCTCGGCCGGCGCCGACCAGTGGCACATCCTGCTCGCCGTCCCCTACCTGGCCGGCATGCTCTTCGTGGTGCGCCCGCTGCTGCACCGCTACGCGGCCCGCAGGCCCGGACTGCGCCTCACCCCGACGGTGTTCGCGTGCGTCCTGGCGGGGCTGCTGCTGTCGGCCGCCGCCACCGAGTGGGTGGGCCTGCACTACATCTTCGGCGCCTTCCTCTTCGGCATGATCCTGCCGCGCACCGGCAGCGAGCAGCTGCGCAGTGAGGTGCACGACCGCCTCGGGCAGATGAACGGCGCGCTGCTGCTGCCGGTGTTCTTCCTGGTCGCCGGTCTCAAGGTCGATCTCTCGGGGCTGGACCTGGGCGGGCTGGGGGCGCTGGCGCTGATCCTGCTGGTGGCCGTCGGCGGCAAGTTCACCGGAGCGTTCGCCGCCGCCCGCCTCAACCGGATGCCGGTCAGGCAGTCCGCCGCGCTCGCCACCCTGATGAACACCCGCGGCCTGACCGAGCTCATCGTCCTGAACGTGGGCCTGCAACTGGGCTTCATCGGGCAGGACCTCTACTCCCTCATGGTGGTGATGGCCGTCGTCACGACCGCGATGGCTGGCCCCCTGCTGACCTGGCTCATCGGCCGGCCAGGGGACGACGAGGACCGCCCCCGGACCCGCGAGGCCCCCCAGCAGGTGGCGGGCACGGCGGGCACCACCGGCTAGACCTCTCCCGCCCCGCGCTCTCCCCGCACCTTCGAAACGAAAGGGGTTCGCCCATGACCACGGACGCTTCAGCGAAGCTGAGTCCGCAAGAGTTCATCGACCAGAGTCCGATGAGCCGTCGGCAGCGGCTCATCGTGGTGCTGGGTCTGCTCATGATGATCGCCGAAGGGCTCGACGCCGCCGTCGCCGCCTTCGTCTATCCCCGGATCGAGGACGACTGGGGGACCGACACCTCCACGGTGACCATCACCGTGACGATGAGTGTCCTGGCGATGATCGTCGGCGGTGTCGTGGCCGGTCCGCTCGCCGACCGGCACGGGCGCAAGGTCGTCACCGTCACCGGCATCACCGTCTTCGGCCTGGGCACGGCCGCTATGGCGCTCTCTCAGGAGATCGTCGCCTTCACCGGCCTGCGGATCGTCGCCTGTCTGGGGCTGGGCGCGGTCCTGCCGACGGTGATGGCGCTGGTCGCCGACTGGACCCCGGTCGGGCGCAGGGTCCAGATGGTCGCGCTGGCCTTCACCGGGGTGACGGCCGGCACCGCGGTGGGCGGGCTGCTCGCCTCCGTCCTCATCCCCGCCTTCGGCTGGCCCACGCTGCTGGCGGTGTGCGGGATCGCGCCGCTCCTGCTGATCCCCGCGGTGCTGCGGTTCGTCCCGGAGTCCGTCAGCGTGCTCGCCGCCCGCGGGCGGACAGCGCAGCTGCGCGAGGCTCTCACCGAGGTCGCTCCGGGCCGGGACCTGTCCGGCGTGGCCCTGGAGCAGACCGTGCTGCGCAGGCAGCCGCGGCCGCCGGCCCGGGTCATCCTGTCCCGGGACTTCGCCCCCACCACCCTGCTGCTGTGGCTGTGCTTCTTCGTGGGCCAGGGCGTCGTCTTCGTGATCCTCAGCTATCTGCCGCTGCTGGCGGAGCGCACCGACACCGGCCTGACGGGTTCACAGGCCGCGGTGGCCATCGCGGTGTTCGGGTGGGGCGGCCTGATGGGACAGCTCGCGGTGTCCTTCGCCCTCAAGCGGCTGGACCGGCTCAGGGCGCTGCTCGGCCTGTGGGGGCTGGCCCTGGTCTCCTTCGCCGCGGCAGGCCTGTGGGCGGAGCGGTTCCCCACGCTGCTGGCCGGGGCGTTCGTCCTGGGCCTGTGCCTCCCGGCGGCCAACGCCGCGCTGCAGGCGACCGCCGCGGTCGCCTACCCGCCGTCCGCCCGCGCCACGGGCATGAGCTGGGCCAACAGCGCGGGAAAGCTCGGCCCGGTGGCCGGCGGCCTGCTCGGCGGCCTGATGGCGAACGCGGGCTGGTCGCTGTCCACGGTCCTGCTCACCCTCACCGTGCCGGTCGGCCTCGGCATCGTGGCCACCCTCACGCTGAACGCCCGCCGCTCCGGCCCCCCGCCGGTGCCGCAGCCCGCCCCCCGTCCACTTCCGGCCCCCGCCTCCGAACAGGTGTGACCGCCCGCGGCCCTCATCCGTCCGCGGAAGAGGGCGCGGGCCGCGGGCGGCCGGGGAGAGGTGCTCTTGGCGCGGGGACGCCGGCCATGTCACTATCTCGGCACGTCCTTCCTGCCCTCAACCGCCGCCGTACGACGGCGGATCGAGGTATGCGCCCCTCAGTCGGCGCGAACCGAGACCGAGCCGGTGCCCGGCCCGTGACGCCGTAACCGAAACCCTCCCGCCGGACCGCGGACCCCCGCCACGGCATGCGCCACCACAGTGCGGCACCCCGCCCCCTCCTTCCTCCCCGTCCCCTCCGCCTGCGCTGCCCCCTGCGGTCACGGCCGTCAGAAGGCTCAGAAGGCTCGGAAGGCTCGGAAGGCGAGGACGGATACGACGGGGTAGGGCGCCGTGGCGGCGCACCGGAACCGGGCAACGGACCGGCGCCGCACCGCCGTTGCCCCGTTCCGCGACATCCCGTCCCGGGGCCCGGCTGCCCGCACCCCGTGCACCCGATGCACCCCATGAACCCGATCACCGATCCGACGCGTCCATCCAGCGAAGAAGGCCTGCCATGACGACCACGTCCCCGCCCCACGACGCTGACCTCTCCTCGATCGAGGAGACCCGCGCCGCACTCCTCGACCGTGTCGAAGAGCGGCTGCGGAGCTTCATCGCGCAGGAACAGTCCCGCTGGTTCGACATCAACCCCCGGGCCGCCCAAGGAGCCGACGCCATCGCCGCGTTCATCGCGAGCGGAGGCAAGCGGCTGCGCCCGAAGTTCTGCCTCAGCGGATTCCTCGCCGCGGGCGGCAGCCCCGCCTCCTCGGGCGCCGTCGACGCCGCGGCCGCCCTGGAACTGCTGCAGACCTTCATCCTCATCCACGACGACATCGCCGACAACTCCTCGCTGCGCCGCGGCGAACCCACCGTCCACGAGGTGTTCGCCGCCGAGCACCGGGCGCGCGGCTGGCAGGGGGAGTCCCGCCGTTACGGCGAGGGCGTCGCCGTCCTCGCGGGCGATCTGGCCTTCGTGTACGCCGACCAGCTGGCCGCCCAGCTCCCCGCCCTGTCCCGGGGGGTGTGGAACGAACTGCGGGCCGAACTGGTCATCGGCCAGCACCTGGACATGGTGGTCGCGGCGGAGGGGGTCGGCGACCCCGTGCTCTCGCGCTGGATCGCCGTACAGAAGTCCGGCCGCTACACGATCCACCGCCCGCTGGTGCTGGGCGCCACCCTCGCCGGCCGCCCCGACATGGCCGCCGCCTTCGAGGGCTACGGACTGGCGCTGGGGGAGGCGTTCCAGCTCCGCGACGACCTGATCGACGCCTTCGGCTCCACCGAGGACGCGGGCAAGCCGACCGGGCTGGACTTCGCCGAGCACAAGATGACGCTGCTGCTGGCGCTGGCCGCGGAGCGTGACCCGCGGGTGCGGGACCTGGTGGACCGCAGGGACGGCAAGCCGTGGGACGTCGAACTGCTGCGCAAGATCCTGGAGGAGACCGGCGTACGGGCCACCGTCGAGCGCACCATCGCGGGCCTGGTCGACAAGGCCTGCGCCTCGCTGGCCACTTCGGGCCTGGACGAGGCCTGGCGCCACGAGTTCTCCCGCCTCGCCACCCAGGTCGCCTACCGCAGCCGCTGAACCCCCGCCGCACAGGCGGCCTGGGCATGGGGCCCTCGGCGGCCGGGGCGGGCGGCGGCCCCCGAGCAAGGAGACCCCCGGAGCCCTCTGGAGACCCGCCGGAGATCCCGTACAGAAGGAGAAGCCGATGAGCGCTGCCGTACCGGCCGCGAAGCCGTCCGTGCACGATGGCGGGATCGTGCCCCGGGCCTGGGCGGAGGCTCTCTCCATGACCTGCGCCGACCCCGTCCACGCCCATGACCGCCGGCCGTGCGGTGAACTGGCCGCCGCCGCGCTGCGGGCGCACAGTGTGCTCTCGGCGGGCTTCGGGCAGCACATCGCGTTCACCGGGCTGGGCCCGGACGGCGGCGGGGTGCGCGCGCTCGCCGCCTTCCTCGCGGTGTACGCCGCCCGCCACGAGCGGCAGGACACGTACAGCCTGCAGAGCGCCGGCGCTGTCTGAACCCGCCTCCGCACCGCGTCCGTGCCGAGCGGCGCCTTCAACTGCTGCAGTACGTAAGGGACTTGCGGTCCCATCCCTGTCCGGGGCGGGGCCGCGGGCCGTCACGCCCGCCCGTCTCCCTCCCCCCGGGGCGGGCGGGCGCGACGACAGGCCCTGCGGCGTTCTCGTCGCGAATGTCTTCGCTCGTCGTGTCACTGATGCCCGGCCTGTCTCGTCTCGTTACTGACGGCCGGTGGCGAGGCAGGGAGGCGGGCGCCGATGTGCTGCGTCCGGTGAAGTGACGGCGGCACGGCCGGAGGTGACCGTGCGTCAGGCGGTGGCGGTTCTTTCCCGGCGTGCGGCGAGCCCGGAGCCGGGGGCCGTGGCGGTCTGATCCGAGCGGGGACAGGAGGAGCTTGCGTGAGCCGGATCGAGGAGTTCGAGGAGTCGCGGCCCCTGCTGTTCTCGATCGCCTACCGGATCCTGGGCAGCGCGGGCGAGGCCGAGGACGCGGTGCGCGAGACCTGGCTGCGCTACGAGGCCGCCCCCGCGGTGCCCGCCCCGGGCCGGGTGTTCCTGTCGGCGGAGGTCACCCGGATCTCGGCAGGCGTGCTGCGCTCGGCGGGCGTGCGGCGACGGAAGTACGCCGGGCCGTGGGCTCCCGGGCCGCCGGCACGCGACCCCTACCAGGACCTGGACCTGGACCATGACCTGGACATGGAACGGCCGGCGGAGCTGGCCGAGTCGCTGTCGACGGCGGCGCTGCTGCTGCTGGAGCGGCTGTCCCCGCTGGAGCGCGCGGTGTTCGTGCTGCGGGAGGTCTTCGGGTGCGGCCTCGCCCAGATCGCGGCGATCGTGGGCTGCTCGGAGGCGGCCTGCCGCCGGCTCGCCGCCGCGGTGTCGATGGCGAGCGACGGCGGCGGCAGGGCGCTGCCCTGGCCCCGGCGCATCGTGGGGGCGGAACGGGTGGCCCGGATGCTCGCCGCGATCGTCCCGGCCCTGGTCCGTATCGGCGTCACCATGGAGCCGCAGCAGGTCGGCTCCCACCCGGGAGCCGTCTTCCGCGACCGCGACGGCACCGTCCTGAGCGCCCTGGCACTGGACATCCTCGACGGGCGGATCCAGACGATCCGCTGGCTGACCGGCCCCCACGGCCTGGGCGGCGGCCCGGGGGCGGACGCCCCCGCGGCCACCTGACCGGCCACCTGGCACCTGACCGGCCCCCCGGCACCTCACCGGCGCCCCGGGCCGTGTCCCGGGCCTTCCGCGCCGGTCAGCCGGTGAAGGACTCCGGCCCGAAGCGGCCCCACGCCACGAAGACGGCCAGGGCCAGGTAGAGGAGATCGACCACGATCAGCTTGTCGCGCAGGCGGTAACGGGTGAGGGCCGCGCCGGTCATCAGCAGCGCGACGCCGACGGCGGCCACCGGCACCAGCACGGGGGCGATGTCGAGCGCGGCGGGCAGGATCAGGCCCGCGGCGGCCAGCACCTCGATGACGCCCAGGGCCTTGATGGCGCCGGCGCTGTAGAACTGCGTCCACCCCGCGCCGGGTTGGGCGGCCAGCTTCTCCTTGGTCATGAACAGCTTGGAGCAGCTGGAGACCAGGAAGACCACAGCCAGCAGCCCGGCAACGATCCACAGGGCGAGGTTCATTCGGTTTCTCCTTGAAAGGGTGCAGCCGGCTCCGGTTTCGGCGGAGCCTCGAACGGGCCCGGCGGCTTCTCCTCGGCCGGCGGCCCCCGGGGGGGGCGGACGCGGTCGCCGGTCAGTGCGCTCAGGAGAGGTGCCCGTCGGGTGGGTTGAGGGTGAAGAGCCGGTTATCTGTCAGTTCGTCCTCAAGCGACAACGGACGACGGCGGACTTCGACACGGGTGTCCGCTCCCCGGATCCACCAGCACGCCGCACCCGGACGCGCCCACCGGTGCGCGGGCGCACGCCGTGGCCTCCCCGGGCCGCCCCAGGGCCCCCGCACGGCGGACGCGGCGTTCGTCTCCCCGGCTTTTCCCCGCCCATGTCACAGAAAGCGCCGCTGTCTCGTCCCAGTGGCGAAGACAGGTTCCGGCATCGGGAAGCGGTGGTCATGCGCGTGTTCGTGGCAGGCGGTACGGGGGTCGTGGGGCGACGGCTGGTGCCGCGCCCGCCGGCCCGCGGCCACCGGGTGACGGCGACGGCGACCCGCACGGACGGGCCGCGCCTGCCGGAGCGGCCGGGCGCGGACGGGGCCGTGACGGACGGCCTGGACCCGGTGGCGGCCGGCGAGCGGCCGCCCCACCCGGCGGCCTGCGCGGGGGCCGGCCGCCCGCCGCGCCTGTCCGCGGGGGCGGCCGGACAGGCGGCCGTGACCCCGATGACCCGGGGCCGCGGCTTCTCCCGCGCCAAGGCCGGGCGGGAACCGGGCCGGGAGCTGCGCCACCCTTCGTGGCGCCAGGGATTCAAGGAGAAGCTCGCGTGAGGCGGACCGAGGAGTTCGAGGAGTTGCGGCCCCTGCTGTTCTCGATCGCCTACCGGATCCTGGGCAGTGTGAGCGAGGCCGAGGACGCGGTCCAGGAGACCTGGCTGCGCTTCGACGCCTCCGCGACACAGCCCACGTCGACCAAGGCCTTCCTCTCGGCCACGGTGACCCGGATCTCGATCGACGTACTGCGCTCGGCCCGGGTACGGCGCGAGGTGTATGTCGGGCAGTGGCTGCCCGAGCCGCTGCTCACCGACCCCTACGAGGACCCGGCCCGTTCCGCGGAGCTGGCCGACTCGCTGTCGATGGCGGCGCTGCTGCTGCTGGAGCGGCTGTCCCCGCTGGAGCGGGCGGTGTTCGTGCTGCGGGAGGTGTTCACCTTCGGCTTCCCGGAGATCGCCACGACGCTGGGACGTTCGGAGGCGGCCTGCCGCCAGCTCGCGGTGCGCGCCCGCCGTCACATGGACGCGGGCCGTCCCCGTTTCGAGGCCGACCGCCAGGAGCGCGAGAAGCTCGCCGAGCGGTTCTTCGACGCCCTGCGCCAGGGCGACGTCGACTGCCTGCGGGAGCTGCTCGCCGCCGACGCGCAGCTCCTGGGTGACGGCGGCGGGAAGGCCCCGCAGCTGGCCAGGACCGTCGTCGGCGCCGACAAGGTGGCCCGCCTCCTCGTCTCGTTCTTCCCCATGGTCGCGCGGGTGGAGGCGGCGATGGAGCCGCACGAGGTCAACGGCCAGCCCGGCGCGGTCTTCCGCGACCGGGACGGCAAGGTGATCAACACCTGGACCCTGGACGTCCTCGACGGCCAGATCCAGACGATCCGCTCGGTGAGCAACCCCGACAAGCTCGGCCACCTGGGCCCGGTCGCCGACGCCTGGGCGGTCAACCGCGAGGCCACCCGCGGCCGCCGCACCACGGACTGACCACCACCGCCGCCCCGGCCCCGATCCGGCGGGGGAGGGGCGGCGGGGGCGGCCTAGGAGCAGACGGTGCCGTCGGCGGGCACCTTCCCGTTGAGGAGGTAGCCGTTCACCGCGGCGGTGACGCAGGCGCTGCCCGGGTAGGCGCCGTGGCCGTCCCCCCGGTAGGTGACGTTGATGCCGACGCCTTCGCCGAGCTGTTCGGCCATGCGCCGGGCGCCCTCGTAGGGGGTGGCCGGGTCGCCGGTGGTGCCGATCACGACGATGGGCGCGGCGCCCTTCGCGCCGGCCTCGACGGTCGGGGACGAGCCGGGGCGGACCTTCCAGTCGGCGCAGTTGAGCAGGGCCCAGGCCATCGACTCGCCGAAGACGGGGGAGGCCTCGCGGAACCGGGGGAGCCGGGCGCGTATGTCCCGCTCGCTGTAGCGGTCGCTGGAGTCGGCGCACAGGACGGCCGTGTTGGCGGCGTGGAGGTTGCTGTAGCGGCCGTTGTCGTCGCGGCTGTAGTAGCCGTCGGACATCAGCTGGAGCCACTCGCCGTCGCCCTTGGTCATGGCGTCCGCCAGGCCGACCTTCAGGAAGCCCCAGGTCTCCTTGGAGTACAGCGCGGCCATGATGCCGGTGGTGGCCTCGGCCTGGGTGAGGGTGCTGCCGTCGTCGGTCTTCAGCGGCTTGCGGTCGATCCGCCGGAGCAGGGCGGTGATCTTCCGGGTGCCCTCCGCCGGGTCCTTGCGGGCCTCGGCGCCGGAGCCGGTGGGGCAGTCGCGCGCCTCGGCGCACTCCTTCATGAAGTTCTCCAGGGCGAGCTGGAAGCCCTGGGCCTGTCCCAGGGCGCCGGCCCCGTCGTCCTGGGTGGGGTCGACGACGGCGTCCAGGACGGTGCGGCCGACCCGGCGGGGGAACAGGTGGGCGTAGACGGCGCCCAGCTCGCTGCCGTAGGAGATGCCCAGGTAGTTGAGCCTGCGGTCGCCGAGCACCTGGCGCATCAGGTCCATGTCACGGGCGGCGCTGACGGTGTCGACGTGGGGCAGCACGGTGGCGGAGTTCTTCGCGCAGGCCCGCGCGAAGTCTCGCCACCCCTGCCGGTACCGGCGTGCCTCGGCGGCGTCGTCGGGGCTGGAGTCGGTCGCGAACCAGCTCTGGAGGGCCTTGTCGTCCAGGCACCGCACGCCTTCGCTGTCGCCGACGCCGCGCGGGTCGAAACTGACCAGGTCGTAGCGCTCGTGCAGGTGGGGATAGTCCTGGGCGTACTGGGGGAGGGTGGCCACTCCCGAGCCGCCCGGGCCGCCGAAGTTGAAGACGAGGGAGCCGAGGCGCCGGGGAGGTGCGCCCTTCTTCGTGGCGGCGGGTTCGGCCCGCGCGCGGATGAGGGCGAGGGAGATCTTCTCGCCTCCGGGGTCGGCGTAGTCGAGCGGTGCCCGC
The DNA here is from genome assembly GCF_044751025.1 of Streptomyces sp. NPDC088747. Classification (NCBI taxonomy): domain Bacteria; kingdom Bacillati; phylum Actinomycetota; class Actinomycetes; order Kitasatosporales; family Streptomycetaceae; genus Streptomyces; species Streptomyces sp. NPDC088747. The sequence goes on from NZ_JBIVKZ010000007.1 coordinate 389,498, forward strand.
ATGGTGGCGCACTGCCAGGCGGTGCCGTCCTCGAACGGCTGCGGCTTCTCGTCGGTTCCCTGCATGACGGACGGCGCCGGGCACGCCTTCCAGCTCAGCTTCTGGCCGGTGAGCGAGGCGGGCAGGACGGCCGGCGCGCCGCCCGCGTCGGCCGGGTCGGTGCGGCAGGCGGTGGTGGTGCCGGCGAGCAGCAGGGCGGTGAGGGACAGGGCACTGGCGGTCTGGAGACGCATGAGGGTCAACTCCCCGTATGGCTGGGCATGGCTGGGACCGGTGGCTGGGACCGGTGGCGTGCTGGGGCGGGGTCGCGGCGTGCCGCGCGGGCTCAGCCGGCGGCGCGGCCCCTGCCGGCCCGTCCGCCTCTGACGGCGGCAAGGGCCGGCGGCGCGGTGCCGAGCGGACCGGCGGCCGGACGCGCGCCGGGAGCCGCCGCCCGCCGCGGGATGCCGTCGCGGACGGAGAACACGGAGAACGCGGAGTAGACGGTGGTGACGGCGGTGGGCGCGGCGCCGGCCGGCGCGGGGGAGTCCATGACCATCAGCATTCCGGCGGACAGGTGAGCAATCGTCGGCCGCCGGCAGGAACCGTGCCTCTACCGGAAGGTGGAGCCCGCGCGGCGGGGGCGGCCGCGCCCGCCGGTCATGCCCCGCGCGAGAGTCGCGGCGCCGGACCGCGGGCGCCGTGCCCGCGGCGGCGGTCTACTTCGGCGGCAGCAGGGCGGAGATGAGGTCCCGCAGCGGGGGGAGGAGGTCCTGCTCGCCGGCGGAGGCCAGCGGCTCCAGGGCGGTGGAGGCGCGGAGCATGACGATGCCGAAGCTGGCGGCGAGCACGATCTGGGCGTGCAGCAGGTGCCGGTCGCCGTCGGTGTCCCCGGGCTGCCGGCCGGCGGTCGCGGCGAGGCGTTCGCTGAAGGACCGCAGGGTCTGCAGCCGGATCTCGTCGGCGCGTTCGTCACCGGAGGACCGCAGGAGCAGCAGGAGCCGGTGGGGGAACTCGCCCGCGTCCGGGCTGGTGAGCTGGCCGGCGATGGACAGCGGCACCTGGTCCAGGGGCAGGTCGGCGGCGACCGCGCGTTCGAGATCGTTGACGGACCCGGTCAGGCAGGCCGCGAACAGCCCTTCCTTGGAGGTGAAGTAGCGGTTGATGAGCGCGACGTTGACGCCGGCGTCGTCGGCGATGTCGCGGACGGTGGTGCCGGAGTAGCCGTCGCGGGCGAAGCGGTGCCGGGCGGCGTCGAGCAGCAGCCGCCGGGTGCCGGCCGCGTCCCGGCGCCGTGCGTCGCCCGCTCCGCCGCCGGATCCGGGCGGCCGGGGCGCCGTCGGCTCCGGAGTCTGTGTCGTCATGGCTTCCCTTCGCTCCGGTACCAGGTTAGGGGATGCCGCCCGAGCGTAAACACTTGTTGACTTGCGTGCCGGCCAGTCGGTACTTTGCGCGTCAACAACCGTTTACATCTCACCGGGAATCCCATGACCCACACCCTCGAGGAGCCCGGCAGCGCCTCCTCCCCGCGCGACGAAACCGGCACCGGCGGCGGCAACACGCTGCTGGTGGTCTACCTGTCGCTGGGCGGCCTGGCGTACGCGGTGCTGCAGTCCCTGGTCGCCCCGGCGCTGGCGACCATCGGGCGGGACCTGAACGCCTCGACGTCCAGCAGCAGCTGGATCATCACGGCGTATCTGCTGTCGGCCTCGGTGCTCACCCCGATCCTGGGCCGTCTCGGTGACATGGTCGGCAAGCGCCGGGTCCTCATCGGCGTGCTCGCCGCGCTGGCCGCGGGCACGCTGCTGGCCGCGCTGGCGCCGAACCTGACCGTGCTGATCGTCGCCCGCGCCCTGCAGGGCGCGGCGGGCGCGATCCTGCCGCTGTCGATCGGCGCCGTACGCGACGCGCTGCCCAGGGAGAAGGTCGGGGTCGTCGTCGGCCTCCTCTCGGCGATCTTCGGTGTGGGCGCGGGGATCGGCATCGTGGCCGCCGGCCCGATCGTGGAACACCTGTCCTGGCACTGGCTGTTCTGGCTCCCGCTGGTCCTGGTCGTCATCGCCCTGCTCGGGGCGGTCTTCGGGATGAAGGAGTCCCCGGTACGCACGCCGGGACGTCTGGACGTGCTCGGCGCGTCGATCCTGTCGGTGGGGCTCGTCGCGATGCTGCTGGCCATCAGCAAGGGCCAGGCCTGGGGCTGGGGCGACACCAGGACGGCGGGACTGCTCGCGCTCGGGGTGATCGCGCTGGTGGTGTTCGTCCTGGTGGAACTGCGGGTCAAGGAGCCCCTGATCGACATGCGGCTGATGAAGGTCCGCGGCGTGTGGGCCACGGACGTGGTCGCCCTCGCGCTCGGCTTCGCCATGTTCGGCACCTTCGTCCTGGTCCCCACCCTGCTGCAGCTGCCCGCGGCCACCGGCTACGGCTTCGGCAAGTCGGTGTCGCAGGCCGGGCTGTTCCTGCTGCCCACGGTCGTGATGATGGTGGTGTTCGGCCCGCTGGCCGGGATGCTGGACCGCCGTTTCGGCCCCAAGGTGCCGATGTTCCTGGGCACCGTCCTGGTCGTCTGCGCGTTCGTGCTGCCCGCCCTCGGCCACGGCGCGGTCTGGCAGGTGCTGCTCTCCGGGATCCTCACCGGCGCCGGTATCGGCTTCGCGTTCGCGGCGATGTCGAACGCCATCATCGAGAGCGTCCCGGCCGCGCAGACCGGTGAGGCCAGCGGCGTCAACACCATCGCCCGGACCATCGGCAGCAGTATCGGCACCGCGGTCATCGCCGCGATCATCTCCTCCCACAGCACCCCGCAGGGCCTCCCGTCCGACGACGCGTTCACCATCGGGTTCTGGGTCTGCGCGGGCGTCGTCCTCCTCGCCGTCGGAGCCGCGCTCATCCTGCCCCCGGCGCGCCGCCGCCACCAGCAGGCCGTCGCGGCCGGCGTCCAGGACCTGCCCCCCGAGCCCGCCGCACTCCACCTCCCGCGCCCCCGCCACGACCGCACGGGCGAGCCCCGCCACGGCTGACCCGCCCCGGCCGCGCCTTCACGGCGCGCAGGGCGGGGAGCAGGTCAGCAGGCGGCAGGCGGTTCCGCCCCCCTGGCCACGGGGGGCGGAACCGCCTGTTCACCCTGCCGCCGGCCTCGTCCCGGAAGCCGGGCCGGGGGCGCCACCGTGCCCTTGCCTCACCCCCGGCCCGGCTCCTGGGAGCGACGCCGCCTGGTTCAGGGACAGTTGCCGACCCTGTCCCTGTCCCTGGGGCCGTCGGTGCAGTCGTCGCTGCCCACGCCCGGGGTGCCGTCGACGACGTCGTCACCGTCACCGCCGACGGCGGTGTCGGGACTGTCGTCCCCGGCGAGGGTGTCGTGGCCCGGCCCCGCGGTAGGGGCGTCGGCCTCGGAGCCCCGTCGAGGCAGTCGCCACCGCCCGGCGGTGAGAGTGTCGACGCCGGCGCCGCCGCCGAGCGTGTCGTCGACGCTTTCGGGAGGAGGCTGTCGGTCCCCCCGAATAGATGACGGACGGCGCCCGCGCCGGGACGGGCGCCGATGATGTCGCCACTCACGCGCCGCCGCCGAACTGCCTGGTGCCGCCGACCCGCTGGCGGTGGCGTCTCCGGGCGCCGATCCGGGGCCGGGGTCGGGGCAGGAGCACGCAGCCGGTCCTACGAGGGACGGCGCGCCCGCTCCGGACCCGCACCGGGCGTGCCCGCCGCCAGGGTCCGGGCCAGCTCGCGCCGGGTGGTGACGCCCAGCTTGGTGTAGGCGTGGTGGAGGTGGTTGTCGACGGTGCGCACCGACAGGGCCAGGGCCTGGGCGATGTCCTTGCTGGCGTTGCCGGCCGCGGCGAGCAGCGTGATCTCCCGCTCGCGGGCCGTCAGCGCGGCCGTGGCCGGCGCGGTGGCCAGCAGCGGGGTGCGCGCCCCCTCGCAGCGGGCCAGCGCGACCGCGGCCCGGTGGGCGGCCGCCGAGGCACGGCGGGAATGGTGCGCGCGGCGCCAGGCGGCCGCCGCGGCACTCGCGGCCTCCGCGGCCAGCAGGTCCGCACCGGCCGCCTGGCAGGCGTCGGCGGCCCGCAGCAGCCTGCCCGGGTCCTGCGCCCCCAGCGCGGCGCTCAACTGTGCCCGGGCGGGCGCCAGTTCCCCCTCACAGCGGTCCGCAAGCCCGGCCAGCCGGCCCGCGGCCTCCCTGGCCCCGCCGAGGCGCGCGACATCGGTCAGCAGCAGCATCTCACCGGTGAGATGACCGGTCGCACGCGCGGCACCGGCACCGGCGGCGAGCACCGCCCGCGCCCGCGCCAGCCGGCCGCGGGCGGCCAGCAGCCACGCCTCGCCCAGGAGTTCCTCCCCGGCCGACAGCAGCCCCGGCGGCGTCCACGCCAGCGCCCGGTGCTCGGCCAGCGTCGCCTCGGCCGCCTCCAGGTCTCCCAGCACGGCCGCGCACGCCGCCAGCCCTCCGAGCGCCGGGCGCAGCGCCATGGCGTGGTCGATGGTCCGGGCCAGCGCCGCCGCCTTGGCCCACCAGCGCCTCGCGGTGACGGGATGGCCGGCCAGCCACTGCGCGCGGCCCAGGAAGACCGCCATCCACACCCGCACCACGGAGTCGGCGGCGACGAGTTCGGCGTAGCCGCGTTCCCCCTCGGCCAGCGCCTGCGCGGGCCGTCCGCTCTCGCTGAGGGTGAGCACGAGCGGGATGCGCTGGACGGCCGGGTGGGAGACCAGGGCGTGCTCGTCGACCCTGCGGTGGCCGGCGTCGGAACGGTGCGCCCACACCGTGGCCGCACCGGTGCGCCCCACCAGCGCCAGCGCGAAGGGCTTCATCCACGCCCCGCGTATCCAGACGTTGACGTCCGGCGCGTCGCCGACGTCGGCCTCCAGGTCCTCCAGCAGGGCCAGCCCCTGGGCGGGCAGCCCGGCCACCACCCGCATGAACCCCTCGTTGATGCGCAGCTTGCGGCGCCCGGCCGGCCCGTGGGTCTCCTCCAGGGCCGCCCCGCTGACCGCGAGCGCCACCGAGGCGGGGGCGTTGCTCCACAGCAGGGCCGCCGTGCGCACCAGTACGACCGCGATCCGCTCCTCCTCGCCGACGGCATCCGCCTGGGCGCGGGCGAGCACCTCCTCGGCCTGCTTCCAGCGGCCCATCTCGAAGAAGGCGTTGCCCAGCATCAGCGCGGTGGCGGTGGTGCGGTGCGCCTCGGGCAGCGCCTCCAGGAACGCGACGATCCGCGGGTAGTCGTGCACGTGCCGGGCCAGGGCGGCGGCCTGGACGAGGAGGGCGGGGTCGGCGGTGCCGGTGGCGGTCAGCCGCCAGCCGGCGATCCGCAGCAGGTCACCGCGCCGCCGCGCGCCGCGGGCCTCCACCCGCGCGGCCTGCTCCACCAGCAGGACACGCCGGCGCAGCACCGGCAGCGCGGCCCGCAGCACCTCGCCGTAGAGCGGATGGGCCAGCGACACCGACGTACGCCGCCGGTCCTGGACCGCCCGGATCAGCCCGGCCCGTTCCAGGGCCGCCAGCACGCCGGGCGGCGCGAGGGCCTCGGCGTCGGCCAGGGCCAACGGCTCGCACAGAGCGAGCAGTTCCAGCACCGGGCGCCCGGCCGCATCGGCGGCGGCCAGCCGGCCGCCGATCACCTCCGCCAGCCGCGCGGTGCCCGGCAGCCGGCCCTCGCGCAGATGCCACATCTCCCCGTCCTCGGCCAGGTCCCCGCGGTTCAGCGCGCCCAGGACCAGTTCCCGCAGATACAGCACGTTGCCGCCGGCGGCGGCCGACAGCTCGTGCAGGCCGCGCCGGGCGAGCGGCCCCCCGAGCACCGCCTGCAGCAGCTCCTCGACCTGCCCGGGGCTCAGCACGTCCAGATCGACCCGCCGTACCGCGTCCCCGCCCCACAGCGCCGCGACGGCCTTCCCGTACGGCTCACCGCTGCGGACCGTGCCGACGAGCACGAGGACCCCGGTGTCCATCAACTGCCGCAGCAGCACCGCCGACGCCGCATCCAGCAGGTGCATGTCGTCGACGAGCAGGACCCACCGCCGCGGACCGGGCCCGGTCGCCGGCGCGCGGGCCACCGCCGCGAACCCGGCCACCGGATCCGACAGGTCCACTCCCGTGGGCAGCAGATGCGCGATCACCCCGAGCGGCACCGCGCCCGCCGCGGCGCTCGCGGTCGCCCGCCCCACCCGCAGTCCCGTCGCCGCGGCCCGTTCCAGACACTCCTCGGCCAGGCGGGACTTGCCCACCCCGGCCGGCCCGCCCACCACGAACCCCCGGCAGTCCCGGTCGGCCAACGCCGCGGCGAAGGCCGCCAGTTCCGGCCCGCGCCCCACCAACGGCCAACGCCCCACCCGACCCTCCACCCAGGCCCCCCACTGCTCCCCGCACGGCTCCGGAGGGCTCCCGCACCCCCGGCCCTGCTCCGGCTCCCGACCGGAACAGCCCCCACCAGGGGTACGGGAGCGGTGGCCACCGCCGGTTCCCCCGAACCGGCCGGCGACGCGCCAGTAGCGTCACAGAAGGAGATAAATATTCGATAGCCGCCCGCTTCCCGGCCCGACAACACCCCCGGGAAAGGGCAAGTTCACCCCTGTGGCCCGGACACCCGCACCGGCGTGATGAACGCCCTGCGGCCGGGCCCGGAAGACCGGCGGCCGGCACCGGACGGCGCTTCGCCCCCGCTTCCAGAAGCGGGGGCGAAGCGCCGTCTGCTGAGGTTCCTGCCGGTCAGCAGGGCTGGATGTAATACACCGGTGTCCACGATGCGGTGCCGCTCTGCGGTGCGGTGCTGTGCCACCGGTAGCTGCCGTCGGAGTTGTAGAAGAACGCGGTGGTGAACAGGGTCTGGTTGTTGTTGAAGTAGCCGTTGCCTGTGCCGTAGAACTCGTAGTACCCGCAGTAGTAGTAGTTCCAGCGGGTGCCGTTGCCGTCCTGGACGCACAGGTATCCGAAAGAGCAGGCGATGGCGTCGGCACCGGCGGCGCCGCTCGCGGAGAACGTGACGACTCCGCCGGGCATGGTCGCCTTGTCCGGGGCGATCTGCTTCTCGCCGGGGTGACTGGCCAGGTAGTCGTCGACCTGAACCTGGGTGCTGCTGCTCTGGACGGCGGGTGCCGCCGAGGCGCTGCCGGCCAGCAACTGGCTTGCGGCCATCACCACCGCGGCGGCTGCCATCGCCAGAGCTCTGCTCAATCCCGTACTCATACCGCTTCCCCCTTGTGTCCGAGGCTTCGGATGCCACCCGTCGGGGATGGCATGCCTGAGCGCATCCCATCGTCCCGACGGCAGAAGACGGCCATGAAGAGCGAAACCGGTCGATCCGCCCGCATCGCCGGGCCGGCCGGGAGCGCTGCGCGCCGCAACGTGAACGGCAGGTCCGGGAAGAGTGGGCCGGGCCCACCGCAATGAGTGCGGGTCAGGACGGCGGCTCGGGGGCTGTCCTGCGCTTCGGGGCGGCGTTCACCCGACCTGGTCACCACCAGGCGGGTACGAGACCACGTTGGACTGGATGACAAGCCGAGGAGCCTCCTCCCGGACCGGCCGTGGCCTGTGCTCTCACGGGTGCGGCCGCGCAGCGGCCGTGCCCCGGGCCTCGGTCCCCTTCCTCAGGGGGTCTGCCTCCCGAGGCCGGGGGAGTGGCAGCCCAACGTGCGCCAAGGACCTCGGTAATGTGTCGGGTGCAGACCAATCGGATCATGAAGGTGCGACCCCGATACACCGTCATACGGTGCTGTGCCGGTGAGGGACGGTGGGAAGGCAGCCAATGACGGACGAGGAAGTGGGCAGAACGTGAACAGCAGCGCACCCACCGCGGTGTCGGACGGACTGGGTTCCGGCAGTGCACCGGGCTGCCGTACCGCACGTGACGTCCTCTGTGGATGCAGTGTGCGGTCATGCTCCTGACGCGTGTTCAGATCGAGAACTTCCGGTCGATCGCTGCTTGCGACGTCAGACCTGGCCCGCTGACAGTCCTTGCCGGACCGAACGCGGCCGGCAAATCGAACTTCCTGGACGCGCTGCGATTCATCCGAGATGTCCTGCGCTTGTCGCCCAGCCAGGCCCTGGAGCCACGAGGGGGCCTGAAAGAAGTTCTCCACCAGTCTCCTGCTGGCGGCCAGGCCGAATCCTTCCGTATCCGCCTGGAATTGAGTGCCCCCGCATCCGAGCCGGATGCCGAGCACTCTCCGTTCGACGCGTCCTATCTACTGGAAGTGGCTGCAGACCCCGAGGACGGTAGCCCCTCCATCCGGCGGGAAGAGCTGTCCTTCAGCGGAATGCCTGATCGGGGTTCCTCTCTCCCGGCCCTCCAGGGGCAATTCCGGTCCGGGGACTGGCGAGACGACCTGATTCTGTCCAAGGTCTCCCGCAGGCACCGCGAGGCTTACGCCGTGGCCCGCAGCCTCCACGCCATGCGCTTTTACGAACTGCACACCCCGGTGCTGCGGGACATTGACCAGACACCGCGCCGACGAGGCGATGTCGTGCTCGGCGAGCGGGGGGAGCACCTTGCGCGAGTCCTCAGCCTCCTGGCCCGCCACACGCCCTGGGCCAAGGAAACCGTCGACGGCTACGTCTCCACCATGATCGAGAACGCTGCAGGACTGGATGGCAAGGAGTTCGACGAGGCAGACCTTGCCTACCTCGTCGGCCGGTTCCTCGAGGACGGCAGGCAGAAAGAGGTTGACCGCCGGTCCCTGTCCGAGGGCACCTTGCGGCTGGTTGGTGTCCTCGCCGCGCTCTTTCAGCCCCGTGCGCTGAACGGGTCGATCCCCTTCATCGGGATCGAGGAACCCGAAGTCTCCCTGCACCCCCCGATGCTGGGCGCCCTCTACGACGCTCTTGTCGGCGCCTCACACAACACGCAGGTCATGGTGACCACCCAGAGCGCAGACCTGCTGGACAACTCCGCAGCTGACCCCTCACACCTGCTGGTTGTGCGCGACAACGGCCACGGCAGCATCATCGGACCGATCGACCAGAGCGGCCGCCGTCTGCTGGCCGACGGCGTGCTGAGCTTGCCCGAACTTCTGCGCAGCGGAGAAATGCGGCCGGGAATCCCGCTCCACGGCGTACAGGAAGGCGATCCGCGGTGAACAGCCCTTACCCGGTGATCGCGTCAGTCGTGGAAGGCCACGGAGAAGAAAGGGCCCTCCTGGGCCTGCTCCAGCGGCTCATCCCGTATCTGAGGGAAGGCGCCTACGCTCACATTCCGCCGCCCTACCGTCTCCCACGGGACCGGATGCTCAAGCCCGACCCGCTCGCCCAGGCACTCAGCATTGTTGCCGCACGCCAGCCCCGGCCCACCGGAGTCCTCCTCCTGCTGGACGCGGACGACGACTGTGCTGTTGAGCTGGCGACCCAGATACGCCGCCTTGCACAGAACACCCACGCGCACGTCCCCCTGACCGCTGTCGTGGCGGTCAGAGAGTTCGAAGCCTGGTTCCTGGCCGGAGCCGCCGGACTGGCCGGACACATGGGACTGCCCCACGACCTCACCCCTCCGCCCCACCCGGAATCCATCCGCGGTGCGAAGGAATGGTTGTCGCAACGCATGCCGTCAGGCATCACCTACCGGCCCCCGGCCCACCAACCGTCCTTCGCCCAGCACTTCGACCTGGACGCAGCCCGCAGCGCAGCACCTTCGTTCGACAAGCTCTGCCGCGACGTGCTGCGCTTCCTCGGCTGAGGCGTGCCTCGGACCGCCGAGCCGGTCCACGGTGGTACAGCGGCGCGCCCTGCCGCCGATGGGCTCCACCACAGACCGGCCGTCGGCCCATCACCAGCCTGAGCACGGCCGGCCGCCGCCGGTATGTGTGCCGGGCGGGCAGGTCAGCTCTCCGCGGCAACCGTGTCGTCGGCCGCGTCGAACAGGCGGATCACGAGTGCCCTGAGCCGGGGAACGTCCTTCCTGAGCTGACGGACGATCTCCAACACCGCGAGAGTCTTCTGCTGCTGAAGGGCATGACTGCTCTCGAGCCTGCTCGCCAGGGCGGGCTCGACGATCCTGGCCTGACGGTCGACATCCTTGATGAGTTCGAGCGCCACGGCCAGGGTGTGCACCTGGGTCTGCAGGCCGAGCGCCAGATTCAGCAGTCCCGCCTCCATCAGGAGGAGTTCCGGTACGACCGTCCGGGCGTTCAGCAGGGCTTCGCGGTAGCGGTGAATGAGGCTGATCAGATCGGGCGGCCCCTCTGCGTCGGGCGGCGCGACCAGTTCCAGCCCGGGAGGGCTCGGCCTCACCCAGTCCGACATGAACACGAACCCCGACGGTGTCCTCATCCGCTCCAGCGGACCACGCTCGCGCAGCGGAGCCAGAGTCTCGATACCGCTCTGTGTGTCCAGGGCCCGGGTCATCGTGGCGGAGAGTTCGCTGTGATGAGAGGCGAGGAGGTCGTCGAGCCGGTCTTGCGCACCGCGGTGTTCCCCCTTGCGGGGCGTGCGGTCACTCATATGCGTCCCCCTTGTCGAGGCCGAGGATGATGACGAGATCTCTGCGGGCCCGGCAGATGTTCTGCCGGACGGCTTCCGGCGTCAGGCCGAGCATCCAGGCGATCTCCGCGGTGTCGAACCCGTCGAGATACCAGGCCATGGCCGTACGCCGGGCAGGCGTCAGCCGGCCCAGCGCGTCCAGGACCCGCTGCTGCGTGTCAGTCAGAACCACCTCCGCCACCGGACACGTCCCACCGGGACGGTCGGGCACCGGATCCATCGCAGACGTGCGCGTGTTGCTCTGCCGCCAGTAACAGCGCTGCGCCGTCACCCGCAGCCACGCCCGCGGATGCTCCACGGTGCGCCACCGGTCGGGCAGCAGCCTCGCGATGGCCTCATGGGCGGCATCGGCGGCTTCGTAGGGGGAGGCCCCCTGGTGCATCAGGAACACCGACACGGCGCGCACCTCGCGCCGGTAGAACCCGTCGAAGTCATCACGGCGGAAAGCCGTCAGGTCCAGCACCCGCGCAGGGCCCTGGACCTCGGCCCCGGCCCGGGCCGGAGGTTCGTTCACCGGCTCACCTCCCCTGAACCCCGCCGGCCGCCGGAGCACCGACGACGACATCGACCTCCCGGCCCGCGGACCTCTCCGTCAGCCGGCTGCCCGGAGGCAGCGACCGGATCCGCTCCAGGAGACCCCGCTGCTCCGCTTCCACCCGGCGGACCACTGCGCGGGCCGTAAACCACGGGCAGCACACCCGCAGCAGAAAGCCGCCCACTGCCGCCCCCACGACCGCGATCGTCGCTGGATCCATCCCTGCTCCATAGTGCCGACGGCACCCCACGCGCCGCGTCCACTCCCCAAAGCACGAAAGGCGCCCGGGTGTGACAGCCATGAAGGGCAACAGCCCCAGGACCAGGGAACGCCGGCGGACGCCACCACCCTCGCCCTGTCACCAGGATCGACTGGAGCCCAGCGTGCGGACGGTTCCGCGCTCACGTGATGACCCGCGCGGTACGCGCCGCGGACAGCCAGTGGGGGAACTCCTGCAGAAGCTGGTCGTACAGCAACCCGTCATCGGTCGCGCGGGGATCGCGGCCGGCGTGGAAGAAGCCCGCGTTGTCGACGATCCGGCAGGCGGGTACGGCCAGGGTGTCGAGGCGGTGCAGGAAGGCGAACTCGTTGTCGTCGGGGTCACCGAAGCCGATGAACTGCCAAAACAGCGGCAAGCGGGCGGCTTTACACAGATAGCGCTCGGCGGCGGGCCTGCTGGTGGGTCCGCCATCCGTCTGGAAGATCACCAGAGCGGGATCGGTGCTGCCGGACCCGAGGTAGTGGTCGATGACCTCGTCCATGGCCCAGTGGTAGTTCGTACGTCCCATGTGGCCGAGGTTCTCGTGCAGTTTGTCGATGCGGCTCGGGTAGTCGCCCAGACGCAGGTCGGTGGATCCGTCGACGTCGGTGGAGAAGAACACGACGGGCACGGTGCCGTCGTCATCGAGATGGGCGGACAGGGAGAGAACCTGCTCGCCCAAGTGCTGCATGGTGCCGTCCTTGTAGTAGCGCCGCATCGAGCCGGACCGGTCCAGGACCAGATACACCGCCGCGCGCACTCCCTCGAGGGCGTGCGCCCGCAGGCTGGAGCCCGCCCTCTTGTACAGACTGACGAGGCCCGGGGCCCTGGCCTGCATCGTGGACAGGCTGATCGCCGGGGCTGCGTCGCGCACGTTGCTCATGGTCGTGGTCGCCGTCTCTGTAGCGGGCGCTGGCCATTGTGCGTGCCCGGGCAGTGCCCCGAGGCCGGAAGAGGATTTCTTCACGCGTACGTGGTGACGTGACCGCTGAACACGCCCACCGCCACGAGCGCCCCACGTATCCCGACGATCGAGACGCCGCGGATCCTCCGGTCCGAGTCCGGAGCGCGGCGTGAGAGCCTCCTCGGGTGCCGGCGCGATGAACACCCCCCGGCCGCGCCCGGAACCCCCTCCGTGAGCCGTGAGCCGTGAGCCGCAACGTGACCGGCCGCGCAGGCACTTGCCCTCGCGTGTGCGCCCGCGCAGAGGCACCGTGCCGGGCTTCGGCTCCCTTCCTCCGGGGGGTTTGCCACCGGGGCGGGCGGATTCGTTTCACACCCCACCTAGCCTACTCAACGTAGTCGCCCGACTACTTTGAGTGGAAAGGGGAGTGGGATGCGTCCCAACTCGATGGGCCGGCTGGCGGTCCTTGCCTCGACAGCCCTGATGCTGGTCGCAGGGGTGAGCGTCGGCACGGCGCAGGCCGACGTGCCCGGCGGGCCCATGACGTACTCGATCGAGTTCTCCAACCCCCGGGAGAGCGACGACAACAACCTGCCCGAACCCTACGGAGAGGTCGTGGTGAGGGCCCCGTGGGGCCAGCAGACCGCACTGTGGGAACACCCCGACCGTGACATCAACACCCCCACCCTGCCCCGCTACCCGCTGTTCGGCGGCGCCGACCACCGGTTCGTCCCCCACCCCGTCACCGAACTGTGCGCCTATGTCGGGGAGGACGACACCGGCATCAACGACGACGACGTCCTCGCCGACGGCTGTGTGTCCTACACCGGCCCCGGCCAGTACACCGTCAGCGGCGAAGGCGGATCGGTGACCGTCACCGTCTACCACTTCGGCTGACGCGGACGCGGACGCCGGCCCCGCGCCGCCCCGACACCCCTGCTGTCCCGGGAGGGCCGCCTCCCGGGACAGCGGGCCCCCGAGATCCGCCGAGGACCCCGGGATCCGCCGGGGGGCAGCGCCCCGCGCAGTACGGCCGCGGCCGGACGGGTGAGGGAGAAACCTTACGTCCCCAGCGTGCCGCATATGCCCTGCGCGGCGCGGCAAAGGGTGCCGTCGACCCCCTCCCTCTCACGGAACGAGATCCTCGTGCGTCTGCGCCACTCCCTCGCCGCCGCCTGCGGCGCCCTCGCCCTCACCGCGGCCCTGGCCGCCCCCGCCCACGCCGCCACCGGCGACTTCGGCTACCGGTTCACCGGCATGAACGGGCAGCCGCAGGACGTCACGCTGCACGACCCGGCGAGCAGTGAGTGCGTCACCCTCCAGGAAGCCGCCGACCCGGACGCCTCCGGGCCCGCCTTCGCACCGCACAACGACACGGACGAGTTCGCGATCGTCTTCACCGGGCCCGACTGCACGGGCGACTCCTGGACCCTGCGCCCCCACGGCCGCCCCGCCACCGACCGCCTCAAGCTCCGCTCGGTCGTGTTCCAGGCCCGCTGACCCGAAAAAGAGCCCCCGTGAGGGCCAGTCAGGCCCGCCGAGACCCGGCGACTTCCCGGCGAATCCCGGCGGGTTCCCGGCGTCTGGGAGCCCCCGCCTGCCTGGCCCCTCCGTCTGCTGAGCGGCCCGTACCACGCGCGACGAGGCGGCCTTGCCCCTCGTCGAAGCCGCCGACAGCACGGCAGCACGGCAGCGCGCACAGCTCGCAGGCCGCACAGTTCACGGGCGCACGGGCGCACGGTCTCGCAGGCGGCACGGCTCGCGGTCTCGCGGGTCAGGCAGTCGCGGCGGCCGTCTGCCCGTCCAGTGCCGCGCACAGCCAGTCGTGTGCGGAACCGGGGGTCGGCTCCGCCGGGCCGCCCCGCGGGGTGATCACCTCGGCCACCAGCTCCCAGTACCGGTCGATCCGCGGGTCGGCAGCGAGCTGCCCGGCCAGCACACGGCGGAAGTCCGGGGTGTCCCGGGCGCCGTACGCGCTCACGTACGCGGCCACGAAACCGTCCAGCGCCTCTCCCGGGCCCGGTTCCCGCTCCGCGCGCAGCTGCACACCCGCCAGCTCGTACGCCTCGGCCAGACCCGCGTACAGCACGGCCGACCCGCCGGCCCCCGCGATCGCGTGCGCCACGGGCTGGGGCCGTTCGCCGCCGGTGCACGGCCGGCGGACGAGGGCGTTCAGCCGGGCGAAGGCCAGGACCTGGGCCGGGGCCGGGTCCTCGGGCGGCTGCGGCACCGCCGCCTCCAGGAACGCGGCGGCCGGCCGGGCCGGCATCCGCGGCGGCAGCCAGCCGCGCCAGAACCGGGCCAGCGGCGCCGTACTCGGCGGGCCCGGCACCGCGCCGAGCAGACGCAGCCGGTCCGCCCGCTCCCCGGGCGGGCACTCCTGCACCAGCCGCAGCGCCGCCTCCCGCCACCGCAGAGCCCTCAGCTGGGAGCCGAGCCCGCGGAGCTGTCCGGCGACGGCGTCCTCCAGCGCGCTGCCCGCCCCCGCCCCCGCCCCGGTCCCGGCGTCCTCCGCGTCCTCCTCGTCGAGGACGCGCCGCACCTCGGGCAGCGGCAGGCCCAGGGCGCGCAGGGAGCGGATCAGGCGCAGCCGGCCGAGCGCGTCGGGGCCGTACCGGCGGTGCCCGCCGGCGCTGCGGGACGCCTGCGGCAACAAGCCGCCGTCGGAGTAGAAACGGACGGTCTTGACGGTGACACCCGCCTGTTCGGCGAGCTCGCCGATGCTGCGCAGACCGTCGTGCGACGTGGCCACTTGAACCTCCCTCAGGGGGAGTTCCTACCGTACGGCCAGACGCGGACAGCCGGCCGGACCGGCCCGCGGACGACGGCGTACGAGGAGAGGGCCATGACCGAATTCATCCTGGTGCCGGGCATGTTCACCGGCGCCCACGTGTGGCAGGACACCGCCGGGCGGCTGACCGCGAAGGGCGCCGGCGCCCACCCGGTGACCCTCACCGGACTCGACGCACCCTGCGGCACGGTGTCGCCCGGCATCGACCTGGAGACACACATCGCGGACGTCCTCACGGTGATCGACGCGGTCCGCGCGGCGTCCGGCGGGGACATCGTGCTGGTCGGCCACGACTACGGCATCCACCCGCTGCTGGGCGCCGCCGACCGCCGCGCGGAGCACATCGCCCGCATCGTCCACCTGGACGCGGGAATGCCGCAGGACGGCCTGCCCGCCCTGGCCGCGGTGCCCGACCCGTCCCTGCGCGCCCTGGTGGCCGAACTCGCCGCGACGGGCGGAGCGCAAGGAGCCGGGGAACTGCCGCCCCCGGCGCCGGGGGAGTGGCAGCGCTGGGGCAGCACGGCCGGCGTCCCCGACGCGGCGCTGCACCGGCTCACCGCCCTCGCCGCGCCCCAGCCGCTGGCCACCCTGCTCCAGCCGCTGCGGCTCACCGGCGCGGCCGCCGCCCTCCCCGCCACCGGGGTGCTGTGCACCGGCAACGGCGCGAGCCTCGACATGCTCCAGATGCGGCTGGACTTCGGCGACCGTGCCCTGCAGGCCCTGGCCGACGCCCGGGTGACCCTCTTCGAACTCCCCACCGGGCACTGGCCGATGCTGTCCTGCCCCGCCGAACTGGCGGAGGTCCTGCTGCGGGCCGCGGCAGGCGAGGGACACCGGCTCACGCCGGCCCGCGACGGACAACTCCCCCCGCATCTACGGCCCTTCCTGCTGGACGTGCCCGAACTCCCGCGTGAGCGCACAGAGAACGTCGACCTGTACCTCCCCGACGCCCGGGAACCGGCACCCGCCGTGGTGTTCGTGCACGGCGGCCCCCTGCCCGCCGACGCCCGGCCGACCCCACGGGACTGGCCGACCCTGACGGGCTACGCCCGGTACGCGGCCGGGCAGGGGATGGCCGGCGCGACCCTCGACCACCGCCTGCACGACGTCGCCGACTACCCGCGCGCCGCCGCGGACGTGGCCGCCGCGGTGGAGCGCGTCCGGGCCGATCCGCGCGTGGACGCGGACCGGATCGCGCTGTGGTTCTTCTCCGGCGGCGGCCCGCTCACGGCCCACTGGCTGGGGGCGCCCCCCTCGTGGCTGCGCTGCCTGGTGGCCACCTACCCGATCCTGGCGCCCCTGCCGAACTGGGGAATGGCCGGCAGCCGCTTCCACCCGGCCGCCGCGGTGGCCCGCGCGGGCACCCTGCCCATCGTGCTCACCCGCATCGGCCGCGAACTCCCCGAGATCGCCGCCACGGTCGAGGAGTTCCTGGCCGCGGCCAAGGACAGCGGGGCACACGTCGAGGTGGTCGACGTGCCGCACGGCCGCCACGGGTTCGAGAGCCTCGACCCGACCGAGGAGTCACGCCAGGCCGTGCACCACGCGATGCGCTCGGTACGGGCACACCTGACGGCCTGAGCCGGCCGGCCGGAGCCCGGTGGCCCTCGTCTGCGTCGGCTGAAGCAGCCGCCCAGGAAACGTCTTCGGGAAGCTCAGCCGAAGGGGGGCTTCGTAACGGACGATCTCTGCCATCGGGACGCGGCCCGATGAAAAGGGGGCGGCTCCGTCCTCGGGGGAGGACGGAGCCGTTCGCCGGGCGCGCGGGTGGGGTCAGGCGTGGCGGCGGTTTCCCGTGACGACCCGGTACAGGGCGAGGAGGATCAGCGAGCCGACGATGGCGGCGATCCAGGTGGAGATGTCGAAGAAGCCGTCGATGGAGTCGACGCCGAAGATGACCTTGCCGAGCCAGCCACCGAGGAGGCCTCCCGCGACTCCGATGAGCATCGTGATGATGATGCCGCCCGGGTCCTTGCCAGGCATGAGCACCTTGGCGATGATGCCCGCGAGCAGACCGATGAGTATCCAGGCGATGATGCCCATGATGTGTCTCCTACCTGGTCAGATAAAGGCTGTGTCAGAGACACCGTGTGTTCCGTGTCGGCGATTTCAAACCTCGCGGGCAGGTTCGCGGAAGTCCGGAGAGGAGACTCGCCGCATTCGCAGGCCCCCTGCGCACGCCAGGAGCCGGCACTCCGGGCGCACGGCAGCCCGTCCGTAACAGCCACAGCGCCGCCTGCGCCGAAGGGCCTTCGCGGTCACCCGCGGAAGGCGGCCCGGCACTCCTCCAGCGGTGCACCGTCGTGAGAGGGCGGTACGTGACCTGATGCCTGGTTCGGTTTCGCCTGTGCGAAGACCCGTCGACCGACCGGCACCTCCCCTCCACCCCGTCCTGGCGCAGCGCATGAGCGGCGGCCCACAGCAGACCCTCGGTGTCCTGCCGGCACGTCTGGAGGTCCGCGAGCGGCAGATCGCTGTGGAAGCGGAGGCCGCTCACGAGCAGATCGCGCAGCTGACCGTGCTGCTGGACGGACTCGCCCAGGGCGCCGAGCACATCACGATCACCCGCAAAACGCTCCTGGAACTGCCCGACGAAACGCCCTCGGCACCGGCCACACCGACTCCAGCCCTGCCGGGCGGCCCCGCCTGCCAGCAGATCATGGCCGTGTCCGCCGAAACCGACGCTCCGCTACGGGCGAGGAACGTGTGCGAGGCGATGGACCTGGACCTCGTCCCGAACGACATCGACAACGTCCGCATCAGACTGAAGCGCCTGGCCGGGCGCGGAATCCTCGATGAGACCGAGCCGGGACTGTTCAGCAGGCCGCGACCGTAACCGCCTGGCGAACCTCCCACCGGCCCCCTCGCGTCGTTCTGCCGGCCCGCCGAGGAAACCCGTTGCGAGTGAGCCGCATCGGATGTCTGATTGACCGGCCGCCGATCACGGGACGGAACATGAGGACGCCGCTGCCCACCCCCTCGTTGCAGACCTCTCGCCTTCGACTGCGTGCCTTCGAAGACGCTGACGCGAACGACCTCTTCGCGCTGCAGAGCAACGCCTACGTGCTGCGCTACTGGGACGATCCACCGTGGACCGAACGCGCGCGCGCCGAGAAGTTCATCACCCGTTGCCGAGAGATGGAAATGGAAGGCACCGGGACGCGGCTGGCCGTCGATCGTGTCTCCGATGGGGCGTTCATCGGCTGGTGCACCCTGAACAGGTGGAATCCGGACTTCCGCAGCGCGTCGCTGGGCTACTGCTTCGACGATGCAGCGTGGGGCCACGGTTATGCGACCGAGGCCGCGCGTGCCTTGCTGCGGTGGGCATTCGACACGCTGGACCTGAATCGCGTCCAGGCTGAGGCCGATACGCGCAACGTGGCATCTGCCCGCGTGCTGGAGAAGCTCGGCTTCCTGCGTGAAGGGACATTGCGAGAAGACTGCGTCGTCAACGGCGAGGTCTCTGACTCATGGGTCTACGGGCTGCTCAGGCGGGAATGGCGGCCGTCGTCCGAGCCGGCTCCCGCCCGCTGAGTCCCACCGCCCGGCACCCGGTATCGACCACGCCCCGAACCACTGATCACTGCGCCTCACCCACACTCAACACGACGAACCGGGTAAACGCTCACATATCTCCCTCTAGGAGAGAGGGGCTCTGTCCCGCTGCGCCGCGAACTCTCATGACGCTTCGCCCGACGGTGCGGGCGGGTCGGCGCCGCGATCCCCGTGGTGCCATCAGCCGCAGGGGCCTGAAGGAGCGTGTGCCGCAGGACAGTTCATCACTCCCCAGGCTGCGGCGCGGAGCGCAGCAGTGTCCCGGCCCGCTCTTCCAGCAGGGCCACCCCGAGCAGTTCGCCGTCCACGGGCCCGTACTGCTCGAGCGCGTCCTCATGGACCCGGCGGACGGCGTCTGCGAGGGAGTGAGGGGTTCCGAGCCGCTCGGCGAGAGCGGTGACCGCTGCCAGCTGGTCGAGGATGTGGTCGAGGCCGAAACTGGCGAGGTAGTCGCCGGCCAGCAGCGAGGGAAGGTCGTTGCGGATGAAGGCGGAGGACGCGGGACTGGAGGCCAGGGTTTCGGCCAGTACGCCGACATCGATACCGGCCCGCTGGGCCAGGAGGAGGGCTTCCGCGGTGGCGACGGCCTGGCCGAACCACAGAAGGTTGACCAGCAGCTTGGCCGTGTAGCCGGCGCCGTGGCCGCCGACGTGCGTGACGCGGGTGGCCACGGCGGACAGCAGCGGCTGATGGCGTGCCAGAACGTCGCCCTCTCCCCCCACGAAGAGCCGCAACCGCCCAGCGGCGGCGTCGGTGGGCGAGCCGCCCATCGGCGCGTCAAGCACGCTCACGCCGTGTGTCGTCGCGCGTCGTCGGAGCGGCTCGGCATCTGTAGGCGTGTTGCTGCTCATGTCGATCCAGGTCGCGTTCGAGGCGAGCGCCTGCAGAACGGCGTCGCCGACCACGTCTGATACTTCTTCAGGCCCGGGAAGCACAGTGATCAGGACGTCCGCGCCCGCTGCCGCGGACTCGGCCGAATCCGCGAACCGGGCCCCGCCGGCCCAGGCCGTGACTCTGCGCCCGGGATCCACGTCGTAGGCCCGAACCTGGTATCCGGCGCGGACGAGGTTCGAGCAGATGTGCCCTCCCATACGTCCCACCCCGATCAGACAGATCATCCACCCCTCCGGCCCCGCATGAACTCCGCTGAAGAGATTGTGCGCCCTCACCCGGGTACGGGGATCCGGCAGCCACAGCTACCCGCAAGCCGACCGCGAGCGCACTGCCCACACCCCGCTCCCCGCGTGCTGCTCCCGGCAGGGGACCTTGCCGCATGAGGCGTGGGCACAGAGCGCAACCGGGCAGCGCGGACCGCGTGCTGGGCAGTGCTGGGCATCGGCGGACCGTGTACCGCTCACATGACCAGGTCTGCGAGCACGGCCTTCCCTGTGACCACGGGGAAGGCGGGCAACCCCCGCCGAGGGTTCGCCCGGCACGGCCTGCTCGGCCCCGGCCGCCCCGTGCGGTGAGAAGCCGAAGCACTCGACCCGCCGCCCTCCACCGCTGGTCCGCGCCGCCCACGATCCGCACTTGGAATTCTCCTGAGACCATTTTGTCCGGCGTTCCCTTGGCTTTGCGTGCTGAAGACGACGACAGCTGACGGGGAAAACCGGGGTGCCATGCCTGGTGGCATTGATCTCAGAGCTCGATCTTCCAGCACGCATGATGGGGCACTGGATGAACACCATTTGACTGCCTGGAGACCGACGTCACGAGCAGCAGGGAAGGGAAGCCGTCGACCTGAACACAGCTCGGCTCCCATTTCCCTGCTCTTTCCGGGAAAACGCCGTGACCGCGCACGCCAGGTGTCGCCGACAGGTTGCGCCTGATTGCCGCACCGGCAGCCCGCCGTCACTCAGCCGTCGACCTCGGCCGCTGACGGCCCGGCGGCACATGGGCCGGCAGGCGCGTGCTCACATTCCCCGGTCGCAGATGCGATCGGGGAACGGGCTGTCCTCCTTCACGCGAACCCGGCGGCGCCAGGCAGACGGTGGACGACCAGCGACCGGACAGCCGGGGATACGCACGCTACTCCCACTGCCTGCCCGTGCCGTCCCGCAGTCACGTGCGGACCCACCGATGGTAGGCGTCCAGGTCGACGTTGCTGCCACAGATGACGGTGGCCACATGGCGGCCGGCGAAGCGGTCGCGGTCCTCCAGGACGGCCGCGACGCCGAGGGCCGCCGAGGGTTCGACGATCAGGCCCGCGCGCTCCAGCAGCATCCGCATGGCCGTGACGATGGACGCCTCGCGGACCAGGACGGCGTCGTCGGCCACCGTGAGGAGGTCCTCCAGGACCGCGGGGATGGGGTACCGGCCGGCGACGCCGTCGGCGATGGTGTCGGCCGAGTCGGTGGTGACGACCCGGCGCTGATGCCAGGAACGGGTCATCGCGGGCGCGCCGAGGGGCTGCACGCAGATCACCTCGACATCCGGCGCGAGGCTCTTCAGGACGTAGCCCACGCCGGTGGCCATCGCGCCGCCGCCCAGGGCGATCAGGACCGCGTCGAAGGAGGGCGCCCCGTCCGCCAGTTCCAGGCCGATGGTCGCCGCGCCCTCGCAGGTCTCGATGTCGAGACTGTCCTCGACCAGCCGGATGCCGCGCCGCCGCGCGATCTGCGCGGCCCGTTCGCGGGCCATCTCGAAATCGCCGTCGACCAGCTCCAACTCCGCGCCCAGCGCACGGATTCGGTCGAGCTTGGCGACGGGCGCCCTGCGTGATGCCACGACCGTCACGTCCAGACCACGGCGCCGGCCGGACCAGCCCAGGGCCTGGCCGAGGTTGCCGGCGCTCGCGCACACCGCGGCGGTGCGGCCCTGCCCGGCCAGCAGGCCGGCGACCAGTTCGGTGCCGCGGCCCTTGAAGCTGCGCACCGGGTTCGCCGTCTCCAGCTTGATGCTCACCGCGCAGCCGAGCTCGCGCCCCAACGCGTCGCACCGGTACAGCGGCGTGTTCAGGAAGACCGGGTCGATGTCACGGCGGGCCGCCCGGATCCGGGCAAGGTCAAGGCGCGTCGCGGGCATGAGCGGCAACGTACCGCGGTGCGGCGCCGACGTCCTGTCCCGCACCCGCGGCAGCATCCGCACACGTACGCCCCCTCCAGGCTCGTACGGCTACGGCAGTTCCCCGGAACCGGGCGCACCTCGTGCCCACCGCCGCGGCCGCCCGGCGGAACCCGCGCGCGATGACCGGGCAACGACGCCCCCGCAGCCGTACGACACGCACGTCGTCCTGCTCTGGGCGGGCACCCTGCACCGGGCGGTCGGCGGGCGTGCGGTTGCCGCCGGCGAGGACCGCTCACTCCTCGGCCTGCCGACGCCGCTTGTACTGCGCGAGCTGCCGGTCCAGCTCCGTGCGGACATCGGAGTTCAGGTCTCCCGTACGAGCCCAGTCGACGAGCAGTTCCGCGACGTGACGGAGCTTGACGTTGGTCCGCTGCGACACCTCTTTGAGGACATCCCATCCCTGCTCCGGGGTCAGCCGCCCAAGGGCCAGGACCACTCCGATCGCCTGGTCCACCACCGCGTGCGAGCGCAAAGCTTCGTGCAACTGGGCGTTTTCCTCCCGCAGTTCACCCACCTGTTCCTGCGGCTGTCCCACCGCGCGGTGGTCGACACGTTCCTCCATGCGCTCCTCCAACGACTCCTCACACGCTGGCCCAGGCCTCGGCAGGAACAGCGCCATCACCTTCGCCTTCGCAGCGAAGACCCCCGGTCTCTGACCTGCCCTTGCTTCACCGTCTGCCCCGAAATCGCCCAGGCGAGCCCCACCCGGCCCGACCCGAGACGAAGATCACCCGGCGATGGCCGACAGCAGGGCCAGGGCGCAGGCCTGGGCCTGGGGGCGGACACCCGGCCTCGGCCCGTCGGAGGACGGGGCATCTCGCGGAAGCGCGGGACTAACTGCCCCCCGCCGTACGGGTGGTGAGGTCGTCGTCCGTGATGGGGCGGACCACCCGGCAGGGGGTTCCGACGGCGACGGTCATGGGGGGAATGCTGCGGCTGACGACGCTGCCGGCGCCGATGACCGATCCGTATCCGATACGGACGCCGGGAAGGACGACCACGTTGCTGCCGATCCACACCTTGTCCTCGATGACGATCGGTTCCGAGAACCGCGCGAAGTCCACGCGCCGTGAGGGATGCACCGGGTGTCCCGTCGTGGTCAGCGTCACGCTGGGGGCGATCATGACGCCGTCGCCTATGCGGATGTCGACGTCGTCGACGAACGTGAGGTTCACGTTGCCGAAGAAGTCGTCACCGATGTGGACGTTGCTTCCGAACCCGGCGTGGAACGGCGGCAGCAGCACCGTGCGTTGGCCGACCGACCCGAAGATCGCGACGAGCAGCGACCGGCGTCTTTCCGTCTCGCCCGGCGGCGTGTGGTTGTACTCGAAGATCTGCTCGGTGCGGCGCCGAGGGGCCTGGAAGGCTGCTTCCGACTCGGAGTAGAGGAGGCCCTTGCCGATCCGGGCGAGGACGTCCTCCTCATAAGCGTGCGACACGACAGAACACTCCGTTCATCGAACCCCTGGAGCACAGGCGTGCCGCGCTCCGCGTCAACTGCGCAGCGAGAGCCTACGGGCGGCGCGAGGAGGCGACCTGTACGGCACCGGGCGCGCCCTGGACACCGCCGGCACCGTCGCACCTGCCGCCGTTGACGCATGTGCAGGGCGGGCCGGCCCGGATATCGCAGGGGGCGAGGGTGCTCGCGCAGTGCCCGGCTCGATCACCTTCCGGGGTGCCGGGCCTTCAGCCGTTGCATGCAGGGAAGTTCGGGTACCCGAGGGGGACGACAGAACCGACGGACGAACACAGGGAGAGCGACATGGCGAAGACGAAGGCATCCGGCACCACGCACCCGAAGGC
Source organism: Streptomyces sp. NPDC088747 (assembly GCF_044751025.1). Lineage (NCBI taxonomy): Bacteria > Bacillati > Actinomycetota > Actinomycetes > Kitasatosporales > Streptomycetaceae > Streptomyces > Streptomyces sp. NPDC088747. Next base: position 412,858 of record NZ_JBIVKZ010000007.1, read on the forward strand.
CGCCTCAGCGGCAGGCCGGGCCGCCAAGGGTGGCAAGTCGAAGAGCAGCAGGACGGCCGCTGCGAGCGCACTGTCGCAGACCTCCGGCAAGGCGGGCGCGGCCGACGCGAAGACGACCAAGTCCGGGTCGGCCTCCGCCGCGGGCAAGACCGTGCAGGCCAAGAACCGGTCGAAGTCCGAGAAGAGGGCCGCGGGCAGCGCCCTGGCCCAGACCCCGGCCAAGTCGTCGCGCAGGCCCGGCAAGAAGGTTCTCACCGCCGCCGCCAAGGTGCTGGCCGACAAGAAGTCGACCAAGGCGGCGCGCTCGGACGCGGCGAGCACTCTTGCCCAGGCCGCGGCGCACGCGCTGAAATAGCGCGCAGGGCCGCCTCTTGGGGAGGCGCAGCCGAACCCCGGCGGGGGAGAGGCCGGGGGATACGGCGCCCCGGTCCGGCTGCGTCGCGGGCGATGTCGCCCCGAACAGCGTTCCCCGCCAGGGCGGTTGCCCCGGAGCGCAAGGCCCGGGCCCGCCCCAGCCGGATCCGTGGGGTGGTATTAATCGGGCAAAGGAACCGAACGGCCCGGCTGTATCCCAGAGATGAGGGCACTCGGACTTCCGCGGCACAGAGGTGCCGTTCACCGAGAGAAAGCGAAACCCCATGTACATAGGCCTGGGAACCGTCGTCCTCATCATCATCGTCATCGCCGTCGTCATGGTGCTCCGCCGCGGCTGACCCCGGCCCTGTGGCGGAGCACCCGTGCGGACAACGCGCGCTCTTCAGCAGCGCGAAGCGGGCCCTGGCGCCGTGCAGCACGGCGAAACGCCGCACGCCCGCCGGACACGGGCCCGCCGGTACACGGCCCGTCGACACGGTCCGGCGCCGAAGGCCACCGCCGCACGCACCACGACGGCCCCCGCCTCAATTTCCCCCCGTTGACCGGTACCGGCCACCGGCTGGGCCCGGCCGGCGCCCGCTGCCGAGGCGCCGGTGCCTGCCTGTCGGCCGCCTTCCGGCCCCACGTCCCGGCCGCCGCGAACGTCAGAGCCCCGGCTGGACGGGGGAGACCAGCCGGGGCGGTAGGTGGTGGCGTGCGGAGGGCGGTCGCCTCGCGGCGGAAGGCTCCATGGGGCTTCAGCCGGACGATCGTCCCCATGGGCTGGAGGTGAGGCCCGGGGACACTGTCCCCTCCGCAGCCACATACGGATGAACGGTCAACCAGTTCTGTTTGTTCCCCGTCGGCCCCGCGACCGTATGAACGGCGACAGCGCGGGCCCCCTCACCAGTCACCGGCCCCACATCACGTCGCCGGGCGAGCGCCTTTGTGACAGGACGGGCCCACCGGCCGGGCGCCGGCCCTCCGCCTCCACCGCAGCCGCTCACGTCCCCGGCCCCGTTCCCGCCCCCGTGACCGATGTCCCGGCGAACCCGGTGACCGTAACTGCCAATACGGACACCAGGCTTGGTCCGAACTTTTCCACTTCGGACCAATCCGGGCGCCACGACGGCAACGGATTACGCACGCAGGCCGGCGGCGGCAAGCGGACGGCACCCCCTGTCATCGTAGGGAGTCGCCGCCGGCTGCCGCACCGACTGCCGGTTGTGCTGTCGGGTCAACACCACCCCAGTGAGAGGCAGTCGCATGACAGGCAAGGCGGGCGAGAAGAGGCATATACGCCCGGACCACGGCAGGGACGTCAAGCAGCACGGCAAGGACGTCATGGAACGCCGCACGGACGTCATGGTCCGTACCGAGCGCGACCTCCACGAGCCGGCCCCCCGGCAACCGCGACGAGAGACGGCCGATCCAGCAGACGACTCGCACGCGCCGGCACCCGGAACGGAAAACCGCGCGACGGCGATGGCGCCCGCCGTGCCCGGCGCCGCGGACAGCCCGGACGCCGAGGCCGCACCCCGCCCCCGCCCGAGCCCGCAGGCTCAGCGGAAGGGCATGTGGCAGTGGCAGCCCTCGCCACAGGACGCGGCACGGATACCCGCCACCGAGTGGAACCTGACGGACCTGACCGAGGAGCCCCTCTCTCCGCCCGCCACCGCAGCCCCGGCACCCGCAAGCACCCCCCGCGCACACGTCGTGCAGACCGCCGCCAAGGCTCAGACGGACGACAGCGCCTCGCACCGCGAGGACTCAACGACACAACACCCCGCGGACGGCCACGACCCGGAAAGCCGGTCCGGATCGCCGGGCGGCGCACCGATATTCGTCGACCCCAGCGGCCGGCGGGCCAGCCGCATGCGCCGGATGGGCTGGCTCGTAGCGGCCGGCTGCGTGTGCTCCGTGGCCACTCTCGGCGTCGCCGTCACCGACAGCAACTCCACCGCGCCCTGGCTCCGCATACCCGGCATGCCCGGTAGCGTCGGCAGCCAGGACCGGGGTGCGGACGAAGCACCGCGCCCCGGACGGCAGGCCCCCGCCACCCCGGCAGCCGACAGCCCTGCGTCCACCGCCCCGGAAGCACCGCAGGGCCGGCGCACCGGGACTACCACGGCCGCGGACGCGACGACTGGCCCACTGCCGAACGGAAACGGCACGCGCACCGCACCCGGCAACCCGGCCGCCACCCCGCCCTCCAAGGCGAACGGCACCGGGACACCGCCCACCGGCAGCACGGAAACAAGCGCCGCCCAGCCGAACCAGACGACGCCCCCCGCCACCGACGGGGAAGCGACGACGCCGCCGGGCTCGGCCACTCCTTCGCCGCCGAGCACCCCGGCCGAACCCTCGCCGACCGAGACACCCGCAGCCGGCCTGCTCGACGGCCTGGTGGACGCCGTCTCCGGCCTCCTCGGCAGGTAACGCCCCCGCCAACAGCCAACAGCCAACAGCCAACAGCCAACAAGCCCGCTTGACGGTTCCCCACGCGGCACCAGATGCCCCCGATGATGTCCTGGACGTTGCCGGTCGTGCCCCGTACGGCCGCGCTCCCCACGTCCTGCTGACCGCTGGGCCATGCACACGCCAGGCCCGAATCTGATCAAGCAGCCCCATCACCCGCCCCTTCGCCCCTTCCAGGACCAGCCCGTCCTCGGCATCATGGTCCCTCCTCACCGGTGAACGGGCGTCAGCCTCCCTACGCGACAAGGAAGTCGAGACGGGGCGGGATGCGGAGGCCGGGCGCGGCGCGGCCGGGGCGTCGGCGCTCGAAGCACCCCCTCATGGCCCCGCCCCCCGGTCGGCCAAGGGCTGTCACCGAGGCGCCCACGTGACCGCGCCACGGCGTGTTCAGCAACACCGTTCCGGGGCGCAGACGTTCACGGCACACACGCCCCCGGCACCGGCCGGGGCGCCGTCCACGGCGGCGCAGGCACAACGCCCCCGGCAGGCGCTGGCCGCTGCCGCCACCTACTCCGGCGGCAGCGGCCACTCCAGTCTCGCCCGGCCCTCTCCACGCCCGGCACGGCGCGGCACATCCGCATCCGCATCCACGTCCACATCGCACACGCCTCACCACGCGCGCGTGGAAAGGCTTCTGACCAGGTGTGACGGACGCAGCCGTGGGGGCGACTTGGTCTATTCGGGTTGTATCTGAAGACTTTTGCGGTGTCTCAACGCTTCTTTTCCCGTTTTATGGCATTCCTTAGGGGCTTGGTCAATAAGTACTACAATCATTCCGGGCTTGAAGGAGTTCAGCATGGTCATGTCCTCTTTCCTCCGCTCCCGTAGCGTCCAGGGGAGTGCCGCAGTGGCCGCCGTCGTCGCTGGTGCCACCCTCGCCGGAGGGGGAGCTGCCTATGCCGCTCCCGGTGACAGCGGCGCCATCGACGTCCGCTCGTTCGACTGGCACTCGCGCGGCGGCGACGGAGTCGAGGTGTGCGAGTTCGTCCTCTCCGCCAGCAACTTCGAGTCGCTGCCGGCGGTCGCCTGGACGATCACCGCGCAGCCTCCGACCGTTCCGCCGGGCGACACGCTGCAGAGCACGCTGCCGCTGATCAACGGCTCGGCGCAGAGCGCCAAGTACCGGCTCCCGCAGGGCACGTACCAGCTGGTGTGGACCACCCCGGCGGGCCCCAAGCAGAAGAGGTTCGCGGTCGACTGCCGCCGGCACCAGAACCACGACCGCAGCCCCGCGGACAAGATCGGCCCGGACAAGGACTACCGCAAGCCCATCGGCGCGGTGCCGGCAGGCGGCGGAGGCGTCCCGGACCTGGAGAACGTCAGCTCCCAGAGCGACTCCAGCGACTCCAACGCCGGGACCGCCGCCGCCCTGACCGCAGGCGGGATCGGTCTCGCCACGCTGATCATGATCCGCCGAGGCGCGCGCCGCCGTGCCCGCAACGAGGCATAGCCAGAGCCGACGGCCACAGCCACGGCAACAGCCACAACCACGGCAACAGCCACGGCCACGGCCACGGCGACGACGGGGCCCCAGTCGTGCGTGCCGTCTGTCGATGACGCTGTGCGCGACCTTCGCACTGGTGACCGGCATCGTCTGGGCGACTTCGGACTCCCCGGACGGGTCCGCGCCCGCCGCCGCCCGCGCTGGTGACGCCGAGGGCGGCGGCGACCGGGGCCCCCAACAGGCCCAGCACGCACCCCTGTCACGCTCCCGGCCGGTGAAGATCACCATCCCCGCCATCTTCATCGAGGCCCCGGTCACCGGCCTCGACCTCGACAGCAAGGGCCGGCTCGGCGCCCCACCGCTGAGCAGGCCGAAAGTGGTGGGCTGGTTCCGCAACGGCCCCTCACCCGGCGAAGCGGGAACCTCCCTGATCGTCGGTCACCGCGACACCGACACCGGACCGGCGATCTTCCTCAACCTCAACACCCTGCACCGGGGCGACACGGTGAAGGTCACCCGGGCCGACCGGGTGACCGCCGTCTTCACCGTCGACGAGGTCAAGAAGTACGCGAAAGACAAGTTCCCCGACAACAAGGTGTACGGAACCACCAACCGTCCCGAACTCCGACTCATGACATGCGGCGGAAGCTTCGACAAGAAGCACGGCTACTCGGCCAACGTCGTCGTCTTCGCCCACCTGGCCTCGCTCAAGAAGCAGGCAGCCTGAGCACACGAGCGACGCGGAAACGGCCGGCACCTCAAAACGAGGTGACCGGCCCGCCCGCCCGCGCCGCGGCAACAGACACGATCCACCCCCCGGCCGGGACACGCGCCTCCACCACGCGCCGCCGGTTGTCCGCTCGCCTGGCCCGAACCCCAGACGCCCCCGGCCTACCCACACCGGCCGACGGCCCGCTCCCGTTCGCCGACGTCACCACCGGCCCTGGACGAGCTGTCCGCCACCACGCCTGCGGGGCGGCAGCACCCCGCGCGGAAACGTGGGTGGGGCCGTGGGATTGTCGCGGTCGTGGCGGTCAGCCGGCGATCGCCACGGCGGAGTGGAGCTCGCGGACGCCCGTGGTGTGCGGGTGCCGCTCGGCAAGTTCGTTGATGATGCCGCGGATCGCGGGCCGGTCCTGGACCTCGCCGGGGCTGGCCCGGTGTGCGTCCAGCAGCGCGCGGGCGGTCTGCTCGGGCCGGTTCCACGCCCACCAGGCCCGCGCCATGTCCGTGCCCAGCCTCGCTTTGCGTTCGGCGGTCGGGAACTGACCGGGCCGCAGATTCTTCCCGGCTTCCAGCGCGGCGCCGGCGTCGCCGAGTGCCCAGTGCACGCCGACCGCGTACAGGTCGACGGCGGCCGAGCTGATGGGAAACAGGCGGCCAGGCGGCGGCGCCTGGGACAGGTGGCGGGCGGAGCGGCGAGCTTCCTCGACCATCGCCAGCGCCTGGGCCCGCTGCCCTCCCCGGGCGGCTGTGTAGGCGAGCGTGCACAGCATCTGCGCGTACGCGGCCGCTGAAGCATCTGTGCGCAGGCCGGTCGCTTCCACATCGGCGGCCGCTGACGTCATGAGGCGCTGGGCCTCGCCGTGGTGGTCCTGGTGGCGCCACACGATCGCCAGTTCCCGGGCGGCAGCGGCCGCCGCGAGCGGTGAGCCGGACACCTCGGCCCAGGTGCGGGCCCGGTCCGCGGTGAGCCGGGCCCGCTCGTGGGAGCCGACCTTGCTGAGGACGGAGGAGGCCAGGGTGTAGACGGCGGAGAGCCGGGCCTGGTCGAGGCCCCGGCGGGAGACGGCGCCACGGTGTCCGTCCGCGATGAGGCCGGGCAGCACGGCCAGGAGCCGGCCGTGCACGCCCTTGTCGTAGAACTGGCGGGCGGTGGCCAGGCGGCGGTCCAGCGGCCCCAGGCCACTCGTTGGCGCCGGGGTGGCGGCGAGGGCCTCGTCCAGCCCCATGAGCAGGGCAGCCGGTCCGGTGGCCGCCGTGGCGGTGAGCAGCGTACGGCGGCGCATGGGGTCCTCCTCGGCGTCACGCGAACAGGCCGTCACTCTAGTACCGGCCGGTACCGCAACGAGAGGTGGCGCCAGAGAAGTCATCAGGACGTGTCGGGGCATGCCCACCTCGGCCGCCGCCCGGTGCACGAGCGCCAAGTCGACCACCCGCGAGCGGCGTTCGAGACGAGAGACGGTGGCTGCCGAACAGCCGATCCGCTCCCCGAACGCGGCCAGCGTCCACGCATGGTGTTCGCGTCCGAGCCGGATCAGGGCGCCGGGACGGCGCTGCGAGGCCATCTGACTGGCCGTCATGCTGTTCCAGAGCGGGTCTACGGGCACGGAACCCTCCCACACCGCACGCACTGCCGGGGGCGTCCCACGGTAGAGGGGGTCGCAGGCGTCGTCGAGGCCGCTTGCAGGATGCGCAAAGCCGTTGCGCCGTACGGCAGATGACCACGCTGCGGCCGGCCGGCACGGTGTGCTGGACGCATCGCCCCGAGCCGCGGGGCACCGCCCACTGGAGGCACCTATGGCAACCGCAGCCGCATTCCCCCCGGCCCTCGACCCGACAGCCGGCACCGTCCGCTCAGCCCGGAACGCCGTGCCGGCAGCCCTGTGGGACAAGCAGGTCCGGCTCCTCATGCGGGACCACCCCTACGACTCGGTCATGGCAGCCCGTGTCCTTGGCCAGGGCTACGCCTACCTGCTGACCGCCATGCGGCACCGGGGCGAAAGCCTCGGACTCGCCCCGAGCACACTCGTCGACATCGGCGTCCACACCGTCATCCTCGACACCCTCACCTACTTCGAGCTGTGCAACCGCTTCAACGGCGGCCACTTCCTCCACCACCTGCCTGAAGTCGACGTCAAGGACGACGGCTCGGTGCTGCGCACGGCGGACGTGATCGCCGCCGACGGCTGGGACGTCGACCTCCCGCTGTGGGCGGACGCCGCCAAGTGCGGCCCCTGCCACCCCGGCAGCGACTCCCACTGACCAGCCCGACACACAGTGATCACGGGCCCCGGCCACAGGCCGGGGCCCGTGCCACACCCTCGGGTGAGATCCGGCCGAACCTGCCCGCCGGCCGATAGCCGCCGCCAGGATGAGCCGGGTGACCCGCACCGCAGACCTCTGGCATCACCACGGCCGCACCCGGCACGCCACCGACCGCACCGTGCCCGGCGCCTTCCACTGGAACTGGGGCCAGAACAGCGGTCCCGGAGCGGAACTCCTCGGCGACCTCACCGGCCGCCGCGTAGGAGATCTCGGCGCCGGGGCGGCCCGGCACGCAGCCCACCTGGCCGTCCACCACCAGCCCGCCCGCATCACCGCCATGGACGCCTCGCCCGCCCAGCACGCCATGGCCGGCGACCTGTACGGCCACCTCGCCCCGCGGCTGCGCCTGCTTCATCGCGACGTACCGGCCCACCTGCGGACCAGCGCCGGCACCTACGACGTGCTCTACAGCGTCTTCGGCGCCGTCGATTTCACCGAGCCGCGCGAACTGCTCCCGGCGGCGGCGAGCGCGCTGCGCCCTGGTGGGCGGCTGGTGTTCGCCACCCTCGCCCATCACCTCGGCGGCGCGCCCGCGCACTCCGACGCCCAGCACACCGAGATCGGTGCGAAGACGCCGGACGGCGGGGCAGCCCTCCTGCACCGCTGGGTACTCCAGGAACACGTGTGGACCAAACTCCTCGACGAGGCCGGGTTCACCCGGATCAGTACCGAGGTGCTGCCCGGCCGGCCGGGGCCGCGCGCTGCCGACACGCTCCTGATGACAGCGTTCCGCACGGGGGACCAACGGACCCTCTGACGCAACTGCCGACCGGCTCGGCTTCCCACCCCGGCCGGACCGGCCGGAGACCGGGGGCGCGCAGGTCCAGGATGAACCGCGGCCGCCCGCCGGGCCCACCCGGCGGGAACGAGATCCGCGCTGTGGCTCCCGGCCCCACCAGCGCCCGCCCGACGAGGACCTGGCGCCGCAGACCGTTCCCCACCGGCAAGGGATACGCCCGAGCAGTGCCCGACTGTCGGTAACGTGACGACCGTGATGGTGGGCACGGAGGAGACCCGGCTGGTGGTGCTGCGCGGCAACAGCGCGTCGGGCAAGTCGTCGGTCGCGGCCGGCGTGCGAGAACGGTTCGGGCGTGGTCTGGCGCTGGTGGGTCAGGACAATCTCCGCCGGATCGTGCTGCGCGAGCGCGACCGGCCGAACGCAGCGAACATCGGCCTGATCGACCTGACAGCCCGCTACGCCCTGGACGCCGGGTTCCACGTCGTGATCGAAGGCATCCTCTACGCCGACCACTACGGCGACATGCTCGCCCAGCTCCGCGCCGACCACCGCGGCCCGAGCCACGGCTACTACCTGGACGTGCCGTTCGCCGAGACTCTCGCCCGGCACACCACCAAGCCGATCGCCGACGACGTCACCGAGACACAACTGCGTGAGTGGTACCGGCCCTTCGACCTGCTGCCCGGCGGCGGTGAAAAGGTCATCGGCGCCGCCAGCGCCCTGACCGAAACCATCGAGCACATCCTCCTCGACACAGGCCTGGCCCGTCTGCCCGCACTGGACCGCTGACCGCTGACCGCTGACCGCTGACCGCTGACCGCTGACCGCTGACTGTTGACCGGCAACCGGCAACCGGCAACCGGCAACCGGCACCACCGTCCGGCTGCGACGCACCGCAGACGACAGGTACCCGGCGCTGGCACGGCTCCGAGATGACGGGTACCGCCGGGCACCACCAGCCTGGCACAGCACACCGGCCCCGCCGAGAACACGACGGTGACGACCGCCGACCTCGCCCTCCCGGATCCCGGGCTGCGCTCGGGGCGCCGCACCCTTCCGGTGCCCCTGCCGCCCTGCGGGGGCCAAGAGGCGGCCGGCCCCGAAGCACGGAACCCCTCACCCATCCCGCGACCGTGCTCGTTTCGCCCCCTCATCCGGGGGCATCCGGCCGTCATGGACACCACAGCGGACACCGCAGCGGACGCCGGTGAAGAAGTGATCGACACTCAGGGCGATGAGCATCACGTCGTCCTCAGTGCGGACGCCAATGGCGACGGCAAGCCCGACGTGTGGATGATCGACACCACCGGTGACGGGAAGGCCGATCTCTACCAGTTCGACACCACCGGTGACGGCCGGATCGACGTCACCATCGCCGAACAGGATGAAGAGCCCGGAGCCGACCGCCTGGTGGTCGAAGGAGACGGCGGCCACCCGCAAGAAGCGTGACCCCCAAAAACCTATGGTCGCCGTGACATGCCACAGCATCAGCGCCTGCACGGCACCAAGGAGAGCTCTTACGGGGCCGTCGAAGAAACAGCGTTCACCTGAGGGACCTGAGCCGGCGGACGTTACCAAAATCGCCTGCCGCATCACACCGGCGGGAGGAGCCGGCCTCTCCTTCTCGGACCACCCCCGCCCCGCTCCATAGCCAGCCACCCGTCAAGCGGCCTCAGGACCGCGAAGCGCAACGGACCGAGCCCACCTGGAACGCAGCGACCACCGCGAGAACAACCACAACCAGGCCCGGACCGCCCCCACTTACTAACACCAGCGCGCAGACAGCGAACGTTGACCGCCGCTACGCTGCCGCGCATGACGGCCTCCCCCCTGCCGAAGACGGACCCTGTCGCCGCGAGGCGCCCCCAGTACCTCGCCGACATCGCCGCCGGACTGGACCGCTTCTACGAACCCCCTCGCCCCGACTGCCCCTGGTGCGGCAGCGCCCGCCTGTCGACCCGGCTACGCACCGTGGACCTGCTGCAGCACAAGCCGGGCCAGTTCGAACTGGCCCAATGTCTCGACTGCCGGCACATCTTCCAGAACCCTCGACTGAGCCTGGCCGGACTGGAGTTCTACTACCGCGACTGCTACGACGGCCTCGGCGAGCAGCAGATGGCCGCCATGTTCGAGGGCAACACCTCCGGACTCAAGGACCGGGCCTCGCTGCTCACCCGCCATCACCAGCCCAAGCGCTGGCTGGACGTCGGCACCGGGCACGGCCACTTCTGCAAGGCAGCCGCCGAGATCCTGCCCGACACCGAGTTCCACGGCCTCGACATGAGCGCCGGCGTCGAACTGGCCCAGAAACACGGCTGGATCACACGCGGATTCCGGGGAAACTTCCCGGAAATGACCGCACAACTGACCGGGAACTACGACGTCCTCAGCATGTTCCACTACCTGGAACACACCCTCGACCCGAAAGCTGAACTGGCCGCCGCAGCCGCCGTACTGCCACCCGGCGGACACCTCGTCATCGAACTGCCCGACCCCGAGTGCAAATGGGGCCGCATCCTCGGCCGCTACTGGATGCCCTGGCTCCAGCCCCAGCACCTGAACCTGATGCCCATCGCCAACCTCAAGAAAGCAGCCGAGGACGTCGGCTTCACCGTCGTGGACGAGCAGCGGTCCGAGCCCCACGGCGGCATGGACACGGTCGCCGCCCTCGCGCTGTGGGCCAACTGGACCGTCGGCGGCAACGACGTGCCCTGGCACCCCAAACCGCCCAGTCCGCTGCGCAAAATCGCGCGCAAGGCCAGCATGCTCATCTCGGTACCCCTGATGGTCCTCGCGTTCCTCGGCGACAAGCTCTTCGCCCCGTACGGCCGAAAGCACGGCTACTCCAACGCCTACCGCGTACTCCTGACCCGCAACTAGCCCCCGGAATCCGGCCACTGTTGTGGTGCGGGGAAGGACGCCCCACCCGCGTTCAGTGCGGGTAAGGCGCCCTTCCCTGCCCGACAAGGGGGGTTGGGGCGGGGGAGTGCTGGGTCAGCCGGGCAAGCCGGTTCGGACGGCGTGCAAGGCCAACGCCAGGAGCAGGAGCGGCTGCATCTGCGGACGAAGGAAGAGGCCCTCGCGCAGAATGCCGGAGGCTGCCTTTCCCGCTGCCGTGCCCGAGCCGTCGGCACCCCGCACCTTCCGGCCCCTCTCCAACAGCGGTTCGCCCCCAACTCCCGGCTTGGCCAAGGTGAATGCGGGCAACGGTACGGCTGGGAGGTGTACCCGTGACCCGATCATCACGAACGCATGAGCCGCCGGCCTGGACCAAGCCGGGAGCCCGCTGGGTCCCTTGGCTGTGCTGGCCGATGCTGTGCCTGTGCGTCGGCCTGACCATATGGCATGTCACCGGAGGCTCCGTGGGCCACGCCGTCTACCCGGCCGTCATGGCCGTCGTCTTCGGGGGCCTGCTGATCTCCAATCGAGCGCATAGGGCGAAGCGGCGACAACACGACCGGCAGCTGTAGCCAGCCGCTTCTCCCACCCGCGCGAAGCGGCTCCTGCGCCGGAACGTAGAGCCGACCGGTACAGGAGTCCGGTGGAGCCCGGGCAACTCGGACAACCGCTACCGCCAGGCCGGAGACGGGGGCGTCTCCAGCTCCCGCGCCGCCCGCAGTGCCGGAGACCGAGCCGGACGAGTTCGTGCAGGCGCTCTTGTCCAGGACAGCGGGCCCGGGCCCGAGGGCTCTCCGATCTGGAAATCAACGACACCGACTACCTGGACCTGGACTTCTGAGCGGAAGCCTCACGCAAGCGGTACCAGTACGACTGTCACTGAGCGCTTCAGGTGGCCAGTGAGCGTGTGAGTTGGCCGTTTGAGCTCTCCGTGTCGATGCCGCGGCTGAGCCGTGACACGTTAGTTGGAATCTTGTCACGAGAGTTGGAACCAGTGCGGCCGGCGCCGACTAGGCTCACCCCCGTGTCCGATCCAGCCCCTGACCCTCGCGTGCAGTCCTTGATCGACCAGCCCCGTCCGGGGGCCGTGAGAACCGTGAGGGTCACCGGGTTCGACGGAGCGGACGTCTTGGTGCAGCTTGTAGATGCCGAAGGTGAGAAAGCCGAGATCGCTCGGATTCCTCGGCAGGAGGCGTCGATGCGTCGGATGGACCATCCATCCGAGCTGTTTGAGATTGGCCAGGAGATCAACGCCGAAGAGATCGGGCGTTGGCGCGAAGGTCAGCTTCACCTCTCCGCCAGGGCATGCGAGATCCCGGCCTTGCGGTCCTTCCTCCTCGCGTTTGAACGAGGGCAGGTCGTCGCCGGGACGGTCTCCGAGGTTCACAACTTCGGGGTCTTCGTTCACGTCGATGGCGAACCGGACGGCCTCTGCACCGGCTTCATCCGGGTGCCGGACCTGACATGGGGCTGGATCAGCCACCCTTCCGAGGCAGTCGAAATAGGCCAGCGGATCACCGCTGAGGTGATCATTGCCGAGACTCGAACCGGACAAGTCACCCTCTCGCTGAAGGCTCTGCAGGATGATCCACTCATTCGGTTTGCGGATCAGGTCGGCCGGATCCTCACCGGGACGATCACCAAGATCGTTCCTTTTGGTGTATTCGTGCAGCTTGCTCCCGACGTTGTGGGGTTCCTTCACCTCTCAGAGCTGGCCGACGAGCCGGTCGAGACCCCTGCCAACCTCGTCGACGAGGGCGAGCTGATCACGGTGGAGGTCACCGAGGTCGACCTCCAGCGTCACCGGGTGCGGCTGAGCGCCGCCGGTGGAGCGAGCAGAACCTAGCGAACTGGTTCCAAGAAGACTGTCAACTCGCGGTTGGTTGCAAGAAGGATGACCACTTGGTGCCAACAAGCGTGTCCCACCGTCCTGAACGACCAGCTCGCCGAGCCTCGCTGGTTCCAACTAACGTGTCCAGGCTCAGCGGCCTCATCTGCTGGTAGAGAGGCACTTCGTTCTGCCGGAGCCACTGCCCGATGCTGAACCGGTCCTGATTCCATGCCATGTTGAGTTCGGGGTTGCTGCGTGATTCAGACGGTTGTGGGGCGAATTGGATCTCGACGTTGGTGACTTGGGTCCAGATGTAGGCCGTGACGGCGAGGCGCGCGCGGTTCTCGGAGATGTAGCGGGGGCTGGGTTGTCGCTCGATCCGGTCGGTGATCTTGCGCCATGCGTCTGGCGGCATCGCCCAGTCGGCGAGGCGTTCGCGGCGGTGCCGGTAGTCGATCATCGGCGCAGAGGTGAGGTCTTCGGTGATCGCGTCGAGGGCGCGGTCGTAGGCATCGGGGGGTTCGTTGGCTGCGGGCCCACCGTGTGATGGGGGTCCCCAGGCCCTGTCCGGCGATGCGGAGTCCGAGGAACTCGGCAGCGTCGACGACGCTCCCACGAGGGCTCGGCGGACGAGGAAGACGGCGGATGTGCGCCGCAGGACCGGCATGCTGATTCCGGCGGTGAACGCGCCGAGGTGACGCTCGGCCCACTTCAGCGGGAGGAACGCCGGAACGTGCTGGGGGCCGTAGTCGAGGCCGCGCTGGGGAAAGGCGGCCTCCGCCGGTGCTCCGGGTGCCGCGACGCTTTCGGTGGGTGGAGACCAGATACTCGGCAGCATTCTGGAATCGTTCGGAGCAGTCGTATTGGTTTCGCTGGAAGGCCGCGTCCCAACTGCGGTGACGCTTGGGGTCGATGCCGCTGCGGGTGCGGTTTTCGACCGGTGCGAGCGGAGCCAGCGCGGCTCGCAGGTCGTCGGCTGGCAGGATGGTGTCGGCGGCCAGGAGGATGCTGGCGCATGCACGGGCGTCCTGGGACGGTGTGCTGACGTGCATCGAGAGTGAGGGGTCCTGGCGTTCGGCCAGCACTTGGTCGGCGCGGTGCGTGTCGACGCCAGAGGCGGTGGGGCGGGCCTTCGGCCAGGTGATCATGACGAGGCCGCTGGTCATCTGGAGGTCGGTGAAGTACTGCCCGGCGGTCGCCGCCGGGGTGGCCGGGCTGAGCATGCTCACGATCTTCGCCTGTAGGTCGGCGAGTTGCTTGGGCAAGGGCCCGCCCAGTGTGAGCTGCGGGTGGTCCAGGCGGCCGCCGCAGAGTTGTGCGGCTCGTTGTGTGCGGCGGGCGCCGTGGTCGAGGGGTGCTCGGCATTGGGTCGGGTGCAGTCCGGCGATGGTCGGGCGGGGAATGAGTTGTCCGACTCCGTGGTCGGCGATGCATCGCCGGCAGGCCGGGCAGAGGTGTTCGAGGAAACGTTGGTGGTGCGGGCAGGCGAAGACGACGGGTAGCCGCCACTCGATCTTCCAGGGGCCGCCGTAGTCCGTCTGCGGCGTGGTGCCGTCGCCTGGCCCGGCCGACAGATCCTTCACCGGGACGACGACCTCGGACGTACCAGCTTTCCACGTCACCGTCCATGTACGTGGCCATCCCGGTCCCAGGTCCAGACACTCAGTGGCACGACCGGGCAGCGCGTACGACAGCACGAGTTCCTCCAGCAGGCAGGAATGCGACCACACCGGAGCTTCCAATACGTCGACGCTCTGTACGTCACCCATGACGACAGCACACTGCGCGAGCCGTACACCGAGGAAACACGGAACCCACATCAACAACCGTGCACGGCCGGCACCCTGCCCCGCCGACGCTCAACTGGCCAACTAAAATGCTCAGTCACACCCGGCTGTGACTGAGCGCCTCAATTGGCCATCTTGAGCGTCACTGTTGGCCGCAGGATAGTTTCAAGAGCCGCTACGTCAATCGCCGCTCGGTATGAGGTTATAGAGCTCGCGAAGACGTGCAGCGATGGCCCTTGTAGCGGCCTCGTTGGCCTCAAAGAACTCGTTGCGTTGATCGTCATCGCTTCCAGACGCGCGAGTCCAGTACATCGGGAATGCGGCAGCTGTCAGACGTTCAACCGCCTCGATCGCCGGGGGATGCAGCAGCAGAGCGGACTCATGACTGCACCTCGCGTTCGCGTGCATGGCCGCTGCCCGGAGCTCCTGCCCGTGATCACTCTCACTCCAGTCCAGGCCCGCGGCTTCGGCCTTCTTCAGTGGGATGGCGATCGCGTTCACCTTGCTCAGAAGGTCGTGAATGGCAGTGTGCACGGCGCGAAGCCCATCACGCTCATAGGCCACTCGTTCCTCGTGTGCGACTTGCTGACGGTCTGCTCTACGAACGTCCTGCACGTTCTTCGCCGTCCAGCGATTACGCGCTAGCTCAAGCAAGAAGCTTGCGATGAAGCCAAGGACAAGCGTGACCAGGGGCAGCAGCACGTTGACCATGCTGTCTAGCATCCCGGCCCCGAGGACGAAGTGTCTACAGGGCGATCAGGGCTGGCACGGAGTTTGATCTCTAAGGCGCCGACGCACGGACTGTGCGTCACGGTGACCCTCTGAAGCACTCAGGGGCCAGCTGAGACGCTCAGTCACAGCGACTGTGACTGAGCGTCTCAGCTGGCCCCTGAGCGTCGTACCTGGCCCGGCTGAGCGTGATGGTTGGCCGGGCCGTTTTCTCGTTGCTCCACTGCGCGGCCGATGAGTTTGTGGCTCCCGGCCGGTCCAAGCTCGTGACACCTCAGGAAAGGGACCCCGCCATGTCGGAGCTTCTCGTCGACTTCATCACCTCCCTCGACGGCTACGCATCGGGAGAGGGGTGGCCCGGGTTCTGGGGCCTTGAGGGCCCGGAGTACCTCTCATGGCTCGGCGAGCAGCCCGAGGCCACCTACCTGATGGGAGCGAACACCTACCGCCTGATGTCGGGCTTCGCCGCGGGCGAGGCCCCCAGTGGCCAAGACGAGTTCAGGCCCGAAGAGGAGGCGTCCGTCGACGAGCTCACGCAAGCTTCCAAGGTGGTGTTCTCCTCCTCTCTCAAGGAGCCACTGACGTGGGCCAACTCCACGCTTGTTGGCGACGACGCCATCGAGACGGTCCGCGCCATGAAGTCGAGTGGATCGGGGCTCCTCAGCACGATCGGCAGCCTCAGCCTGTGCCGGTCCCTGCTGCGAGCCGGACTCGTCGACCGGTTCCGGGTCGTGATGTTCCCGGTGATCACCGGGGCCACGGGCGAGGAACGCATCTACGACGGCTATCCGGACGTTGCCCTCGACATGATCGAGCACCACACCTTCGACGGCCGTATCCAGCTGGTCGAGTACAAGCCCCGTGTGCTTGAGCACCCGCCGCTCGGCGTCCCTGCGTGACGACGCCCGTCCGCCGCTCTGGACGGCCGCCAGGCCCACGCCAGCGGGCGGCCAACGTCAGGGCGCCCGGCCCACCTGGCCCCGAGCCGTTGCAGGCCAGCCCATGTACGCCCTCCCAGACCGCGCTCTCCGCAAAGATCCACCGTCCGGATACAGACGCGCCGCTGGACGCTCCCCTGGGCAGAGCCTCGCGAGCTGAGCGCTCTGAATGGCCGATGGGGCCAACTGAAGCGCTCATCACAGCGACCAGTGCTTTTGGCCGTGAGCGCTGAGTGGTGACTGCAACACCTTGTCTTCCGGTCTGAGGTGCGTCCTGCCTGCGGCGAGGGGCTAGGGGTCGGGGGTTCGATGAAGGGTTCTGCGAGCCGTTGGGCGAGGTCGTCCAGCCACTGCTGGGCCCAGTGGCGCAGTTCTGCGATGCGGAGGGCGTCCATGCCGTATGCCTCGAATTCGGCGTCGCTGACCCACTCCAGGCTCTCCAGCCGGTTGTGGAGTTCACGGAGGTCGAACTCCTCCGGGCGTCGGGCAGCGAGGTTCTCCAGCTTGGGGATGGTGTAGAGGTGGCGGGCGGCGTGGACGTCGATGGCGTCGCGGGCGAGGCCGCGGTCGCCGAGCGCGCGCACCTTTGTGCTGATGAGGTCGTCGAGGTCAAGGACCGGCCCGACATCCAGCATGATGGGAGGGCGCCACAGGACTTCCTTGAGGAGGTCCACCTCGCAGGTGGCTTCCGTGGCCGGGGCGGCGGCGAGAGTGTCGGAAAGCAGCCGGCGATGGTGGTCGGGCAGGCCGTGCAAGGTCACGCGGCGGACGCCTGCCGCAACACGGCGAAACGGTCCTCCCACGCGGCACGCACCCCGCGGCCCAGCATTTTGCGCAGGACAGGCCAGTGGCTCACCAGCAGCCCACCGTCGAGATAACTGGTGAAGTCCTCGTACCGGCCGTTGAGCAGAACGATCCGGTACATCCCCAGCAGCAGCTTCTCATCACCCAGATCGAATGTACGCAGCCCCGACCACGCCAGATGCAACGGAAGCGTGACCGTACCCTTCACAGGACCGACAAGCTCCGCAAGCCCACCCGGCAGCTGCTCCACAGCCGGAGCCCAGCGCGAAGACGCCACAGCGCCCGATGCCCCTTCACCCATGGGCCTCAGTCCTCACTGCCCGCATCCGGTCCGATATCAGGGCCTAGTCTCCCTCAGCCTGCCGCGGTCGAGGCGCCCCTCGTCCCGGTCATGCTCTTCCGGGCCCTTTCGTCAACGACGTCAGCAGGAAGCGATCACGCCCACGTCACGCCCTCAGCCCAGTCCGAGAGGCGAGCATGTCGACACTGAGGACGGTGACGCCGGGCACGTTCACCTCGCCCTCGTCATGCGCAGGTTGAGCGCTCTCTCAATGGGGTCACGTACCGAGTCGTCCGTCTCGCGCGCCAGGTGCTGACTGAGGGCCTCTCGTCGCTGGGCGGGTAGCTGCCGTCCTTGCGGAGGGCGCGTCGTCATCAGGATGGCCGCGAGGGAGCGGATGCCGGGGACCGGATCAGTGAGTGCCGTGGCGAGTAGATCTCGGTGGTGTTCCCCCTGGGCGGACAGGGCGTGGGGGACCTGGCGACGATGTCCTCCCGCGGGGCGCTGGTGGCGGCGGCGAAGTGGGTCCGAGGGAGTGGAGTGCCTTGTTCATGACCTTGGAGAAGAAAAATTCCCCTGGCCTATCCGTGCGATCGGGAAGCGGACATTAGTTTGCTTTGCCTTGTCGATCTTTTTGGTTTACGAGGGTTTGCAAGTGATTTCTTTGAGACTTCTTTGAACTTTCATGTCCCCTACATCGATCATCGCAGTCCCTTCTTTTACCTGTCTGGCGTGGCGTTTAGATGGATTTGCTGGAATTGGCGCCAGCGAGATGTGATTGACGCGTGGCGCCCCGTCGGGCTTTGATCACTCGGCTGTGAACGACCTGTAAAAGCAAGGTGGGGGCTATGCGGTGGGGTGGGGAGCGTCGCGCTGTCGGCGTACGGGCAAACGGCAGACGAGTGCCGGTGGGAACCTGGCTCGTCGTGTCGGCACTTCTCGTGCCTTTGATAGGAGCGGCGAATGCGCAGGCGGCCTCCGCGACAGCCTCGGGATCCCAGACGGCGACACTCGATACGGCTGATCTGTCGCCCGAGGCCGCCGCGTCGCAAAAGGCCGCAGAATCCGGTTCGCCTGTTGAGGTAAGTGCGGAGACGACTCCGACTCAACTCGTCACTGCTCAGCCGGACGGCACGTTTACCGTCGGGTTTGATCCGGTGCCGGTGCGTGTGAAGAAGGCGTCCGGGTGGATCCCGATCGACACCACGTTGGAGACCACGTCGTCCGGTGCGGTTGTACCGAAAGCCTCCGCGGCTGACGTCACTTTCTCCGGGGGCGGTTCCCAGGACGCGCTGGCGAGCATCACCCGGGACGGAAAGACCTACCGCGT
>NZ_JBIVKZ010000008.1:0-243452 GCF_044751025.1 Streptomyces sp. NPDC088747
TCTATCAGACCGTTTCCGGTTCCGATTTCCTCGGTGCCTTTCAGGTTTCCGCTTTCGCGTTTCCCTTTCCGGCGGTTCCGACTTTATCAGAGGTTTTCGGCCGAACTGACCGGCATCCATTTCTGAATCATCGGGAGGGGCCCCTCGGAAAACGACGTTTCCAGAAGCAGGCAGACCCTGACCGCTGCCACCGGACGGATCCGTTTCTAGGCAACTGTTCTAATCTACCTCCCCACCGTCTCCGCGTCAACGGCTTCTGTGGGGCGAAGAGGAGACTAGCAGGTCAGCAAGGGCGGACGCACATCAGGCAGCTGTCGGGAGAGTGGCACTGCGCTCGGCCTCGTCGACGTCACCGGTTTCGCCGGCCCGTACGGCACGGCCGCCCAGTACATAGACGTACGCGAGGAAGGCCAGTTCAGCGGCGATCCCGATGCTGATGCGGGCCCAGGTGGGGAGACCGGACGGCGTGACGAAGCCTTCGATGGCTCCTGAGATGAAGAGGATCAGGGCCAGGCCTATTGCCATGCCGAGGGCGGCTCGGCCCTCTTCGGCGAGTGCGGTTCGGCGGGGACGAGGGCCGGGGTCGATCAGAGTCCAGCCCAGTCGCAGGCCCGTTCCCGCGGCGACGAAGACGGCCGTCAGCTCCAGGAGGCCGTGGGGCAGGATCAGGCCCAGGAAGGTGTCGAGGCGTCCGGCCGAGGACATCAGCCCGATGCCGATACTCAGGTTGAGCATGTTCTGGAAGAGGATCCAGATCACGGGCAGACCGAGGAAGACACCCAGGACCAGGCACATCGCGGCGGCCTGCGCGTTGTTCGTCCACACCTGGGCAGCGAAGGACGCGGCGGGGTGGCTGGAGTAGTAGGTCTCGTACTCGCCGCCGGGGCGGGTGAGTTCGCGCAGTTCACTGGGGGCGGCGATCGCCGACTGGACCTCGGGGTGCGTGCCGATCCACCATCCCAGGAGGGCCGCGATCACGGTGGACAGGAGAGCGGTGGGAACCCACCAGTGCCGCGAGCGGTAGACCGCAGCGGGGAAGCCGTGCGCCAGGAACCGCGTGACATCGCGCCAGGAGGCTCGGCGCGTGCCTGTCACGGCTCCTCGCGCGCGTGCAACGAGTTGGCTGAGGCGTCCCGTCAGCTGAGGGTCGGGAGCGCTCGACTGGATCAGGGAGAGGTGGGTGGCGGTGCGTTGGTACAGGAGGACGAGTTCGTCCGCCTCTGCCCCGGTGAGGCGGCGTTGGCGGCGGATCAGTGCGTCGAGCCGGTCCCACTCGGCCCGGTGGGCGGACACAAAGACGTCGAGGTCCATCTGGTTGGCTGCTCCTCGGCTGCTCGTCGTAAGTGTCAGCTTGTCGTACTGCGGCGCGATGTGCCCTCAGCTTGGCAGACTGGCTGTTCTCGAGGCAGGTCAGGGGAAGGACGGCGCACGTGAGTGAGCTAGTGACGGGCGAGGCGGTGGCGCTGGAGCTGCGCCCCGCGAAACTGCCGAGCCGGACGCTGGCCGTCCTGCTGGATCTGGTCGTGTTGGTGACCGTCTATGTCGTCGTGACCATCGGCCTGGTGGCTGCGACGGCCTCACTGGACGAGGCCGCGCAGGTCGCCCTTTCGATCGCGTGCTTCCTTCTCGTCCTGGTGGGCGGGCCGATCGCGGTGGAGACCCTCAGCCACGGTCGCTCGCTCGGCAAGCTGGCGTTCGGGCTGCGGGTGGTGCGCGACGACGGCGGACCGATCCGGTTCCGGCACGCGCTGGTTCGCGGTGCCGTGGGCGTGGTCGAGCTACTGATGACGTTCGGGATCATCGCGTGCATCGCCTCGCTGGTGTCGGCGCGCGGGCGGCGGCTGGGTGACGTGTTCGCGGGGACCCTCGTCGTACGGGAAAGGGTGCCGGCCGGTCGTTCGGGTTTTGTGCCTCCGCCGCCGCCCTGGCTCATGGGGCGTTTCTCCGAGCTTGATCTGTCCGCGGTTCCGGACGGGCTGTGGCTGGCCATCCGGCAATACCTGACGCGGATGCAGCAGTTGGATCCGCAGGTCGGTGGGGCGATGGCGGAGCGGCTCGCCACCGACCTGGCCGCTCGTACGGGGGCCCCGGCGCCGTCCGGGATTCCGCCGGCGGCCTATCTGGCGGCCGTGGTGCAGGAGCGGCAGATGCGGGAGGCCCGGCGGTCCTTCGGCGGTGGGGCGGCCGTGGCCACGCACGGTGTTCCGGGTGGACCCGTGTTCGCGGCGCCGGGCGCGGTCGGACCCGCTCCGGTGCGACCCGGCGCCTACCCCTACCCGTCAGGCCCCTCAGGCCCTCCCGCCGCCGCGCCCTCCTGGACGGCACAGGCGCCGCAGGGCGTGGCACCGCAGCCCGTGGCGGCACCGCCAGCCGCGCTGCGGCCCGATCAGGTCGACCGTCCCTCCACCGGATTCGCGCCGCCCGCCTAGCCCGCGACCACCACGGTCGATGCGCTCGATGCGGGCGGTGTCCGCACATCTCGTCGGGAAGAGGCGGACGTCGTCAGGTGAGGACGGACGGGGGCGACTCGAGGTGTTCCAGCTCGATGCCGGGTGCCGCTAGCACCACGTCTCCCGTGAGGTGCACGGCGTGCTGCTCGCCGGTGTCCAGGGCTGTGACCTGGTATTCGTCCACGGTCAGGGGGCCGTTGTCAGTGGCGTGTGTTTCTCTCGACATCAGGGCCCAGGACTGGTCGAGGGTACGCGGGGCGAGGACGGGGTCGGTGAAGGCGACAAGGCGTACGCGGGTCGCGGCGGCGGACGGGGTGAGGCGAAGGAGACGGGCGGTGGCGACGAGGAACGCGGGAGAGGTGCCGGTGAACGCGTGGGCGCGGACGTTGCCTTCGGTGGCCCGGGTGCCGGCGGGGTCGGTGCGGACCCAGGTGACGCCGTCGAGCGCCGCGCCGCGGACCTGCCAGCTCGCGGCGTTCAGTTCGAGACGGATGGGGCGGCCGAGGTCGTCGATGGCGAGGTCGACGGAGCCTGCGTGGTCGCCGGAGGGGGCGGTGAGCTGAGAGACGTAGCGCCAGCCGGAGGGGCCGGGCGCGCAGTGGAAGTGTTCTTCGGCGAGGGGGGTGTGATCGTGCGGATCATGGAGCGAATAGCGGCCGCGGGGCATGGGGGTTCAGGTCCTCATCCGGGACAGGCCCCCGCCGTGACGGCGAGGGCCTGCTGACTTCCGTGAGCCGAGCGGTGGTACCGCTGCTCGGCGGCGGGCTCAGTAGCGGTAGTGGTCCGACTTGTACGGGCCCTCGACCTTGATGCCGAGGTAGTCGGCCTGCTCCGGGCGGAGCGTCGTCAGCTTCACGCCGAGCGCGTCGAGGTGGAGGCGCGCGACCTTCTCGTCCAGGTGCTTGGGGAGCACGTAGACGTCGGTCGGGTACTCCTCGGGCTTGGTGAACAGCTCGATCTGGGCCAGCGTCTGGTCCGCGAACGAGTTGGACATCACGAACGAGGGGTGACCGGTGGCGTTGCCCAGGTTCAGCAGGCGGCCCTCGGAGAGGACGATGAGGACCTTGCCGTCGGGGAACGTCCAGGTGTGGACCTGCGGCTTGACCTCGTCCTTGACGATGCCCGGGATCTGCGCGAGGCCGGCCATGTCGATCTCGTTGTCGAAGTGGCCGATGTTGCCCACGATCGCCTGGTGCTTCATCTTGGCCATGTCGGCGGCCATGATGATGTCCTTGTTGCCGGTCGTGGTGACGAAGATGTCGGCCTTGTCGACGACCTCGTCGAGCGTCGTGACCTGGAAGCCGTCCATCGCCGCCTGGAGCGCGCAGATCGGGTCGATCTCGGTGATGATCACGCGAGCGCCCTGACCGCGCAGGGACTCCGCGCAGCCCTTGCCCACGTCGCCGTAGCCGAAGACGACCGCGGTCTTGCCGCCGATGAGGACGTCGGTGGCGCGGTTGATGCCGTCGATCAGGGAGTGGCGGCAGCCGTACTTGTTGTCGAACTTCGACTTGGTGACGGCGTCGTTCACGTTGATCGCCGGGAACAGCAGGGTGCCGTCACGGTGCATCTCGTAGAGACGGTGGACGCCGGTCGTGGTCTCCTCGGTCACGCCGCGGATCTCCGAGGCGAGCTGGGTCCACTTCTGCGAGCCCTCGGTGATGGTGCGGCCGAGGAGCTCAAGCACTACGCGGTGCTCGTCGGACTCGGCGGTGTCGACGGAGGGGACCTTGCCGTCCTTCTCGAACTGGACGCCGTTGTGGACGAGCATGGTGGCGTCGCCGCCGTCGTCCAGGATCATGTTCGGACCGCCGGTGGGGGTGTTCGGCCAGGTCAGCGCCTGCTCCGTGCACCACCAGTACTCTTCCAGGGTCTCGCCCTTCCAGGCAAAGACCGGGACGCCCTGGGGGTTCTCGGGCGTGCCGTTCGGGCCGACCGCGATGGCGGCGGCGGCGTGGTCCTGGGTGGAGAAGATGTTGCAGGACGCCCAGCGGACCTCGGCGCCGAGGGCGACCAGGGTCTCGATGAGGACGGCGGTCTGCACGGTCATGTGCAGGGAGCCGGTGACGCGGGCACCCGCGAGGGGCTGCGTCGCGGCGTACTCCTTGCGGATCGACATCAGGCCGGGCATCTCGTGCTCGGCGAGGGTGATCTCCTTGCGGCCGAAAACGGCCAGCGAGAGGTCGGCGACCTTGAAGTCCTGTCGGGTGTCGACGGTCGTCATGTCGAGCTGCTCCTCGGTATCGGGATTGGGGCGAGGTGGTACGGCTGGTCTGCGCGGCGGCGGGGCACACGTGCTCCGCCGGGCACAGGAGTGCCCGATGCGCGCAACGCAGTCCGTCGGAGGCCCTCTCTCCCTCGGCCGGTCCGCGGAGGGACCGCCCGACCGCCATCAGCAGCGACGTCTGGCTCAACCACCAAGCTACACCGGTGGGCCGGGCCCTCCCCAGCCCGTATCGGGGAGGGGAGGGCGCGGCCCTTCCGGATCGTCGTCGCTCCGTGCAGGTCAGACACGTCTCGCGCGTCCGAGAGGTCCGGCAGATCCGGCGGAAAGAGTCCGTCCGGACTCCAGGCGGCCCCCAGTGGAGGGCGGGCGGGAATCAGTGCGCGGCGGGGTGTGTCGGACCGCCCGGGGCCGCGTTCGCGTCCGGGCCCTTCGCCGCGTCCGCCTCGTTGTAGATGTCGGGCTCCAGGTAGATGACGCGGGCGATCGGGACCGCTTCCCGGATGCGGGACTCGGCGGCGTTGATCGCGCCGGCGACCTCGGTGGCGGTGTCGTCGTGCTGGACGGCGATCTTGGCGGCGACCAGGAGTTCCTCCGGGCCGAGGTGGAGCGTGCGCATGTGGATGATGCCGGTGACCGTGTGGCCGTCGACGATGGCGGTCTCGATCTTCCTGACCTCTTCGATGCCCGCGGACTCGCCCAGCAGGAGCGACTTGGTCTCCACCGCGAGGACCAGGGCGATCACGATGAGCAGGATGCCGATGCAGAGGGTGCCGATGCCGTCCCAGACGCCGTCGCCGGTGGCCAGGGCGATGCCCACGCCGCCGAGCGCCAGGATCAGACCCACCAGCGCGCCGAGGTCCTCCAGGAGCACGACCGGCAGCTCGGGCGCCTTGGCGTGGCGGACGAACTCCTTCCAGGACTTCTGGCCGCGCTGCGGGTTGGACTCCTTGATGGCGGTCCGGAAGGAGAAGGACTCCGCGATGATCGCGAAGACGAGGACGCCCACCGGCCAGTACCAGTGGTCGATCTCGTGCGGGTGCTTGATCTTCTCGTAGCCCTCGTAGATCGCGAACATGCCGCCGACCGAGAAGAGGACGATGGAGACGAGGAACGCGTAGATGTAGCGCTCGCGGCCGTAGCCGAAGGGGTGTTCCGGGGTTGCCTCGCGCTTGGCCTTCTTGCCGCCGAGCAGGAGCAGTCCCTGGTTTCCGGAGTCGGCGAGCGAGTGCACGGACTCGGCGAGCATCGACGACGACCCGCTGAAGAGGAACGCCACGAACTTCGCTACCGCGATCGCGAGGTTGGCGGCGAGTGCCGCCACAATCGCCTTGGTGCCGCCTGACGCGCTCATGTGCTCGAGGGATCCCTTCGTACGCCGTCCAGGTCTTTGCCTGCCTTTTGCCAGTGGGCCATTGTTGCAGCCCGCTCGGCCAACGGGGCCTCAGGCCGCCACAGTGGTCACATCAAGCCACTACCGTCGCCCTGAAAATCGTGCCGGGACCGGACACTTCGACCTTTTCGCCTGCGGGTACGAAGACGGACCGGCCGGGGCCGAGCGTGATGTCGCCGGCTCGTGCGGAACCCGCCGTGCACAGCAGGATCTGCGGGGTCTCGGCGGTGAGGTCGCGCGGCGGGGTGTCCTGGGGCAGGACGTGGCGGGAGAGGCGGAACTCGTCGATGGGGGTCGCGTAGACCTCTTCGCCGTCGGGAGAGGCCTCCGGGCGCAGGATGCCGGGGTCGCTCGCCTCGAAGCGGACGATGCGCAGGAGTTCGGGGACGTCCACGTGCTTGGGGGTCAGGCCGCAGCGCAGGACGTTGTCGCTGTTGGCCATGATTTCGACGCCCAGGCCGTTCAGGTAGGCGTGCGGGACTCCGGCGCCGAGGAACAGGGCTTCGCCGGGCTGGAGTCGGACGTGGTTGAGCAGCATGGCGGCGATGACGCCGGGGTCGCCCGGGTAGTGGTGGGCGAGGTCGGCGTACGGGGCGTAGGAGCCGCCGAGTCGGGCGCAGGCCGCCGCCGTCTCGGTGACCGTACGGGCCATGGCGTCGCGGTCGGCGGTGAGCAGCGCCGTGAGGACCTCGCGCAGGGCGGCCTCTTCGGGGTGAGCGCGCAGCAGGTCGACGTACGGCTTGAGGGAGTCGACGTCCAGGGCGGCGAGCAGTTCGGCGGTCTCCTCCGGGGCGCGGAAGCCGCAGAGGCCGTCGAACTCCGTGAGGGCGCAGATCAGTTCGGGCTTGTGGTTGGCGTCCTTGTAGTTGCGGTGCGGGGCGTCGACCGGGATGCCGCGGTACTCCTCGTCCTCGTAACCCTCTTTGGCCTGTTCGAGGTTGGGGTGCACCTGGAGGGAGAGGGGGGCGCCGGCGGCGAGGATCTTGAGCAGGAACGGGAGGCGGGGGCCGAACCTGGCGACGGCCGCACGGCCGAGTTCCCTCTCGGGGTCCTCGTCGATGACCTCGGTGAGCGGACCGCGTCCGGTGTGCGAGGGAGCGCCGGGGTGGGCGCCCATCCACATCTCCGCCTGCGGTTCACCGGTCGGCTCCACGCCGAGCAGGCGCGGGATGGCGGTGGTCGAACCCCAGGCGTAGGGGCGGACGGTGTTGTCGAGGCGGTCCATAGTGTGTCGTTCTCTCCGTACGTACGCTGCTCAGCGGGCGCTTCTCACCACACGCGGTGTCCGGTGCCGTCTACCCGGGATGTCTCAAGATCAGGCTCTTGAGACGAGCGCCAGGTAAACGGCGGCGAAATCCGTGACGGCGATCAGTTCGGCGAGGGTCTCCAGCTCGCCGCCCTCCTCGGGTTCGAGCTCGCTGATCGCGGTGTCGTGGCTGAGGGCCAGTTCGCGGGCGGCCGGGGCGGCGGTGAGGCCTCCTGCCGGGCGGTCGCGGAGGAGCACCACGCGCGCGTGGAGGGCCTGTTGCTCCTCGACGCGGTCGCGGAAGAAGTCGTCGGGGTCGGCGCCGGCGGCCAGCGCTCCGGCCAGCAGCGCGGTGTGCTCGGCGAGCGCCTCGGGCAACTCGCCGGTCAGCGCGGGCCGTCCGGCCAGTTCGGCGAGCGCGGCGGCGAAGCGGCGGCCCGCCGGACCCGCGGACGTGCCCTCGGTCCAGATGACCGGGAGCGCCTCGGCGAGTTCGGAGGCGAGGGTCTTGGCGGGGTTGCTGTACGTCGCGATCGCGGGGCCGCAGCGCTCGGCGACCTGGTCGAGGCGGTCGGCGACCTTCTGGATCGCCTCGGGGGGCGCCGTGAGCAGGCCGGTGCGGTCCAGGAGCGCGAGCAGCGGGGTGAGCAGCGCCCACAGGGCGCCGGGCGCGGAGGCGGCGGGCGGCTCCTCGCGCTCGTACGGGGTGACGGCCAGCGGTACGAACAGGCCGTGCGCGCCGTCCACGGACTCGGGCAGCGGGGAGTGGGCCGGGGCCACGGCGGCGACGGTGCAGCCGCGCCGGTAGGCCGCGTCGACCAGGAGGGAGAGTCCTGGCTCGTAGCCGTCGGGGGTGGCGACCAGGAGCAGGTCCAGGGGGCCCGCCCAGCCTGGGAGCTCCCAGCGCAGGGCGCCCGCGTCGGGGGC
This sequence comes from Streptomyces sp. NPDC088747, assembly GCF_044751025.1. Lineage (NCBI taxonomy): Bacteria > Bacillati > Actinomycetota > Actinomycetes > Kitasatosporales > Streptomycetaceae > Streptomyces > Streptomyces sp. NPDC088747. Next base: position 8,241 of record NZ_JBIVKZ010000008.1, read on the forward strand.
CACACCGGTGGGGCTCAGCCGGGTGACGGGGCAGCCCGCGCCGGCGAGGGTGCCGACCAGGTCGGCGACGCAGATGGCGGCGGTTCCCGGGCCCGCGATCAGGACGGCGCGGGGCCGGCCGTCCGGCTTGAGCGTCGGGATGCCGGCCTCGGTGGCATGCCGGGCGGCGGTGCGCACATGGGCGCCCGCCTCGGCGGCGCCCCTGAGGAGGCCGCGACGGTCCGCCCGGGCCAGTGCCTCGGGGTTGTCGAGCAGCGATTCGTCGAGCATGAGCGGCAGCCTCCGATCGCCAGGTCGTTACGCGGGGCGGCGGGCCTCGTCGACCAGCAGTACGGGAATGCCGTCCCGGACGGGGTACGCGAGGCCGCAGTCGTCGCTCGTGCAGACCAGCTCGCTCTCCTGCTCCTTGAGCGGGGCGTGGCAGGCCGGGCAGGCGAGGATCTCCAGGAGGCCGGCTTCGAGCGGCATGGGGTGTCCTTCCGAGCAGGTGGATGCGGCCTGGTCAGGGTACCGCTGTGGGCGGGCCCCGGCGTCGGCCTGTGGACGGCGTGGGGGTGGTCGGCGGGTGCGTACCCCCGGTGGGGTGGTGGGGGTGGAGGTTTCGGGTTTCTCGCCCCCTCCGCCCCTTCCCGTCCCGTTCCCGGGGGCTGCGCCCCCAGACCCCGCTTTCGCGCTTCGCGCTCGTCCTCAAGCGCCGGACGGGCTGAACGGATTTCAGCCTCTGATGATCTCCAGTACCTCGTCGCGCACCTTCGCCATCGTCGCCTCGTCGCGGGCCTCCGCGTTGAGGCGCAGCAGCGGTTCGGTGTTGGAGGGGCGGACGTTGAACCACCAGTCGCCGGTGGTGATGGTGAGGCCGTCGAGTTCGTCGAGCGTCACGTCCTCGCGGCTCTCGTAGGCGGCCCTGATCGCGGCGAGGCGGGCCTTCTGGTCGTCGACCGTGGAGTTGATCTCGCCGGAGCCGGCGTAGCGGTCGTACTCGGCGACGAGCCGGGAGAGCGGGGTGTCCTGGCCGCCCAGCGCGGCGAGGACGTGGAGGGCGGCGAGCATGCCGGTGTCCGCGTTCCAGAAGTCGCGGAAGTAGTAGTGCGCGGAGTGCTCGCCGCCGAAGATGGCGCCGGATTCGGCCATCTCGGCCTTGATGAAGGAGTGGCCGACGCGGGTGCGGACGGGGGTGCCGCCGTGCTCGCGGACGACCTCGGGCACCGACCAGGAGGTGATGAGGTTGTGGATGACGGTGCCGCCGGGGTGCTTGGCGAGCTCTCGGGCGGCCACCAGGGCGGTGATCGCGGAGGGTGGCACCGGGTCGCCGTTCTCGTCGACGACGAAGCAGCGGTCGGCGTCGCCGTCGAAGGCGATGCCGAGGTCGGCGCTTTCCTCGCGCACGCGCTTCTGGAGGTCGACGATGTTCGCCGGGTCGAGGGGGTTGGCCTCGTGGTTGGGGAACGTGCCGTCCAGTTCGAAGTACATCGGGACCAGGTCGAGGGGCAGGCCCTCGAAGACGGTCGGGACCGTGTGGCCGCCCATGCCGTTGCCCGCGTCGACCACGATCTTCAGGGGGCGGATGGAGGTCAGGTCGACAAGGCCACGGAGGTACGCCGCGTAGTCCTTCAACGTGTCACGCTGTGTGATCGTCCCCGGGGTGACGTCCGAGGGGGCCGGGGTGCCCGAGTCGAGCCAGGACTCGACGAGTTCGCGGATGTCGGAGAGGCCGGTGTCCTGTCCGACCGGGGCCGCGCCCGCCCGGCACATCTTGATGCCGTTGTACTGGGCGGGGTTGTGCGAGGCCGTGAACATGGCGCCCGGCAGGTCGAACGCGCCCGACGCGTAGTAGAGCTGGTCCGTCGAGCAGAGCCCGATCTCGGTGACGTCGACCCCGCGCGCGGCCGCACCGCGCGCGAAGGCGCGCGACAGACCGGGCGAGGAGGGCCGCATGTCGTGCCCGACGACGATCGCGGCGGCGCCGGTCACCTGGACGAAGGCCGCGCCGAACAGTTCGGCGAGCGGCTCGTCCCACTGGTCCGGGACCACTCCGCGTACGTCGTACGCCTTCACGAGCTGCGACAGATCAGCAGTCACGGCCAACCCTTCAGAAGTCCACTTCGGTCGGCTCAAACTACCTGCCCGGACCGACAGTCCGCTGGGCCGTGGCGCAGCGGACGCGCATCCGTCACATGTGGGGCTTCTTTCGTCATCTGCCGGGAGGAATCCGTCATCCGGGAGTAACGCGGGGGATCGGGACGGGCCGTGACAGCCCGCCCGCGACCACCGCCCTCCGTCAGGGCAGCATCCACCCCAGGACCGGTGAGCTCTGTCCCGCCACGATCAGGCACATGATCAGCAACAGCCCGATGCTCCACGGCAGCACCTTGCGCAGCAGGTCGCCCTCGCGGCCGGCGAGTCCGACCGCGGCGCAGGCGATGGTCAGGTTCTGCGGCGAGATCATCTTGCCGAGGACGCCGCCCGAGCTGTTGCCTGCGGCGAGCAGTTCGGGAGAGAGCCCCGACTCCCTGGCGGCGCTCACCTGGAGGGCTCCGAAGAGGGCGTTCGCCGAGGTGTCGGAGCCGGACACGGCGACGCCGAACCAGCCCAGGACCGGTGACAGGAAGGCGAGTCCGGCGCCGGCCGCCGCCACGAAGTGGCCGATGGTGGCCGCCTGCCCGGAGAGGTTCATGACGTAGGCGAGTGCGAGCACGGACGTGACGGTGAGGATCGCGAACCTCAACTCGTGCACCGTCGCGGTCCATTCCTTGACCGCCACGCGCGCGTGCACCCCGAGTACGACGGCCGTGCACAGTCCGGCGAGCAGGACGAGCGTGCCGCCGGTCGACACCAGGGGCAGCGTGAAGACGTTGCCGCCGACCGGTTCGCCGTCGGGATTCACCACGTTCAGGAAGGGCCAGTCGAAGACGCGGGTCGCTCCCGCCAGCCAGTCCTTCACGGCGGGGATCTGGGCGATGGAGAAGATGACCACGATCAGCGCGTACGGGGCGTAGGCGCGCACGACTTCGCGCCGCGGGTCCTCCACGTCCAGGTCCTCGCTCCGTACGCCGGTCAGGACCGCCACCCGTACGGGCTCGGCGGCGGGCCTGCGCGCGTGCGGTACGGCGACGAGGGCGCCCGCGCCGGCCAAGGCGGCCGCGATGTCGGCGAGTTGCGGGGAGAGGTAGTTGGAGGCGGCGAACTGGGCGATGGCGAAGGCGGTGCCGCACACCAGGGCGGGCACCCAGGTCTCGCGCAGCCCGCGCCGGCCGTCGACCAGGAAGACGAGGACGAGCGGTACGACCAGGGCCAGCAGTGGCGTCTGGCGGCCCACCACGGAGGCGACGGAGTCCAGTGGCAGATCGGTGACTTGGGCGAGTGTGACGACCGGGGTGCCCATGGCGCCGAAGGCGACGGGAGCGGTGTTGGCGACCAGCGCGACCACCGCCGCGCGCACCGGGTCGAAGCCGAGCGCGACGAGCATCACCGAGCAGATCGCGACGGGCGCGCCGAATCCCGCGAGGGCCTCCAGGAGGGCGCCGAAGCAGAAGGCGACCACGAGTGCCTGGATGCGCGGATCGTCGGACAGCCGGCCGAAGGAACGGCGGAGGATGTCGAAGTGCTGGGTGCGGACCGTCATCCGGTACACCCAGAGGGCGTTGACGACGATCCACAGGATGGGGAAGAGGCCGAAGAGGGCCCCCTGGGCGGCGCTGGAGAGCGTCTGGCCGACCGGCATGCCGTACGCGAGCCAGGCGACCAGTGCGGCGGCGGCCAGGCCGGTCAGTCCGGCCAGATGCGCCTTCATGCGGACGCCGCCGAGCAGGATCAGGACGAGGACGAGGGGCAGGGTCGCGACGAGGGCGGACAGACCGAGCGAGTCGGCCACGGGTTCCAGTTCCTGGACGTACACGTACGCCTCCTCGGATTCCGCGATGCGGAAAGCGATTTCTCACGGGCGGAGGCATGGTCGTGGCGATGGCAGGTGCGCGTCAAGACTTCCGCACCGCTGAGTGAAACGTGCACGGAACGTGCACCGAGGTGAAGTGCCCGTCGGGGCAGGAACGTTCAGCCGGTTGCGGTGGCGGAACCGGCTCAGGAGTCCGGTGAGCGCAGCACCCGGAGATGGCCGCGGCGTGCGACCTCCATCGGGTCCGCCGAGCGTGCGCCGCCGCCGGCTCCCGCCGCGCGCCGCTGCGGACGGGCCGCCTCGCGCACGGCGTTGGCGAGTGCCTCCAGGTCGTCACCGGTGGGGCGGGAGGGACCGGAGGAGTCGGCGAGCCGGACGACCTCCCAGCCGCGCGGCGCGGTGAGGCGCTCGGAGTGCTCGGCGCACAGGTCGTAGCAGTGGGGTTCGGCGTAGGTGGCGAGCGGGCCGAGGACCGCGGTCGAGTCGGCGTAGACGTACGTCAGCGTCGCGACGGCGGGGCGGCCGCAAGCGGTGCGCGAACAGCGACGTACAGGGCTCACGACGTTGGACGGTACCGCACTCCTGAGCGGGCCGCGACGACTCTCTCGCAGGTCACCCCACCGTGTCGTGCTGTGAGAACGCCCACAGGCGCCGCCGGCCACCCGGCCCCGACCTGGGGCGACATCACGCCGAGCGGTCCCGAACAGACCTGGAATCGGTCACCACTTGGCGCAAACCACGTCAATTGCCCTGCGAGGGACGGTCTTGGAGGGATACGGAATCGAGCCCAACCTTGGCCGGAATGGTCATCCGGTGACATCCGGAGTGGTCACCGCGCGACCATCGCACGGGCGCGGAGCGCAACCGGAATGTCACGGACCGGGATCGCGGCGGTCCACGGAGCAGGATCCCGCGCCGCTTCGGGTCCACCGCGTGGAGGTCGGGCGCACGCCCCTGACGAGGACTACTCTTCGTCAGTGATGGACAACCCCGTACCTCCTCGCGCCGCAGCACCCGGGCCCCGCCGTCGTGACCGCCATGGCAGGGGCATGCGTGGCCCCGTCGCGCCTCCCCAGGTGCCGCTCTCCGCGAGCCGCGCCGAGGTGTTCGCGGACCTGGTGCAGGACTCCGTGGAGCGGCTGGAGCGACGCTGGCCGCAGCTCGCCGACATCGACTTCGTCGTGCTCGAGGTGCCCCGTCTGGACGGCTCCGGAGACGGCTGGAGCGACGAGGCGGTGCCCCTGGGCGGCACGATCCCCGCCCGTGAGGGTCACCCCGCGCGCGTGGTCGTCTACCGCCGCCCGGTCGAGATCCGCACCAAGGGCCGCGACGAGCGTGCCGCCCTGGTGCACGAGGTGGTCGTGGAGCAGGTCGCGGAGCTGCTGGGGCTCACCCCCGAGACGGTGGATCCGCGCTACGGCGAGGACTGACGCCCCCTCCGCGAGGACTGACGCCCTTCGCGAGGCTGCCCTCCTCCGCCCTCAGCGGGGCCGGTGCTACTTCTGGAGCACCGAGAGGTCCTGCTCGGCGTCCGGCACCGCCACCGTCCCGTGGTCGTCCGGGAGCGTCTGGATCGTGAAGCCCGAGATGCCGTTCACGTTCGCCGTGAGCATCCGGGAGGCGTGCACGGGGCCGCCAGAGACCGGCTCGACGGTCAGCGCGTACGTCCCCTTGAGGCCGCTGGGGACCGGCGCCTCGATGTTCTGCGTCGTCCCGGCCTTGACGGTGAACGTCTTCGTCACCGACTCACCGCCCTCGCTGCCCGCGGACGCGGTGACCTTGACCTCGGCGCTCCCGCCGGGGGCGGTCAGGGCGAGCGTGGAGGCCTTGGAGGTGTTGTCGGCGACCGTGGCGCGCGCGCCGACCGGGCCGGTGGCGGGGATGAACGCGGTCTCCTGTCTGTCGCCCTTGCCGCGGACGACCTGGAGGGCGGCGACGACCGGCACCGGCGAGCCGGTGGGCGTGAGCACCAGGGAGCCGGCCTCGCCGCGGGTCAGCTCACCGAGGTCGGCGGACGCGGTCATGCCGGACTTCACGTGCAGCGTCTCGTTGCCCGCCGGGGTGATCAGCCCCGAGGGGGAGGCCAGGCGCACCTTCAGGTCGGCGTCGGTGTCGCCGGGCACGAAGGCGATCAGGCGCACCGAGGTGGCGTCCTTCGGGATGCCGGGCAGGACCAGGCTGCCCGCGGGGTCGGCGGAGGCGGCCAGCCAGTCGCCGCCGGTCTTGTCGTCCAGGGCCTGCACGGCGGCTCCGAGGCGGCCGCTGCGGACGGTCACGTGCACAGTGAGGTTCGCCTGCGCGTCGTCCGTGAGCGTGTTCAGGAGGACCGCGTCGCTGGAGTGCGGCTGGACCGTGATGCCCTCGCCCAGCGTGGACTTGAGGGTGCCGTCCTTGCCGTACAGCTCGATGTCGACGACGGCGGCGGAGTCGTCGGGGTTGGTCAAGTGCACATAGTCGGTGCGGTCGTCGGCGGTGCTCGCGCCCGGGAACCAGAACTCGGTGTCCGGAGCGGTGCAGTTGGTGCCGAGCAGACCACGGCCGGTGCCCGCGGCGACCTGGGTGGTCTCCTGGACGGTCCAGCCGGGCGCGAACCTGCCCTCGGCGGTGCCGACCAGGGCGGGTGCCTCGGCGCCCGAGCTGTCGTCGGTGACCGGCTTGCCGGGCTCCTTCAGTTGCAGCAGGGGCTTCTCGGCCTTGCCGCCGCCGTCCGCCGACTCCTCGGTCGCGACCTGCAGTTCGGCCTTGCCGCTGTCGCCCGTGTCATCGGAGACGGGGGTGAAGGACGTGTACGCCGTCTCGGCGAGGTCGGAGGTGCTCGGCTGCGGGCAGAGCAGGCTGGTGCGCTCGACGGGCAGCAGCGCGGCCGTCCTCGCGGCGCCGTCGCCCGACGCGTCCGGCGCGTTGAGCACGGCGAAGCCGGTGACGGCGGCCAGCGCGGTCGTGCCGGCGATCAGGGACAGGGTCGTGCGGTTCACTGCTGGCTCCCGTCGGGGCGCTCACTGTCGTTGCCGTGCGGCGGCTGCGGGGGCATCGGGGGCTGCGCCGACGGGTCGTACGCGGGGTCGTAGGGCCGGCCGTTCGCGTCGTAGCCCTGGTTGTACGTCTGGTCGTACGGCGCCGTGCCCCCGTACGCGTACGGGTCGTACTGGCCGCCCTGGTAGGGGTCCGCCTGGTAGGGCTGTTCGTAGGTGCCCGCCTCGTACTGCTGCCGGCCCTGGCCCTGGTACTGCTCGGCGCCGTAGGTGCCGTACTCGGCGGACGCGTAGCTCGGGGTGTCCCACTCGCCGTACGCCTGCTGCTGCGGGACCGCGGCAGGCTCCGGCGGGAACTCCTCCTCGTGCACAGGGAGGGCGTCGTCGTCCTGGTCGGTCTGCTCGGCCTCCGCCTGGGCGCGCAGGCGGCGCGCGCGGCGGCCGTCGCCGGTGACGTCCTGGGCGGGGATGTCCCCCTCCTCCTCGGGGAGGTCGTCGTCGACGTCGCGGCGGCGGCCGGGCAGGGCCATCACCACGAGGACGACGGCGAGGGCACCCTGTGCCCACAGCCAGGCGGTGTGGCTCAGCGGGGCCTCGAAGGTGATGTCCAGCTCGCCGCCGCCCGCGGGCAGTTCGAAGCCCTGGGCCCAGCCGTCGACCGTGGTGCGGGTGAGCGGCTTGCCGTCCAGGGTCGCCGTCCAGCCCTCGTCCGCCGAGTCGGCCAGGCGCAGGACCCGGCCCTCCTTGCCTGCGGGAACGGTGGTGTGCACCTCGACGGGGCCCGCGGCGATGGACTGCGGGTCGCCGGAGGCCGGGACGATCGCGGCGCGCGAGACCTGCCGGTCCACGCGCCACAGGGCGCTGCCGTCCTGCTGGCTGAGCCGGGACAGGCCGGGGGTGGCGTCCAGGACGCTGGTCATCTCACGCGGCGCGCCCTTGTGGACCAGGACGTAGCGCACGGCGAAGCCGCCGAGTTCGTCGGCCTGGTCGGCGCCGGAACCTGCCACGAGGTTGGCGACGACCTTGGCCAGCTTCTCGTTCTCGCCGTCCGCCGCCGCGAGTTCGGCGTCGCCCAGGCGGGCGCCCGAGCCGCGGACCAGGGTGTAGCCGACCCTGGCGGTCGATCTGCTGTCGAGGACGAGGGTGCGGGCCTGGTCGCGCGTGCCGCTCTCCTCGGCGACGAACGCGGGCACCTGGATCGGGTCGCGCCGCTCCAGGGGCCCGTCGGCGCCGCCGATCATCCAGCCGGCCGCGACGAGCAGCGGGCCCGCGGCGGCGGTGAACGCGATCAGCACCGCCACCGGCTGGCGCCAGCCGAAGCTCTGCTCGGCGACCCGCGAGCGCGCGCCGTCGGCGCCGAGCGCGGCGGCGGCGAGCAGCGCGAGGCCGTAGACGAGGGTCGCGGGGCCCGCCCAGGCCGAGCCGTTGGACAGCACGGCGAAGACGAGCGCGACCAGGGCGACCGCCCAGGCCGTCCAGATGCCGGCCTGACGCTGGGTGCGCAGCAGGGCGGCCAGCGCGGCCAGGACGATGCCGATCAGCATCAGACCGCTGACGGTCCCGGGGCCGCCGGGGCTGGCGCCGAGCAGGTCGAGCGCGGAGGCCGCGCCGGAGCCGAACTCCAGACCGGCTTCCTTGAAGAAGCCGAACGGGAGCAGCGTCAGCGACCAGGGGGCGAGGACCAGCAGGGGGCTGCCGAGCTGGGCCAGGAAACGCGGGCCGTAGGCGGTGATCTCGCTTCTGCGCACCACGAGGAGGGCGATTCCGAGGACCAGCGCGATGGGCCACACGATCGGCGTGAAGGCGGTGGTGAACGTCAGCAGCAGGGCGTACGCCCAGGTGGCGCGCCAGCTGCCGCGGGTGCCGGAGGAGTTCGGCAGGCCGCTGGCAGCGATGCCCGCGCGCGCGAGGAGCGGCAGCAGGATCGCCAGGACGCTGGTGCCGATGCGGCCGTCGGCGAGCGCGCCGGTGGCGGCGGGCAGGAAGGCGTACACGACAGACGCCCAGGCGCGCAGCAGGCGCGACTCGACCAGTGGCCGTGAGGCGAAGTAGGCGGTGAATCCGGCCAGCGGCACGGAGGCCACCAGGAGCAGCGTGACCGCGAGGCCCGTGGAGCCGAGGAGCAGCGAGGACAGCGCCGCGAGGATCGCCAGGTACGGCGGCGCGGTCTGGGTGCCGCCCGCGCCGACCGCGTGCCAGCCGTCGAGATAGCGCGACCAGAGCTCGGAGGAGTCGCCGGGCGCCGGCAGCAGCGCGCCGCCCGCGAGCGCGCCGCTGTCGAGCAGCGCCCGGCACGCGATGAGCGAGACGAAGAGCAGCGCGACGAAGAGCACGGGTCCTGGCTTGCGCGCGACGCGCTTGACCCGGCCGAACTGCTCGACCTCCAGGAAGTCGGCGTCGTCTCCGCCGGGGCCCGACTCGACCGCGCCGCCGTGCCGTCCGGCGCCGGAGGTGGCCTCGGCGTCGGAGCGGCTCACGAGACTGCCCGCGGCCTGCTCGACGGTGGCCCGCACGGTCGCGCCCGGGGGCGGGAACAGCGGGCGCAGCTCATCCTTGTCGATCTGGGGGCGGCCGCGCGAGCGGCGGCCCGCGAGGATCCGCTCGGGGCGCAGCAGTGTCCCCAGGAGCCCGCGGATCTCGTCGACGGCCTGTCCGGGGACCTTGCCGACGAGATACGCGACCGTGCGCAGCAGGGTGCCGAGGATCAGCCGGAACAGGATCCAGGGCAGCTGTGCCGTACGGGCGTTGACGAGGAGGGTGTAGGCGGCGCCCGCCTTGTCGACCTTGTGCGGGGAGGCGGAGGTGCGGCCCACGCAGTCGACGGTGCGGCGCTCGCGGGAGGCGGCCTCGGCGTGCCGTACGACCGCTTCGGGGGCGACGAGGACGTTGTGCCCGGCGGACCGGGCCCGCCAGCACAGGTCGACGTCGTCACGCATCAGGGGCAGCCGGCGGTCGAAGCCACCGAGTTCCTCGAAGACGTCGCGCCGGACCAGCATTCCGGCGGTGGAGACGGACAGCACGGGGTGGACGTGGTCGTGCTGGCCCTGGTCCTGCTCGCGGCGGTCCAGGCCGGTCCAGCGGCGGCCGGAGTTGGCGATGGTGACGCCGACCTCCAGGAGCGCCCGGCGGTCGTACCAGCCGCGGAGCTTGGGGCCGACCACGGCGACTTCCTTGCCGAGCTCCGCCTCGTTCTCCACGACCCGCAGCAGCTGGGACAGGGCATCCGGCTCGGGGGCGCAGTCGTCGTGCAGCAGCCAGAGCCACTGCTCGGGCTCGCCGTACGGAAGGTCCGGCATGTCGTACGCGTCGTCGCGCCAGGTGCGGGTGACGGGGTCCCAGCCGCTGGGGCGCTTCAGGTAGGGCAGGTCGTCCGGAGTGAGCACACCCGCGGTGCGGGTGGCCTCCTCGACGGCCTGGCCGAAGCCGGTGCGCCGGGCGAGGTGCACCACCCGGTCGGCGCCGAGCGCCTCGGTGAGCAGCTGGGCGGAGTCGTCCGCGCTGCCGGTGTCGGCCGCCACCGCGTTCTGCACGGGGCGCTCCTGGCCGAGCAGCCCGGCGAGCGCCTCGGGCAGCCAGCGGGCGCCGTCATGGGAGACGAGCACCGCGGTCACCACGTGGCGCGGGAACTCAGGAGTGGCAGCGTCTTGTTGGCCTGCCGTATGGCTGTGCACGGACATCGAGGTACGGGCCCCGGTTCGCTGGACTGCGGTGGACGCCTGTGCCCACGGGGAGCAGTGGGACGTCTCGGACGGAGGCCCACACTAACGGCTGGGCAACACGGCGGCCCGCCGCCTGTGGATAACCCACCTGCGACGGGCCGTTCGTTACGTATCGGTACGTAGGGGTGTGCGCCTTCTGGCCGGGCGAAGGTCTTGCCGGGGCGGTGCCGTTCACGCTCAGACGGCGGCCTTCTTGAGGCGGCGCCGTTCACGCTCGGACAAACCACCCCAGATGCCGAACCGTTCGTCGTTGGCGAGCGCGTATTCGAGGCACTCGGAGCGGACCTCGCAGGCGAGGCAGACCTTCTTGGCCTCGCGGGTGGAGCCGCCCTTCTCGGGGAAGAAGGACTCGGGGTCGGTCTGGGCGCACAGTGCGCGCTCCTGCCAGCCGAGTTCCTCGTCCGCGTCGTCGACCAGCAGTTGCTGCACCAGCTCGGTCATGTGCGCCCCTCGTCCGTCTTTCGCGTCCCCGTGATGCTGCCGTCACCGATTTCGGCTGAACGACACGAGTGAAATTACAAGTGTGCCGATCCGGGCCAGTCAAGCCGAGATCTGCTATTGGGCCCCTTATTCACTCTGCGGAACCAAGGCTATGCGGAAAGTGTTCAAATCGGCATAAACCCTGACAGCCCAAGGTGCCCAGGCAGGCCCGGGGCTTCCTTCACGGGGAAGGACGCCCAGGAGTTCGATCTCGTTCCGACGCGAACATCGAAGCGAACCTGATCACATTCGGATCACGGGTTCGCGGTGAGGTTTGTGCGCCCGGTTGTGCGCCATGTGTCCGGGGAGCCTCCTGAACAAACCTTTCGCCTCGCAGGTGAACCGGATCTGGTGAAACATCTCCCAGATGGCGGGCGTGAAGTTGACAGTCGAGGTGTGAACCGATGTGCTTGTGGGCATGCTCGCGAACTTGGCGCCCACCTCGACCCGCACCGCCGGGTCCCACGGTGCTGTCCACGCTCGCTGTAGCTGTTGTTGCTGTTCCAGCTGTTGAGCCGTACCGCGCTCCGGCAGGCGCTCCGTGAAGGAGCGGCACCCCCGCCCGCACCCGGGCGACACTCCCGTCCGTGACCCGGACGGAAATGGTCCGCGACACCCCAGCACTCTTCCGCCGAGGAACCACCGCACCCCATGAACAGCGACAGCGACCTCCAGATCGCCGGCGACATCCTCGAAGTACCGCACCTGCTCCAGCCGCCGCGCGAGCACCCGTCCACCGTGGCCGAGTTCGTCGGCCTGGCCCGCTCCATCGCCGCCGACCGCTCCCGGTGGGCGCACCTCATCCAGTACGACGCCACCTCACGCTGGTACCACCGGCTGAGCACCGGACCCGGCTACGAGGTCTGGCTGCTCTCCTGGGTGCCGGGGCAGGGCAGCGGGCCGCACGACCACGGGAGTTCCTGCGGTGTGCTGACCGTCCTGGACGGCGCGCTGACCGAGCACACCGACCGCGGCACGCGCGCGCTCGGCACCGGTTCGCAGCGGGTCTTCGCGCCCGGCTACGTCCACGAGGTCGTCAACGACTCCCTGGAGCCGGCCGTCAGCCTGCACGTGTACTACCCGGGCCTGACCGAGATGCCGATGCACGCGGCGCGTTGCGCGGTCGCCGAGGCCGGCGCGGAAAAGGCCGACGCGGAGAATGGCGTCACCGAGAAGGCCGCCGCGGACAAGGTCTCGTAGGGGTGAGGACGACGTCTCGACGTGACTGAGGACGACGTCTCGACGTGGCCGCGGACGAGGTTCCGCAGGGCCGGGGACGACGTCTCGTGGGGCTGAGGTCTCGTAACCGCCTGCCGCGTTGTCGTACCCGCCTGCGAGACTGATGCCCATGCGCATTGTGGTTCTGGCAGGCGGCATCGGCGGTGCACGGTTCCTGCGTGGTCTTCAGCGGGCCGCGCCGGACGCGGACATCACGGTCATCGGCAACACCGGGGACGACATCCACCTCTTCGGGCTGAAGGTCTGTCCCGACCTCGACACCGTGATGTACACGCTCGGCGGCGGTATCAACGAGGAACAGGGCTGGGGCCGGGCCGACGAGACCTTCCACCTCAAGGAGGAGCTCGCGGCCTACGGCGTGGGACCGGAGTGGTTCGGGCTCGGCGACCGGGACTTCGCGACGCACATCGTGCGGACGCAGATGCTCGGGGCGGGCTTCCCGCTAAGCGCCGTCACCGAGGCGCTGTGCGACCGGTGGCAGCCTGGTGTCCGGCTCATCCCCATGTCCGACGACCGGGTCGAGACCCATGTCGCCGTCGAGGTCGACGGCGAGCGCAAGGCCGTCCACTTCCAGGAGTACTGGGTGCGGCTGCGGGCCTCCGTGCCGGCCGAGGCCGTCGTGCCGGTCGGCGCCGAGCAGGCCAAGCCCGCGCCCGGGGTGCTGGAGGCCATCGCCGAGGCGGACGTCATCCTCTTCCCGCCGTCCAACCCCGTCGTCTCCATCGGCACGATCCTCGCCGTGCCCGGCATCCGGGAGGCGATCGCCGACGCGGGCGTTCCGGTGGTCGGCCTCTCCCCCATCGTCGGGGACGCGCCGGTGCGCGGCATGGCCGACAAGGTGCTGGCCGCGGTGGGCGTCGAGTCCACGGCCGCCGCGGTCGCCGAGCACTACGGCTCGGGGCTCCTCGACGGCTGGCTCGTCGACACGGTGGACGCGTCGGTCGTGGAGCGCGTGGAGAGCGCCGGGATCCGCTGCCGTGCCGTACCACTGATGATGTCCGGCCTCGACGCGACGGCGCAGATGGCGCGTGAGGCGCTGACGCTGGCGGCGGAGGTGCGCGAGTCTTGAGCACGGGACTTCCTCCGGAGGGGTTCGCGGACGGCGACGGGTCGCGGGGATCCGACGCACGGTCCGACGGCTATCGGGTCTGGGCGCCCGCCGGTCTTCCCGAGGTGCGCGAGGGCGACGACCTCGCCAAGCTCGTCGCCTCGGCCGAGCCGGGGCTCATCGACGGCGACGTCCTCCTGGTCACCTCCAAGATCGTGTCCAAGGCGGAGGGCCGGATCGTCCGGGCCGTCGACCGCGAGGCGGCCATCGACGCGGAGACCGTCCGGGTCGTGGCACGCCGCGGCGCGCTGCGGATCGTGGAGAACCGGCAGGGGCTCGTGATGGCCGCCGCCGGGGTCGACGCGTCCAACACCCCCGCCGGGACCGTGCTGTTGCTCCCCGAGGACCCCGACGCCTCCGCGCGGACGATCCGGGACGGGCTGCGGGACACCCTCGGCGTGGACGTCGGCGTCGTGATCACCGACACCTTCGGCCGGCCCTGGCGCACCGGGCTCACGGACGTCGCCATCGGTGCCGCGGGCGTGCGTGTCCTCGACGACCTGCGCGGCGGCACGGACGCGTACGGCAATCCGCTGAGCGCGACCGTCGTCGCCACCGCCGACGAACTGGCCGCCGCGGGCGACCTGGTCAAGGGCAAGTCCGCCGGGCTGCCCGTCGCCGTCGTGCGCGGGCTGGCCCATGTGGTGTCCGAGGGCGACGGCGAGGGAGCGCGGGCCATGGTGCGCGGGGGGCGCGACGACATGTTCCGGCTCGGCACCTCGGAGGCGGTACGGGAGGCGGTCACCCAGCGGCGTACGGTACGGGCCTTCACCGACGAGCCCGTGGACCCCGGCGCCGTACGACGGGCCGTGGCCGCGGCCGTCACTGCCCCGGCGCCGCACCACACCACTCCCTGGCGGTTCGTCCTCCTGGAGTCCGCGGAGTCCAGGACGCGACTGCTCGACGCCATGCGCGACGCGTGGATCGCGGATCTCCGAAACGACCGCAAGTCCGAGGAGTCCATCGCCAAGCGGGTCCGGCGCGGGGACGTGCTCCGCGCGGCGCCGTACCTCGTCGTGCCGTGTCTGGTGATGGACGGCTCGCACACCTACGGCGACGTACGACGGGACGGCGCCGAGCGCGAGATGTTCGTGGTCGCCACCGGGGCGGGCGTGCAGAACTTCCTGGTCGCGCTGGCCGGGGAGCGGCTCGGCTCCGCGTGGGTGTCGTCGACGATGTTCTGCCGGGACGTCGTACGAGAGGTGCTGGGGCTGCCCGACGACTGGGACCCGATGGGGGCCGTGGCCGTGGGACACGCCGCGGAGGAACCCCGGGCCAGACCCCCGCGGGACGCCGGGGCGTTCATCGAGGTGCGCTGACCGGGGCGGGCGGGGCGGGCGGACCGCCTAGTCTCGTAGGGCATCCCGAGCACCACCCCTAGGACCTCATTCGTGGCTGGAAGATTCTCTCCTCGGCCGACGCGTACGACCGTGCGCGGCGGCCATGTCGTGACGCCCGGCGGGGTGCCGCGGCCCGCCGTCGCGCCGGGGCGGACGCGTACGTGGACGCCGCCGTGGCCCCTCGATCTCGGGCTGGTGCTCGGGCCGTTGCGGCGTGGACCGTACGACCCCACCTTCCGTACGACGCCGGACGGGTCGGTGTGGCGGGCCTGCCGGACGCCCGCCGGCACCGGGACCCTGCGGGTCGCGATGCGGGGCGGGGTGGTGCACGCCGAGGCGTGGGGAGCGGGCGGCGAGTGGCTGCTCGACCGGCTCCCGGGTCTGCTCGGGGCCCTGGACGACCCGGATGCCTTCGAGCCCCTGCACCGGCTGCTCGCCGTCACCCGGCATCGGCGGCCGGGGCTGCGGCTCACACGGACCGGGCTGGTGCTGGAGTCGCTGATCCCGTCGGTGCTGGAGCAGAAGGTCACCACGGACGAGGCGTACCGGGCCTGGCGGCTGCTCGTACGGAAGTACGGGGATCCGGCGCCGGGGCCCGCGCCGGAGCGGATGTGTGTCATGCCCGCCGCGCGGACCTGGGCGTTGATCCCGTCCTGGGAGTGGCATCGGGCCGGGGTGGACGACAAGCGGGCCTCGACGATCCTGCGGGCCGTGCGGGTCGCCGCGCGGCTGGAGGAGTCGGTGTCGTTCGACCCCGAGCGGGCGCAGGCGCGGCTGGAGCTGGTGTCCGGGGTGGGGCCGTGGACGTCGGCGGAGGTGGTGCAGCGCAGTCACGGGGCGGCGGATGCCGTGACCGTGGGGGATCTTCATCTGCCCGGCATCGTGGGGTACGCGCTTGCGGGTGACCGGGACGCGGACGACTCCGTGATGCTGGCGCTGCTCGCGCCGTACGCGGGGCAGCGGCATCGGGCGGCCCGGTTGATCCTGTTGTCCGGGCGGGCGCCGGCTCGGCGTGTGCCGAAGATGCCTCGATGGGACATCGGGCGGCTCTGAACCCCGCTGTGCCGGGTCCTGCGTGCCGAGGCCTGCGTGCCAGGGCGCCGTCGTGCCAGACCCCGCCGCAGCGGGGGCACCGCCGTGCCAGACCCCGCCGTGCCGGGCACCGCCTGTGGAGGCGGCACCCGGCACAGCGGCTCAGCCCGAGGTTTTTCGCCCCCTCCGCCCCTACCCGTCCCGTTCCTGGGGGCTGCGCCCCCAGACCCCGCTTTCGCGCTTCGCGCTCGTCCTCAAGCGCCGGACGGGCTGGGAGGGCTACTGGTCGGACGAGAAGCGGATCGAGCCGCTCGGGATCCTCGCGTCGCACCACACCCGTACGCCCTCGCGGAGTTCGTTGTCGGGGCCGACCACCGCGCCGTCGCCGATGACGGTGGCGGTGAGGATGGAGCGTTCGCCGATGCGGGCGCGGGCGCCGATGAGGGAGTCGGTGATGACGGCGCCGGGTTCGACGACGGCGCCGGCGAGGATGGCGCTGCCGGTGATGCGGGCGCCCTCGCCGATGTGCGCGCCCTCGCCGACGACCGTGCCGCCGGTCAGCTTGGCGTCCGGGGCGACGCTGGCGGTGGGCAGGACCAGCCGGTCGCCGCAGCGGCCCGGCACGGCCGGGGAGGGGGCGCGGCCGAGGACGAGGTCCGCGGAACCGCGTACGAAGGCCTGCGGGGTGCCCAGGTCGAGCCAGTAGGTGGAGTCGACCATGCCCTGGAGGTGGGCTCCGGTGGCCAGGAGCTCCGGGAAGGTCTCGCGCTCCACCGAGACCGGACGGCCCGCGGGGATCGTGTCGATGACCGAGCGGCGGAAGACGTACGCGCCCGCGTTGATCTGGTCGGTGACGATCTCCTCGGGCGTCTGGGGCTTCTCCAGGAAGGCGGTCACCCGGCCGGTGGCGTCCGTGGGGACCAGGCCGAACGCGCGCGGGTCCTCGACGCGGGTGAGGTGGAGGGAGACGTCGGCGCCCGTCGTCCCGTGCGTGCGGACCAGTGCCTGGATGTCGAGCCCGGTCAGGATGTCGCCGTTGAAGATCAGGACCGGGTCGTCCGGGCCCGAGCGGAGCCGGGAGGCCACGTTGCGGATGGCGCCGCCGGTGCCGAGGGGCTCCTCCTCGGTGACGTACTCGAGGTGGAGGCCGAGCGAGGAGCCGTCGCCGAAGTACGGCTCGAAGACCTCGGCCAGGTAGGAGGTCGCCAGGACGATGTGCTCGACGCCCGCCGCCCTCGCCCGCGCCAGCTGGTGGGTGAGGAAGGGGACCCCGGCCGCCGGAACCATCGGCTTGGGGGTGTGCACCGTGAGCGGGCGCAGTCTGGTGCCTCTGCCGCCGACCAGGAGGATCGCTTCTGTCACCTGTCGTCTCTGCTTCCTGCCGGGACCGGCCGAACTGTGTTTCGGCCGGCCAGTGTATGCAGACCGTTCGATGGCGCTTTCGACGGCCGGCGGTGCGGTTCCTCCCGTGCTGCCCGGCCGTCTACCTGCCCTGATACTTGGCCGCCGCCTTACGGGCAGTGCCGAGCTTGGTGTACATCTGCCAACCTGGACACTCCGTGCTGAACCCGTCCCGATGGCCGGAGATCACGTTCAGTCGTACGTTCTTTCCCTTTTTGTAGAGATTGCCACCGCCGGACTTCAGATATGTCTTTCCGCGCGGATTGACACCGAAGAGGCCCAGTTTCCACGCCGTGAGCTTCGCGATGGCCGTTACGGCTGATTTCGAGGGCTTCGTCTTGCCGAAGCTGCCGAGGACGGCGATCCCCATGCTGTCGGTGTTGAAACCGAGAGTGTGGGCCCCTGTCACGGCCTTCGCCACCCCACCGGCGCGGCCTTCGTAGATGTTCCCGCACCTGTCGACGAGGAAGTTGTAGCCGATGTCCCGCCAGCCACTGCTCACCACGTGGTAGCGGTAGATACTGCGGATGACCGAAGGGACCTGCGAGCAGCGGTAGTTGTTGCCCGAGGCCGTGTGGTGCACGAAGGCCGCCTTGACCCTCTTCGAGTACACGAAGCCGCGCTCGCGCAGCTTCTCGTTCGCCCCCCAGCCCTTGCGGGTGACGATGCGCGGACGCGGGCCGATGTGCGGCTTCACACGCTGGTCGCCCGCCGGACGCTCGGCGAGGAACTCGGCCTCCGTCTCCAGCTGGGAAAGCGCGGGGATCACGTTCGAGGCGAGCTCGGGTACCTCGCCGGAGGCAGCGGTTTCGAGATCGGTGGTATCGGCGGACTCGGGGGCGTACGCGGTGGAGAGTGCGCCCGCACGCGGGGCGTGCGCCTGCGCATCACCGCGCGCGAGCCCCAGTGGCGCACCGGCGCGCCGGACGTCCGGTCGCGCGCCTGCCGGGGCGGCGTCCGCGCCGGGGGCGACGAGTTCGAGACGCATCCCCCTGGGGAGTAGCGAATCGCCGGCCGCCGTCGCGCGCGCGTCCGCCTCCGCCTGGACACGCACCTCGACGCCGTCGGAGTCACCGACCCACAGCGGCGCCGTGGATCCGCGCACCCGGGACGACGCGGCCTCGGCGGTGCCGGGGTCCGGCGCGTGTTCGTGGTTGTGCGTATCGACGTCCTGCCAGCCGGACCAGTGACCGGTGCCGACGGCACGGGTGCGGACCTGGACCCGGCCGCGCAGTTCGCCGGCCGGGTCGTCCCAGACGATGCCGACGAGCGA
The DNA here is from genome assembly GCF_044751025.1 of Streptomyces sp. NPDC088747. Taxonomy (NCBI): domain Bacteria; kingdom Bacillati; phylum Actinomycetota; class Actinomycetes; order Kitasatosporales; family Streptomycetaceae; genus Streptomyces; species Streptomyces sp. NPDC088747. The sequence goes on from NZ_JBIVKZ010000008.1 coordinate 26,697, forward strand.
GAAGGGCCGTACGTCGCGGCGGGTGAGGCCCTGTTCGAGGGCGCCGGAGCCGAGGGCCCGCTCACCGCCGAGCGGGGCGAGCGGCAGGGACTGGGTACTGCCGGGGACAGCGGGCTCGGATGTCACCGCCGGCGGGCGGGCCTGCGCCGGAGCGGACAGGGCCAGCGGAAGGGCGAGAGCGGCCGCACAGGTGACGCCGACCGAGGAAACAAGGAATCCACGCATGCCCCTGATCCTGGACATAGTCATACATATCTGTCTATCGGGGAATTGACGGGCCGTCGGGTGTCACTCGTCCGAACCGGTGGCCCTGCAGCTCCGCCCCGCCCCCGGCGCGCCCCCTCCCCCGCGTACGCTTGCCCGCGTGACCGCCACCGACCGCACCCCCGCCGACCTGCTGCGATCCGCGCTCGCCGCGGACCCCGCGCGCCCTCTGGTGACCTTCTACGACGACGCCACGGGCGAACGGATCGAATTGTCCGTGGCCACCTTCGCCAATTGGGTGGCCAAGACCGCCAACCTCCTCCAGAACGAGTTGTCCGCCGGACCCGGCGACCGGGTCGCGCTGCTGCTGCCCGCGCACTGGCAGACCGCGGTGTGGCTGCTGGCGTGCTCCTCGGTCGGTGTCGTCGCGGATGTCGGGGGCGATCCGGCCGCGGCGGACCACGTCGTCGCCGGGCCCGGCGAGTTCGAGGCCGGCCTCGCCTGTTCCGGCGACCGCGTCGCGCTCTCCCTCGCGCCCCTCGGGCGGCGTTTCCCGACGCCGCCCGCCGGCTACGCCGACTACGCCGTCGAGGTACCGACCCAGGGCGACCGTTTCCAGGCGTACGCGCCCGTGGATCCCGAGGAGGCCGCGCTGGTCGTCGCCGGGGCGCAGTACACGGGGGCGGAGGTCGTCGAGCGGGCCCGCGCGGACGCGCTGCCGCTCGGCCTGACGGGGCCGGGGTCGCGGATCCTGTCCGCGCTGCCGTACGACACCTGGGAAGGGCTCAGCGCGGGGCTGTACGCGGCACTCGCCACCGGAGGGTCCGTGGTGCTCTGCCGCCACCTCGGCCAACTCGGCGAGGACGCGCTCGCCAAGCGGATCGAGAGCGAGCGGGTGACGGCCACGGCCCGCTAGGGGGTGTCCGTTCGGATCAGCCCGGGTCCGCGACGCCCGGCGTAATCCGTTCGGCCCATCAGCGTCCACCCCCGGGTCCCGCCCCGGGCCATGGTCGTAGGAGCACGCAGTACGCGACACGCTCGTACGCCAGGAGGGGTGGACTCCGACGTGACCGACACCGCAGGCACGTCCTCCGGAGCGCCCGAGCCGACGGCCACCCCCGGCGCCCTGGGTCCGGAACTCGGCGCCACGCCCACCGGCGCCGGTGTCATACGCCGCCGCAGGCGCTGGCTGCGCCACACCTCGGCCGGTGTCGCGGTCCTGCTGGTCGGTGCCGCGGGCGCGGGCTGGGCGGCGTACGAGAAACTGAGCGGGAACATCACCGCGGACAACGACGCCGCGGCGGAGCTCGCCCGGTACGAGAAGGAACGGCCGACCGCGCTGGTGCGCGGCGCGCAGAACATCCTGCTGATCGGGTCGGACTCGCGGGCCGGGAACGGCAACGCGAAGTACGGGCGGGACTCCGGCACCGAGCGGTCCGACACCACGATCCTGCTGCACCTCGCCGCGGACCGGCGCAGCGCCACCGCCGTCTCCCTGCCCCGCGACCTGATGGTGGACGTGCCCAGCTGCCGCCGGCCGGACGGCGGACGTACCGAACCGATGCTGGCGATGTTCAACTACGCGTTCCAGAAGGGCGGTTCGGCCTGCACGATCCGCACCGTCGAGAAGCTCACCGACATCCGCGTCGACCACCACATGGTCGTCGACTTCAACGGCTTCAAGGAGATGGTCGACGCGGTCGACGGCGTGCAGGTCTGCCTGCGGGAGCCGATCGACGACAAGGAGGCCAAGCTGAAGCTGCCCGCGGGCAAGGTGACGCTCGACGGCGAGCAGTCCCTCGGTTACGTCCGCGCCCGCAAGAGCATCGGCAACGGCAGCGACACCGACCGGATGGACCGCCAGCAGCGCTTCCTCGGCGCGCTCGTCAACAAGGTGCGCGGCAACGACGTCCTGCTCAACCCCACCAAGCTCTATCCCGTGCTCGACGCGGCCACCTCGTCGCTGACCACGGATCCGGCGCTGGCCAGTCTGCGCGGGCTGTACGACCTGGTGCGCGGGATGCGCGACATCCCCACGGACCAGGTCCGGTTCCTGACCGTGCCCCGGACGTCGTACGTCCACAACGCCAACCGCGACCAGCTCGTGGAGCCCGCGGCGCAGGAGCTCTTCGCTCGGCTGCGGGCGGACGAACCGGTGACGGTCTCTAAGGACCTCCCGGAGGACGCGGCGGCTACGGCGGACACGGCGGACACGGCGGATTCCGTCGCGACGAGTTCGTTCGAGAGCGACGACGGAGATGCGTTCGACTTCTCGCACGAGGACGGGAAACCGGGCGGAAAGGGACCCGCCGGATCCTCGGCCACCCCCGATCCGGCCCCCACTTTCCGGGGGAACACGGCCGCCGAAGACACGTGCGAGTAAAACCCCCGTCAAGGCCTGGAACCCCTGAACTAAGAACTCTCTGAGAAATAGGGCGGATTGCCCAGTTGTAGGCAGGTGCAATTTGTCACTGTCGTCGCTTGACGCCGAACTGGCCGGATAGTGTGAGCGATCCGGTGCTCCGGCCTACAGGTCTGTCCTGCGGTCGTGCACTGCTGGACCGACTGACGAGCGCCTTTTGTAGGGGGAAAAGGCGCCGCGTGGCCCCGACGGAGGACTTAAGCAACCGTGGACGCGCAAGGCCGTGGGCGGGCGGACGATATCGATCCCGCAGACCAGTGGGTACTCAACCCGAACACCGGCGACTACGAACTGCGACTGCGGCCTTCCGCACCGCAATCACCGGTCCCCGGTCCTCGTAGACCGGACCGCGGCGCGGGGAGCGCCCCGACAGGCACCCGTACCACGCCGGTCCGCAGGCCCGGAGACTCTCCGGGCCTGCCCGACACCGACGTGCCGGGGCCGCGCAGGCGCCGAGGCGCGCCCGCCGAACCGCCTCCGGGGCGGCGGCGGGGACGCACGAAGCCGAAGAAGTCGCGGGCGAAGAAGATCCTGCTGTGGACCGGCGGCACGATGGCCTTCGTGGTCGTCGCCGCCAGTGCCGGCGGGTACCTCTACCTCAGGCACCTCGAGGGCAACGTCCAGACGACGGACATCGGCAGCGCGGGCGCCAGCAGCTTCAGCAAGGACGAGGCCTTCAACATCCTCATCATCGGTACGGACAAGCGCACCGGTGAGGGCAACGAGAAGTACGGCGACTCGGGCAGCGTCGGCCACGCCGACACCACGATCCTGCTGCACGTCTCCAAGGACCGTTCGAACGCGACCGCGTTGAGCATTCCGCGCGACCTGATCGTCGACGTCCCGGACTGCGAGACGAAGCAGTCGGACGGCAGCACCAAGGTCATCCCGGGCTCGACGGACGTCCGCTTCAACACCAGCCTCGGCCAGGACGGCCGGGACCCGGGCTGCACGATGCGGACGGTCAAGGCGGCCACCGGAATCTCCGTCGACCACTTCATGATGGCCGACTTCAACGCGGTCAAGACCCTGACCACCGCGGTGGACGGCGTCGAGGTCTGTCTCGCCAAGGACGTCGACGACGACGACTCGAAGCTCAAGCTCTCCGCCGGCAAGCACACGATCGAGGGTGAGACGGCACTCGCCTTCCTCCGCACCCGGCACAGCTTCGGCAACGCGGGCGACCTCGACCGCATCAAGATCCAGCAGCAGTTCCTCAGTTCGCTGATGCGCAAGATGTCCTCCAGCGACACCCTCACCAACCCCGCCAAGCTGGTGAAGCTGGCCGAGGCCGCCACCAAGGCGCTGACCGTGGACACCGGCATCGGCAAGGTGAGCACGCTCAAGGACGTGGCGCTGCAACTGAAGAAGGTGCCGACGAAGAACATCACCTTCCTCACGACGCCGGTCATCGACAACCCCGCCGAGGTGGTCAAGGCGACGGTCGTCGTCAACCCGACAACGGCTCAGCCGGTCTTCGACATGATCAAGGACGACGTGTCGTTCACGACCGTGAAGGCACAGCAGAAGAAGGAGGCGGCCGCGGTCGCCGCCCGTCTCAAGGGCACCCAGTCCGAGGCCGCCGACGTCCGCGTCAACATCTACAACGGCGGTGCCGAGTCCGGCTCCGCACAGGAAACTCTTAACTGGCTGCAGAATGGTGAGGGCGTGACCAAGTCCAGCCAGCTCGGCAACGCCGACGAGACGCTGAGCAAGACGACCCTCGAGTACTCTCCTGACCAGGCCGACCAGGCACGCAAGCTGGCGGATCTCATGGGGTTGTCCGGTTCGGCGATGAAGCCCGGCAAGAGCGAGACGAACTCGCAGGGGCTGCCCGCGATCGTGCTGACCCTGGGCAAGGACTTCAAGGGCGCGGGGGTGTCCCTGACCGCTCCGACAAAGGCGCCGGACACGGTCGAGAAGTCCACCGCGGACAAAACAGTGTGCGCCAAGTGATGACCTGACGGGTCCGTCACGCGTCCAACAGGACGACAGCGCGTCCGGCCAGGACGCGAGAAACGTTCAACTGGACGCGGGACGGGCCCGTTTGTCAGGCGCAGGGTGGGGAGGGGCAGGGAGATGGCGCGAAGTGGTGTGCGCGGGGAGGAATCGCAGTCACACGGCCGGGGAGCCGGTGACCTCGGCTGGGACGACAGCCTGTACGACGGGAGCGGTGAGCCCGGCCGGGGGGCCGACGGCGAGACCGCTCCGGTGACGGACGGCGCTCCCGGCCGCCGGGCCGACGGCAACGCCCGGCAGGCAGAGACCGGCGAAGCCCGTCAGCGGGCCGCCGGTACCTCCGGCGCGGGCACGAGCGCCGGCGCCGAATCCGGTGAGGGAACGGGCGGCCGTTCCGGTCAGGGAGCCGGAGGCAAGTCGGGTCAGGAATCCGGCAGCAGGTGGACGCGCGTCGCCGGCGGCAAGCCGGCGCAGAGCGTCGGCGGCAAGTCCGGGCAGGGCGCCGGTGACAGCTCCGGTCAGGGAGCCGACGGCCGGACGGCTGAGGACACCATGGCCCTCAAGCCGCAGGGGAACGGGCCGAACGGCGGCGGCAGGCGCCCAGGCGCTGGACGCCCGCGCCGCAGACGCCGCGTGCTGCGCTGGTCGGCGATGGTCCTGGCGGTCCTGATACTCGGCAGCGCCGGGGCGGGCTACCTCTACTACGAGCATCTGAACGACAACATCAAGAAGGACGACCTGAACATCGGCGACGCGAAGGACCGCGCCGCCGAGTCCAAGGCGAACTCGGCCGGCCAGACCCCGCTGAACATCCTCCTCATCGGCTCGGACGCCCGGGACACCGAGGAGAACCAGGAACTGGGCGGCGCGAAGGAGACGTTCGGCGGCACCCCGCTCGCGGACGTCCAGATGCTCCTGCACCTCTCCGCCGACCGCACCAACATGTCGGTCGTCAGCATGCCGCGCGACACCCTCGTGGACATTCCCAAGTGCACCGACCCGGACGACGGCGAGGTGTACGCGGCGAGCACCGTTCCCACGATGACCAACCAGACGCTGGGCCGCGGCGGTCCCGGCTGCACGGTGGCCACCTGGGAGAAGCTCACCGACATCCACATCGACCACTTCATGCAGATCGACTTCTCGGGTGTGGTGTCGATGGCCGACGCCATCGGCGGTGTCCCGGTCTGTGTGGACGCCAACATCTACTCCCACACGTCCACCGGCAAGGGCTCGGGCCTGAAGCTGGAGAAGGGCACCACGTACATCCAGGGGCAGCAGGCCCTGGAGTGGCTGCGCACGCGGTACGGCTTCGAGGACGGCAGCGACCTGGCGCGCGCCGAGGCCCAGCACCAGTACATGAACTCGATGGTCCGCCAGCTCCGCAAGAACGCCACGATCTCCAGCCCCAACAAGCTGCGCAAGCTCGCCGAGACGGCCACCACGGCGCTGACCGTCGACAAGGGCCTGGGCACCGTGACGAAGCTCTACAACCTCAGCAACGAGCTGAAGAAGGTCGAGCCGAGCCGGATCACGATGACGACCATGCCGAACCGTTACGTCGGCGCGCGCGTGGTGCCCACCGAGGACGCGGAGCAGCTGTTCCGTCTCGTGCGCGAGGACATCTCGCTCGACGGTAAGGACAAGAAGAAGACGACGACCGAGAAGGCTTCCACGGACCCGGCGGCCGCGGACGACAAGATCGGCGTGGCCGTGGTCAACGGCACCCGGACGTCGACGCAGTCCCCGGTCGGCGGGCGCGCGAGCACGGTGGCCGAACTGCTGGTCGGCAAGGGCTTTACCCAGGCCACCGCGGAACAGACTCAGGCGACCGCCGCGGAGAAGACGCTCGTCCGCTACCCGAACGCCGACCTGGAGGGCGACGCCCGACGGGTGGCCAAGGCCCTTGGCATCCCCACGAGTTCGGTGCAGAAGTCGACGGACGTCTCCGGGGTCACCCTGGTGGTCGGCGCGGACTGGCGTGAGGGTACGGCGTACAAGGCCGAGGCGGAGGACAACACGACGCCGGACACGGCGGAGGCCCTCAACGGCGCCGACAAGAAGGCCTGCATGCACGTCGACCCGGACTACACCTGGTAGCCGAGAACACCCTGGTGGCCGAAGGCGCCTGGTAGCCGATGCACCTCGCATGAACACGAGTTGGGCCCCTCTCCGGTGGAGAGGGGCCCAACTCGTAAGCGAAACACCTCAGTTGGAGGTGAGCACCGCCGGGCGCCGTGACGCGATCACCTTCCGTGCCAGTGACCGCGGGCTGGTGAGGAAGCCCCAGCCCCAGGACATGTGCATCGTGGCGAGGGCGAGCGGGATCTGCAGCCGCGCCTTCAGCGGCAGGCCCCTGCCCGCGGGCAGCGAGCCGAGGGCGATGGCCGCGAGGTAGCCGCCGGGGACGACGAAACCCCAGGGCGTCAGCGCCGCGCCGACCACCACACCCGCCACGATCGCGCACACCGCGGTCGGCGGGGCGAGGTAGCGCAGGTTGATGGAGCCCTCGTGGAAGCGGGCGACGACATGACGCCAGCGCCCGTAGTCCTTGTACTGCTTGGCGAGCGCGCGCACGGACGGCCTGGGGCGGTACGACACCCGCAGTTCGGGCGAGAACCAGATGAGGCCGCCCGCCTCCCTGATCCGGAAGTTCAGCTCCCAGTCCTGGGCGCGGATGAACTCCTCGTTGTAGCCGCCCTGTTGCTCCAGCGCCTCGCGGCGGAAGACCCCGAGGTACACCGTGTCGGCGGGCGCGGCCTCGCCTCCCGTGTGGAAGGCGGCGTTGCCCACCCCGATCTTCGAGGTCATCGCGGCGGCGACCGCGTGCTCCCAGTCGTTCTCGCCCTCGGCGTGCATGATCCCGCCGACGTTCTGCGCGCCGGTCTCCTCCAGGAGACGTACGGCCGTCGCGATGTAGTTCGGCGAGAGCATGCCGTGCCCGTCGACGCGTACCACGATGGGGTGGCGGGACGCCTTGATCGCGGCGTTCAGCGCGGCGGGGGTGCGGCCGGCCGGGTTCGGCACGGTGTGCACGCGCTTGTTGTCATGGGACGCGGTCTCGCGCACCAGTTCGGCGGCGATCTCCTCCGTACGGTCGGAGGACGGTCCGATGGCGAGCACCACCTCCATCTCGCCGTCGTACTCCTGCGCCAGGATCGCTTGGACCGACCCGCGCAGGTGCCGCTCCTCGTCGAGGACGGGCATGATCACAGAAACGGCGGGAGACCGCACGTCAGACTTCTCGCTCATCGGACGTCACGTTACCGCGAACGGGGGACACGGTCGCGCGCCGCCCTCCCTTCGTCCCGGGCCGCAGATCGTATGGGCTTACGGTGCTCACGGATCCCACGGCCGGCCCTCGCGGAGGTTCCCCCTTGCCCACGCCGCCCCGCTCCCCCGCACGCCCCCCGCGTCGCCCGCAGCCCTCGCCCTCCCGGCGGCCCCCCGCACAGCGCAGGAAGCCGCGCTGGGCCATGCGGGCGGTGACCACGCTCTCGGTGGTGGTGCTCGCCGCGGCGGGCATCGGGCACGCGGTGGTCACCAGCCTGGACGCGGACATCTCCCGGGTCGACCCCTTCAAGGACATGAAGAACCGCCCCGAAGCCGGCCACGGAATGAACGTGCTGTTGGTCGGCACCGACGGCCGGGACCAGATCTCGCAGGCGGAGCGGCGCAAATACCGGCTGGGCGGCGAGCCCTGCCACTGCACCGACACGATCATGATCGTGCACATCTCGGAGGACCGGGAGCGGGCCAGCGTCGTGAGCCTGCCGCGCGACTCGTACGCCGAGACGCCCGCGCACACCGACCGGATCACCGGCGAGAAGCACGGCTCGCACCCCATCAAGATCAACGCGGCGTACGCCGAGGGCGGGCCGCAGCTGACCGTGCGCACGGTGGAGAGCATGACCCGCGTGAAGATCGACCACTATCTGGAGGTCGACTTCATCAGCTTCATGAAGACGGTGGACGAGCTCGGCGGCGTGGAGATCTGCTCCGTGAAGCCGCTGAAGGACTCCTACACCGGACTCGACCTGGCGGCGGGCTCGCACCGGCTGACCGGCGGGCAGGCGCTCCAGTACGTCCGCTCCCGCCATGCCGACGGATCCTCCGACCTCGGCCGGATGCAGCGCCAGCAGCGTTTCCTGGCGGCGCTGATCGCCCGCGCCACCTCCTCGGGGGTGCTGCTGAACCCGATGAAGTTCCGTGACGTGACCCGGGCCGTGCTCGGCTCGGTGCGCGCGGACAAGGGGTTCGGCACGGACGAACTCCTCGACCTCGGGCGGGCGATGCGGGACTTCTCGCCGTCGTCCTCCGAGTTCACCACTGTGCCGATCGGGGTGATGGGGTACGCCGTCAAGGGCGTCGGCTCGACCCTGAAGTGGGACCCCGCCAAGTCGGCGAAGCTCTTCAAGGCGCTGCGCGAGGACAGGCCGCTGTCGGTGCGCAAGCCGCGCGCCGACAAGGCCCTGCGCGTCGACGTGGCCCCGCAGCAGATCCGCGTCCAGGTCGAGAACGGCACGGCCACCGAGGGCCTCGGCAAGCGCGTCGACAGCGCGCTTGCCGCCACCGGGTTCCGTACGACCCGGCAGCCCGTCGGCGCGGCGGTCCGCACCGTGAAGCGCACCGTCGTCTCCTACGACCCCCGCTGGGACCGCTCCGCGAAGTCCCTCGCAGCGGCCCTGCCGGGGGCCGAGCTGCGCGCGGTCGAGGGGCGGGGGCCGCTGCTGAAGGTGACCGCCGGGGCGGACTTCAAGGAGGTGCGGAAGGTACGGGCCGACGATCCGTACCAGGGGGAGTCCGGCGTGACGACCGGGGACCAGGTCGTCTGCCCGTAGCCCGGCCATCGGCCGTGGCCTGGTCATCGGCGCTGCAGCCCGGCCATGGGCGCCGCAGCCCGGTCATCGGCACCGTGGCCCGGTCATCGACGCCGCAGCCCGTTCACCGGCACCATGGCCCGGTCACCGACGCCGCAGCCCGTTCACCGGCACCGTGCCCCGGTCATCGGCACCGCAGCCCGTTCACCGGCGATAACCCGTTCACCGGCGCCGCAGCCCGGTCATCAGCGCCGCAGCCGCCGCGGGGCGGGGGCGCCGCCGGAGCAGCCGACGGAGCGCCTGCCTGCCGGCCACGCTCGTCCGACAGCGAGCCCTGCTCGTCTCGTCCGGCAGCGGGCCCTGTTTCTACTCGTCCAGGCCCTCCGCCGCGCGCTTCTCGCGCAGTTCCATGATCGCGCGGCGCCGGGCGAGCCGGTGGGTGCGGCGGATCTGGGCCTCCTGGTAGCGGCGCTCGTCGCGCTCGGTCTCCGGGAGGACCGGCGGGACCCGGCGCGGCTTCCCGTCGGCGTCGACCGCGGCGAAGACCAGGTAGGCCGAACCGACCTGCTGGGGCGGGGTGGACTCGTTCCAGCGCTCGGCCAGGACCCGGACGCCGACCTCCATGGACGTACGACCGGTCCAGTTCACCTGGGCCTTCACATGGACCAGGTCGCCCACGCGGACGGGCTCCAGGAAGGCCATCTCGTCCATCGAGGCGGTGACGGCGGGACCTCCGGAGTGCCGTCCGGCCACCGCGCCCGCCGCGTCGTCCACCAGTTTCATGATCACGCCGCCGTGCACCGTGCCCAGAAGGTTGGTGTCGTTGTGGCTCATGATGTGGCTGAGGGTGGTTCGGGACGCGGAGGTGGGCTTGCCCGGAATATCGGATTCCGCGCCGGAGGCCTGGTCTGTCATGGCGTCCACCCTATGCCGGGGGCGCACAAAGTCCGTTTTGCATCAGCTCTGCAACAGGCATGACATGAATCTGCTCACTCTCTTGTATGGCGCACAGTGCGGCACTGCACACTGGTCCGCATGAGCGATTGGCCCGACGAGAACCGCAGCAACCGTTACGGACGCGGCAGCGCAGGCTCACAGCCGGAGAGCGCCCGCGTCATGCGGCAGGTCCGCCGTGGCCAGCCGGGCCCCGGCCAGTCCGCGCCGCCCTACGGCGGCGTGCCCCAGCAGCCGACGTACGTCGACGGACAGGGGTACGGCGACCAGTACGACAACGGCTACAACTCGGGCCAGGTCTACGGCACGCCGAACGGCGGCGGGCCGCAGGGACCGGGCGGGGCACCGGGTCCGCGCCGCGCGCCGAATTGGGGCCGGCGGATCAAGTGGGGCCTGATCACCCTGGTGACGCTGCTCCTTGTGGTCTCCGTGAGCACGTACTTCTGGGCCGACTCCAAGCTCAACCGTGACGTGGACCTCTCCAAGGTCATCGACCGCCCCGAGGCCGGCGAGGGCACGAACTACCTGATCGTCGGCTCCGACAGCCGCGAGGGCATGTCCGCCGAGGAGAAGAAGGACCTGCACACCGGCTCCGCCGACGGCAAGCGCACCGACTCGATGATGATCCTGCACACCGGCGACAACGGCTCCACGCTGGTCTCGCTGCCGCGCGACTCGAACGTGGAGATCCCGAGCTTCGTGGGCTCCGAGTCGGGCAAGACGTACCAGGGCACGGGCCGCGAGGTGAAGCTCAACGCGGCGTACGCCGAGGACGGGCCCGAACTGCTGGTGCGCACCGTCGAGTTCAACACCGGGCTGCGTATCGACCACTACGTCGAGATCGGCTTCGCGGGCTTCGCGGACATCGTCGACTCGGTCGGCGGCGTGGAGATCGAGATCCCCAAGGGCGGCATGAAGGACTCCAAGTCCGGCGCCGACTTCGAGGCGGGCAAGCAGACCCTCAACGGCGAGCAGGCCCTCGCGTTCGTCCGTACCCGCTACGCGCTCGCGGGCAGCGACCTCGACCGTACGAAGAACCAGCAGAAGTTCCTCTCGGCGCTGGCCAACCAGGTCGCGACGCCGGGCACCGTCCTGAACCCCTTCAAGCTCTACCCGACCATGGGCGCCGGCCTCGACAGCCTCATCGTCGACAAGGACATGAGCCTGTGGGACCTCGCCGACATGTTCTGGGCCATGAAGAGCGTCAGCGGCGGCGACGGCAAGTCCATGAACATGCCGATCGCCGGCTCCTCCAACGGCAACCTCCTCTGGGACAAGGCCAAGGTCAAGACCCTGGTGAACGAGCTGAAGAACGACGAGAAGGTGACGGTTTCGGGCAACTGAGCCCGCCTCACGACGAGAACAGGTGAGGGGCACCCGGCGTCCGGGTGCCCCTCACCTGTTCTCGTCCGCCGCTACGGCAGGTTCCTCGCCATCACGATCCGCTGAACTTGGTTCGTGCCCTCATAAATCTGGGTGATCTTCGCGTCGCGCATCATGCGCTCGACGGGGTAGTCGCGGGTGTAGCCGTAGCCGCCGAGGAGCTGGACGGCGTCGGTGGTGACCTCCATGGCGACGTCCGAGGCGAAGCACTTGGCCGCGGCGCCCTGGAAGGTGAGGTCACCTTCTCCACCTCCGGCGGCGACACGCTCCGACTTGGCGGCCGCCGCGTACGTGAGCTGGCGGGCGGCCTCGATCTTCATCGCCATGTCGGCGAGCATGAACTGGATGCCCTGGAACTCGGCGATGGCCTTGCCGAACTGCTTGCGCTCCTGGACGTAGCCCTTGGCGTAGTCCAGCGCTCCCTGGGCGATGCCGAGGGCCTGGGCCGCGATCGTGATGCGGGTGTGGTCCAGGGTCTTCATCGCGGTGGCGAAGCCGGTGCCCTCCTCGCCGATCATGCGGTCGGCGGGGATGCGGACGTTGTCGAGGTAGACCTCGCGGGTCGGGGAACCCTTGATGCCGAGTTTCTTCTCCGGGGCGCCGAAGGAGACGCCCTCGTCCGACTTCTCCACGACGAAGGCGCTGATGCCCTTCGAGCGCTTCGTGGGGTCCGTCACCGCCATCACCGTGTAGTACTCGGACTCGCCGGCGTTGGTGATCCAGCGCTTCACGCCGTTGAGGACGTAGAAGTCGCCGTCACGGACGGCCCTCGTCTTCATGCCGGCCGCGTCGGAGCCCGCGTCCGGCTCGGAGAGGGCGTACGAGAACATCGCGTCGCCCTTGGCGAGCGGGCCTAGGTACTTCTTCTTGAGGTCCTCGGAACCGGAGAGGATCACGGGGAGCGAGCCCAGCTTGTTGACCGCGGGGATCAGGGAGGAGGACGCGCAGACGCGGGCCACCTCCTCGATCACGATCACCGTGGCCAGCGCGTCCGCGCCCGCGCCGCCGTACGACTCGGGTACGTGCACCGCGTGCAGGTCCGAGGAGACCAGGGCGTCCAGCGCCTCCTGGGGGAAGCGGGCCTCCTCGTCCACCGCGGCCGCGAACGGCGCGATCTTCGCCTCGGCCAGCGAACGGATCGCGTCACGGAGCATGTCGTGCTCCTCGGACGGGCGGTACAGGTCGAAGTCAGCCGATCCGGCCAAGGTCTCTCACGCTCCAAGGATGCTGGATAAGGGTGCTGGACAAGAGTGCTGAACGAGAGTGCTGAACGCTGTGACGGCGACGCTAACTACCGTTAAGTAACCCAAATTTTAGGGGCCTGCCCACGGCAGGGATACGTGAGCTTGGCGACAGAGGGAAAGTTGCCCGTTGAGGGGCCGTCGCATGCCCCGGTTATGCTCGGGCCCGCATCCCACCCGGTTCACCCCAGGAGCACCCCATGGCCCTCAAGATCACCGTGATCGGCACCGGATATCTCGGCGCCACACACGCCGCGGCCATGGCCGAGCTGGGCTTCGAGGTCCTCGGACTCGACGTCGTCCCCGAGAAGATCGAGATGCTCAGGCGGGGCGAGGTCCCGATGTACGAACCGGGTCTGGAGGAGCTGCTGCGCAAGCACGTGGCCGGGATCGAGGGGTCCAGCGGGCGGCTGCGCTTCACCATGGACTGGGCCGAGGTGGGCGCCTTCGGAGACGTCCACTTCGTGTGCGTGAACACGCCGCAGAAGCACGGCGAGTACGCGTGCGACATGTCGTACGTCGACGCCGCCTTCGAGTCGCTCGCCCCGCACCTGCACGGCCCCGCGCTGGTCGTCGGCAAGTCCACCGTGCCGGTCGGCTCCGCGGACCGGCTGGCCGCCCGGCTCGCCGAGCTCGCGCCCGCCGGTGCGGACGCCGAGCTGGCCTGGAACCCGGAGTTCCTGCGGGAGGGCTTCGCCGTCGGCGACACGCTGCGTCCCGACCGGATCGTCGTCGGGGTGCGCAGCGCGGGCGCCGAGAAGCTGCTGCGCGAGGTGTACGCGACGCCGGTCTCCGGCGGTTCGCCGTTCGTGGTGACCGACTTCCCGACCGCCGAGCTGGTGAAGACCGCCGCGAACTCCTTCCTCGCGACCAAGATCTCCTTCATCAACGCCATGGCCGAGGTGTGCGAGGCCGCCGACGGCGATGTCGCCAGGCTGGCCGAGGCGATCGGGCACGACGAGCGGATCGGCAAGAAGTTCCTGCGGGCCGGGATCGGGTTCGGCGGCGGCTGCCTGCCGAAGGACATCCGGGCGTTCATGGCGCGCGCCGGTGAGCTGGGCGCGGACCAGGCGCTGACCTTCCTGCGCGAGATCGACTCCATCAACATGCGCCAGCGCGGGCAGATGGTGGAGCTGACCCGGCAGGCGCTCGGCGGCGGATCGTTCCTGGGCAAGCGGGTGGCCGTGCTCGGCGCCTCGTTCAAGCCCGACTCGGACGACGTACGGGACTCGCCCGCGCTGAACGTCGCCGGGCAGATCCACCTCCAGGGCGGCCAGGTCACGGTCTACGACCCGAAGGGCATGGACAACGCGCGCCGGCTCTTCCCGACGCTCGGGTACGCCGACACCGCCATAGAGGCCGTACGCGGCGCCGACGTCGTCCTGCACCTGACCGAGTGGAGCGAGTTCCGCGAGCTGGACCCGGCGGTGCTCGGCGAGGCGGTCACGACGCGGCTGGTCCTGGACGGACGCAACGCGCTGGACCCGCAGGTGTGGCGGAACGCCGGCTGGACCTACCGCGCGATGGGCCGTCCCACCGCCTGAGGTCCGTCCCACCCCTCAAGCCCACCGCCTCAAGCGCGTCCCACAGCCTGAAGCCAGCCGGACGACGCCGATCCGGCCGAGGCTCAGTCGGCCGGATCGGCGTCGTCGCACATTCTCCACCGTCGCGGCGGCGGAGGTGGCCTGATTACGCACCTCGTGTTGCCCAAGGTGTTCTGTGGTGCACGAGGTGTTCTCGTGGTGCACGAGGTGTCCCCCGTGGCGCACGGGCCAGTCTTGTGGGGAGCAGCGGGCTACTTGGCCCGGTAGCGGCGCATCTTCGCGCGGGCGCCGCAGACCGACATCGAGCACCAGCGGCCGCGGCCGGCCGGGGAGCGGTCGTAGTAGGCCCAGAGGCAGGTCGGGGCCTCGCATGCCTTCAGGCGCGGCCAGGTGCCCTCGACGAGCGCCTCCGCGATCGCCGCCGCCACGCGGGAGACGAGCGGGCCCTGGTGCGCGGGGCCCAGCGTCGCCGAGCCGTCCGCCGCGGAGACGGTGAGCAGGAGCGGGGCGGCGGTGAGCAGTTCCTGGAGCGGGGTCACCTCGCGGTGCGGTGGGTGGCCCGCGTGGGCCAGGCACACGACCCGCAGGGACTCCCGCAGTTCGCGCGCCGCCGCCAGGTCCCCTTCCGCCACGTCGAACCGGGCGCGTCCTTCCGCCGTGTCCAGGGCGTCCGTGCCCGACTCCAGGTCCACCGTGTTCACCAGGGTCTCCACCAGAGCCAGGCTCCCCGGTGCGGGCACTCTTCCACTCATGGTTGCGACGTTACCCCCAATGCGGGACCATCAAGTAACCGTTACCTCTTGATGAGGACTGTGGGTAACCGTCTCCCTGGGAGGAAGTCATGGCTCTCGCGAAACTCGGTGTCGTCGTCCTGGACTGTCCCGACCCCCGCGCGCTCGCCGGGTTCTACGCCGAGGTGCTGGGCGGCACGGTGCGGGGCGAGGGGGACTGGGTCGACCTGGAGGTGCCGGGCGGTTCGCCGCTGGCGTTCCAGGCCGCCCCCGGACACGTACCGCCGAAGTGGCCCGCGGGCGACGACTCGCAGCAGTTCCACCTGGACCTGACCGTGGACGACCTGGACGCGGCCGAGCAGGGCGTGCTGGCGCTCGGGGCGCGGGTACTCGACGCGGAGGACCGGTCGCGCGGGTGGCGCGTGTACGCCGATCCCGCGGGGCACCCGTTCTGTCTCTGCGCCTGCTGAGGTCCCGCCACCATCGAACCGGAGGACGTCATGGCACCTGTGGCACGTATCCGTTCCGTCGTACTGGACTGTCCCGACCCCCGCGCTCTCGCCGAGTTCTACGCGCACGTGCTGGGCGGCACGCCCCGGGCCGAGGACGACGACTGGGTGGTCCTGGAGGTCCCTGGCGGCATCCGGCTCGCGTTCCAGCGGGCCGAGGGGTTCGTCCCGCCGCAGTGGCCGCGGGCCGACCAGGACTCCCAGCAGTTCCACCTCGACCTCGACGCCGGAAGCACCTGGGCGGAGATGGACGCCGCGCAGGAGAAGGTGCTCGCCCTCGGCGCCGGCCCGCTGGACCTGGACGACGAGGGCGGCAAGAGGGACTTCCGGGTGTACGCCGATCCCGCGGGGCACCCGTTCTGTCTCTGCCGGATCGAGTCGGCGTAGCGGCTGCCGCTGCTAGCCGTCCAGCTCCGCGATCTTCGCCGCGGACGGCTTGCGGCGCTGCTGGGCCGCTCTGGCGGTGAAGTCGGCGCCGCGCAGGACGCGTTGGACGTTGCCCCAGGTGAGCAGGGCGAGGTCGGTCGCGGACCAGCCGCGGGTGAGAAGCTCGGCGATCAGGTTCGGGTAGCAGGACGCGTCGGCGAGGTCCTGCGGGTGGGCGGCACCGGAGTCGTACGTCCCCGACAGGCCGACGCACTCCGCGCCCGCCAGCGCGCGGACGCGGTCGAGGTGGTCGGCGACGTCGCGCACGGAGGGGCCCGTCTGCTCGGCGGTGAGCGGGACGAGGCAGAGGCCCTTGGCGGTGCCCAGCTCGACGAGGACCTCGTCGGGCAGGTTGGCCGGGTGGGGGCGCAGCGCGCGGGCCGCGGAGCGGGTGAACAGGACCGGCGCCTTGGAGACGGCGAGGGCGCGGCTGATCGTGGCCTCCGAGGTGCCGGAGAGGTCGGCGAGCACGCCGAGCCTGTTCATCTCGCGGAGCACCTCCTCGCCGAATCGGGTCAGCCCGGTCTCGCTCGCCCAGGTCGTCCTGGAGAGGGTCAGGACGCGCAGGCCGAGCGCGTACAGGTTGCGCAGGATGCCGAGGGAGTCGCCGACCGCGCCCGCGCCCGCGGGACCGAGGACGACGGCGACCCGGCCGCAGTGGTGGGCGTCGGTGATCTCCGCCGCGCTGTGGGCCATCCGCAGGCCCTCCGGATGGGCACGGACCACGGTCCGCACCAGGTCGAGCTGTTCCAGGGTGGCGCCGACGGCCCGGTCCCCGGCGAGGCCCTCGGGCAGGTGCAGCGACCAGAACAGGGCGCCCACGTGGCCTTCCCGCATCCGCGGCACGTCCGTGTCCACGGCGCTCTCGCCCAGCTCCAGGTCGAACCAGGGCAGATGGCGCAGCGCCCAGGGCAGACCGCTGTAGCCGTCGGCGACCGGGTTGCCCGCGAGGAAGGCGTGGGCCCGCTCCAGCGGGTCGGTGTCGGCCGCGGAGGCGGTCAGGGACTCCGGGCCCACTCCGGGCCCCGGGGCGGGCGCGGCGTCCGGGACGGCCTCGGTGGTGGTGTCGAGCGGCAGCGGCGCGGACCGCGGCCAGGCGGCCGGCCGGTCCAGCTCGTCCACTTCAGCGGTCGTGTGCAGTTCGTCCTGCAGGTCTGCCATGACGTCGCTCCGGGGGCTGGACGGTGTTCGCAGTAGACCCACCGTTCCACGGAGCCCGGGGGGCTTCCTGGTGGGTGGGGCGTTTGGGGGTACGCCCTGCCACCGGGAAGCCTCCCGGGCTCTCCGAGGCACTCGGGCGCACCCGGCCGGCACCCGGGCTGGACCCGCGCTGAACCCGGGCTGGCCCCGGGCTACAGATGGGCAGCCCTACCCGCCGCACCCAGCCGCACTCGCCCCCGCTCAGCCGTCGAGCTGCTCCAGCGTCGCGTTCGAGGGACCCCGCCGGGCCTGGAGGTCACGGGCCACGTCCTCCGCCGCGCCCAGCACCCGTACCGCGTTCTGCCAGGTCAGCTTGGCCAGGTCCGCGCGGGACCAGCCGCGGCCGGCCAGCTCGGCGACGAGGTTCGGGTAGCTCGACACGTCGTCGAGGCCGTCCGGGGTGAACGCCGTGCCGTCGTAGTCGCCGCCGATGCCCAGGTGGTCGACGCCGGCGACCTCGCGCATGTGGTCCAGGTGGTCCGCCACCGTGGAGACCGTGGCGACCGGGCGCGGGTTGGTCTCCTCGAAGACGCGGTGCACCTTCATGCCCTCGGCGGTCGTGTCGAGGTGGTGGAAGCCGTTGGCGCGCAGGTTGTCGTCGGCCGCGGCAGTCCAGTCCACCGCCGCCTGGAGGACGAACTTCGGTACGAACGTCACCATCGCCACTCCCCCGTTGGCGGGCAGCCGCTCAAGGACGTCGTCCGGGATGTTGCGCGGGTGGTCGCACACCGCGCGGGCGGAGGAGTGCGAGAAGATCACCGGCGCGGCGGTCGTGTCGAGCGCGTCGCGCATGGTCGTCGCGGCCACGTGCGAGAGGTCCACGAGCATGCCCTCGCGGTTCATCTCGCGGACGACCTCGCGGCCGAAGGCCGACAGGCCGCCGACTGAGGGGTGGTCCGTCGCCGAGTCCGCCCAGGCGATGTTGTCGTTGTGGGTGAGGGTCATGTAGCGCACGCCGAGCGCGTACAACCCCCGCAGCGCGGCGAGGGAGTTGTCGATCGAGTGGCCGCCCTCGGCGCCCATCAGCGAGGCGATACGGTTCTCGGCCCGCGCCGCCTCCATGTCCGCGGCGGTCAGCGCGGCCCGCAGGTCGGCCGGGTGACGGTCGATCAACTGCCGTACGCAGTCGATCTGTTCGAGGGTCGCGGTGAGCGCACCCGGCAGGTCCGAGCGGACGTACACCGACCAGAACTGGGCGCCGACCCCGCCCGCGCGCAGCCGCGCCAGGTCCGTGTGCAGGTGGGCGCTCTGGTCGGTGGCGATGTCGCGGGCGTCGAGGTCGTAGCGGACCTGTTCGCGCAGCGCGTAGGGCAGGTCGTTGTGGCCGTCGACCACGGGGAACTCGGCGAGGAACGCGCGGGCTTCGTCCAGCGGCAGGGAGTTCATCGCCGTCACTTCCCGAAACCGAAGCCGCTGCCCGCGCCCTCGACCTTGGTGCGCAGGCGCTTGCCCTTCTCGGTGGCCTGGTCGTTCAGCTCCTGCTGGAACTCCCGCATGCGGGTCAGGAGTTCGGGGTCGTGCGCGGCGAGCATCCGGGCGGCCAGCAGGCCGGCGTTGCGCGCGCCGGCCACGGAGACGGTCGCGACCGGGACTCCGGCGGGCATCTGCACGATCGAGAGCAGGCTGTCCATGCCGTCGAGGTACTTCAGCGGGACCGGGACGCCGATGACCGGGAGCGGCGTCACGGACGCCAGCATGCCGGGCAGGTGGGCGGCGCCGCCCGCGCCCGCGATGATCGCCTTGAGTCCGCGGTCGGCGGCCTGCTCGCCGTACGCGATCATCTCGCGCGGCATGCGGTGCGCGGAGACGACATCCACCTCGTAGGGGATCTCGAACTCGTCGAGGGCCTGGGCCGCGGCCTCCATCACGGGCCAGTCCGAGTCGGACCCCATGACGATGCCTACGACGGGAGCGCCGGACGGGCCGGGGGCGCCGGATTCAACAGGACCGGTCATTCGGTGATCGTGCCTCTCAGGTAACCGGCTGCGTGCCGGGCGCGCTCCAGTACGTCGTCCAGGTCGTCGCCGTAGGTGTTGACGTGGCCGACCTTGCGGCCGGGCTTCACGTCCTTGCCGTACATGTGGATCTTCAGCTGGGGGTCGCGGGCCATGCAGTGCAGGTACGCGGAGTACATGTCGGGGTAGTCGCCGCCCAGGACGTTCGCCATGACCGTCCACTTCGCGCGCGGGCGCGGGTCGCCGAGCGGGAGGTCGAGGACTGCTCGTACGTGGTTGGCGAACTGTGAGGTGACCGCGCCGTCCTGGGTCCAGTGGCCCGAGTTGTGCGGGCGCATGGCCAGTTCGTTGACCAGGATGCGGCCGTCGGGCGTCTCGAAGAGCTCGACGGCGAGGTGGCCGACGACGCCGAGTTCCTTGGCGATGCGCAGGGCCAGCTCGCCGGCCCGCAGCGCCAGGTCCTCCGCGATGCCGGGGGCCGGGGCGATCACCGTGTCGCAGACGCCGTCGACCTGCTGGGACTCGACGACAGGGTAGGCGACCGCCTGGCCGTGCGGGGAGCGGACGACGTTCGCCGCGAGCTCGCGCACGAAGTCGACCTTCTCCTCGGCGAGGACGGGGACACCGGCGCGGAAGGGCTCGGCCGCGTCCGCGAGGGAGCGTACGAACCAGACCCCCTTGCCGTCGTAGCCGCCGCGGACCGTCTTGAGGATGACCGGGAAACCGTCCCCCTCGGCCGCGAACGCGCCGACGTCGTCGACGTCGCTCACGATCCGGTGCCGCGGGCACGGCACCCCGAGTTCGTCGAGCTTCGCCCGCATCACGCCCTTGTCCTGGGCGTGCACGAGGGCGTCGGGCCCGGGGCGGACGGGGATGCCGTCCGCCTCCAGGGCACGCAGATGCTCGGTGGGTACGTGTTCGTGATCGAAGGTGATCACGTCGCAGCCCCGCGCGAACTCGCGCAGCGTGTCGAGGTCGCGGTAGTCGCCGATGACGACATCGCCCACCACCTGCGCCGCGGAGTCCTGAGGGGTGTCACTGAGGAGCTTGAACTTGATGCCGAGCGGGATGCCCGCCTCGTGTGTCATACGAGCGAGCTGGCCACCGCCGACCATGCCGACTACCGGGAACGTCACCCTCCAAGAGTATCGGCCGCGCCACGGTGGCCGGTTTCCGCACCTGTGGACCGGTATCTCCGAGCCGACGGCCCCCGCGGCCAGGCCCATTTTCTTACCTGTGAGTCTGTACACACGGACGATGCCGGGAGCCGCTGGTTAGCATGGCTGGGTTGACGTATCCGGCTGACGGCGACCGACAGGGGCTGGCGACACCATGGGCAGTGGTTCTGCGGGGCCCTCCACCGAGCAGCCGCTCGGTGCGTTCCGCCGCCGGTTCGACCGGCTCTTCCGTGAGGTCGTCAAGTTCGGCGCGGTCGGCGGGGTGGGGCTGCTCGTCAACCTGATCACGTTCAACCTGGTGCGCCACGGGACCGGTCTCCAGGTCGTCCGGGCCGGTGTCATCGCCACGGTCGTCGCGATCGTCTTCAACTACGTCGGCTTCCGCTACTTCACCTACCGGGACCGCGACAAGGGCGGCCGCACCAAGGAACTGACCCTGTTCCTGCTGTTCAGCGCGGTGGGACTGGTGATCGAGAACGGCGTGCTGTACCTCGCGACGTACGGCTTCGGCTGGGACAGCCCGCTGCAGAGCAACATCTTCAAGTTCCTCGGCATCGGCGTCGCGACCCTCTTCCGCTTCTGGTCGTACCGCACCTGGGTGTTCCGCGCGCTGCCCGCGCGTGAGGCGGTGGCCAGTGCCGAATCGTTCCTTGAGGCCGAAGCCGAGGCCGAGGCCGAACAGGCCGGACCGGCCGGTCGGCCCGGTCCCGAGCCGCGCCCCAGGCCCGCTCAGCGCGTCAGCTGAGCCACCCGGCTACCTGACCGTCGGCTCCAGCTCCTCGCCCGTCAGCGGCTTCTTCAGGGGCGTACGCGACAGGAACAGGCCGAACACCGGCGGCTGCGCCTGGAGCATCTCCAGGCGGCCCCCGTCGGCCTCCGCGAGGTCACGGGCGACCGCGAGCCCGATTCCCGTGGAGTTGCGGCCGCTGATGGCGCGCTCGAAGATGCGGGCGCCGAGGTCGGCGGGGACGCCGGGGCCCTCGTCGGTGACCTCGACGACGGACTGGTTGCCGGTGACGCGGGTGCGCAGGGCGACGGTGCCGCCGCCGTGCATCAGGGAGTTCTCGATGAGCGCGGCCAGGACCTGGGCGACCGCCCCCGGTGTGCCGACGGCCCGCAGATGGCGTTTGCCGGAGCTGACGATGGCGCGGCCCGCGCTGCGGTAGGCCGGGCGCCACTCCTCCAGCTGCTGCTTGATGACCTCGTCCAGGTCGAAGGAGACGGCGGAGCCGGTGCGCGGGTCGCGGGCGTTGGTGAGCAGCCGCTCCACGACGTCCGTGAGCCGCTCGACCTGCGTCAGCGCGATCGTCGCCTCCTCCTTCACCGTCTCCGGGTCGTCGGTGAGGGTGATCTCCTCCAGCCGCATGGAGAGCGCCGTCAGCGGCGTACGGAGCTGGTGGGAGGCGTCCGCGGCCAGCCTGCGCTCGGCGGTCAGCATCCGCGCGATCCGCTCGGCGCTGCCGTCCAGGACGTCGGCGACGCGGTCCAGCTCCGGGACGCCGTACCGCTTGTGCCGTGGGCGGGGGTCGCCGGAACCGAGCCGTTCCGCGGTCTCCGCGAGGTCGGTGAGCGGGGAGGCGAGGCGGTTGGCCTGCCGTACGGCGAGCAGGACGGCGGCGATGATGGCGAGCAGGGCGACCGCCGCGATGATCAGCAGCGTGCGGCCGACTTCCTTGGTCACGGACGAGCGCGGCTCCTGGACGGTGACCGTCTCGCCCTCCTCGCCGTTCGCCGTGTAGTGGATGACGTCACCGCGGGGCTTGCTGCCGATCTCGATCGGCGCCCGGCCGGGGATCCGGATCACGGCGTACCGCTCGTCGGTGACCTGGTTCTTCAGGATCTCCGAGGTGATGTCCTCGTGCCCGATGATCCGGCTGTCCACGATGCTCGCCAGCCGCAGCGCCTCGGAGTCCACCCGCTCCTGGGCGCTGCTGCTGATCGTCCGCGTCTCGACGATCACGAGGGAGACGCCGAACACGGCGATCACGACGAGCACCACGGCGAGGGTGGACTGGATGAGACGGCGGCGCACGGTGCCCTCCGGGCGGGTTGCTCAGCTCTTCTCGAAGCGGAACCCGACACCTCGTACCGTCGCGATGTAGCGAGGGTTCGCCGCGTCGTCGCCGAGCTTCTTGCGGAGCCAGGAGATGTGCATGTCGAGGGTCTTGGTCGAGGACCACCAGGTGGTGTCCCAGACCTCACGCATGAGCTGGTCGCGGGTGACGACCCGTCCCGCGTCCCGGACGAGGACCCGCAGGAGGTCGAACTCCTTGGCGGTGAGCTGGAGTTCCTCGTCGCCCATCCAGGCGCGGTGCGACTCGACGTCGATGCGCACCCCGTGGGTGGCGGGCGGCTGCTGGGGCTCGGCCGCGCCGCGCCGCAGCAGGGCCCGGACGCGGGCGAGCAGTTCGGCGAGCCGGAACGGCTTGGTGACGTAGTCGTCGGCGCCCGCGTCGAGGCCGACGACGGTGTCCACCTCGTCGGCACGCGCGGTCAGGATGAGGATCGGGACGGTGTGGCCCTCGGCACGGAGCCGGCGGGCCACTTCCAGGCCGTCCATGCCGGGCAGGCCCAGGTCCAGGACGCACAGATCGATGCCGCCCTGGATGCCCGCGTCGAGCGCGGTGGGTCCGTCCTCGCGCACCTCGACCTCGTATCCCTCGCGGCGCAGGGCGCGGGCCAGGGGTTCCGAGATGGACGCGTCGTCCTCGGCGAGCAGTACACGGGTCATGGGGTGATGGTAGTCCGCCCCGGACGACACTCGCGGGGTGATCGGCATCCGTGATTCTTACCCACGGCTGTGGAGTGGCCGACCTGCCACTGTGGGAGACAATCCTGATGGACACCTTCGAATAGGTGCCTGCGGTTCCGTTACTGCCTGTGATCCATCTCTCAAGTCCTTCCATATGCCGCATTGACATGTCGTATGGTGACCGGACGCCTGTAGCACCGCGGGGACCTTTGGCGAGCATTTGACGCTGAAGGTCTCTTTTGTGTGCGGGCTGGTATTCGCCAGCCTTGAAAGGAATGACCTGTGGCCGGGCCCGAGCGCACCGAAGCGTGAAGGGCGTGGATCCCGGTGGTCGGCCTCCATCGCTCCGCAATCCGGAGCGGACTCCCCGTGGGCGTGGGGACGGACGGCCGGAACCCGCCGGTGCCGGCCGCCCCCACCGGGCGCGCGACCCCACTCACGCGCGTCCCGACCAGCAAGGAACGACCATGGCGTCCAGCCTGACGAAGGGCTCAGCAGACCCGGGCACCCCCGGTTTCGAGCGCACCTTCTTCGGCCACCCCCGCGGACTGGCCACACTCTTCATGACCGAGATGTGGGAGCGTTTCTCCTACTACGGCATGAGGGCTCTGCTCCCGCTGTACCTGGTCGCACCGGGTGGCCTGCACCTGAGCGCGGCCACCGCGACCGCGATCTACTCCGTCTACGTGTCGATGGTGTACCTGCTCGCCCTGCCCGGCGGCTGGTTCGGCGACCGGGTCTGGGGTCCCCGCAAGACCGTCGCCGTCGCCGGCGGAGTCATCATGCTCGGCCACCTGACGCTGGCGCTGCCGTCGTCGGGCACCTTCTACGCGGGCCTCGGCCTCGTGGCGATCGGCTCGGGTCTGCTGAAGGCCAACATCTCGACGATGGTCGGCCACCTCTACGACGGCCCGGACGACCCGCGCCGCGACGGTGGCTTCACGGTCTTCTACATGGGCATCAACCTGGGCGCGTTCGCCGCGCCGCTGATCATCGGCACGATCGGTGAGAACGTCAACTGGCACCTGGGCTTCGCGCTCGCGGCGCTCGGCATGGCGATCGGCCTCGGCCAGTTCCTGATCGGCAGCCGCAACCTCGCCGACCGCTCCTCCGTGGTCCCCACGCCGCTGTCCGACGCGGAGAAGTCCTCGACGCTGCGCAAGGCCGCGGTCTGGGCGGGCATCGCCGTCGTCTTCTACGCCATCGTCGGCACCACCGGTCACTACACGCTGAACTGGATCCTGGTCCCGCTGACCCTCCTCGGCGTGATCATCCCGGTCATGGTGCTGGTGCGGATCAAGCGCGACAAGGACCTGGACCGCGCCGAGCAGTCGAAGATGTCCGGCTACATCTGGTTCTTCGTCGCCGCCGCCGTGTTCTGGATGATCTACGACCAGGGCGGCTCGACCCTGTCGATCTTCGCCGACGGCTCGGCCGAGAACACCGTCTTCGGCTGGGAGTTCCCGGTCTCCTGGTACCAGTCCGTGAACCCGGTGCTGATCATGGCGCTCGCGCCGGTCTTCGCCTGGTTCTGGCTGGCGCTGAACAAGCGCGGCAAGGAGCCGAGCACCATCGTGAAGTTCGCCTCCGGCCTCACGCTGGTCGGCGCGTCGTTCTTCCTCTTCCTGGCTCCGCTGTCCATCGCCGAGGGCGGTCACAAGGCCGCCGCGATGTGGCTGGTCGCGATCTACTTCGTGCAGACCGTCGGTGAGCTGATGCTCTCCCCGGTGGGCCTCTCCGTCACGACGAAGATGGCGCCCGCGAAGTACGCCTCGCAGATGATGGGCGTCTGGTTCCTGGCCGTCACCGCCGGTGACGCCACGACCGGTCTGCTCTCCATCGCCGGGGTCGACCTGAACAAGATGGGCATCGTCGCCCTGGAGGCCACGCTCGCCGTGGTCGCCGGTGTCGCGGTGTGGATGTACCGCAACAAGGTCAAGGAACTCATGGGCGACGTCCGCTGACGTACACCCACCGGGTCCGTCGTACGAGGGGCCGCCGCACCATCGGTGCGGCGGCCCCTCGGCGTTCGTGCGGACGACCGGGTGCGGGGCCGCGCCTCAGCGCAGGCGCCGCCCCGGCATGAACGTGAACACCGCGCCGCCCAGCAGGATCACCGTGCCCGCGACCAGCCCGAGGGCCTTGACCGCGCTGTGGCCCTCGGCGCCCGTCTCCGCGAGACCGCCGCCGCCGGACGACGTACCGCCGGATCCGGTGGTGGAGGAGCCCCCACTCCCTCCGGCCGCGCCGCTCGCCTGTTCCGTGGTGTCCAGGGTCAGCGAGACCTCGGTCTTCGACGGGGTGCAGGTGGTCGTCGTACCGAGTGCCTCCACCGTCAGCACGCCGGGCGACAGGGTCGATTCGCCGGTCGCTCCGGGCTTGTAGGTGCCCGTGAGGTCGGAGATCTCCATCGGGTCGCCCGTCTTGATCGCCTCGGAGTTGGTGGGGCCCTCGACATGGACGCTGCCCGTGTCGGAGCCGCCCAGGGTGACCTCCATGGAGGGCTTCACCGAGTCCGCGGGGATGTCGGCGGGACTGTCCATCACGGAGCCCTTGAACTGGACCGTGAGGTCGTAACTCCCGCCGTTCCTGCTGGCGTTGATCTGCACGGGAGAGACCGCGCTCTTGTCTCCGATGGGTGTCTTGCACTCGTAGGCGACGGAGACCTCCTTGCCGGTGAAGTCGGTCTGGCCGCCGCCCCCGGTGGAACCGCCGGTGTCGCCGCCTCCCGTGTCACCCCCGGTGTCGCCTCCGGTGCCGCCCCCGGTCCCGCTCTCGCTCGGTGTCGGTGAACCCGTCGGCGGTGTCTGCGTCGCGGTCGGCCCACCGCCCGTCGTACCGCCCGAAGTCCCGCCGCCCTCCGTCACCTTGATGGTCGCCGCCGCCGTCACGGCCTCCTTCGGGGCGCACTTGGTGTCGGTCGAGATCGGCTTGCTGACATTGATGCCGTACGCGTCCGGTGTCAGCGTCACCTCGCCGGCCGCCGTCAGTTTCAGCGTGCCCGTCATGTCGGACAGCTTCATGTCGCTGTTCTTGGGGATCGCCGGGTTCTGCCGCGGGCCCTCCATGGCGATGTCTGCCGTCTGGGCGCCGGCCGCCTTCAGCGTGCCGGTCGGCATGACCGTGTCCTTCTCCAGGTCGAGGACGTCCGGGTTCTTGGACGCGGCCTGGACGAACTTCCAGGTGATGGTGACCTCGTCGCCCACCTTCGCCTCGGCGGGCGCGGTGATGTCCGCCCTGGTCGTGCCCTCGACCGGCGGCAGACCGGAGATCGCGGGCGGGACACACTCGGTCAGGTACGACACCTCGGCGGCCTGGGCCGGGACCGCGGCCACCCCCAGCAGGATGCCCGCGCCGCCGAGCATCAGCACGGCCCCGGCCGCGCCGGCTCTCCGCCTCGCCGGCGGTACCACTCTCCGTTGCGTACTCACGTGTTGCCCTTCCTCGTGGGGGTGTTCGGACTGTTCTCGTGCGGTGCGGAGAGCTGACCGGCCGCCGGGATCCCCGGATCGCTGTCCGGCGTGAACCATGGGAGGGTCCTTGCCGGATCGCGAGACGCGGGCGGGGTCGGAGTCGGATTCGTGGGTGATCCCGGTGCCGCGGAACGGCTCGGACTCGGTGTCCGGCGGGTGAGTTCGGGAAGGCGCAGGCCCCGGTGGCGGCTGCCTCGGCCGGCGGTCCTGCGGGGGCGCAGCCGGTCCACCCCGGCCATGGCGACGCGGAACACCGCGGCCGGTACGACCACCGCGAGCATGATCCAGAACAGCGTCACGCCCCAGGGGCGGCCCACGCCCCACGGGTGCTCGGCGAGCATCTTCCCGCCGTACTTCAGCGAGACGGTGTAGTCGCCGTGCGCCCCGGCCGCGAGTTCCACGGGGAGTTCGATCTTCGCCCGCCTGCCGGGCGCGATGGTGCCGCGCCACTGCTGTTCCTCCCAGCGTGGGGCGAACACGCCGTGCGAGGTGCCCACTTGGAAGACGGGGTCCTTGACGGCGGCGGTGCCGACGTTGCCGACCGTGAAGACGAGGGTGCGCGCGGGCGGGGAGCCGAACGAGGTGAGCAGTCCGCTCGAACCGTCGAGCCGGGTGTCCGTGAGCACCGAGAGCCGCGCGCCGCTCTCCTCCTCGGGCAACGGCTCGACCGAGTGCCCGGCGACCATGAAGATGGCGTCCGCCTGCGCCTTCTCCCCCGTGACCGTGGCGACGTGCACCACGCACGGGCACGGCTCGGGCGGTTCGACGACCGGCAGTTCCCTGCGGAAGCCGCCCTTCGTGTCGGTGGTGACGGCCCGGCCGTCCGCGTTGGCACAGGAGTTGGTGCCGCCGACCACGCCGCGGGACGGCACCGACTGGCCGCAGATCAGCATCATCAGCAGCGCTTTCGGCCGCCATCCGGTGCCGGTGACGGTGATCGAACCGCCCGTCCCGGCCTCCGACCTGGACAGCCGGACGGAGGGCTTGTCCGCGCCGGCCGCGGGGCTCGCGGCGAAGGGCAGCACGGAGAGCGCCAGCACCACCGCCAGCGCCGTGATCCGCGCTCTGCCGCCCACGAAGTCCACCACGCTCACGACACGGCTCCCGTCAACTCGTCCTCCGCGCACGCCTGTTCACACGCCTCACGGTCCGGCGCCGGGCGTCGTCCGCCACCCGGGAAACGCGGTCCGCCACCCGGCAAACGCCTTCCGTCGCTCGGGAAACGCCTTCCGTCCCGCCGCGCGCCGTCCGTCACGGGCCCCCCGCGACGTCGTACGACGAGCAAGGCCGCGATGATCGCGAGCGCGCCCCCGATCCCCGCCACCGCGCTCCTCGGCACGAACGTCACCGACGCGGACCCCGTGTCGCGCGCGCCGCCCGCGGCCGTCACGGTCAGCCGCACGTCGACCGAGTCCAGCGCCGGGGTGTCACGCCACGGTTCGCCGAGCGTGACGCGGCGGCCGGGCAGGAGTTCGACGGGCAGGGTGCGTCGGGCACGGTCGAGGACCTCGCCGAAGGCGCCCTCGGCGTGGACGGCGAGTTCGGGGGTGAGGACGGTGGTGCCGCGGTTGACCAGCTCGTAGGAGATCCGGCCCTCGCGCACGGTGACGTGCTCGACGGTGAGCGCCGACAACGCGGGTCCGGCCACCCGCAGTTGGACCCGCACCGCCGAGGTCCGTCCGGCGCCGCTCGCGACGATCGCGCCCGGATGGTCGCCGGGCGCCGCCCCGGCCGGGACGCTCAGGGTGAAGGGGACGTCGGCGCGGGTGTGCGCGGGGACGCGCACGGACACCGAGTCCACCGGGACCCGTTTTCCGTCCGCCCGGCCCGCGAAGCTGATCCACGCGCCGGTGTCCGCGGCCTTCTCCCGGAGTGTGAACACGCCGTCCGCGGTGTCGGCCCACTCACCGTCCACGCCGCGCAGCCGGACGGTGAGCGGCCCGTCGCCCGGGTTCAGCACGGACACCGAGTCCTGGAGGACCGTGCCTGGGGCGCCCTCCGCGTACACGTACGGCCGCCCCCGCGGCCCGTTCGCGGACGGCACGACGGACCAGCCGTCGGCGGCCACGGCCATCGGCGCGGCGCCCAACAGCAGTGCGGTCAGGCCCAGTACACGGGTGACGGCGTAGGGCATCAGCGGCTCCCGTTCGGAAGGGACGGCAGGCGGGGCCTCGTCGCGAAGCGGTGGTCACGTGACGGGTGGCGCCGCGAACCGGTGGGTCAGCGGCGGGCCGCCTGATGCCTGCGGGTCAGCCACAGCACGCCCGCCGCGCCCGTGAGCAGCACCGTGCCGCCGAGCGTGCCGAGGGCGATCGCGGAGTCCTCGGGGCCGGTCCGCGGGAGTTCGGCACCGGATTCCGGACCGCTCTGCGGCTCGCCCGAGCCCGAACCGCCGCCGCTGCCACTGCCGTTACCGCCGCCGCCCGCCGCCGTGACGTCGAGGGTGAGTGAGGGTCCCGGGCTGTTCGACGGGGTGCAGGTGGTCGTCGTGCCCAGCGCCTTGATGGTCAGCACGCCCGCGGTGAAGGTGACCGAGCCGGTCTTCTTCGGGGTGTACGTGCCGCTCAAGTCACTGATCTTGATGGGGGTGTTGGCGGGGATCGCCGCCGCGTTGGCCGGGCCGCTCACGGTCACCGTGCCGCTGTCCGCGCCGCCCACCTTGATCACGGCGCTCGGGCTCATCGCCCCCTTGCCCAGTTCCACCGGGCTGGAGGAGACGCCCTTCTGCCAGGACATGGTGAGCCGGTACCCGCTGCCGCTCTTCTCGCTCCTGATGTCGATCGGCGAGACGGCGCTCTTGTCGCCGATCGGCGTCTTGCACTGGTAGTTGACGTCCACCACGTCGGCGTGGGCGGCGGGGGCGGCCGTCAGCACCGCGGAGCCGGCCAGGGCCGCGGCGAACGCGAACGCGGCGGTTCGTTTCTGGTACGTCCGGTACGACACCTCGAAGCCTCATTCCTGACAGGACATCTGACGGAACATCAGATCGGCCGTCAAGGTACGCCCGGGGTCCTGCGGAGGGAAGACAAAGCGCGCGCCGGATGTGAGGAGATCCGGCGCGCGGGTGATGACGCACGGGTACGCGGGTGATGACGTACGGGTACGCGGGTGATGACGCACGGGTGCGCGCGTGATGACGCACAGGTGCGCATGCGATGACGTACGGGACGGGTGCGCACGCGGGTTCGAAGCGCGGGCGGCCCTGGGGCGGGGGCCGGCCGGGTTAGGCGGGTGCTCCGAGTTCGGCCCAGACGGTCTTGCCCGCGACGCCCGGGACGCGGACGACTCCCCAGTCCAGGCACAGTCGCTGCACGATGAACATGCCGTGCCCGCCGGGGCGGCCGGCGCGGTGCGGGGTGCGCGGTGCGGGCTGGCCGGCGCCGCGGTCGGAGACCTCGACGCGGAACACCTTCTTGTCGCAGGCGATCCGGAGTTCCTCCGGGCCCTCCGCGTGCAGGCAGGCGTTGGTCACGAGTTCGGAGACGACCAGGAGGATGTCCTCGGCGGCTGCGCGGCGGTCGGCGCTCTCGGCGGGCAGCCAGCCCCACGCGTACAGCGCCTGGCGGGCGAAGTCGCGGGCGAGCGGCACGACGCCGCTCTGGTCCTCGAAGCTCAGCGTGCGGACCTGCCGGCCGGGGCCGGGCTCGGTTCCGCCGCCGGCGCCCGCGTCGGTGCCCGCTCCGGCTCCGGCATCACTGCCCGTTCCGGCATCGCTGCCCGTTCCGGCGCCGATGGCCGTGGCCGCGCCGGCGTCGGCGCCGATCACGCCGCCGACGGGGGGCGTGCTGCCGCCGACGTCGCCGGTGCCGCCGTCAGCGCCCGTGCCGACGGAGGAGACGGCCGCGCCACCTGGGGACACGCCGGTGCCGGTCACCGCGGAAGCGCCGTCGCCCGACTCCGGGCCGCGGTCTCCCGGCGGGTATGGCCGGGTGGTGCTCATCAGCGCTTCACCTCACCGATTCACCAGTTCACAAATCAAGACTCAGCACTCAGTACGTAGATCCAGGGCGCGTCCGCGCCGACGGCTGACCGACCGATCCGCCCGCGGCGCGCCCGCCACCGGAGCGGCCGACATATCCAGGATGTCTCCTGCCCGGCCGAACCATCCGAACACCCAATTATTCGACCCGAAACCTGTGACGCGCGTAACCCGCTGATCACACTGGGACAACCAGGGCATCACTTCGAGACGATCCACCCGGCCCGCCTAGTCGGCCAGGGCCGCGGCGAGGGTGTCGTGGATGGTGAAAACGGCCTCCGCCCCGGTGATCTCGAAGACCCGTGCCACCACCGGCAGCATCGCCGCGAGGTGGACCCCGCCACCCGCGGCCTCGGCCTTCAGCCGGGCGCTGAGCAGCACATTGAGTCCGGTGGAGTCACAGAACTCCAGGCGCGAGCAGTCGACGACCAGTCGCGCATACCCCTTTTCGAGGCAGTCGTCGAGTGGCTCACGCAACAAATCAGCCGTGTGGTGATCGAGCTCACCCGCGGGGGTTACGACGGCGCTGGGGCCCTCTTCCCGCACTTCGACAAGAAGCCGGCCCGACTGGGCGCTGCCGACTGTCCCGCGGTCCATGCCGTCTCTCTCCTGAGCGTCGTGACTGCTGATGCAAGCACTCGAACACTACGCCTTCTCTACACACCCTGACACCCGAACAACCGCCTAGAAACGGACATTTCATAACTAAGCACACTTGCAACAACGGAGTCGGAGCGGGTAGGGCTAGTAGCGACACCTATTCAACCCGACCGGCTTCGGAGGCGCCGCACACCGCAGTGCACGCATTGGCATCGGCGGCCATATGCCGAGAACGATGGAGGACACCATGTCACCCCGGCTCGACGAATCGCATACCCAGACGGCGACGTCGGCTCCCCCTCCGGCACACCAGCGGCTCCTCGGGGAAACCGACGGACTCGCGGGACTCCCGGAGATCCCCCCCTTCGACCAGGTGGGGCCAGTGGACGCACGGGCCCTGTCCAAGACCCTCTTCGAGCGGCTGGAGTCCCTCGAAGAAGGCACCTACGAATACTCGTACGTCCGCAACACGCTGGTCGAACTCAACCTCGCGCTGGTCAAGTTCGCCGCCTCTCGGTTCCGCTCCCGCAGCGAACCGATGGAGGACATCATCCAGGTCGGCACCATCGGCCTGATCAAGGCGATCGACCGTTTCGAGATGAGCCGCGGCGTCGAGTTCCCCACCTTCGCGATGCCGACCATCATCGGCGAGATCAAGCGCTTCTTCCGCGACACGTCGTGGTCGGTGCGCGTACCGCGCAGGCTTCAGGAACTCCGCCTCGACCTGGCCAAGGCGGGCGACGAACTCGCCCAGAAGCTCGATCGTGCTCCGACGGTGGGAGAGCTGGCGGAGCGCCTGGGCCTCTCCAACGAAGAGGTCGTCGAGGGCATGGCCGCCTCGAACGCCTACACGGCCAGTTCGCTGGACGCGCAGCCCGAGGAGGACGACTCCGAGGGCGCGCTCGCGGACCGCATCGGCTACGAGGACAACGGCCTCGAAGGCATCGAGTACGTGGAGTCCCTGCGGCCGCTGA
The DNA here is from genome assembly GCF_044751025.1 of Streptomyces sp. NPDC088747. Classification (NCBI taxonomy): domain Bacteria; kingdom Bacillati; phylum Actinomycetota; class Actinomycetes; order Kitasatosporales; family Streptomycetaceae; genus Streptomyces; species Streptomyces sp. NPDC088747. Next base: position 59,001 of record NZ_JBIVKZ010000008.1, read on the forward strand.
TCGCCGAACTCCCGTCCCGTGACCGCCAGATCCTCTCGCTCCGCTTCGTCGCCAACATGACGCAGTCGGAGATCGGCGAAGAACTCGGCATCTCCCAGATGCACGTCTCCCGGCTGCTCTCCCGCACCCTGGTGCGACTGCGCAGGGGACTGACCGTCGAGGAGTGAGCGTCCAGGAGTGAGCGTCAGGAGTGACGGTTCTCCGTCCTCCGTCCTCCGACCGCGAAGGCCGCCGAAGGCTGTGACCGCGCCCGGCACCCCCGACACCCGGGGGTGCCGGGCGCGGTCACAGCTTGGCCGGCACCCCCTGGCTGACCGGAGCCCCGCGCCGCCAGACCTCGGAGACGAGCGGGACGCCCGGCCGGTAGGCGAGGTGGACATGGCTCGGTGCGTCGAGGAAGGCGAGGTCGGCGTAGGCGCCCGGGGTCAGCGTGCCGATGTCCGTGCGCCGCAGTGCCCGTGCTCCGCCCGCCGTGGCCGACCAGAGTGCCTCGTCCGGGGTCATCCCCATGTCCCGTACCGCCAGCGCGACGCAGAACGGCACGGACGAGGTGAAGGACGAGCCCGGATTGCAGTCGGTGGACAGGGCCACGGTGACGCCCGCGTCCAGCAGCCGGCGCGCGTCCGGCCACTGGGCGCGGGTGGAGAACTCGGCGCCCGGCAGGAGGGTCGCGACGGTGTTCCCACTGGCCAGGGCGTCCACGTCGGCGTCCGTGAGGTGCGTGCAGTGGTCCGCGCTCGCCGCGTCCAGCTCGACCGCGAGCTGGACGCCGGGGCCGTAGGAGAGCTGGTTGGCGTGGATCCGCGGGTGCAGGCCCTTCGCCCGGCCCGCCGTGAGGATCGCGCGCGCCTGGTCGCCGTCGAAGGCGCCCTTCTCGCAGAAGACGTCGATCCAACTGGCGTACGGGGCACAGGCGTCGAGCATCTCGCCGGTCACCAGGGCCACGTACGCGGCCGGGTCGTCGGCGTAGTCGGGCGACACGATGTGCGCGCCGAGGTAGGTGACCTCGTCGGTGTGCGCCGCCGCGATGCGCAGCGCCCGTGCCTCGTCCGCGACCGTTAGGCCGTAGCCCGACTTCGTCTCGAAGGTGGTGGTGCCCTGGCGCAGGGCCTCGCGGAGGTAGTGCGTGAGGTTGCGTTCCAGGTCCTCGTCGGAGGCGGCGCGGGTGGCGGCGACGGTGGTGCGGATGCCGCCTGCGGAGTAGGCGCGGCCCGACATGCGGGCGTTGAACTCCTGGGTGCGGTCGCCCGCGAAGACGAGGTGCGAGTGGGAGTCCACGAAGCCCGGGATCACCGCCCGGCCACCGGCGTCGACCCGATTGTCAGTGGCGGGTGCTTTTCTTGATTCACCGGTCCACGCGACGCGGTCGCCCTCGATGACGAGGGCCGCGTCCTGGATCAGACCGAGCGGGGAGCTGTCCCCGAGGGAGGGGTCGTTGGTGACCAGCGCTGCGATGTTGGTGATGACGGTGGTGGTTGCGGTCGTGCTGCTCATGGCGTCCTCGTGGAGGCTCGGGCCGCGGCGGGCGGCGGTGACTGCTCGGGCGGCGCTCAGGCGCGCAGGGCGTCGATGGCGTCCGCGAGAGCCCTCGGCACATCGGGGACGAGAGCGTGCACACCGTCCCGTACGACGTGCCGCCCGGCCACGACCGTGTGGCGTACGTCGGCCGCGGTCGCGGCGAATACGGCTGTCTCGGCACCCAGGCGCGGCAGCGGCCCCGCTGTTCTGACCGAGTCGAGGGCGATCGTCGTGAAGTCGGCGAGCGCGCCCGGCTCCAGGGTGCCCGCGCCGTCCCAGCCGAGGGCCGCGTGGCCGTCGGCGGAGGCGGCGCGCAGCAGCGCCGCGGCCGTCCAGTGGCCGCGGGTGCGGGTGCGCAGGCGCTCGTTCAGCTCCAGCGCGCGGGCCTCTTCGAGCAGGTCGACGACGGCGTGGCTGTCGGAGCCGAGGGAGAGCGGCGAGCCCGCGTTCTGGAGGGCGACGGCGGGGCCGATGCCGTCGGCCAGGTCCCGCTCGGTGGTCGGGCACATGCAGGTTCCGGTGCCTGAGCCGCCGATGAGGGCGATGTCCTGAGCCGTGAGGTGCGTGCTGTGGACGCCGGTGGTGCGCGGGCCGAGGACGCCGTGGTCGGCGAGCAGCTGGGTGGGGGTGCGGCCGTGCGCCGCCTGGCAGGCGTCGTTCTCCGCGGTCTGCTCGGACAGGTGCACATGGAGCGGGGCCCGCCGCTCCTCGGCCCAGCGCGCCACCGTCGCCAGCTGCCCGGCGGGCACGGCCCGCACCGAGTGGACGGCCGCCCCGATCCGCGCGTGATCACGGTCCTTGAGAAGTGAAGAGCGTTCCGCCCAGGCGTCCGCGCTGCCGTCGGAGAAGCGGAGCTGGTGCCGGTTCGGGGGTTGTCCGAAGCCCGCGGAGACGTACGCGGTGTCGAGGAGGGTGATCCTGATGCCGGCCTCGCCCGCCGCCTCGACGAGCGCCTCGCCCATCGCGTTCGGGTCGGCGTACCGGGTGCCGCCGGGCGCGTGGTGCACGTAGTGGAACTCACCCACCGCCGTGATCCCGGCGAGCGCCATCTCCGCGTACACGGCTCGGGCGAGGGCGTGGTAGGTCTCCGGGGTCAGCCTGTCCGCGAAGTTGTACATGATCTCGCGCCAGGTCCAGAAGGTGCCGGAGCCGACCTGGACGGTGCCGCGCAGTGCGCGGTGGAAGGCGTGGCTGTGCGCGTTCGCGAGCCCGGGAAGGGTGAGGCCGCGGAGGGTCTCGGCGCCGGGCGGCGGGGTGTCGGCGCCGGTGCGGACGGCGGTGATCCGACCGTCCGTCACCTCCAGGGCCACGCCCGGCTCGACGTGGGTGCCGAGCCAGGCGTGTTCCAGCCAGTACGTCTGCGTCACCTGCGGACCAGCCCTTCGAGTACGTCGGCGAGTGCGGTCACCCCGGCCACGCAGTCGTCCTCGGCGGCGTACTCGGCCGGGGAGTGCGAGACGCCCGTGGGGTTGCGTACGAACAGCATGGCGGTCGGGACGGTCCCGGAGAGGATTCCGGCGTCGTGTCCGGCGCCGGTGCCCAGGACCGGGACCCGCAGGTCCGCCTCCTTGCCCAGGATCCGGGCGAGTTCGTCGCGCAGCGCGTGCTCGAACTCGACGACGGGGGTGAAGGACTCCCGGACGACGTCGAGTTCGACGCCCTGTGCCTCGGCGTACTCGCGGGCCGCCTTCTCGATGCCGGTGACGACCGTGTCCAGGCCTGCCTGGTCGGCGGCGCGGGAGTCGAGCCAGCCGCGCACCAGGGAGGGGACGGCGTTCACCCCGTTCGGTTCGACGGCGATCTTGCCGAAGGTGGCGACGGCGCCGGCGAGCTGTGCCTCGCGGCGGGCGGCCAGGACTGTCTCGGCGTACGGCAGCATCGGGTCGCGGCGGTCCACGAGCCGGGTGGTGCCCGCGTGGTTGGCCTCGCCGCGGAAGTCGAACCGCCAGCGGCCGTGCGGCCAGATGGCGCTCGCGATGCCGACGCGGTCGCCGGAGAGGTCGAGGGCGCGGCCCTGTTCGACGTGCAGCTCGACGAAGGCGCCGATGCGGGCGAGCCGTTCGGGATCGGGGCCGATGGTGTCGGGGTCGTAACCGGCCCTTTCCATCGCCTGCGGCAGGGTGATGCCGTCGGCGTCGGTCAGCCGGTGCGCCTGCTCGGCCGTGAGCTGCCCGGCGGCGAGCCGCGACCCGACACAGGCGAGCCCGAACCGCGCGCCCTCCTCGTCACCGAAGTTCACGATGGCGAGGGGCCGGTCGAACCGCGTACGGCGGGCGCGCAGTTCGTCGAGGGCGGCGAAGGACGACACCACGCCGAGGGGCCCGTCGAAGGCGCCGCCGTCCGGCACGGAGTCGAGGTGGGACCCGGTGACGACGGCGTCGCCTTCGGCGGGGTCGCCGAGCCAGGCCCACTGGTTGCCGTTCCGGTCGAGCTCGTAGTCGAGGCCGCGGGTCTCGGCCTGCGTCCTGAACCACGCCCGGCAGTCGGCGTCCGCGGCCGTCCACGCGAACCTGCGGTAGCCGCCGGAGGCGGAACCGCGGCCGATCGGCAGCAGCTCCGCCCACATGCTGTGGAAGGTCACGCGGCGCCGCCCTCGTCGCCTTCGCGCATCGGGACGCGCACACCACGCTCGTCGGCGACGGACTCGGCGATGTCGTATCCGGCGTCCACGTGCCGGATGACGCCCATGCCGGGGTCGTTCGTCAGTACCCGGCGGATCTTCTCGCCGGCGAGCGGGGTGCCGTCGGCGACGGTGACCTGGCCGGCGTGGATGGAGCGGCCCATGCCGACGCCGCCGCCGTGGTGGATGGAGACCCAGGACGCGCCGGAGGCGACGTTCACCATGGCGTTCAGCAGCGGCCAGTCGGCGATCGCGTCGGAGCCGTCGAGCATGGCCTCCGTCTCACGGTACGGGGAGGCGACGGAGCCGCAGTCGAGGTGGTCGCGGCCGATCGCGAGGGGCGCCGCGAGTTCGCCGGAGGCGACCATGTCGTTGAAGCGCTCACCGGCCCTGTCGCGTTCGCCGTAGCCGAGCCAGCAGATGCGGGCGGGCAGGCCCTGGAAGTGGACGCGCTCACCGGCCAGCTTGATCCAGCGGTGCAGGGACTCGTTCTCAGGGAAGAGGTCGAGGATCGCCTTGTCGGTCTTGTGGATGTCGGAGGCCTCGCCGGAGAGGGCGGCCCAGCGGAAGGGGCCCTTGCCCTCGGAGAAGAGCGGGCGGATGTAGGCGGGGACGAAGCCGGGGAAGGCGAACGCCCGCTCGTACCCGGCGAGTTTGGCCTCGCCGCGGATCGAGTTGCCGTAGTCGAAGACCTCGGCGCCGGCGTCCATGAAGCCGACCATGGCCTCGACGTGCCGGGCCATCGACTCCCGGGCGCGGGTGGTGAACCCGGCCGGGTCCTTCGCGGCGTACCCGGCCATGTCGTCGAGGTCGACGCCGGCGGGGAGGTAGGCCAGCGGGTCGTGGGCCGAGGTCTGGTCGGTCACGATGTCGATGGGGGCGCCCTCGGCGAGCATGCGCGGGAGCAGCTCCGCGGCGTTGCCGAGCAGGCCGATCGAGAGGGGGCGGCGGGCGTCACGGGCCTCGACGGCGAGCTGGAGCGCGTGCTCCAGGGAGTCGGCCTTCACGTCGAGGTAGCGGTGCTCGATGCGGCGCTCGATGGCACGCGGGTCGACGTCGATACAGATCGCGACACCGTCGTTCATCGTCACGGCGAGCGGCTGGGCGCCGCCCATCCCGCCGAGGCCGGCGGTCAGGGTGATCGTGCCGGCCAGCGTGCCGCCGAACTTCTTCGCGGCGACCGCGGAGAACGTCTCGTAGGTGCCCTGGAGGATGCCCTGGGTGCCGATGTAGATCCACGAACCGGCCGTCATCTGGCCGTACATGGTGAGGCCGAGGGCCTCCAGACGGCGGAACTCCTCCCAGTTGGCCCAGTCGCCGACCAGGTTGGAGTTGGCGATGAGGACGCGCGGGGCCCACTCGTGGGTCTGCATGACGCCGACCGGGCGGCCGGACTGGACGAGCATCGTCTCGTCCTGCTTGAGGGTCCGCAGGGTGCGCACCATGGCGTCGAAGGAGCGCCAGTCGCGCGCGGCCTTGCCGGTGCCGCCGTAGACGACGAGCTTGTCGGGGTGCTCGGCGACCTCGGGGTCGAGGTTGTTCTGCAACATCCGCAGGGCGGCTTCCTGCTGCCATCCCAGGGCGCTCAGTTCCGTACCGCGCGGCGCTCGTACGGGGCGGGGTCCTGACATGGTCGGCCTCCTGTGCGGACTGTTGCAGTGGATATTCACATCCTGACTTCTTGAATAGAGCTAGTCAATAGATGCATAGGGCAGCGCGGCCGAGCCGGGGGTGTTTGGCTGGTACGTATGGGCGCAGACAGGGGCATGGCGGGGGATCCGGTGAGTGACGAGGCGGAGGGGGCGGGGGTTTCTCCGGTGGGTGCGGGGGGCACTCCGATCGGCGCGGGCTCGTCGAGAGGCGTGGGTGCGGGCTCGTCGGCCGACGCGGGTCTCACGGCCGGCGCGGGTTCCACTACCGGCGCGGGCCCGACGAATGGGGCGGGCTCGTCGGCCGACGCGGGTTCCACGACCGGCGTGGGCCCGTCGAGTGGCGCGGGCTCATCGGCCGACGCCGGTCTCACGGCCGGCGTGGGTTCCACGACCGACGCGGGTTCCACGACCGGCGCGGCGTTCACGACCGGCGCGGGTTTCACAAGCGGCGTGGGTGGCGTCGGCGGGGCCGCCCGGAGCGGTGACGAGGAGGGCGACCGCGTCCTGCGGCGCGACGACGCCGTGCGGGCCGCGGTGGAACAGGGGCTCCTCCCGCAGGGAACCCCCATCGTCGCCCTCCTGGACGTCACCGGCATCCGGGCCTCGGCCGCCGCCCTGCGCGCCGCCTTCGAGGCGGTGACCGCGCCGGGCACCCCGGTGCTGCACGCCTTCGCGGTGAAGGCGACCCCACTCGTGCCCGTACTGCGGCTGCTGCGGGAGCAGGGCATCGGCGCCGAGGTGGCGAGCCCCGGCGAACTCGCGCTCGCCAGGGCCGCCGGGATGACGCCCGCGCACACGGTCCTCGACTCCCCCGCCAAGACACCCGCCGAGCTCAGCGAGGCGTTGGCGCTGGGCATCGCCGTCAACGCGGACAACCCGCAGGAGCTGGACCGTATCGACGCCCTGGTGCGGTCCGGAGAGACCGGCTCCCCGCTCGGGATCCGGGTGAATCCGCAGGTCGGCGGCGGTTCGATCGAAGCGCTCTCCACCGCTACGGCGACCTCCAAGTTCGGGGTGGCGCTGCGGGACGAGGGCGCGCGGGAGTGGATCGTCCGGGCCTACGCCGACCGGCCCTGGCTGACGAGGCTGCACGCGCACACCGGGTCGCAGGGCATCCCGCTGTCACTGATGGCGCGAGGCGTGGCGGAGACGTACGCGCTGGCCGAGGAGATCAACGAGCGGATCGGACGGCGCCAGATCGACACGATCGACATCGGCGGCGGCCTGCCGGTCAACTTCGCCTCCGACGCGACCTGCCCGACGTACGCGCAGTACGCGCGGCTGCTCGCCGAGGTGGTGCCGGGTCTTTTCGACGGGCGGTACGGGCTGGTCACCGAGTTCGGCCGGTCGCTGCTCGCCAAGCACGGGACGGTGCTCGCGCGGGTCGAGTACACGAAGTCCGCCGGGGGCCGGGCGGTCGCGGTCACGCACGCGGGGGTGCAGATCGCCGCCCGCACGGTGTACGCGCCCGCGTCCTGGCCGCTGCGGATCGCCGGGTACGACGCGAAGGGGCGCCCCAAGGAAGGGCCGGACGTCGTCCAGGACATCGCGGGCCCCGCCTGCTTCGCGGGCGACCTCCTCGCCGAGGGCCGCGCTCTGCCGCTCCTCGAACAGGGCGACTTCGCGGCGGCGCTGGACACCGGTGCGTACTACTTCGCGCACCACTACGCCTACAACTCCCTCGCCCGGCCGGGCGTCTACGGCTTCGCACCCGACGGCAGGGGCGGCATCCGTTTCGCCGTCGCCCGGGAACCCCAGACCCTCGACGAGATCGTGGCGGAATCCGGCGGGGCGGGCGCGTCGGCACTCACGGGGCTCTAGGGCCTGTCGTCAAATTCCCGTCTGCCGCGTGACGACAGGCCCCAGGAGCCCGTCCGCCGGTCCCCGTCCGCCCGCGCGTACTCCCCGCTCCGCGGCACGCCGCTACGGCATGCCGCGGCGCACACCCCCGGCCTCGCCCGACACACCTGCGCCCGACGGGCCCGCTCCCGCCAGGCCCGTCCCCGCCACGCAGCCGGGCCGCTGAGCCGCACCCGCCCACAATGCTCAGCCCAGCTCAGCCCAGCACCCGCAGCGTGAACCCCCCGCGGCCACGCCCGTACGACCGCCGACCCGGCGCACAATCACCCCCGCACGCCCCCACGCACTCGCGCGCGCCCCCCGACAAGCCTTCGCGACAGCCGGAACCGGCCGGAAAATATGCTCAGTTGACCCACCTTAGTCACCCGAGGGCATGTTCCACAGGAAAATGCCAGAACCCTCACCCGCGGCGTGCACGTTGCGTAACTTCGGCGTCACTCGGCCGAACCCTTGGCGGGAGGGGAGACACGGTGCCCGGAATCGACGAGTGCCTACTGGAAGCCATGACACTGCCCGGTGCCCGGGGTGCCGCGGTGGTCGACTGGACCAGCGGCCTGGCCCTGGGCACGGTCGGCGACGCACCTGGAGGTGACCACGAGACCACCGCGGCGGAGGCGGCGGAGCTGGCCCGGCTCGCGGCGGAGCACAACGCGTTCGCGCCGGCGGACGGCTCGGACTGGTCCGACCGGGAGACCCCGGTCGAGGACCTGATCATCAGCAACCGGGACAGCTACCACCTGCTGCGTTTCGTGAGCACCACCTTCGACAGCAGCGTGTTCCTGCATCTGTGGCTGGCCCGCTCCGACGGCAACCTCGCGCTGGCCCGCATCCGCCTCGGTGAGCTCGCCGGACGGCTGGTGCTCGGATGACGGCGGTCAGGACACCTCCCCCACCGCACCTCCCGCTGCGGGACAGACCGCCCGACACCGAGGCCGGCGTCTCACCGATGCTGAGCCGGCTCGCCGCCGAGCGGGCCACCGGCGTGCTCATCCGGGAGCGCGGCACGCTCTACCTCGCCGACGGCGAGGTGGTGCACGCCGAGAGTCCCGCCACACCCGGCCTCGACGTGCTGTTCGCCGCCCGCGGGGTGCTGGACCCCGGCGTGTGGCGGGACGCCGTAGCCGCCGCCGGAGCACGCCACCGGGTCGGCCGGTTCCTGGTCGACAGCGGCCGGATAGCGGAAGGCGCGCTGGAGCTGTGCCACCTCGGTTCGCTGTACGACGCGGCGTACTTCGTGCTCGGGCCGAGCAGCACCCCGACCCGCTTCCGGTACGGGGCCGCGCACTGGCTCGGCCCCGTCCGCCCGGTGCCGGTGGCCGCGCTGGCCCGCGAGACCGTGCGCCGCCGCGAGCTGCTGCACCGCATCTGGCCCGACCCGGCGACGGACACCGCGCCGCTGGTGCGCGCCCGGCTCGCCGCCGGGCCGACGGTCCCGCTGCGACAGGAGGCCGTACTGGGCCGGGTGGACGGCGTGCGCACCGCGGCGGACGTCTCGCTCGCGCTGGGGCGGCCCGCCTTCCACACCCTGGTCGACCTGCGCAGGCTGGCCGCAGCCGGGCTCGTGGCGGCGGCGCCCCCGGCGCAGCCGCCTCCGGTGCCCAGCGTGCTCGCGCAGCCGTCGGCCGACCCCGACGTGGCCCTGCTGCGGCGGCTCAGAGACGCATTGGAGGCCCTGTGAGCCCTGACCCGCGGGAGGCCTTGTGATCCGCGCGCTACGACAGCGTGCCGAGAGGAGACTGCTGATGGCGGCGGAGCCCGAAGTCCTCGACGAACTGCACCGGTTGAGGGCACGAGTACCCCAGTTGACCGGGGCGCTCGCGGCCAGCGCCGACGGTCTCGTCCTCGCCCACGACACTCCGGGCGTGGAGCCGGACGGCCTGGCCGCGCTCACCGCGGCCGCGCTGGGCGTCGCCGTTCGGCTGTCGGACGCCACCGGGCAGGGCGACTTCCGTGAACTGCTGGTGCGCGGCGTCCACGGCTATGTGGCGACGTACGCGGCGGGCGGCTCCGCCGTGCTGACGCTGCTCGCCCAGGACCGGGTGAACGTCGGCCGGCTGCACCTGGAGGGCCGCCGCTCCGGCACCCGGATCGGCGAGCTCGTGGACGCCGCGACGGCCCGCGGCGAACCGGTCACCTCGGCGAGAGCTCCCGTGAAACCGGGCCCCGCCCCCTCACGTACCCGTCCCACGCGCGGCGCGCCAGGTTCGCGCGCCGCCGCCACCCCGACCCCCAACACCCCGAGAACATCGGAAAGCTGAGAGGAAACCGGAGACCATGGCCAACACCGAAACCGCACTGAAAGAGGCACTCGCCTCCATCGAGGGAGCCACCGGAGCCGCCCTCGTCGACTACACCAGCGGCATGGCGCTGGGCACCATCGGCGGCAGCAAGAGCTTCGACCTCACCGTCGCGGCGGCCGGCAACACCGACGTCGTACGCGCCAAGCTGCGCACCATGGAGCACCTCGGCCTGAAGGCCGAGATCGAGGACATCCTGATCACGCTGTCCGACCAGTACCACCTGATCCGGTTGATGCAGGGGCGCGGCGGCAACGGCCTCTTCCTCTACCTGGTCCTCGACGCCAAGCGGTCCAACCTGGCGATGGCCCGCCACCAGTTGCGCAGGATCGAGGCGGAACTGGAGGTGTGACCCGGGCCGGCGGCCGGAGGCCGTGACGGTCGTCGGCCGCCGGCCCGGGCGTGTCAGTGGCGCCGCGCTCCGCCGGGCGCGGCGTCACCCGCCGCCACACCCGTGGCACGGCAGGCCCTGACCGGCTTGCCCGCGGGGGCGCCCGCGCCCCGGCCGAGCCAGTCGACCCGCACCCAGATCAGCTCCTGCCCGGCGCGTTCGCGGCGCCCGAGCCAGCCGGCCTTCAGCCACAGGCCCACTCCCGCCCCGGCGAGCAGCATGCCGCCGGCGGCGGGCACCGCGAACGAGCTGCCCAGCGCGGCGGCGAAGGCGAGCAGCAGCCACCAGCGGTGGCCCCGGCGCCAGTTCCGTATCGTGACCGCGCGGTCCTGGAGCACATCGTGCTTGCTCGCGCGAGCCGCCGAGCGGGCCAGTGCGGCGTACCGCTTCCTGCGCGCGTACGCCACCACGACGGCCGTGACGATGAACAGCACCGCTCCGGCCATGACGCCGATCCGGCGCCCGGTGAATCCCGGCAACAGCAGGCCGACGCCCGCCGCGAACACCCCGCACCACCACAGCGGTGCCGCGCCCGCCCGCACGACGACAGCCACCCGGGCCAGTCCCTGCCCTCCGCGCCCCACGTTCCGCCTCCTCGTGTGTCCCAGTCCTCCGGGCGGGCAGGCTAGCGAGCGAAGGTGAGACGAATCTGAGAAGTACGGGACCTCCACCGAACCGTGACTACTCCACGAACAGCCCCCGGGCCGCGGCCCGCGCGTCGAACTCCTCCAGCCGCGCCTGCGCGTCCGGCAGGTCGTCGCACATCGCCTCCAGCAGGACGCGGCCGAGCAGCATCGGGGCGCAGGCCGTGTCGAAGGCCAGCCCGGTGCCGACGGCGGCCGGCAGCAGCAGGTCCGACACCTTGGCCACCGGCGCGAACGCCGAGTCCGCGACCGTCACGACCGTCAGGCCCGCCGCCTTCGCGTACGCCAGCGACTCCACGACCTCGCGCGGATGCCGGGGCAGCGCGAAGCACAGCAGTGCCGTCGCCCCGGCGTGCACGGCCGCGTCGATGCGGTCGTGGAGCATCGTGCCGCCCTCGTGCAGCAGCCGTACGTCGGGATGGACCTTGGCGGCGAAGTACCCGAAGCCGTACGCCTGGGAGGCGGCGGCGCGCAGGCCGAGCACGACGAGGGGCCTGCTCGCGGCGAGCAGTTGTCCGGCGCGGGCCACCGGGCGCGGGTCCGCGAGCACCTCGGCCAGATGCCTGAGGTTCTCGATCTCGGCCTCGACGGCCTGCTGGTACTCGTTGTACGAGGCGTTGGACACGGCCTGTTCCGAGGGCGCGACCTCGCGGAGGTGCTTGCGCAGTGCCGGGTAGCCGTCGAAGCCGAGCGCGACCGCGAACCGGGTGACGGACGGCTGGCTGACCCCGGCGAGCTCGGCGAGTTCGACGCTCGACAGGAAGGGCACGTCCGCGGCGCGCCGCACCATGCTGTGCGCGATCCGTCGCTGGGTCGGCGTCAGGCGGTGCCCCTCGAAGAGCGCCTGGAGCCGGGCCGCGGGACTGTCCGTCGCCATACCGATGCTCCCGTCAACGCCCTTGCTACCGCCCGTACTTGGCTCCACTCCGGTCATGACGCGCTCCCCCTCCAGATGTCCGTGAACCGGTCGAGCAGCGCGGCCGCGCCGGCCACGTCGTCGGTGAGCGGCCGGTCCGCCTGCCCGGGGTCGAGCACCGACTCGGCGAGCTCGAACGCCTGCCCGGCCGGCAGTTCCGGGCCGGGTCGCAGGCCGCGCTGGCGCAGGGCCCGTACGGAGGCGACGAGTTCGCAGCCGACGACGAGACGGTACGCGCCGCACGCGCGCAGGGTCTGCCGTGCGGCGAGCGAGGCGAAGCTGGCCTGTTCCTCGACGCCCCGGGAGAGTACAGCGTGCCCGAGCGAGGCGGGCGCGGAGAAGGCCCGCAGGTCACCGAGGGCCGCGGCGGCGGCGTACTCCAGGATCATCACACCGGAGGACGCGGGTTCGCTGTCGGCGAGGAAGGGGCGCAGCCGGGTGTAGGCGGGCTCGTTCAGGGTGGACAGGCGTGAGGTCGACAGCCGGGCGACCTGGGTGACGGCGAGCCTGAAGTGGTCGAGAGCCAGGGCGAGTTGGGCCTGGTAGAAGCCGCCGTGGTGGTAGGCGGCCATGTCCTCGGGGGAGATCAGCGGGTTCTCGGCGGCGGCGTTGATCTCGACGGTGAGCACGCCCTCCAGCGCGTCCGCCGCGTCCTGGGCCGGCCCGTGGATCTGCGGGACGCAGCGGAAGCCGTACGGGTCCTGGATCCGCCCGAGCGGCGGCACCGGCCGGTCCGCGGCCCCGATCAACTCCCGCATCCGGCGGGCCACTTCGACCGAACCGCGGTGCGGCCGGGCGGCGTGCACGGGCGCCGCGTACGCCTCGTGCGAGCCGTCGACCGCGATCAGCGAGAGCGCGGCGACCACCTGGGTGGCGCCGATGAGCCCCCGCAGCTCGTCCAGGGCCAGCGCGGCCTGCCCGAGGGTGAGCGCGTTGCTGCTGATGAGCGCGAGGGCGTCGTTGTTGTCGAGGGGCTGCGGCTCGGGGCCCAGCGCAGGCGAGTACGCGTTGGCCGGGCCGCGCCAGGGATGCTCCCCGGCCAGTGCCAGCCCCACCTGGGCCAGTGCCGCGATGTCCCCGGTGCCGACGGACCCGAACTCGTTCACCACCGGGTGGACCCCGGTCTCCAGGGCCTCGCACAGGGCCGTGACGACGGTGGGGCGCAGACCCGCGCCGCCCGCGAGCAGTTGGTTGGCCCGTACGGCGAGCATCGCGCGGACCTCGCGGGCGGGCAGTTCCTCGCCGATCGCCCCGGCGTGACTGCGCAGCAGCCGCAGGCCGTGTCCCGCGGCGGACGCCGTCGGCACGTCCTCGTTCCGGTTGGCGCCGACGCCGGTGGAGCGCCCGTAGACGCGACCGCTCGCGGCGATCTGCCGGGCGACGTCCCAGGATTCCTCGACGCGCTTCATCGCCTCGGTGCCGGGAACGGGCCGCGCGGCCCCGTCGGCGAGCCGGACGACGTCCGTGACCCCGGTGCTGCATCCGTCCAGCACCACGAGTCCGGTCGTCAGCCCATTCGGCGTGTCCTCGTCCCGAGACGACATAGAGCGCAGACTCCCCTCGACCAGACACCGCACCGTCGACAACCTATTCAAGTCGAGAGAACTCTGCATGACGGTATGCAGGCCGGGCAAGTGGCCGGAGCCGGTGGCCGGCGGCGGCTGCCCGGACGGGGGTGCAGCCCAGTGCGAACAGGGGGGCTAACCCCCGTGCCACGAAGGCGTCGGCTCCCTAACGTGGACATCATGACCGGTATGGATGCCCGCGGCGACGCCGAATTGAAGAAGGAACTCGACGCCACCTTGCACGCACGCAAGGAGCTGGGCGACGAGTACGAGTCCGCGTTGGTCGACTCGTTCCTGGAGAAGGTCGAACAGCGCTTTGACGGCGTGGTCGACCGCCGGGTGCGACGCCAGCTCGCGGAGCAGCAGATGGTGGTGGCCCGGGGATCGCGCTCCCCCCAGTCGACCGACTCCTTCGGCGAGCGCTTCGGCTTCGGGATCGTCTCCCTGGTGCTCGCCGTCCCGCTGTCCGGGATCGGCGGGGGCGTGGCGGGCCTGCCCGGCCTGCTGGTCGCCTGGGCCGGGATCGTGGGGGTCAACGTGGTCCAGGCCGCGCGGCTCTCCCCGAACTTCTTCGGCCGCCGCGACAAGAACAGGCGCGACTCGGACTGGGAGGACTAGGGCCTGTCCGAGGAAGGACCGACACAGCTGAAGGGCCCGGCACCTGGGGAGGTGCCGGGCCCTTCGTGGTCTTGCGCGGGGACCGCCGCACCCCCGTTACCGGGGGGCGGGACGACGGCGGTCCCCGCGAGGGACGCGCGCCGGGTCAGGGCCGGGCGTACGCGTCCGTGGCGTCCATGGAGGTCCGGGAGCCGCTCCGGAGGTCCTTGACGCCGTTTTGGTGTCGGCCGGGGCGGGGAGCCGCTCCCGCCCTTGCCGACATCCACTAATGTGCCGGACCCGTGTTAAGCCGGTGCTGCGTGGACGTGACGCGCTCGTACCACTTCTGCGAAGTTCCCGCCCGAAGGCGCCGCTCAGAGGCCTTTCCGCAGCTCGGCGAGGACTTCGGCCCGGACGATCACCGCCGTGTCACTTCTTCGGGGCGCCCTTGGCGAGGAAGGACAGCAGGTCCTGGCGGCTGACGACCCCGGTGGGCTTGCCCTCGACCAGGACGATCGCGGCGTCGGCGGCACCGAGCACGGACATCAGGTCCCCGACCGGCTCTCCGGAGCCGACCTGCGGAAGCGGCGCCGACATGTGCTTCTCCAGCGGGTCCTCCAGGGAGGCCCGCTGGGTAAACAGCGCGTCGAGCAGCTCGCGTTCCACGACCGACCCGATGACCTCGGCGGCCATCACGTCCGGGTGTCCGGCGCCCGGCTTGACGATCGGCATCTGCGAGACGCCGTACTCGCGCAGCACGTCGATCGCCTCGCCGACGGTCTCCTCCGGGTGCATGTGGACGAGCGTGGGGATGCGGCCGTGCTCCTTGTCGTCGAGGACGTCGGCGACGCGCGCGCTCGGCCCGGTGTCCTCCAGGAAGCCGTAGTCCGCCATCCACTCGTCGTTGAAGATCTTGCTGAGGTATCCGCGCCCGCTGTCCGGCAGCAGGACCACCACGACGTCGTCCGGGCCGAGCCCCTCGGCGACCCGCAGCGCGGCGACCACGGCCATGCCGCAGGAGCCGCCGACGAGCAGCCCCTCCTCCTTGGCGAGCCGGCGTGTCATCTGGAAGGAGTCCTTGTCGGACACGGCGACGATCTCGTCGGCGACGGTCCGGTCGTACGCGGTGGGCCAGAAGTCCTCGCCCACGCCCTCGACCAGGTACGGCCGCCCCGACCCGCCGGAGTACACGGAGCCCTCGGGGTCGGCGCCGATCACCCGTACCTTGCCGTCGCTGGCGTCCTTCAGGTACCGCCCGGTGCCGGAGATGGTGCCGCCGGTGCCCACGCCCGTGACGAAGTGGGTGATCCTGCCCTCCGTCTGCTCCCACAGCTCGGGGCCGGTGGAGTGATAGTGCGAGAGCGGATTGTCGGGGTTGGAGTACTGGTCGGGCTTCCAGGCGCCGGGCGTCTCACGCACCAGCCGGTCGGACACGTTGTAGTACGAGTCCGGGTGCCCGGGGTCGACCGCGGTGGGGCAGACGACGACCTCGGCACCGTACGCCCGGAGCACGTTGATCTTGTCGGTGCTCACCTTGTCGGGGCACACGAAGATGCACTTGTAACCCTTCGTCTGCGCGACGATGGCGAGCCCGACTCCCGTGTTTCCGCTGGTCGGCTCGACGATCGTGCCCCCCGACCGGAGGGCGCCGCTCTCCTCCGCGGCCTCGATCATGCGCAGGGCGATGCGGTCCTTCACGGACCCGCCGGGGTTGAAGTACTCAACCTTCGCCAGGACGGTCGCCTGGATGCCCGCACTCACGTTGTTGAGCCTCACCAGCGGGGTGTTGCCGACGAGACTGATCATCGAGTCGTGGAATTGCACCGTTGTCTCCGGAGCTGCGTTCTAAGAGGGATGGTCTGGTCAGCCTACGGCCCCCGATGACCGTTCACGCGCCGTTGAGATTGGGGAACGGCCCTGACGGGGCAAGCACTGGATGTACGGCTATGAGGAGGTGGCGGCTACGCATGGCGGGTTTGTCGAGGGCGAGAGTGGCGCGGCGGATCGCCGCGGGCGCGGCGTACGGCGGCGGCGGGATCGGCCTGGTGGGTGCGGCCGCGGTCGGTGTGCTGCTCGCCGAGGTGCAGATGGCGAAGCGCGTGGTGGGCAACGGACACACGCCGCACGCGCCGCGCGGAGAGGGTTTCTACGGGTACGGGTACTCCGGGCAGGACGGGCCCCCGCTGCGGATGGTCATGCTCGGTGACTCCACAGCCGCCGGGCAGGGCGTGCACCGGGCCCGGCAGACCCCCGGCGCGCTCATCGCGTCCGGGCTGGCCGCGGTCGCCGAGCGGCCGGTGGAGCTGAGCAACGTGGCGCTGCCCGGGGCTCAGTCCGACGACCTGGACCGCCAGGTGTCGCTGGCCCTCGCGGACGTCACCCGGCCGCCGGACGTCTGCGTGATCATGATCGGCGCGAACGACGTGACCCACCGGATGCCGCCCACGCGTTCCGTGCGTCATCTGTCCTCGGCGGTACGGCGGCTGCGCACGGCCGGTGCGGAGGTCGTGGTGGGCACCTGTCCCGACCTGGGCACGGTCGAGCAGGTCCAGCAGCCGCTGCGCTGGCTGGCCCGCCGGGCCTCGCGGCAGCTCGCCGCCGCGCAGACGATCGGCACGGTCGAGCAGGGCGGTCGTACGGTGTCGCTGGGCGACCTGCTCGGCCCCGAGTTCGAGGCGAATCCGCGGGAGCTGTTCGGGCCCGACAACTACCACCCCTCCGTCGAGGGGTACGCGACCGCGGCGATGGCCCTGTTGCCGACGGTCTGCGCGGCGCTCAACCTGTGGCCGGCCGAGGAGGAGCGGCCCGACGCCTCCCGGCGTGAGGGGTTCCTGCCGGTCGCACGGGCGGCGGCGGAGGCCGCCGCCGAGCCCGGCACCGAGGTCGCCGCCGCGATGCCCACCGGGCCGCGCGGCCCCTGGGCCCTCCTCAAACGCCGCCGCCGCCGGCGCGTCCCGGCCACGGACCCGACCCCGGCCCCGTCGACATGACACCAGCCTTTTTTCGCCCCCTCCGCCCCTTCCCGTCCCGTTCCTGGGGGCTGCCGCCCCCAGACCCCCGCATCGCGCTGACGCGCTCGTCCTCAATCGCCGGACGGGCTGAAAGATTTCTAGCGCCGACCGGCGGAAAATTTCAGCCCCTCCGGCGTTTGAGGAGCGGGGGTTCGGGGGCGGAGCCCCCGAGAGACGGGACGGGAAGGGGCGGAGGGGGCGAGAGAAGCTGATGTGGCACCGGATACGAAGGCGCCCACGCCAGAAAAAAGCAAGCGCTTGGAAAGTGCGGTCGGAGTCACACTCCCGGAGCGGTGACCCCGACGGTACGTACGGGTAACTTCCCAAGCAGCCCTGCCCGCCCCGTACGCCAATGGAGCCGTCGATGCCCGAAGCCGTGATCGTCTCAGCCACCCGCTCCCCGATCGGCCGTGCCTTCAAGGGCTCCCTGAAGGACCTGCGCCCCGACGACCTGACCGCCACGATCATCGAGGCCGCCCTCGCCAAGGTCCCCGAGCTGGACCCGAAGGACATCGACGACCTGATGCTCGGCTGCGGCCTCCCCGGCGGCGAGCAGGGCCACAACCTGGGCCGCATCGTCGCCGTGCAGATGGGCATGGACCACCTCCCGGGCTGCACCATCACCCGCTACTGTTCCTCCTCGCTCCAGACCAGCCGCATGGCCCTGCACGCCATCAAGGCCGGCGAGGGCGACGTCTTCATCTCGGCGGGCGTCGAAATGGTGTCGCGCAGCGTCAAGGGCTCGAGCGACGGCCTGCCCGACACGCAGAACCCGTTCTTCGCCGACGCGGTGGCTCGTACCGCCACCGTGGCCGCCAGCGAGGGCGCGAGCTGGCACGACCCCCGCGAGGACGGCCTCGTCCCGGACGCGTACATCGCGATGGGCCAGACCGCCGAGAATCTGGCGCGGATCAAGGGCGTCACCCGCCAGGACATGGACGAGTTCGGCGTCCGCTCGCAGAACCTCGCCGAGGAAGCCATCAAGAACGGCTTCTGGGAGCGGGAGATCACCCCGGTCACGACCCCGGACGGCACGGTCGTCGGCAAGGACGACGGCCCGCGCGCGGGTGTCACGCTGGAGGGCGTCCAGGGCCTGAAGCCGGTCTTCCGCCCGGACGGACTCGTCACGGCGGGCAACTGCTGCCCCCTGAACGACGGCGCCGCCGCACTCGTGATCATGTCCGACACCAAGGCCCGCGACCTCGGCCTGACCCCGCTCGCCCGCATCGTCTCCACCGGCGTCACCGGCCTCTCCCCCGAGATCATGGGCCTGGGCCCGGTCGAGGCGTCGAAGCAGGCCCTGAAGCGCGCCGGTCTCACCGTCGACGACATCGACCTGTTCGAGATCAACGAGGCGTTCGCCGCCCAGGTCATCCCGAGCTACCGCGACCTGAACATCCCGCTGGACAAGCTGAACGTCAACGGCGGCGCCATCGCTGTGGGCCACCCCTTCGGCATGACGGGCGCCCGCATCACCGGCACGCTCATCAACAGCCTCCAGTTCCACGACAAGCAGTTCGGCCTGGAGACGATGTGCGTCGGCGGCGGCCAGGGCATGGCGATGGTCATCGAGCGCCTCAGCTAGTCCCCTGGGAGTGACCGAAGTTGAACCCAGAGTGAACGAATCGGCCCGGATCCCCGCAACCACAGGGAGTCTGGGCCGATTTGTGATCCAATCCCCCCCAAGATGTGACCTATCTCCCTCCGGAGAGGGATTTACGCAGGTCAGAGCGGCTACACGAGTAAACGCCGGGCCCAAAGTCCTGTCCCTTTCGTGACGTTACGCACTGACAGCGGGATAGTCCGCCCTTCAAGCTGATGTAGGAAGTCGGGGGTCGACTTTGAACCGGGAGTACGTCAGTGAGCGCCATGCCGATTGCTTTGCTGCTCACCACGGCCGCCACCGCGGTCGTGGGCGTCGCCGTTCTGCGCACCCTCAAGGGGCTGCGCACGCAGGTCGCGGCCCTGCACACCGAGCTCGCCGCGAGCCGGGCCACGGCGGCGAGAGGGTTCGTGCCCGCCGCCCGTACGGCCACGGACGCGGACGAGATACGCGCCGCCGTGGCCGAGGCGCTCGCCGAGGAGCGGGAGCGGGAGCTCGCCGAGGCGCGCGCGTTCTGGGCCGCCCAGGAGGCGCGTGACGCCTCGGACATGCCCTCCCTGCTGGGGCTGCCGGACAACGAGCCGTTCCTGCCGCGCGCCTCGGACTTCGTCGGTCTCGAACACCTGGAGCCGGTGCCCGAGCCGGGCCCGGACGCCGACGAGTTCGCCGGGGACTCCCCCGAACTCGCCGCGGCCCGCCGCCGCCACCCCTCCCACCCGGACTTCGTCCCGGTCCAGTCACCCGTCGTGAACGACCACGAGCGCACGGTGGCCTGCCTGGAGGAACTCGCCGAGTCCCGCACGGAGCTGGCGGACGTCCGCCCCGGCCCCCTCGGCACCCTCGACGTCTACGTCTTCGCCGACGGTACGACGCTGTGCATGACGCCGGGTCACCGCGAGACCGCGGAACACCTGGCCGCGGCCCTGCGCATGGGCGCCGCCCCGGTCCTGCTCGGCGGCTCCGGCGTCTCGGGCGCGTACGCACTGACGTTCGCGTGCGGGGACGAGAACATCTACATCCTGGCCGACCGGGTCATAGCGTCGCTGTAGCCGTGGCGGCGTAGTAACCGTGGCGGCGTTGTTGCCATGGCGTCGATGTAGTCATGGTCGCGCCGTAGTCACGGCGTCCCTGCGCTCAAAAAGCGTCGTCGCGCGCCGGGGTCCGATCCGAGGATCAGACCCCGGCGCGTTTCTGCGCCTCCGCCACGAGCCTCACCGCTTCCGCCAGCTCCCCCTCGTCCTTCAGTACGAGTGCCAAATCGTGCGCGGCGACGGTGATTTGGTCGGCGGCGGCGAACATGCCCGCGTCGGGCATCTCGCGGGGCTCCCCTGCGGGATCCTCCACACGCTGGGTGCGCAGGGCCAACTCCCTGGCCAGGCCCAGCGCTTCGGCGGCGGCCCCGCGTTGCAGCCGGCTCTGCGGCGCGGCCCGCAACCGGTCGGCGAAGTGGTCCACGGCACGGGTCAGCGGCGTCGTATCAAGCACGCGGCGAGCGTACGCGCCGCAGCGGGACTGTTGCCAACAACCCAACCCTCAGGCACGGTGGCGTGAAGGACCGGCTTACATCCCCATTGCGTCCGGAGGCGCCGATGTCCCAAGTCTTCTCCCAGGAGACCCATCGCAATCTGCTCGCCCGCATCCCTCACTGCACCGGTCGTGAGATCTCCGACTGGCTGCGCACCGTCGACGAAGGCCCCGCGCTCTTCCGCTTCGAGGAGAAGGTCAGCTGGCTCCGCGCCGAGCACGACCTCGCGTACGGCCACGCCAAGGCAATCATTCACGAGTACGACCTGAGGAGGGCCGCGCGCAAACTGCTCTGAGCGCGCACCACCGAGACGACAGACATCCGCACGGCAGAGGGCCCGCGAACCGGTGGGTTCGCGGGCCCTTCAGTCACTGGCTACCGGCTTCCGCCGGCCAGCGCGACTAGTCGTTGCCGCTGAAGATGGCCGCCAGCCGCAGCATCTCGACGTAGATCCACACGATGGACATGGTCAGGCCGAACGCGGCCAGCCAGGACTCCTCGCGGGGCGCTCCGTACGCGATCCCGTCCTCGATCTGCTTGAAGTCGAGGGTCAGGAAGAACGCGCCGAGGACGATCGCGAGGATGCCGACGATCGCGCCCAGCGGGCCCATGCTGCGCAGGCCGCCGTCCTCGGCGACACCGAAGGCGACCAGCAGCAGGTTGACCGCCATGACCACGATGAAGGCGATGGCGATGGCCATGCCGATGCGCGCGTACCGCGCGGTCACGCGGATCCAGCCCGCCTTGTAGATCAGCAGGGTCGCGCCGGACACCGCCATGGTGCCCAGCACCGCCTGGAAGGGCGCGCCCGACCACCGGCTGTTGTACATCTCGCTGATGACCCCGAGGAAGACGCCCTCGAAGGCGGCGTAACCCAGGATCAGCGCGGGCGAGGCCTTGCGCTTGAAGGACTGCACCATCGCCAGCACGAAGGCGATCAGGGCCGAGCCGATGGCGAGCCCGAAGCTGGTGCTGGTGACCGGCAGCAGCGCCCAGGCCAGGACGGCGCCGACGGCGACGGTGCCGAGCGTCATGGCCGAGCGCATGACGACGTCGTCCATCGTCATACGGCCGGTGGTGGCCGGGGCCTGCGGGGGAGCGCCCTGCTGGAGATCCGGCTGCGCGTAGGGATTCTGCGCGTAGGGGTTGCCGCCGCCCTGCTGGGCGTACGGGTTGGCCTGCGTACCGACAGCGGGTCCCCCGGCCTGCGGCGCCGCGTTGAATCCCGCGGAGCCGTTGTCGCGGCTGAAGCCCCGTCGCGAGAAGACCGGGTTGCTGCTCCTCATTTCACTCCTCCATAGCCACCCTGCGTGGCCTTGGCTCAAGAGTAATAGGTAGGCAAAGGAAAGAGCCTAGTGCTTGGGGAGGATCTTTCCCTTGTCGTGACGCTGAACACGCTACGTGGTCCCCTCATTCCCGGCGACGGAGCCCCCAATCCATGACCGGACCGGGACACGGCCGAGACCGGCCGATGATCGTCGGGACGGTCAGGAGGGGGCCGGGCGGGGCCGGGTCAGTCCAGCGGGAACCCGGTGTACCCCTCCGCGAGGTCGGTCTCGGCCGCCCGCGAGCCCGCCACCCGCTCCAGCCGCGCGAGCTGGAGGCGGTCCTCGAAGGGGCTCGCGTCGGGAGCGCGGTGCAGCATGGTCGTCATGTCGTACGAGAACCGCTCGGCCTGCCACACGCGGCGCAGGCAGCTCGCGGAATAGGCGTCGAGGAGTTCGGCCGATCCGGTGTCCCGGAGCCGGACCAGCGCGCGGGCGAGGGTGACGACGTCGCCGACGGCGAGGTTGAGGCCCTTGGCGCCGGTCGGCGGCACGATGTGCGCGGCGTCCCCCGCGAGCAGGAGCCGGCCGTACCGCATGGGCTCGTGGACGTAGCTGCGCATCGGGGTCACGGACTTGGCGGTGATGGGCCCGCGCCGCAGCCGCCAGTCGTCGTCGGTCTCCAAGCGGCGGTCCAGTTCGTCCCAGATCTCCTCGTCGCCCCACGCCTCGGCGTCCGTGCCCTCGGGCACCTGGAGATAGAGGCGGGAGACGGTGGGCGAGCGCATGCTCAGCAGGGCGAAGCCGCGGTCGTGGCGGGCGTAGACGAGCTCGTCGTGCGAGGGCGGCACGTCGGCGAGGATGCCGAGCCAGCCGAAGGGGTACGTCCGCTCGAAGACCCGGGAGAGTCCGGCGGGCACGGCCTGGCGCGCGACGCCCCAGAACCCGTCGCAGCCGGCCACGTAGTCGCACTCCAGCACGTCCTGGCGCCCCTCGTGGCGGAAACGGATCCGCGGCCGGTCCCCCTCGACGCCCTCCACGGCCAGCGCCTCGGCCTCGAAGAGCAGCGGCCCGCCGTCCTTGAGCTGGAGGGCGATGAGGTCCTTGCACACCTCGGTCTGCGCGTACACCATCACGGAGCTGCCCCCGGTGAGCCCGGGAAAGTCGACGCGGTGCCGCCTGCCTCCGAACCGCAGCTCGATCCCGTCGTGCCGGAGTCCCTCCCGGTCCATCCGCTCCCCGGCGCCCACGGCGCGCAGCACGTCGACGGTCCCCTGTTCCAGGATCCCGGCCCGCTGCCGGTGCTCCACATAGGCGCGGTCCCGGCTCTCCAGGACCACGGACTCGATCCCCGCGTCGTGGAGCAGCCGCGCGAGCAGCAGCCCGGCCGGCCCGGCCCCGATGATCCCGACGGTGGTACGCATCGGCACGCCCCTTCGCGTTCCTTGGTTCACCCAATTGTTCGCATGGTGAAGTTTCCTTCACCATCTTCCGTGTGAGTCTCCGACCGCTTCGGTCCGCTGTCAACAGGTGAAGTCGTACGCCGGTGCGCGGTGATCACGGGAGCCGGCCGGCCCGGCGGGAACGCCGTCCGCCGAGACCCGCGCCCGCGCTTCGAGAGCGGGAAGTGCCCGGAACCGGACTTGAACCGGTACGCCCCGCGAGGGGCAGCGAGGTTTAAGCTCGCCGTGTCTGCATTCCACCATCCGGGCAGGCCATGGGCTCCGCGTCGAGGTTCCGAGCCTATCGGGGCTCATCCCTCGAACTGCGGCCAGGCCGGGCGATGTTGTCTTATTTTATTGGCGCCTGAGGGATCGTCAGCCGCCGGTACAGGCCATACGCACATGCCAGACAGCCTTTCGGGCGACTTTGGTCGGCGCATACGGAATGACGGAATTTCACCGTCCGAACATGCGGCCCGCACAGCACCCGTGAGCGTGCCCCTGGCCGACGCCCCTCAGGGACGACCGTCATCCCCAGGTATGACACGGGCGTTCCCGGTGCGACCGAAGTCGCGCCCGGAACCGGAACAGCGGCTGACTACACGGCCCCGAACGACCGCGACGATGGACCCAGTCCCCCGGAAACCGTCGTCGTCCCGACAGGAGCACCCTCCCGTGACCACCACTCCCGTGACCGCCGCCCGCCCCGCAGACCGGACCGCCGCGGTGGCCGCCCGCGCCACGGAACTCTCCAAGGTCTACGGACAGGGCGAGACCCAGGTGATCGCCCTCGACCGGGTCACCGTCGACTTCCGGCAGGCCGAGTTCACCGCGATCATGGGCCCCTCGGGGTCCGGCAAGTCCACGCTGATGCACTGCGTCGCCGGGCTGGACTCGTTCTCCTCCGGCTCGGTGCGCATCGGCGAGACCGAGCTCGGCTCCCTCAAGGACAAGCAGCTCACCAAGTTGCGCCGGGACAAGATCGGCTTCATCTTCCAGGCATTCAACCTGCTGCCCACCCTGACCGCGCTGGAGAACATCACCCTCCCGATGGACATCGCGGGCCGCAAGCCTGACAAGGAGTGGCTGAACACGGTCATCCAGATGATCGGCCTCGCCGACCGCCTCGGTCACCGGCCCTCCCAGCTCTCCGGCGGCCAGCAGCAGCGAGTCGCCGTCGCCCGCGCGCTCGCCTCCCGGCCCGACATCATCTTCGGCGACGAGCCGACCGGAAACCTCGACTCCCGGGCGGGCGCCGAGGTGCTCGGCTTCCTGCGCAACTCCGTACGCGAGCTGGGCCAGACCGTCGTCATGGTCACCCACGACCCGGTGGCCGCCGCGTACGCGGACCGCGTCATCTTCCTGGCCGACGGCCGGATCGTCGACGAGGTGCTCAAGCCGACCGCGGACGCGGTCCTCGACCGGATGAAGCAGTTCGACGCGAAGGGTCGTACGAGCTGACGCTCTTCGGTCCGCCAGGCCCGGCGCCACCCGCGCGCCGCCGCAGACTTCCTACCCTCCTTGGACTGAGACCCCATGTTCCGTACCGCCTTGCGCAACGTTCTCGCGCACAAGGCCAGGCTCCTGATGACCGTGCTCGCCGTGATGCTCGGCGTGGCGTTCGTGTCGGGGACCCTGGTCTTCACCAACACCATCTCGGACGCCTACCAGTCGAGTTCCGCCAAGGGCTTCGACCAGGTCGACGTCGTCGTCGAACCGGAGGTCCAGGACGACACCGGCGACACGGTCGGCAAGGAGCAGAAGCTCACTCAGGAGCTGCTCGACAAGACCGCCGACGTCCCCGGCGCCGCCTCCGCGATCGGCGTCGTCAACGGCTTCACCGCCATAGCCGACAAGGACGGCAAGCTCGTCGGCGACGGCTTCCAGTCGGCGGGCGGGAACTACTGGGGCGACAAGGACCCCCGGTACCCGCTGACCGGCGGCAGCGCGCCGCGCGGCCCGAACCAGGTCGCGATCGACTCCGAGACCGCGAAGCGGACCGGGTACAAGGTCGGCGACACCGTACGGCTGTCCGTCGACGGCCCCGTCCTGACGCCCACCGTCACCGGCATCTTCACCACCGACGACGGCAACGTCGCGGCCG
This sequence comes from Streptomyces sp. NPDC088747, assembly GCF_044751025.1. Taxonomy (NCBI): domain Bacteria; kingdom Bacillati; phylum Actinomycetota; class Actinomycetes; order Kitasatosporales; family Streptomycetaceae; genus Streptomyces; species Streptomyces sp. NPDC088747. Next base: position 84,011 of record NZ_JBIVKZ010000008.1, read on the forward strand.
GCGGCAGCCTCGCCCTCTTCGACACGGCGACCGCGCAGAAGCTCTTCGACTCCGTCGGCAGCTACGCCCAGATCGACGTGAAGGCCAAGGCCGGCACCAGCCAGACCGCCCTCCAGAGCCAGCTCGGCAAGGTCGTGCCCAAGGACGTCGCCTCCACCACCACCGGTGAGAAGGCCGCGGCCGACCAGGCCGAGCGGATCTCCTCGGCGATGAGCGGCATGAAGACGGGCCTGCTGGTCTTCGCCGGCATCGCGCTGTTCGTCGGCACGTTCATCATCGCCAACACCTTCACCATGCTGGTCGCCCAGCGGACCAAGGAACTCGCGCTGCTGCGCGCCGTCGGCGCCTCCCGCAGGCAGGTCACCAGGACCGTGCTCGTCGAGGCCTTCGTGGTCGGCGCGGTCGCGGCCGTCACGGGGCTGGTCGCGGGCATCGGCATCGGCGCCGGAATGCGCTCCCTGATCGGCACGCTCGGCGCGCCCGTGCCCGACGGCCCGCTGGTGATCTCGCCGGGCACCGTCGTCACGGCGCTGCTCGTCGGCGTCCTCATCACGATGCTCGCCGCGTGGCTGCCGGGCCGCCGCGCGGCGAAGATCCCGCCGGTCGCCGCGATGAGCAGCGTCCACGCGCAGGCGACCACCAGGTCCCTGGTCGTACGGAACACCATCGGCGCACTCTTCGCGGGAGCCGGCATCGCCGTCGTCCTGTTCGCGACGACCATGAGCGGCTCGGACGGCCAGGCCCCGATGGGTCTGGGCGCGGTCCTGCTCATCCTCGGCGTCTTCGTCCTCACGCCGCTGCTGTCCCGCCCGCTGATCGCGGCGGCCTCCCCGGTGCTCCGTCTCTTCGGCGTCGCCGGCAAGCTCGCCCGCCAGAACTCCGTGCGCAACCCGCGCCGCACCGCCGCGACCGCCTCCGCGCTGATGATCGGCCTCACCCTGATCACCGGCATGACGGTGATGGCGGGCAGCCTCCAGAAGTCGATCGACAAGATGGCCAGTTCCGCGATCAAGGCGGACTACGTCATCTCGATGGCCAACGGCCGGTCGCTCTCGCCGGACGTCGAGAAGAAGCTCGCCGGCCTCGACGGGGTCACGGACACCAGCGCGCTGCGCAACTCGCCCTCGCGCATCGACAAGCAGACCGAGTACCTGACGGGCGTCAACGGCGCCTCCATCGCCAAGCTCACCGATCTCACCCTGGACGAGGGCTCGTTCAAGGTCGGCGGGACGCAGGTCGTGGTCGACGACGACACCGCGAAGTCGCACGGCTGGAAGGCCGGCTCGAAGTTCACCGTCTCCTACGAGGACGGCGAGAAGCAGCGGTTGACCGTGGCCGGCGTCTACCAGGGCAACGAGATGATCTCGGGCATCATGCTCGACAGCTCGACGCTGAACCCGCACACCACGGACGCCTACGACATGCAGGTCATGCTGAAGACGTCGAGCGGCACCTCGAACGCCACCAAGGACAAGCTGGAGAAGGCCCTCGGCGACAACCCGGCGATCCAGGTCCAGGACAAGAAGGACATCTCCGAGCAGATCGCCAGCATCTTCACGCTGATGCTGAACATGCTCTACGGCCTGCTCGCGATGGCGGTCATCGTCGCGGTCCTCGGGGTCATCAACACCCTGGCCATGTCGGTCTTCGAGCGCTCGCAGGAGATCGGGATGCTCCGCGCGATCGGCCTCGACCGCAAGGGCATCAAGCGGATGGTCCGGCTGGAGTCCCTGGTCATCTCGCTCTTCGGCGGCGTCCTGGGCATCGGCCTGGGCGTGTTCTTCGGCTGGGCCGCCGGTCAGCTGATCGGCAGCACCATGCCGACGTACGAACTGGTCCTGCCCTGGGCCAGGATGGGGCTCTTCCTGCTCCTGGCCGCGGCGGTCGGCGTCCTCGCGGCGCTGTGGCCGGCGCGGCGGGCGGCCCGCCTGAACATGCTGTCGGCGATCAAGTCGGAGTAGCCGTACGACGCGACGAAGGGGCCCCGTTCCGCGTGGAACGGGGCCCCTGCGTCGTTCCGTACGCCGGTCAGTTCCAGTCGCGCGAGCGCAGCGGCATCCCGGAGGATCCCGAGGCCCGCGGTGTCCTGACCGCCAGCACCTGGTTGACGCCGATGCGGTTCTGCTCGAAGGCGAGCACGGAGGCGGCCATGTAGAGGCGCCAGACGCGGGCGCGGCCGGGGCTGGTGAGCCGTACGGCACGCTCCCACTGCGCTTCCAGGTTGGTGACCCACTCGCGCAGGGTGAGGGCGTAGTGCTCGCGGATCGACTCGACGTCGCGGACCTCGAACCCGGCCCGCTCCAGCTGGGTCACCGTCGTCCCGACCGGCGCGAGTTCGCCGTCCGGGAAGACGTACGCGTCGATGAACTCGTCGACGTGGTACGCCGACTCGTCCCGGCGCGGCGGGCGCGCGATCTGGTGGTTGAGCAGCCGCCCGCCGGGCTTCAGCAGCCCGTGCAGCACCTCGGCGTACTCCAGGTATCTCTCGGCACCCACGTGTTCGGCCATGCCGATCGAGGAGATGGCGTCGTACGGCCCGTCCGCGACGTCCCGGTAGTCCTGCACCCGGATCTCCACCCGGTCGGTCAGCCCCTCGTCCGCGACCCGCTTACGGGCGTACGCGGCCTGTTCCTGCGACAGCGTCACGCCGACCACGCTGACGCCGTGCTCACGGGCGGCGTGGATGGCCATGGAACCCCAGCCGCAGCCGACGTCCAAGAGCCGCTGACCGGCCTTCAGGTCCAGCTTGCGGGAGACGAGTTCGAGCTTGTCGCGCTGGGCGTCCTCAAGGGTCCCGCCGTCCTCCCAGTAGGCGCACGAGTAGACCATCGACGGGCCGAGGACGATCTCGTAGAAGTCGTTCCCCACGTCGTAGTGGTGGCTGATGGCCTGCCTGTCGCTCCGCCTGGTGTGCAGGTGGCGGTTCCTGCGCACCTCCTCGGGCGGCGGGGCGGGCGGCAGCGGTCCCGCCAGCTTGACCAGCCCGCGCACCGCGGCGCGCACCTCGGGGTCGCGCAGGGCCTCCGCGGTCCCCCGCGCGTCCTCTCCCCGCTCCCACACGAGCCCGGACATCAGGTCGAGGGCGCTGTAGAGGTCGCCCTCCACACCGAGGTCCCCGGCCACCCATCCCCTCGCCAGACCCAGCTCCCCCGGCTTCCACAGCAGCCGGCGCACGGCCCGGCGGTTGTGGACGAGGAGTACGGGGGCGGCGGGCGGGCCTGCCTCCGAGCCGTCCCAGGCGCGGATACGCAGCGGGAACGGGGCTCCCAGCAACTGTTCGACAAGGCTCTTCAGACGCATCGCGGCGTCCTGCATGGCCCACACCTCCGTGACGACACTCCCTGACGCTCCAACATCCACGTAAACACCAAGAAGCGCCGCGCGCAGTCCCTCAGGCGCGTCACGGCTTCGCAAAATACATGCAGAGGCCACGCTTCTGGCGCCGGTCGGCCGCCGCGGGAAGGCCGTGGAGACCGAGGGGGGCAAAAACGCCGAAGGGGCCTCCCGCACCACGGATGGCGGGAGGCCCCTTCGGGGCGTTCTGTGACCGGACGTCAGGAGGCCTTGGCCTTCTCCTCGGCCTTCTCGGCCTTGGCGGGCGCGGCCGTGGCCGCGGCGGGACGGGGCGCCGGCTTGGCGGCCTCGTAGAACTCCTCGCGAGGAGTCTCCATGGCGCCGAGCGAGACGACCTCGCGCTTGAGGAACATCGCGAGCGTCCAGTCGGCGATGACGCGGATCTTGCGGTTCCACGTCGGCATGGCCAGACCGTGGTAGCCACGGTGCATGTACCAGGCGAGACGGCCCTTGAGCTTGATCTTCATCTTGCCCATGACGATCATCGCGACGCCCTTGTGGAGGCCGAGACCGGCCACCGCGCCCTTGTTGGCGTGCGCGTACTCCTTCTGCGGGAAGCCCCGCATACCGGAGATCACGTTGTCGCCGAGCACCTTCGCCTGGCGCAGCGCGTGCTGGGCGTTCGGCGGGCACCAGGCGTTCTCGACGCCGGCCTTGCGGGCGGCGACGTCCGGCACCTGGGCGTTGTCGCCCGCGGCCCAGATGTAGTCCGTGCCCTGCACCTGGAGGGTGGTCTGCGTGTCCACGTGACCGCGCGGGCCCAGCGGCAGACCGAAGCGGGAGAGAACGGGGTTCGGCTTGACGCCGGCCGTCCAGACGATCGTGTTGGAGTCGACTTCCAGGCCGTTCTTGAGCACGACGTGACCGTCGACGCAGGAGTCCATCGAGGTGGAGAGGTAGATCTCCACGCCCCGGCTCTCCAGGTGCTCCTTGCCGTACAGGCCCAGCTTCGGCCCGACCTCGGGAAGGATCTTGTCCGCGGCGTCGACGAGGATGAAGCGCATGTCCTCGCGGGAGACGCTGGAGTAGTACTTCGAAGCGTCGCGGGCCATGTCCTCGACCTCGCCGATGGTCTCCGCACCCGCGAAGCCACCGCCGACGAAGACGAAGGTGAGCGCCTTGCGGCGGACCTCCTCGTCCGTGGTCGAGTCGGCCTTGTCGAGCTGCTCGAGGACGTGGTTGCGCAGGCCGATGGCCTCTTCGATGCCCTTCATACCGATGCCCTGCTCGGCGAGGCCGGGGATCGGGAAAGTGCGCGAGACCGCGCCCATCGCGATGACGAGGTAGTCGAAGGGCAGCTCGTACGCCTCACCCACGAGGGGGGCGATCGTGGCCACCTTGCGGTCCTGGTCGATGGTCGTGACCCGGCCGGTGAGGACCTCCGCCTTGGGCAGCACGCGTCGCAACGGGACGACGACATGCCGCGGGGAGATGCTGCCGGCGGCGGCTTCGGGGAGGAAGGGCTGGTAGGTCATGTACGACCGGGGGTCGACGACCGTGACGGTCGCCTCTCCGTAGCGCATCTTCTTGAGAATGCGCCGAGCTGCGTACAGGCCTACGTACCCACCGCCTACTACGAGGATCCTGGGACGCTCCGTGGTGCTCATGCAATCGAGTATCCACCTGCCCCTGGGGGGTCGCTCGTGAGCCCCTTCACAAGCATTCGCGGACCCTCTGCTACACTGCGCGGCCCGCGTGATCGAAGTCATGCCGCCACGGTGAAACCGGCGTCCGGTTCGGACCGTTGTCAACACCGCGTGAGCAGCCACTCCGTCCCCGCGAACGCCTCTCGGCCGAGCCGCGCGGACCCCCGTTTCACACGCCCGAAACACGCCCCGAACGCTCCTGTGAGCACCGCTTCCGGCCTGGTGAGCCGCCCGGAAGGACCATGGGGGCGAATTCCTCGCCCAACAGGGCCCTTTTCCTTGTGAAGAACTTCACGAACTTTTCCGGCGGCGTGTCGCCGAGCGGATTCCGAAGGCCCGAAAGGGCGCTCATACGTTGTCCCACCTGCTCAGGAGAGGCGCCCGGCGGGGGCGGGCGGCCCCCGCCTCTCCCCCGCCGCGGCGCCGCCGCTAGGCGATCGACCAGACGATCCCGTCGAGGATGTCGTGCTCGCTGACCACGACCTCCGCCGCGCCGATCCGCTCCATGATCGAGAGGAGCACCAGGGCGCCCGCGGCGATGACGTCGACGCGGCCCGGGTGCATCGACGGGATCGCGGCCCGCTCGGCGTGCGTCGAGGCCAGCAGGGACTCGGTGATCTCGCGGACCTTCTCGTAGGGGACCCGGGAGTGGTGGATGGCGGCCGAGTCGTACTCGGGGAGGCCCTGGGCGATCGCCGAGACCGTGGTGACCGAGCCCGCGAGCCCGACCAGCGTGCGCGCCTCGCGCAGCGGAACGGTCCGCTCGGCGAGGTCGAGGGCCGCCTCGACGTCCGCGCGGATCGCCTCCGCCTCGGCGGCCGTCGGCGGGTCACTGACCTTCCCGTCGTGCACGAGGTACCGCTCGGTCAGCCGCACGCAGCCGACGTCGACGGAGCGCGCGGCACGCACCTCGTCGTCGCCCACCACGAACTCCGTCGAACCGCCGCCGATGTCCACCACCAGGAACGGCCTCGCGAGCCCGTCGCGGCCCGTCAGCTCCTTCGTCGCGCCGGTGAAGGAGAGCGCGGCCTCCTGGTCGCCCGTCACGACCTCCGGCTCGACACCGAGGATGTCCAGCACCCCGCGCACGAACTCGTCGCGGTTCTCGGCATCCCGGGACGCCGAGGTCGCCACGAACCGCAGCCGCTGCGCGCCGAGCTCCTTGATGACCGCCGCGTACTCCCGGCAGGCGGCGAAGGTGCGCTCCAGCGCCTCGGGGGCCAGCCGGCCGGTCCGGTCCACGCCCTGGCCGAGCCGGACGATCGTCATCCGGCGGTCCAGGTCGACGAGTTCCCCCGTCGCCGGGTCCGCGTCGGCGACGAGCAGCCGGATCGAGTTCGTACCGCAGTCGACGGCGGCGACACGGGTCATCGGGAGGCCTCCTCTTCCGCGGGGACCGCGCACGCGTCCCCCGACAACGTCACGCAGGGTCCCTTGCGCCACCACTCCGGCAGCATCGCGATGGCCTCGTCGCCCAGCGGGTTCACCCCGGGGCCCGCGGCCAGGGAGTGGGCCACCAGCACGTGCAGGCACTTCACCCGGTCCGGCATGCCGCCGGCGCTCGGGAAGCCCTCCAGCACCTCGATGGAGTCACGCCGGGCGAGGTAGTCCTCGTGGGCGGCGCGGTAGGCGGCGGCCAGCTCGGGGTCGTCCGCCAGCCGCTCCGTCATCTCCTTCATGACCCCGTTGGCCTCCAGCGTGCCGATCGCGGAGGCCGCCCGCGGACACGTCAGGTAGTACGTCGTCGGGAACGGCGTCCCGTCCGGAAGGCGGGGCGCCGTCTCCACCACGTCCGGCTGACCGCAGGGACAGCGGTGCGCGATCGCGCGCAGCCCGCGCGGCGGGCGCCCGAGCTGCTGCCTGAAGGCCTCGACGTCTGCGTCGGTCGGCTCGGTGAAGGGAGTGGTGGGCGGGGGCGTCTGCATGCCTGGGTGTTGTCTTTCCTTGGGTCGGCTGTGGGATTACGTAACGCGGGACACGGACGACACGTCATCGGCCGCGGCGGCCGGGCGGTACGTCACCCGCCCGAGCGGTCGGCCTCGTCCACGCCGTCCCACACGTTGGAGTACCAGGGGCGGTCGGCCGCGCCCTGGTCGACCCGGGACTGCTTCGCCGCGTCCGGGTCGATCACGATGTAGCCGGTCTCCCCCGGCATCACATAGTGCAGCCGGTCCCGGATCTGCTGCTCCGCGAACGAGTCGTCCTGCCAGCGCGCCTTGAGATCGCGCAGCTGCTCGACCCGGGCGCGTGCCTCTTCCCGCTGCCGCTCCAGACCGGCGACCTCGGCGCGCTGGGACACGTACTGCCTTATCGGGTACGCCAGAGCCACGACCAGGGAACAGATGACGAGGGCGAGGAGCGCCGCCCGTCCGGTGAGCCGCGAGCGGCGGGCCTGCCGCTTGGTCTGGGAGCGGTAGACCCGGGCCGCCGTCTGCTCGCCGAGCAGCTTGATCCTGGTCGCGGTGGAGAACCGGTCCCGGTCCTTCACGGCCATGAGTCCCGCCTCCCCGATCCCTGCCTGCACGTACGTACGTCCCCGCACACGGTACGGGACCGAGTACGGGGACGTACGTACGACGCTACCGAGCCTGTACGGCTCAGCCCTTGAAGCGGGGGAACGCGCTGCGGCCGGCGTACACCGCGGCGTCGTCGAGGATCTCCTCGATGCGCAGCAGCTGGTTGTACTTGGCGACGCGGTCCGAGCGGGCCGGGGCGCCGGTCTTGATCTGACCGCAGTTCACCGCGACCGCGAGGTCGGCGATGGTGACGTCCTCGGTCTCACCGGAGCGGTGCGACATCATGCACTTGAAGCCGTTGCGCTGCGCCATCTCCACGGCGTCCAGCGTCTCGGTCAGCGAGCCGATCTGGTTGACCTTGACGAGCAGGGCGTTCGCGGAGCCCTCCTCGATGCCGCGGGCCAGACGCTCCGGGTTGGTGACGAAGAGGTCGTCGCCGACGATCTGGACCTTGTCGCCCAGCTTCTCGGTGATGACGTTCCAGCCGGCCCAGTCGTCCTCGTACAGCGGGTCCTCGATGGAGACGAGCGGGTACGCGGAGACGAGCTCCTCGTAGTACTCGGTCATCTCGGCGGCCGAGCGGGACTTGCCCTCGAACTCGTACTTGCCGTCCTTGTAGAACTCGGACGCGGCGACGTCGAGCGCGAGCGCGATCTGCTCGCCGGGGACGTAACCGGCCTGCTTGATGGCCTCGAGGATGAGGTCGAGCGCGGCGCGGTTGGACTCCAGGTTCGGGGCGAAGCCGCCCTCGTCGCCGAGACCGGTGGACAGGCCCTTGGTCTTCAGCACCTTCTTGAGGGTGTGGTAGACCTCGGCGCCCCAGCGCAGCGCCTCGGAGAAGGACTCCGCGCCGATCGGGGCGATCATGAACTCCTGGATGTCGACGTTGGAGTCGGCGTGCGACCCGCCGTTCAGGATGTTCATCATCGGAACGGGCAGCAGGTGCGCGTTCGGGCCGCCCAGGTAGCGGAAGAGGGGGAGGTCGCTGGCCTCGGAGGCGGCGTGGGCGACGGCGAGGGAGACGCCGAGGATGGCGTTGGCGCCGAGCGAGCCCTTGTTGTCGGTGGCGTCCAGGTCGAACATCGCCTGGTCGATCAGGCGCTGCTCGGTGGCGTCGTAGCCGACGAGCTCCGGGCCGATCTGCTCGATGACGGCGAGGACGGCCTTCTCGACACCCTTGCCGTGGTAGCGGTTGGGGTCACCGTCGCGCAGCTCGATGGCCTCGAAGGCGCCGGTGGAGGCGCCGGACGGGACGGCGGCACGACCGGTGCTGCCGTCATCGAGGCCGACCTCGACCTCGACGGTGGGGTTCCCTCGCGAGTCGAGGATTTCCCGGGCTACGACGACGTCGATGGACGGCACGAGCATCTCCTTCTGGGATGTGACGCGGGTACGCGGGACTGTGGCAGCCCCGCGGGATGAGCCTAACCGGCCCGGACGCTTCGGCCAGCCGGTCGACCACCTCTTGGGCAGAACTGAGAGTAAACATTGTTCCAGAACGGAACAAAAAGGGAACGAAAACCGGGGTGCGGGTGGAGCGCGCCGCCCGGCCGGACCCGGAAAGAAAAAACCCCGCCCCGGTGCGTACGGGGGAACACGCACCGGAGCGGGGAGCCCGTGGGGGACGGGGGGTGACCCGCACGAGGCCCTCAGTATGAGGACCACGTATGTGAGCGGGCTGTGGTTCAGCCATGAACCGGATGTCTGTCGCCGGCCGACCGCCGTGGGCCGGCGACCTCGGCCGTCAGCTGAGGTGGAGCTGCTGACCCGGGTAGATGAAGTCCGCGTCGTCGACGATGTCCTTGTTCAGCTTGAACAGCTTCTGCCAGCCGCCCTTGACGTTCTTCGCCTCGGCGATGGCGCTGAGGGTGTCGTCCTTCTTGACCTTGTACTCGCCGTCGCCCTTCTTGACCGTCTTGCCGGTCGGGGTCTGGACGGTCTTCTTGGCGGCGGTCGCACGCTCCGAGGAACGCGAGGCGCGCTGCTCGTCGGTCTTCGTGCTCGGCTGCTGCGAGGGGGTGGTGCTCTGCGAGTTGTCCGAGGACGACGAGGAGGAGGACGACGAAGACGACGACGAGTCGCTCGTGCCGCCGTCGTACGCGGCGCCCGACAGGCCGGTGCCGCAGGACGGCCAGGCGCCCTTGCCCTGGGCCGCGAGGACCTTCTCGGCGACGGTTATCTGCTGGGACTTGGAGGCCTGGTCGGCGGTGGAGGCGTAGGCGCTGCCGCCGTAGGCGGACCAGGTGGAGGCGGAGAACTGCAGGCCGCCGTAGTAGCCGTTGCCCGTGTTGATGGACCAGTTGCCGCCGGACTCGCACTGGGCGACGGTGTCCCACTCGGAGGTGGTGGCGGCGGAGGCGGTGCCGGACGCCATCAGCGGGGCGGCGACGGCGACGCCGGTCACTCCCGCGAGGGTGGCGATGCGGGCGGTCCGGTCGAGAACGGTCGGACGACGGTGCTTGCCCTTGCACGAACGCAGCATGAAGTGATCCCCTCACCGACGCCTGCGAGGTGAGCTGTCGGGTTCGGGCGGGTGAGTGCCCGGCCGCGCACCTCTCGGCGCACGTCTTCACCCCAAGCCGTTCCCGGTCAACCACCGGGCCCGGCACTTACCTTGGGTCCCCCGCTCCTGCCTACGGCGCTTGACGCGACGACTGTTCCCGTAAGGCCGTTGGCAGGATTCGGCGTTGCGACCCACGGGGCTCACCAGTGGCGAGCGGTCACGACCGTAGACAGGCGAACGGCGGAATATCAAAGACGATCAGGGGGTCTGAGATCCATCTCTCATTCTCGCCAAACCGGACATTCACGGCCGAACCATGACGCGAACTCTGCCTAGTTCTGGGCCGGTTCGGCAGCATTGTCGAGGCCGTGACCGGGGAAGATGACCGGCGCCTCGACGTCCGCCGCCTCCTCGTCCGCGGCGGACGGGTCGAGCCACTGACCGACGAGGCCGAAGGCGTCCGCGATGACCGAGAGCCTCTCGTCGACGACGGCCGGGTAGGAGGCCGCGGGGGTCTCACGGGCCGTCGCGGAGTCGCGCGAGGCGTGGCGCCCGGCCGAGCTGTCGTCCGTACGGTCGGCGGCCGCGTCATCGGCGGAGGTGCCGCGGTGACGTCCGGAGCCGCTCGCCGTGCCCGAAGGATCGGCGCTCGGGGTGGACTTGTCCGAATCGCCACCCTTGGTCGCGCTCGCGTCTACATTGCCCGACTTGGCCGAATCCGTGGAGGTGTCCGAGGAGGCCGAGGAGGAGGGGGAGGCGGACGGCGAGGGGGTGGAGGAGCCGGTCGAGCCGGACAGGCCGGTCGAGTCGGTCGAATCCGTCGAATCCGTCGACCCGCTGGACGGCGTCAGGACGCCTCCGATGCCGGTGTCGATGTCCACCTGGGCCGACTCCTTGCTGAGCGCGGAGAGGGGGCCACAGGTGGGCCAGGCGGCGATTCCGCGTCCGTCGAGGATCTTCTCGGCGACGGCTATCTGCTGCGAGCGGCTGGCCTGGTCGGCGCTCGGGGCGAAGTCGAGGCCGCCGTAGTTCTCCCAGTCCCACTGGGTCAAGTGCAGCCCGCCGTAGTACCCGTCGCCGGTGTTCTCGCTCCAGGAGGCACCCGTCTCGCACTCCGCGACGCGGTCCCAGGTCGTGGCGTCGGCCGCGCTCGCACCCGTGGCGGCGAGCAACGGGATCACGATGGCCGATCCGGTGACCCCTGCCGCGACGACGAGAGCCGGGGCCTGACGGGGGCGACGATGACGGCCGTTCCCGGTGAGCATACGGAAACCTTTCGCGTGACAGCAGGTGACAACAGCGACGCCCGAGGACGCCGGCGACGGATGATCCGCGCTGACGAGGAACGTATCGACACTCGAACGCTTGTCACAAGTCGATGCAGCGCAGATCACGTGAAGATCACAATGTTGAGGGAGCGTCAGCTTTTTGCGCCCCTCAAGTCACTTGTGACCACCCGGGGGACAAGTGGAGCGGACCAGTGAACTCCCCTGGAAGCATGCGCAATCCGCGTATAACGAGCCTGCCGCGCCTGCGCAAACCGGCGGAATCTCCTGCGAGTTGCCTGCCTTCCGGCCGCGCATCCGACCGCCGCCAAGGGAGTTGGCGCTCAGTCGGTGGGGCGACATGCCCTCAAGTGCGCGGCATGTCGCCCCGGAAGACGCCCTGTTCGCCACGCCGGGCGATTGCGGGTGAATTGACCGCTTCGCCGCCCTCCCGGGAGTGCGGCGCCGGGTACCGTCGCTCCGTGAACGTCCCGCACAGCAGACCCGAACTCTTCACCTGGGAGTTCGCCACCGACCCCTACCCCGCCTACGCGTGGCTCCGCGAGCACGCGCCCGTGCACCGCACCACCCTTCCCAGCGGGGTCGAGGCATGGCTCGTCACGCGGTACGCGGACGCCAGGCAGACGCTCGCCGACGCACGGCTCTCCAAGAATCCCGTGCACCATTCCGCGGACGCCCACGGCAAGAACAGGACGGGCATCCCCGGCGAGCGCAGCGCCAACCTCATGACCCACCTGCTCAACATCGATCCCCCGGACCACACGCGCCTGCGCCGGCTCGTCTCCAAGGCGTTCACTCCGCGCCGCGTGGCCGAATTCGCCCCACGGGTCCAGGAACTGACCGACGACCTCATCGACCGGTTCGCGCACACCGGGAGCGCCGACCTCATCCACGAGTTCGCCTTCCCGCTCCCCATCTACGCGATCTGCGATCTGCTCGGCGTCCCCCCAGAGGATCAGGACGACTTCCGGGACTGGGCGGGGATGATGATCCGGCACGGGGGCGGGCCGAGAGGCGGCGTCGCGCGGTCCGTGAAGAAGATGCGCGGGTACCTCGCCGAGCTGATCCACCGCAAGCGGGAGGCTCTCCCGGAGCACGCCGGTCCCGGCGAGGACCTCATCTCCGGGCTCATCCGCGCCTCCGACCACGGCGAGCAGCTCACGGAGAACGAAGCCGCGGCCATGTGTTTCGTGCTGCTTTTCGCCGGCTTCGAAACGACCATCAACCTCATCGGCAACGGCACCTACGCACTGCTGCGCAACCCGGGGCAGCGGGCGGAACTCCAGAGGTCGATCGAGCGGGGCGAACAGGAACTGCTCGACACCGGCATCGAGGAACTCCTCCGCTACGACGGTCCCGTCGAGCTGGCGACCTGGCGCTACGCGACCGAGCCGCTCGAGATCGGCGGACAGGAGATCGCCTCCGGTGACCCCGTGCTCGTGGTCCTCGCCGCCGCCGACCGCGATCCCGCCCGATTCGACGAACCGGACACACTCGACCTCTCCCGCAGGGACAACCAGCACCTCGGGTACGGCCACGGCATCCACTACTGCATCGGCGCCCCGCTCGCGCGTCTCGAAGGCCGCGCCGCACTGGCCACCCTGCTGCGCCGGCTGCCGGACCTCCGGCTCGCCGTCGATCCGGTGGACCTGCGCTGGCGGGGCGGCCTGATCATGCGCGGACTACGGAACTTGCCCGTGGAGTTCACGGCCAAGTGAGGGGCGCGGAGCGGGACGCTGCCTTACGGGCGCAAAGCCCGGGACGCCGCCTCACGGACGCAGAGCGGGACGCCGCCTGACGGGCGCGGAGCAGGACGCCGCCTGACGGGCGCGGAACCTTATGCCGTCTTACGGGCGCGGAACCGTATGCCGTTCTACGGACGCGGAGCGGGACGCCGCCTTACGGATGCGGAGCAGGACGCCGCCTCACGGACACGGAACCTCATGCCGTTCTACGGGCGCGGAGCGGGAGCGGGATGCCGCCCGAGTCGGCACTCCGCGGCGACCCGGGGCCCGTTCCCGGCCGCGCGGTCGCCGAGTCCGCCCGGCTCCACGAAGCCCCTGCTCAGCGGCTCGTCCGGCCGGTGAAGCCGCTCGGCTTCGCCGCGGCGGCGACCCGGCGTCGGTCCCTGACCGCAGAGGCCTCCCGCGCCCCGTCGTCCGCCCCCGCACGCTTCACCCCAGGCTGTCCAGAAATAGCCTGCTGTTTGACTTCGTGACTCGACAACTCCCTACATTCGCGAAGTGGACCCCGAAATACTCAGATCCAGCTTCGCGGTCGTCGAGAGACGGGCCGAGTTCGCGGTCAAGTACTTCTACTCGCATCTGTTCCGGCACCACCCGGACGTACGCGAGCTGTTTCCGCTGGACTTTCCACAGGACATGGAGCGGCAACGGGACCGGCTGTTCGCCGCGCTGACGTATGTGATGGAGCGGCTGGGGGATCCGGCGCTGCCCGACTACCTGCGGGAGCTGGGGCGGGATCACCGCAAGTACCTCGCGGAGCCGGACCACTACGCCGCCGTGGGGGCGAGTCTGATCGCCGCGTTCACCATGGTCGCGGGGACGGCGTGGAACTCGGAGGTCGAGAAGGCCTGGGTCGAGGCGTACGGGGCGATCGCCAACGTCATGCTCCAGGGCGCGTGGGAATCGCAGCAGGCGGGCGAACCGTCCTGGTGGGACGCCGAGGTCGTGTCCCGCACCCGGCACGGTGAGGACCTCGCCGTGCTGACCCTGCGGCCCGAGCGGCGGCTGCGGTACGCCCCCGGCCAGTACGTCAGCGTCAACGCCCCGCAGCTGCCGGGCATCTGGCGGCCGTACTCGCTGGGCAACGCGCCCCGCGCCGACCACACCGTCGACCTGCACGTCAGCCGGGTCCAGGACGGCGTGCTCTCCACCGCCCTGGTCCGCCGGACGCGGGAGGGGGACGTCCTGCGGCTCGGCGCCCCCGGTGGCGGGATGACCCTGCGGACGCCCGTGGAGCGGCCGTTGACCTTCGTCGCGGCCGGTACCGGCTGGGCCCCCGTCAAGGCGCTTCTCCAGCAGCTCGACAAGACGCACGAGGCCCGGCTCTTCCTCGTCGCCCGGGACACCTCCTATCTGTACGACCGCTCGGCCGTCGAAGGGCTCCAGGCCCGGCTTCCGCTGCTTTCGGCCACGTTCATCACTCCCGCGCCGGGCCGGCCCAAGGCGCAGGCGACCGAGCGGCTGCTGACCGCGCTGGGCAACCGCGCGGGCTGGGAGCGGCACGACGTCTATCTCGCCGGGCCGCCCAGGCTGGTCGAGGAGATCGGCGCCGAGCTTCCCGCCCTCGGCACGCCGCCCGAGCGGATCTTCCACGACCTGCTGGCACCGACCGCGGAGGACCGCACCCGACCCCTGGGCACGGCGGAGTGGCTCCTGGACCGCCCCCAGCCGAACTGGCACAACCCGTCCAGCCGCGCCCCGGACGGCTGATCCCCGCCCGCGACGGTCACACCTGCGTGGGCCGCTCCGTCGCACGGATCGCGTCCCGGTAGGTCCGCGCTGCCGTGCGGAGTGCCGTTTCCGGGTCCACGCCCTCGGCTTCGGCGCGGGCGGCCAGGGCCAGGAGTTCGTAGCCGATGCCGTCGCCCTGGGGGAGTTCGACCTCAAGTCCCGCCGTGCGTACCCGGGATGCCAGTTTCGACGCCAGGGCGAGACCGGGCTGGCCGAGCGGGATGCCCTCGGTCACCGAGGTCCGCCGCTTCTCCTCGGCCTTGGTGCGCAGCCAGTGCTCCTTGACCTCTTCGGGGGTGGTGGCGGTCTCGTCGCCGAAGACGTGCGGATGGCGGTGGATCAGCTTCGTGATGATGCCGGCGGCGACGTCGTCGATGGAGAACGGGGTGTCCTCGTCCCCGGGGCCGCCCTCCTCGGCGATCCGGGCGTGGAAGACGACCTGGAGCAGGACGTCACCGAGCTCCTCCCGCAGTTCGTCGCGGTCGCCCTCCTCGATCGCCTCGACCAGTTCGTACGCCTCCTCGATGCCGTACTTCACCAGGCCCTTGTGGGTCTGCTGGGAGGACCAGGGGCATTCGAGGCGGATACGGTCCATGACCTGGACGAGGTCGAGGAGCCGGGCGCCGGGCAGGTCGTAGGAGGCCGGGAGCAGCTCCAGGTCCGGCATCTGTATGCGGCCGGAGCCCGCGAGCCTGGCCAGGCCGTCGGTGAGCCGGGGCTCGCCCTCGCCGGTGGCGACGACGACCACCGTGCGCCCGTCGGCGCAGGCGTCGATCAGCTCCTGGGCGTCCGGTGCCCTCTCGTCGACGGTGATGCCCGCCTCGCGGAGGTACGGGAGCTGCGGGTGCGTGCCGTCCGCGCACAGCACCTGGTCGGCGTCGCGCAGTGCCTGCCAGGCGGGCCAGGACAGCAGCCCGGGGGCGACGCGGTGGCTGGTGGTGAGCAGGACGATGCGGCCGGAGGCGTCGGCCCCGGTGCCGGAGGTCTCCCCGCCGGAAGCGAGGGCGTCGGTGCCGTCGAAGCTGGTTGCGTTCACTCATCGAACGTAACCCACACCACCGACCGCCCCACCGGTTATCCCCAGGCCGGGCCGCCCCTGGGGTGCCCGGCCCGCCCGGACCACCCGCTACGCGGTCTCCTGCGTCTGCCCGGCGGTGACCTCTCGCAGCCACGGCGTCTTGACGTCGACGCGGCTGCTCTTCTTGACGTCCCAGGCGCCGTAACGCGGGTTCAGGTCGACGTCCAGCTTCTTGGAGGCGTCGGACATCGCCTTCCAGAAGGTGGCCTGCCCCTCGGTGGTGTTCATGTCGGCACCGATCGCGGCGGCGAGCTTCTGGGCCTCGATCTCGGTGCGGAGGCTGTCGTCGAGTCGCTTGGGCGCCACCCCGTACTGCTGGAGCCAGGCCGCCTCCAGCGCCTTCGCCCCGCCGGCCTGCTGTTCCAGCGACGAGCGGAGCTGCTGGGTGTCCTTGCGGGTGACGCTCACGCCGGCCTTCGCCGCCGCCTGGTCGAGGACCCGGTCCAGGACCATGGTGTGCAGGGTGTCGCGGGTGAGACTGGCGGTCTTGGTGACCGCCTGCTCGTACTGGGCCTGGTCCGGCGTGGCGGCGCGCTGTGCCGTGCGCACCTCGTTCACGCGGCTCTCCAGCTGGGCGATGGTGATCCGGTCCCCGCCGACGACGGCCGCGGCACCGGGATGCGCCTCGCTGCCGCAGGCGGTGAGAAGGGGGGCCGCGGCGGCGAGCGCGGCGGACAGGACGAGCGCGGTGCGACGGCGGCGGTGCAAGGAAGCCTCCCGAGGAGATTGTGCGACGGTGCACAAAGTCTTGCGGTGATCGATGTTAGGCAGTGGCCCAGCTCTCGGCCACCCATTCGACCAACGATTCGCGAGCAGTTCAGGCACCGCCGCACCGCACATCGCCCCGGGCCCGGCATCGTCCCGGGCCCGGCGTGACGCCCGTCGTCAGCCGGTGACCGCCACCGGCGCGGCCCCGTGCGGGTTCTGACCCCGTACCTATCCCCGTACCTGTCCCAGCCATTGGAGGGTCCGCCGGATCTCCGTCGTCATCGGATGGCCGGGCCCGCTGATGCGTTCCACGTCGTGCAGCAGGCGGGCGAGTGTGTCGTGGGCGGAGCCGCGGTCGCCGAGCGCCAGCAGCAGATGGCCGATGCGGCGGCGGACTTCGAGGGCCTGGCCGGGGTCACCGGCGACGTAGTGGTTCTCGTAGTACGGCAGCAGCGAGCGGTACTCCCCGAGCGCGGCGCCCGGTTCGCCGAGCTGTTCGAGGCACTGGGCGATGTCGTAGCGGAAGCGCAGGGACTGCGGGTCGGACTGGCCCGCCTCGGTGGCCCGTTCGTCGGCGAGGCGGCGCAGTTCGGGCAGCGCGCGCCGGTACTGGCCGTCGTCCATGAGCGTGGCGGCGTACTGCTTGCGCAGGGTGCGCACGACGGCGGAGTGCGCGCCGTGCTCGGCGGCGGCGGCCGGCAGGATCGCGCCGAGGATGTCGACGGCCTGCGTGATGCGCCCCTCGCCGAGGAGCCGCTTCACCTCGTCGACCGCGCCGGCGACATCGGGCTTCTCCACGACGGGCGCGGCCTGCGGCTGGGGCGCGGGAACGAGCGCCCGGTCCGGCCAGGGGGCGTGCGGGCGCAGGAACGGGCGGGTGGGGTCGAGCGGCGCGCTGGTGGGCATACCGCGCCCCGGCAGCAGCGGAAGCAGCTGTTCGTACGTCTCCTGCGCGGACCCCGGCCGGTGCTGCGGGTCCTTGGCGAGCAGCCGCAGGACGAGATCCTCCAGGGCGGGCGGGACCTCGGGACGCAGCCGGCGGACCGGGACCGGCGGCTCGTAGAGGTGGCGGTGCAGGACACCGAGGGCCGTCGAGCCGCTGAACGGCACGTCTCCGCTGAGGAGTTCGTGGAGGAGTACGCCCAGTGCGTACAGGTCGGTGTACGGGCCGACGGCGCCGCCCATCGCCTGCTCGGGCGCCATGTAGGCGGGGCTGCCGATGGGTGAGCCGGTGTGGGTCAGGCGGGTGGTGTCGGTGTCCATGACGGAGGCGACGCCGAGGTCGAGGACGGTGACCGTGCCGTCCTGCTTGATCATCACGTTCCGCGGCTTCAGGTCGCGGTGGACGATCGGGACGGCGTGCACGGCGCTCAGCACGGCGCACAGTTGCGCGGCGACCGACACCGCCCACTGCCAGGGGTAGGGACTGTGTTCGGTGAGGTGGTCGGCGAGGTCGGCGCCGTCGACGTACTGCATGACGAGGAACAGTTCCTCGCCCTCGCTGCCCGCGTCGTGGACCGTGACCAGTCCGGGGTGGTCGACCTGCGCGGTGACCCGGCACTCGCGCACGAAGCGGCGGCGCAGTTCGTCGGCCTCCTGGCCCGCGACCTTGTCGGGGCGCAGCAGCTTCACCGCGACCCGCCGGTCCAGACGCT
The DNA here is from genome assembly GCF_044751025.1 of Streptomyces sp. NPDC088747. Lineage (NCBI taxonomy): Bacteria > Bacillati > Actinomycetota > Actinomycetes > Kitasatosporales > Streptomycetaceae > Streptomyces > Streptomyces sp. NPDC088747. Next base: position 102,233 of record NZ_JBIVKZ010000008.1, read on the forward strand.
GGTCGTAGGCCGTCCACACCTGGCCCATACCGCCCTGCCCGATGAGCGTGGACAGTTCGTAGCGGTCGGCGACCATGCGCTTCGCCGCCACGCTCACCGGCTGTCCCCTTCGTTGCCCTCGCGCTTGCGCAGGTAGTCGCTGAGTTCGTCGAGCTCGGCGCGCACCTGGTCGATCCGGGCCGGCGCGGGACGCTGCGGGGGCGCGGGGGGCGGAACGGGGGTCTGCGGTACGGGAGTCTGCGGAGTCGGCGTCTGAGGCATCGGGGTCTGCGGTATCGGCGTCTGCTGGTGCGTTGCGGCGTACGGGGACGCGGCCTGCGGGTAGCCGTAACCGGTGCGGGGCGGCGGCTGGGGTATGTACCCGGGGAACGGGAGCTGCCGGTCGCGGTGGTGCTGGATGTCGGCGACCAGGAAGTGCACGGAGCCGAAAGCGCCGAGCAGGAGGATGGCGGAGAGCGCGAGATCGGTCCTGGGGTCCGACTCGGGCAGCGAGCCGATCACGACGAGGCCGATGATCGCGACCGGGATGCTCACCCAGCCGAGCACCCAGTCGTACCACTTGCCGCGCAGCACGGCGACCCGGAACAGCGGGAGGCACGTGAGCAGGCCGCAGGTGAGGAATCCGGCGGAGGCGATCAGCACACGGAGGAAGATGACGGTGCCCGAACTGCGGGAGGGCGGCGCCGCGCCGTGGCCGTACATGACTGCTCCCGATGACCTGATGAGGACGGACTGACGAGTTCGAGGTCCGAGCGTATAGGCCGACAAGGACAACCGGTCCCGGGTTGTACCGAACCGTTGCCGGGCCGATCACTTCACGTGCTCCTCGGAAGCGGGGCGAGCCCTCGCCCGGCGGGCCGTCGGCCACCTCTCCGGCCACCACGCCGACGTCAAAGTGTGTGCCGCACCCACACGTTGGGCTCGACGTACACGGCGTACCCCCGCTCCGGTTCACAGTGCACCGGCACCAGCGCGCCGGGCACCTCGACCGGTCCCCAGGTGTCGAAGGGCAGCCCCGTCCAGCCGCGCCACTCCTCCAGCGAGGCCGCGACGGTCATCGACACCGGCGTCACCTTCTCGACGACGCCGCCCGCCCGGACGTGGACGCGCAGCCACGGGTCGTGCGGCAGCCCGTCGGGGCGGGTGCGGAAGGCGTACTCCGTCATCGGCGTCCGGGGTTCCAGGTGTTTGGCGCTGGGGCGGACCGGGGCGACGACCTCGCCGAATCCGTGCGCGAGGGCGTTGTCCCGCATCGCTGAGAGCATCCGGGCGGACAGACCGCCGCCCTGGGCCCCCGGGGCGACCACGACCGAGATGGCGCTCACCGTGTCCGGGGGTGTGCCGTGGCGCCGGTCGGCAAAGGCGCGGGCCAGCACGTCGTCCCAGCCCCGCCCGGGCAGTTGACGGTGCCCTCCGTGGCCGCCGAGACCACCGGGGCCGCCGCAGCCGTCCTGCCCGACGTGGCCGACGTGGCCGTCGTCGCCGCCCTCGTCCTCGCCCTCGTCGAGCGCGAACGGCACGCTGTACGCGTGTGCGACCACCTCTCCTCGCTCGTCCTCGGCGAAGAGGACGTACTCCGGGAGTTCGGTGGCGATCCGGCCGTAGTGCGCGTTGCCGACGGGGTCGTGGCGGATGAACTCCGGCCAGGTGTCGGCCATCCCCATCACCTGGGCGAGCATGTGCGGGCGCTCGGCGAGACTCGACACCTTCAGCTCCATGCGAGTCACGGTAGAGGGCGGTCGCGCACAGGGATACGGTTCCGGCGCCCGACGGGAGGCTCCCCCCTCAGGCACCAGAGTCAGGCACCCGGCTCAGGCCCCCGCCGGTGGTGCCGCCCCCGCCCCCGCCCGTCCTCAGTCTCAGTCCGCGTGGAAGCGGGCCGGTGCGTCCGTCGGGTTGCCGCCGGAGGGGATCTTCTGGTCGGGGCAGGTCGCGAGCACCTTCTTCATCGCGGCCTTCTCGCTGCTGGTGACCCACAGTTCGTACTTCTTCTTGACGGCCACCTGGGCGGCGACATACGTGCAGCGGTAGGCCTTGTTGGGCGGCAGCCAGGTCGCCGTGTCGCCGTCGCCCTTGCTGCGGTTGGTGCTCGAGTCGACGGCGCGGAGGTTGAGCGGGTCGTTGGCGAGAGCTATCCGCTTGCTCTCGTCCCAGTACTTGGCGCCCTTCTGCCAGGCGTCCGAGAGGGCGACGACATGGTCGATGTCGACCAGGCTGCGACCGCGGGTGAACGTGACGTCCTTGCCGGTGTAGTGGTCCGGGTTGAGCTCCCCGGAGGACACCTTGCAGTCCCCGTCGCTGAACTTCACGTCGTCCAGGTCCCGTTTGAGGATGTCGTCGCGGGTGTCGCAGCTGTTGGAGTCGGTGTCGGCCCACGCGGTGCCGAACTTCTCCCTGTCGTAACCCGACTTGGGAGCGCGCCCCTTGACGGTCAGTGAGTCCACCGCGGTGAGGGCGGGACCGCCCGCCGCCGTCTCCTGCGGACCCGCGGCACCCTCGTCGGCCTCGATCTTGCAGCCGCTGACACCGAGGCTGACACCGACGACGAACACCGCCAGCGCGGACCCGACACCCCCACCCCTCAGACGCACCACGACGCCCCTCCCCTTTTCCGGTCCTCTTCGTCCGGCCGGACGCACCCGGTGAGGGCGCCCGCCGGGCCGCTGTCCTTCTCTCCCCTGCCGGGCCGGTCAAACCCTCCCGGCCACCGTCCGCGCGGCGGCCGGGCCCCGGCTCACGACCCGAGGATCGTGGCCAGGAACTCCCCCGTCCATCCCAGCAACTCCCGTCCCACCAACGGCTTTCCCCCGACCTTCGCCGTCTTGGGGCGCGGCACCAGCAACTGGTGCGCGGTCGGCTTGATGACGGTCCCGGGGTACAGCCGCTTCAGCCGCAGCTCCTGCGACTCCCTCAACTCCACCGGCGCGAACCGGATGTTGTTGCCCTGGAGGACGACCTCGCCGACTCCGCAGGCGCGCGCGAGCATCCGCAGACCGGCCACCAGCAGCAGGTTCTCCACCGGCTCCGGCAACTTGCCGTAGCGGTCGACGAGTTCCTCCCGTACGGCCTTGACGTCCTCCTCCGTGTTGGCGGAGGCGATGGCGCGGTAGGCCTGGAGACGGAGCCGCTCACCCGGCGCGTACTCGTGCGGGACGTGCGCGTCGACCGGCAGCTCGATCTTGACCTCCAGCGCCGGCTCCTCCTCCACGCCGCCGTCCAGCGAGGCCCGGTAGTCCGCCACCGCCTCGCCGACCATCCGTACGTACAGGTCGAAGCCGACGCCCGCGATGTGGCCCGACTGCTCGCCGCCCAGGAGGTTTCCCGCGCCGCGGATCTCCAGGTCCTTCATGGCGACGTACATGCCCGCGCCCATCTCGGTGTGCTGGGCGATGGTCGCGAGCCGCTCGTGGGCGGTCTCGGTGAGGGGCTTCTCCGGCGGGTACAGGAAGTACGCGTAGCCCCGCTCGCGGCCACGGCCGACCCGGCCGCGCAACTGGTGCAGCTGGGAGAGGCCGAAGTTGTCGCCGCGCTCCACGATCAGGGTGTTCGCGTTGGAGATGTCGATGCCCGACTCGACGATCGTGGTGGAGACGAGCACGTCGAACTTGTTCTCCCAGAAGTCGACGACCACCTGTTCCAGGGCCTGTTCGGACATCTGGCCGTGGGCCGTCGCGATGCGCGCCTCCGGGACGATCTCCCGCAGCCTGGCCGCCGCCCGGTCGATGGACTCCACCCGGTTGTGGATGTAGAAGACCTGGCCCTCGCGCAGCAGTTCGCGGCGGATCGCGGCGCCGATCTGCTTCTCCTCGTACGGGCCGACGAAGGTCAGGACGGGGTGCCGCTCCTCCGGCGGGGTCGTGATCGTGGACATCTCGCGGATGCCCGTCACGGCCATTTCCAGGGTGCGGGGGATCGGGGTGGCTGACATCGTCAGGACGTCGACGTTCGCGCGGAGCTTCTTCAGCTGCTCCTTGTGCTCGACGCCGAAGCGCTGTTCCTCGTCGACGATGACCAGGCCCAGATCCTTGAACCTGGTCTCCGAGGAGAACAGCCGGTGGGTGCCGATGACGAGGTCGACGGAGCCGTCGCGCAGTCCCTCCAGGACGGCCTTCGCCTCCGTGTCGGTCTGGAAGCGGGACAACGCCCTTACGTTGACCGGGAACTGGGAGTAGCGCTCGGAGAAGGTCCCGAAGTGCTGCTGCACCAGCAGGGTGGTGGGGACGAGCACCGCGACCTGCTTGCCGTCCTGTACGGCCTTGAAGGCGGCGCGCACCGCGATCTCGGTCTTGCCGTAGCCGACGTCGCCGCAGACCAGCCGGTCCATCGGGACCGTCTTCTCCATGTCGTCCTTGACCTCGGCGATGGTGGTGAGCTGGTCGGGGGTCTCCGCGTACGGGAAGGCGTCCTCCAGCTCGCGCTGCCAGGGGGTGTCGGGGCCGAACGCGTGCCCGGGGGCCGCCATGCGGGCCGAGTACAGCTTGATGAGGTCCGCGGCGATCTCCTTGACCGCCTTCTTCGCCCGCGCCTTGGTCTTGGTCCAGTCGGCGCCGCCGAGCCGGTGCAGGGTCGGGGACTCCCCTCCGACGTACTTGGTGATCTGTTCGAGCTGGTCGGTGGGGATGTAGAGGCGGTCGCCCGGCTGGCCGCGCTTGGCGGGGGCGTACTCGACGACCAGGTACTCGCGGGTCGCGCCCTGGACGGTCCGCTGCACCATCTCGACGTAGCGGCCCACGCCGTGCTGCTCGTGCACGATGTAGTCGCCGGTCTCCAGGGTCAGCGGGTCGATCGTCTTGCGGCGGCGGGCCGGCATCCGGGCGCCGTCCTTGCCTGCCGCCTTCTGGCCGGAGAGGTCGGTCTCCGTCAGGACGGCGAGCTTGAGCGCCGGGTCGATGAAGCCGTAGTCGATCGAGCCGCAGGAGACGTGCACGACCGAGGGGCTGATGTCCGCGACATCCGTGTCGAGGCGGGCCGCGATGCCCTCGCCGCCGAGCACCTCGACGGTACGGGCGGCCGGGCCGTGCGCCTCCGTGACGAACACCGTGCGCCAGCCGTCGGCCAGCCAGCCCTTGGTGTCGGCCAGCGCCCTGGCGGTGTCGCCCCGGTAGGTCTCGGGGGCGTGCATGCCGAGCTTGAGGGTGTCCGCGTCGAGCTCGTCGTCGGCGGCGAAGGGCGAGACGGACCACCACATCATGTCCAGCTCGCGCGCCCGGTCCCGTACGTCCGCGATGGACCACAGGGAGGCCGCGTCGACGTCGATGGGTGCCTCACCGCCGCCCGCGGTCGCCGCCCAGGACGCCTGGAGGAACTCCTGCGACGTCGCCACCAGGTCGGAGGCCCGCGTCCGCACCCGCTCCGGGTCGCACACCAGCGTCATCGAGCCCTCGGGCAGTACGTCGATCAGCAGCTCCATCTCGTCCACCAGGACCGGAGCCAGCGATTCCATGCCTTCGACGGCGATGCCCTCGGCGATCTTGCCGAGCAGTTCGCCGAGCTCGGGGTGCTCCTCGGCCAGCCGCGCCGCCCGCTCCCGTACGTCGTCGGTGAGCAGCAGTTCCCGGCAGGGCGCGGCCCACAGCCCGTGCTCGGCGACCTCCAGGGAGCGCTGGTCGGCGACCTTGAAGTAGCGGATCTCCTCGACGTCGTCACCCCAGAACTCCACCCGAAGGGGGTGCTCCTCGGTGGGCGGGAAGACGTCGAGGATGCCGCCGCGGACCGCGAACTCGCCGCGTCTCTCGACGAGCTCGACGCGGGAGTACGCGGCTGCCGCGAGCGCTTCGACGACCTCCCCCAGGTCGGCGCTCTGGCCGGTGCGCAGGGCGACGGGCTCCAGGTCACCCAGGCCCTTGACCTGCGGCTGGAGTACGGAACGGATGGGGGCGACGACGACCGAGACCGGGCCGGTCTCCGGGTCGTCGGGGCGCGGGTGCGCCAGCCGGCGCAGCACGGCGAGGCGGCGGCCCACCGTGTCCGAGCGCGGCGAGAGCCGCTCGTGCGGGAGCGTCTCCCAGGCGGGGTACTCCACGATCCCCTCGGAGGGGAGGAGGGAGCGCAGCGCGGCGGCCAGGTCCTCGGCCTCGCGGCCCGTCGCGGTCACCGCCAGCACCGTACGGCCGGCCTCGCGGGCCAGCGCCGCCACCGCGAAGGGGCGGGCGGCGGGCGGGCCGACCAGGTCGATGTGCATCCGGTTGCCGTCGGCGGCCGCCCGCACCGCTTCCTTGAGTGCGGCGTCCTTGACGACGGCGTCGAGCAGACCGTGCAGGCTCATGAAGGGCTTCCATCCCGGGAGGGGGCAACGCGAAGGGCCCGACACGTGTTCCGGGCCGGGGTCCTCCAGCGTACGTCGACGCCGCGCTCACCGCGGGGTGGGATCAGCCCGAGACAGCCCCTCCGGCGTTTGAGGAGCGGGGGCCCGGGGGCGGAGCCCGGGACAGCCCCTCCGGCGTTTGAGGAGCGGGGGCCCGGGGCGGAGCCCGGGACAGCCCCTCCGGCGCTTGAGGCTCGGGGGTCCGGGGGCGGAGCCCCCGAGAGAAGGGGACGGGTAGGGGCGGAGGGGGCGAGAAACACGCCCGCCCCCAGGCCACGCGCTCGGGCCCGGTGGCCGGAGGGCATCCCCTCCGGCCACCGGGCCCGTTCCCCGTTCCCCCGTACCCCCCGTTCCCCCGTGACCCCCGTACACGGTGGCTACTCGGTGGCGATCGCGTTCAGAACGTTCATCCGCCCGGCCCGGAAGGCCGGGATCAACGCGGCGACCAGACCCACGAACGCGGAGCCGACGAAGACGGCGATGATCGTCGGCCAGGGGATCTCCAGAACCTTCAGACCCTCCAGGGCCAGCAGCTTCTGCGCGGTCGCACCCCAGCCCATGCCCAGACCGAGGCCCAGCAGAGCACCGAAGAGAGCGATGACCACCGACTCCAGCCGGATCATGCGGCGCAGCTGCCGGCGGGAGAGGCCCACGGCCCGCATGAGGCCGATCTCACGGGTCCGCTCGACCACCGACAGCGCCAGGGTGTTCACGACCCCCAGGACCGCGACGATGATCGCCAGGGCGAGCAGGCCGTAGATCATGTTGAGGAGCTGGCCGATCTGGTCCTTGAGCGCGTCCTTGTAGTCGGTCTGGTCGCGGACGCTGTACTGCGGGTAGTCGTGCAGCGCCGACTTCAGCGACTTGTAGGCGGCGGCCTCCTGGCCGTCCTTCGCGGAGGCGAAGACCAGCGAGTCGAGCGGCATCTTGTCGGCCGGGACGTACTTGGCGAGGGTGTCGATCGACGTGTACATCGCGCCCGCGTCGATGACGACGTCGCTGCTGGTGATCGCCCGGACCGTCAGCCGTGCCTCGGAGCCGTCTTTGAAGTCGACCCCGATCTTGGACCCGAGGGTGATGCCGTGGTCCTTGGCGAACTCCTCGTGGACGGACATCGAGCCAGGCTTGTACGCGTCGGCGAGGTCGCCCTGGACGGTCTTGGTCTCCAGGTCCTGGGCGTACGTCGGGTCGGCCGCCGTGATCGCGGTGTCCTTGACGGTCTTGCCGTCGGGGGTGGTGAAGTCGGCGTCGGCCAGCCTGTACTCGGTGACCCGGGTGAGGCCCTCGGTGTCCTTGACGGCCCGCACGGCCTGCGGGGTGACGAGCTGGCCGCTGTCGGACTGGATGATGAAGTCCGTGCCGACGGTCTTGTCGAGCTGGTCGGTGGCGGAGGCCACCATCGAGGAGCCGACGACGGAGAGGCAGGCGACCAGCGCGAGGCCGATCATCAGGGCCGCTCCGGTGGCGCCGGTGCGGCGCGGGTTGCGCAGCGCGTTGCGCTCGGCCATCCGCCCGACCGGTCCGAAGGCCCGCAGCACCACCACACTGAGCGCCCGGACCACCACTCCGGCGAGCAGCGGGCCGATGATGACGAACCCGATGAGGGTCAGCACCACGCCGAGGCCAAGGACGAGGGAGCCCTCGGTCGCCTTGTCGGCGGTGGCCGCCGCGTAGAGCGAGGCGGTTCCGGCGCCGGTGAGGAGCAAACCGATCAGACCGCGAACGAGTCCGGCCTTGCCGTCGGCCGGTGTTCCGGCGTCGCGCAGCGCGGCCATCGGCGAGACCTTGCCGGCACGCCTTGCCGGCACGTACGCCGCGAACACCGTGACCAGCACGCCGAGCGCCAGTCCGATGACCGGTGTCGTCCAGGCGACGGTCAGGTCGGCCGTCGAGAGGTGCATGCCCGCCAGGCCCATGAGCTTCATCAGCCCGACGGCGATGCCGACACCTGCGCCGACCCCGAGCACCGAGCCGAAGAAGCCCAGCAGCAGCGCCTCGACGAGCACCGAGAGGTTGACCTGCCGGCGGGAGGAGCCGATGGCGCGCATCAGGCCGATCTCGCGGGTGCGCTGGGCGACCAGCATCGAGAAGGTGTTGATGATGAGGAAGATGCCGACGAGGAAGGCGATTCCGGCGAAGCCGAGCATCGCGTACTTCATCACGTCCAGGAAGCCGCCGATGTCCTTGGCGTTGGCGTCGGAGACCTCCTTGGCGGTCTGCACCTGGTAGCCGCCGCCGAGTTCGGCCACCACGTTCCGCTTCAGCTGGTCGTCGGTGACGCCGGCCGCGGCGGTGACGTTGATGTTGGTGTAGACGCCGGACTCGCCGACCAGGGCCTGCTGTGCGGTTTCGGTGTCCAGGTAGAAGATCGCGGCACCGGGGTTGGTGACGGTGAAGTCGGCGATGCCGGAGATCTTCGCGTGGTGGGTGCCGACGGCGCTGATGACGCCGATCTCGTCGCCCAGCGCGAGGTGGTGCTTGTCGGCGGTGTCGGCGTCGACCATGACCTGGTCGGCGCCCTGGGGAGCCGCACCGGAGCTGATCTTCATGGTGCGGGCTTCGTTGCTGTTCCAGCTGCCGACGATGGTCGGGGCGCCGCTGGTGGGCGACAGGTTGTCCTTGTCGGCGTCGACGACGGTCACCGAGGTCGAGAAGACGGTGCCCTCGGCCGACTTCACGCCTTGGGACTTCTGGACCTCGCCGAGCACGGAGGCCGGGACGACCGGCGGCTTGCCGTTCTCGGACTGGGTCTCGCCGCTGTCCGAGGCGTCCTTGGCGCTGACGGTCACGTCGGAGGAGGTCGCCGCGAACAGCTTGTCGAACGTCGTGTTCATCGTGTCGGTGAAGACGAGCGTGCCGCACACGAACGCCACCGACAGCATGACGGCCACGGCCGACAGGGCCATCCGCCCCTTGTGCGCGAAGAAGTTGCGCCTGGAGGTCTTCATGACAGTCATGACGTACGTCCCCGGGCGTCGAAGTCCTTCATGCGGTCCAGGACCTGGTCGGCGGTCGGCTGGTACATCTCGTCGACGATCCGGCCGTCCGCGAGATACAGCACGCGGTCCGAGTACGAGGCGGCCACCGGGTCGTGCGTGACGATCACGATGGTCTGGCCGAGCTCGTCGACGCTGCGCCGCAGGAAGCCCAGGACCTCGGCGCCCGCGCGGGAGTCCAGGTTTCCGGTCGGTTCGTCACCGAAGATGATCTCGGGCCGGGCGGCCAGTGCCCTGGCGACGGCGACGCGCTGCTGCTGTCCGCCGGAGAGCTGGTTGGGCCGGTGCTTGAGGCGGTCCTTGAGACCGACGGTCTCCACGACCTGGGCCAGCCAGCCCTTGTCGGGCTTGCGGTCGGCGATGTCCATCGGGAGCGTGATGTTCTCGATCGCGTTCAGCGTGGGCAGCAGGTTGTAGGCCTGGAAGATGAAGCCGATCCGGTCCCGGCGAAGCTGTGTGAGCTTCTTGTCCTTGAGCCCGGTGATCTCGGTCTCGTCGAGGAAGATCTGTCCGCTCGACACGGTGTCGAGCCCGGCGAGGCAGTGCATCAGCGTGGACTTGCCGGACCCCGAGGGGCCCATGATCGCGGTGAACTGCCCCCGCGCGATGTCCACGTCGACCTGGTCCAGGGCGACGACGCGGGTCTCACCGGACCCGTACGCCTTCACGACCTGCCGCGCTCGTGCGGCGACGGCCGTACGCTCTCCAGTGCCCCCGTGCCTGGGAATGGTTACAGCCGAAGTCACGGTATGTCTCCTAAGTCGGTCAGCGGATGACCCGCGTCAGGTGGTGCGTGGATGATTCGCTTCAACTGGTTACGTCGATGAGTCTGCTGGCCGGAGGGGGTCCGGCGCGCTGGTGCCCGGACCCGTCTTGTGCGGGGGAAAACCCCACCCCCGAAGGTGCGGCCGGCCACCCGTGTGGGTCCGGTCCGCCGCCCCGAGCCGTGCCGTCGCACTGCTCTCAGCGGCATAAAGCCAGGTTAAGGACGGCCTTTCGCCATCTCGTCCTCCGTCGGTACGACCCCGCCCCTGCCTCCGATGCGGAGATACCCCTAGGGGCTGTCCACCCGTGGGCGGAGTGCTCCTCAGGGTCGTCTCCACCCGCGGCCCGCTCCAGCGTCCACCCTGCCGCGACGTGAGGGTCAAGTGGCAGAGTGTCCCCGGCAGATAGTTGCAGGGGGAAGGAATCCAGTGGGCCGTACCCGACCCGCCATACCCGACGCCGCTCAGGGCCCCGCCGCCGGCACGGACAAGCGAGGCGCCGTCGTCGCCGCGCTGATGCTGTCCATGGCGCTGGCGGCGCTCGACGCCACCATCGTGTCGACGGCCGTGCCGCAGATCGTCGGCGACCTGGGCGGTTTCTCGGTCTTCTCCTGGCTGTTCTCGGGCTATCTGCTGGCCGTGACCGTGATGCTCCCCGTCTACGGCAAGCTCTCCGACACCTTCGGCCGCAAGCCGGTGCTGATCGCCGGCTCCGTCCTCTTCATGGTGGGCTCACTGCTCTGCGCCACCGCCTGGAACATGGCCGCGCTCATCGCCTTCCGCGTCGTGCAGGGGCTGGGCGGCGGCGCCCTCCAGGGCACGGTCCAGACACTCGCCGCCGATCTCTACCCGCTCAAGGAACGCCCGAAGATCCAGGCCAAATTGTCCACGGTGTGGGCGACTTCGGCGGTCGCGGGCCCCGCGCTCGGCGGTGTCCTCGCGGCGTACGCCGACTGGCGGTGGATCTTCCTCATCAACCTGCCGATCGGCGCGGTCGCCCTGTGGCTGATCGTCCGCCATCTGCACGAGCCCCGGCGCGAACCGGTCCCCCGACCCCGCGTCGACTGGGCGGGCGCGCTCGCCGTCTTCGCCTGCGGCGGCGTCCTGCTGACCGCGCTGGTGCAGGGCGGCGTCGCCTGGGGCTGGCTGTCCCCGCCCTCAACGGCCCTGCTCGGTACGGGAGTCGTGCTGATCGTGGCCGTCGTGGTCATCGAACGGCGGGCCGCCGAGCCGATCATCCCCGGCTGGGTGTGGCGGCGGCGCACCATCGCCGCGGTGAACCTGGCCTGCGGTGCGCTCGGACTGCTCATGGTCGCGCCGACGGTCTTCCTGCCCACCTACGCCCAGGCGGTGCTGGGCCTGGGCCCGATCGCCGCCGGATTCGTGCTCTCCGTATGGACGTTGAGCTGGCCGCTGTCGGCCGCGCTCAGCCAGCACGTGTACCGCCGCATCGGTTTCCGCAACACCGCGATGATCGGCATCGGCACGGCGACGGTGATCCTGCTGGCCTTCCCCTTCCTCCCCTACCCGGGCGAGCCCTGGCAGCCGGCTCTCCTCATGCTGCTGCTCGGCGGCGCCCTGGGCCTCTTCCAACTCCCCCTGCTCATCGGCGTCCAGTCGACGGTCGGCTGGGCCGAGCGCGGCACCACCACCGCGTCCGTCCTCTTCTGCCGCCAGACCGGCCAGACCCTGGGCGCCGCCCTGTTCGGCGCCGTCGCCAACGGCGTGCTGGCCGCGCGGCTCGGCGGCGCGGGCGACCTGGACGCGGTGACCCGCGCGCTGGACGAACCGGGCGGCGCCTCCGAGGAGTTGCGCCGCGCGGTCGCCGCGGCGGTTCACTCCGTCTACTTCGGCGCGGCCTGCGCGGCCGGGATCGCCTTCCTGGTGCTGCTGTTGATCGCGCCACGACGATTCCCGGTGATCAAGACCGCGGAGGACTGAGGCCGCCGGCCCGTCCACGCGGCCTCCGCCGGTACCCGATCACCACCGGCCGTCCAGTTCGCCGAAAGCGCGACACACCCGCCCACCTGCGGGTAGCGTGCGTCGCCCGCACCCCCCAGCTCCCTGCGGTCCGCCCCGGACCCGAGTCACGCAAGGAGAAAAGGGATGTCCGACGCGTCCTCGTCCCCACACCCGCCCCCGGAGCCCCAACCGCCGCACCCGCGCCCTCATCGGCACCAGAGGCCCCACCCCGATCGCGCGCCCTCCCCCCTGACCTATCCCTGGCAGCAGCCGCTCCCGGAACCCGCGAGACGGCGACTGCCCCGCCACCGGGCGATGGGCCGGCACAGCGACATCCGCCTCCTGCGAACGGCGTACCGCAGACTGCGCCGGGTGGCGACGCTCACCGCCCTCGGCTACTTCCTCCTCTTCCTCCTGCTGTCCGCGTTCGCGCCGGGCCTGATGACGAGGGAGCTGACCGGCGGAGTCTCCACCGGACTGCTGCTCGGCCTGCTCCAGGTCCCGGTGATGTGCCTGGCGATCGGGCTGTACGAGTACACGGCGAGCCGGAGTGTCGACCCGATGGCGGACCGGATCCGTATACAGACCGAGCTGAACGCCAGGCGGGAGGCGGCACGGTGACCGGGTTCAGCAGCTCGGCGCAGACGATGTCGCTGGTGGCGTTCACGGCGGTGGCGACGGTCACCCTGCTGCTGTGCGTGCTGACGGGGCCCGACCGTGACGACCTCGACGAGTTCTACACGGGGTACCGCTCACTGTTGCCGATGCGCAACGGCCTCGCCATCGCCGGGGACTACATCTCCGCGGCGACGGTCCTGGCCACCGGCGGCATCATCGCGCTGACCGGCTACGACGGTGTCGTCCTCGCGCTGAGCACCGCCCTGTCCCTCGTGCTGCTGATGTTCCTGCTGGCCGAACCGCTGCGCAACGCGGGCCGGTTCACCATGGGGGACGCGCTCGCCCGGCGGATGCCGGGACGCGCCGTGCGCATCACCGCGTGCGCCACCACCGTGATCGCGCTGCTGCCGCTGATGCTGGTCCAACTGGCGGGCTCCGGCGACCTGTTGGCCTTCATCCTCGGCTTCTCCGGCGACTCGGTGAAAACGGGCTGTGTCATCGGGCTCGGCGCCCTGATGATCAGCTACGCGGCCATCGGCGGCATGAAGGGCACCGCCCTCATACAGATCCTGAAGATCGTGATGCTGCTCGGCTCGGGCGTGGTCGTCGCCCTGCTCGTCCTGCACCGCTTCGACTGGAACCCGGGGGCGTTCCTGGACGCGGCGGCGCGGGGCAGCGGGTCGGGCCAGGCGTTCCTCCAGTCCGGGCTCCAGTTCTCCGGCGGCGCCAACCCCCGCCTGGACATGATCAGTTCACAACTCACGGTGGTCCTCGGCGGCGCCTGCCTGCCCCACGTCACCATGCGCATGTACACCGCGAGGAGCGCCCGGCAGGTACGCCGCTCGATGTCCTGGGCGGTGCTCTGCGTCGCGCTGTTCGTCCTCGTCATCACGGTCATCGGCCTCGGCGCCACCGCCCTGATCGGCCGCGCCACGATCGCCGACGCCGACCCGCAGGGCAACACCGCCTATCTGCTGGGCTCACGCGCCGCGTTCGGCCCCGACGTCTCGACGGCCGAGACCCTGCTCTTCACCACCGTGACCACGGCGCTCTTCCTGACCCTGCTCGCCTCGGTGGCCGGCATGATCCTGGCCTGCGCCAACTCCCTGGCCCACGACCTGTTCGCCCACGCCAGGGTGTTCCGCGGCAGCCGCCGCCACACCGACGAGCTCTCCCCGCGCCGCGAGATGCTGCTGGCCCGCGTCTCCGCCCTCGCGGTCGGCGCCGTCGCGATCCTGCTGGCCACCCTCGTCCAGCACCGCAGCCTCCAGCCCCTGATCACCCTGTCCCTGTGCCTGGGCGCCTCCGCCCTCGCCCCCGCACTGGTCTACACCCTGTTCTGGCGCCGCTACACCCGCACCGGCCTCCTCGCCACCCTCATCGGCGGCACCCTCACCGTCCTCGTCCTGATGCCCGGCACCAACCTCGTCTCCGGCTCCCCCGCCGCCGCCTTCCCGGACGCCGACTTCAACTGGTTCCCCTTCACCACGACGGGCCTCGTGTCGATCCCCCTCGGCTTCGCCTACGGATGGCTCGGGACGGTGGTTTCCGGGAGAAGGAAGGCGGAGGAGCAGCGCAAGCAGTACGAGGCGGTGGAGAGCTGGATCCTGGCGGGAGCGGACCGCACCAGAGGCGAGTGAGGGCGGGTGCCCGCCGCGGCTACTCCGCCGGGGCCCGCCCCGTCAGAGCGGTGAGACTCGACCGCACGTGGTCCATGTGGGCCCGTACGTCGTCCCACCGCTCCCCGTGCTCGCGCAGCACCCGCTCGGTCTCCCGGGCGATCCGGTCCTCCCGCGCCCTGCCCTCCGCCAGCACCTCGGCGGCCCGCGCCTCCGCGTCCTCCTGCCCGTGCCGCACCGACTCCTCCATCTCGGCGAGGGCCCGCCGGGCCTCGACCACCGCGGCCTCGGCGCGCTCGACCTGCCGCTCGTGGTGCGCGTCGAGCGCCGCCTCCCGGTCGGCCGCCGCACGGTCCGCCTCCTCCCAGCGCGCGGCGTGCTCCTTCTCCTGCTCGGTGAGCAGTCCCTCGGTGCGCCGCCGCACCTCCCGCAGCGCGGCCAGCGCCTCACCGCGGGCCGCCTTGATCGCGCGCCGGGCGGAGATCCGCGTCTCGTCGGCCTCGGCGCGGGCGGCGAGAATCCGCTGCCGGGCGCGTTCCTCGGCCTCGCCGCGCACCTCGTCGGCGTACTCCGCCGCGGCCTCCCGCAGCCGCCCGCCCGCCGCCTCGGCCTCTTCCACCATCCGCCGGGCGTCCCGGCGCGCGTTGTCCCGTACCGCCGCGGCCTCCTCCACGCCCAGCGCGAAGAGCCGCCCGGCCCCCTCCCCGAGCGACTCGTACGTCTGGGGAGCGAGCCCCGCGACGACCTCCCGCAGCCGCTCCGCCTCCGCGTCCATCTCCTTGGCCAGCACGGTCAGCCGGGCCGCCCGTTCCCACGCGGCGTCGCGGTCCCGGGAGAGCCCCTCGGCGTACGCGTCGACCTGCTCGGGACGGTAACCACGCCCCCGTACGGCCGTGAAGCCGTGCGGCGGCAGCGCTGCGCTGCTCATCCTTGAACCCCTCTCCGCGGGCACTCACGAAATGACGACGCCGAACCATCAGAAAGCCGACATTTCGAATGACGATTTCGCGGACATCTTGATGGATCAGACGGAAGTGTTCATAACGCGACACTCCGCCCATCGGCTCGGCCGAGGGCGCGTCAGGTGCGGTCGGGGCTCTCGACCACGGGGTCCGCCTCCGTCGTCCCGGGCGGCCTGCCCGGGGCCGCACGAGAGAGGCGCCCGACCCGTCACGCGGGTCGAGCGCCTCCTTCGTACGTGCTGTGCCGGCCCTACAGCAGGCCGTCCCACATCTCTTCCAGCAGCACCGACCACCAGCTCTCCGGCGACCCGAGGGCCGCCGGGTCCAGGGAGGCGAGCTGGGCCTGGAAGTCGACGGTCCAGCGGCCCGCCTGCTCCTGGTTCAGCCCGAAGCGCAGCCGCCACATCCGGCCGAGCAGGGCCAGGCAGCGCGCGAACTCGGGCAGCCCGGTGTTCACGAACTGCGGCGGCACCGGAGCACCGCCCGGACCCGCCTCCACCGGTACGGCCACGATGTTCGCCGTGCCGTACTGGACACAGATCGCCTTGCCGAAGTCACTGCCCATCACGAGGTAGGAGCCCGCGTCCGAGGACGGCTGCACCCCGCGCTCCGCCGCCAGCTCCGCCAGCGTCGGCACCGGACGGCCCGGCTGCGCCTGCGCCCAGAAGAACGGGCCCATGTCGACGGGCAGCCCGGCCACCACGAGCGTGTGCGCCACGATGTTCGGCACACCCTGCCGCGAGACCGCCACCTGGTCGAACCGGAACACCCCCGGCCCGAAGGCCGCCGCCAGCTCCTGCCCGATCGCCTCCGGCGGTACCGGCGGCGCGGGCTGCACCGGCGGAATCGGCGCCCGCACCGGCGCGAGCCGCGCGGGACCGTCCGCCACCTGGTGCAACTCCCCCTGGTGCGCGAGGAGTTGACTCATCCCCTGCTGACGGCTCGCGTGATCCGTGCCGTAAGGGGCGATACTCGTGATCCGTGCCTGCGGCCAGGTCTCCCTGATCATCCGCGCGCAGTACGCGCCCGGCAGCTCACAGGACTCCAACTCCGTGTGCAGCTCCAGCACCTGCTGCGGCGGCACGTTCATCGCCCGCAGCTCGTGCAGCATCTGCCACTCCGGGTGCGGCGTACCCGGCGCGGAACGCCGGATCAGCTGCTGCTCGGAACCGTCCTGCGCGCGATAACGCAGCACGGCCTGGTAGCCAGGTCCGACCGTCGGCTGACCCGTCTGCGGATAGCCGTACGCCGTGGGCGCCGGAGGCTGTTGACCCGGGCTCCCGGGGTACTGGCCCGGCAGGGGCTGGGGCGCGCCCGGGACCATGCCGGGAGCCTGCGGACGCGGCGGCGCACCGGGACCTCCCACCGGCGGACCGGAAAGCATGGTCGCGGCGTGGTGAACGCCGCCGGGGGGCGTGCCACCGGGAGGCTGCGACGCACCGGGGGCGCCGGGGGCGCCCGGCGGCTTGGGCGCACCCGGGACACCCGGAGCACCCGGCGGCTGGGGCGCGCCAGGACCACCGACCGGCGGACCGGACAGCATCGTCGCGGCGTGATGAACACCCTCAGAGACACCGGGACCACCGGGGTTGCCGGCCCCACCGGGCCCGTCCGGCCCGAGCTGCGGGACGAGCCGTGTCGGTACGTACCCACCGGCGGGAGCACCTGGGGCACCTGGAGCACCGGGCCCTGGCGGCGGAGGCGGACTTCCCGGACGCGAGCCGGGCACACCCGGCGCACTCGGCGGAGGCGGAGGGCTCGCCGGACCCCGCGCGCCCTTCGGCGGCTGCGCCTTGCTGGTCGCGGCCTCGGCGATGTCACCGGCGTCGGCCCGCGGCGGCGCGACGGGCGGCGGCGTACCGGGCACACCCGGGGTACCCGCAACCGGCGGCACACCCGGCGGCGGCGTACCCGGCGCTCCACCCGGCCCCCGCGGGAACCCGTAGGCGGGCGCACCCGGAGCGGAAGCGGCGGGCGGCGGCGTACTGGCCACCGGGCCCGGCCCCTGCGGGTAGCCGTACGAAGGCGGTCCCGGAGGAGGCGTGCCCTGGGGACCGCCGGGGGGACCCTGCGGATAGCCGTACGAGGACGGTCGCGGAGGAGGCGTGCCCTGCGACGCGGCGGGGTCCTCGACCGCCGGCGCCGTCGCCGTACGCGGAAGCTGGCTGCCCCCGGACATCAGGGCGGTCTTGGCGTGCGGCGGCGGAGTGCCGGGGCGGTCGGCGTCGGTCAGCGGCGGCGCGAACACGGTCGCCGGCAGCGGTACGGAACGGTCCTCACCGGCGTCGGCGTTGGTGTCGGTCCCCGCCCACGGAGTCGCGTCGACGGGCACACCGGGCGCACCCGAACCCTGGCTGCCGCCGGCCGGTGGCCACGCCGTACCGCCGCCACCGGAGGACGCGCCCGGAGCCGCGGCCGCGGCCGGACGGGACCCGGCCCCGTCGGACGGCGCGCCCGTCGCCGAGGACCGCCGGTCCTGGATGCCCAGCTTGTCCGCGGCGTCCTGCAACCACTCGGGAGGACTCAACAGGAAGGACGTCTGGTTCAGATCGACCCGGGCCACAGGGGCGGGCGCCTCTTCCGGAGCCGCGTCCGACACCCCGTACTGCTCCTCGTACCGGCGGATCACCTCGCCCACCGGCAGCGAGGGCCACAACGTGGCCTCCCCGCTGTCCCGGGCGATGACGAGCCGCTGCGCGCCCCCGTCGGAACGCGGACCGTCAGGACGGTCCTCGGCCCACACCACGAACCCGAGCTCGAACTCCCGTACCCGCACCTCACGGTGCTGGTACGCGACCACGTCCCCGTTGATCCACTGTTCGGCACGCTCCTGCGCCTGCGCGAAGGTCACCATCGAACGCTCACTCCCCCACCGAAGACGCGGAAGCCGCGGAAGCCGCCACGGAGACAGGAACGGAGCTCGCGAAGCCGCCGTCCACCATCAGGTTCGCCACCGTCTCCAACTCCGGCGGATTGCCCGCGAGCCGGGACAGGAACTGGTCGAAGTCGTCACCACAGGGCAGCAGCAGCCGCCGCACCCGCTCCGCGGGCGGCCAGGCGTCCCGGTCGCGGACATCGTCGTACGCACAGAACCAGACCGACCCGATCCCCTCGCCCTTCACCTTCACGGCGAGCAGACCGCCCTGAACGAAAGCGACGCAGAGGTAGTCCTTGGTCAGATGGTCACGCAGGCACTTGTTGATGTAGACGAGGTCGTTGAGGGTCGCCTCGTCACGCACCGTGAAGAACGGCTGGTCCACCAGGAGCCCCAACTCGGCGTCCAGCGCGGCACCCACCGGCGCACAGCCGCCCGCCGCCTTCAGGAACGACCGGTAGGCACCCGGCAGCCGGTAGCCGAGTTCCTCCTCGACCCCCTGCACCTGCTGCTCGGTCACCGCGACCGACGACTTCGGCAGCCCGAAGTGCGCCGGCCACGTCTCCTGCAACGGACGCGTGCCCCGCTTCTCGTGATCCACCGGCGCGGTCGCGAGCCCGCCGTGATGCCGCAGCAACGCCTTCACATCGACGGGGACGAGTTCGAGGCGCCGGGTCCCCGGCACGTGGTGCCAGGTCCAGCCGTGCGGAGTCGCCACCGCGGGGATCGTGTCCCACAGGTCATGACCGGTGGCGGCGAGCGCGGCGTTCGCGGACACGTAGTCCGTAAGGCGCAACTCGTCCACCCCGAACCCCTCCGGGGGCTCGGCGATCTCCGCGGCGGCACGCGCGTACGCCGAGAAGTCGGGATAGCCGTACTCGTCGATCCGCACACCCCTGGGGTGGCGGGCCGCCCGGACCGGATCCGGGAAATGTACGACCTGCCCGGCGTAGGCCGCGTTCGGCGGCGCGGCTTGCTGCCCGAGCCGACCTGTCGTCATGGCGGTTGCCCCCTGCGGCGTTGTCAATAGCGGTATGGATCGCGGATGTCGACAGCCTATGCGGTTGAAGGACCTCGGTCACCGGGCCTCCGGTTCCGTGACCTGCCGTCACCTCGCCGTGACGGTGCGACGAAGACCGGGCGTGTCGCACCGCCCCAGCTTCCCCACCCGCCGCGCCGTTTGGCAGTCTGTGTCCGCACCGGGGGATGCACGGGAGGAAAAAACGATCATGAGCGCCACGCACACAGGGCCACAGCCGGACACCTCCGGGGACCCCAGAGTCGGCTGGAGCAGCGCCGACACGCAAGCCGTCCCCGCCCTCCTGCACCGGCGCGACGGCATACTCCCCACCGTCGCCGCCGCCCTCTCCGTACGCGGCGAGACTCTCACCGGCACCGCGGCACGAGGCGACCAGCCACCCACTCTTCACCCGCTGGTACAGGACTTCCTCGACACCCTCACCAATGTGCAACGCGACCGTTTCACCGGCCGCTGCGCCGAGGCGATCCTCATCTCCCGGCACATCGCCGCCGTCGACAACGCCCGCAGCAAGCGCGCCGGACGCAAGCCGATCACCAACGGCGAGGCCCGCAAGGCCCTCAAGCACGCCAAGCTCACCGCCCGCCGCATCCGCGAGGACGGCGACCCGCTGCACGGCAGCTTCGCCGAGCCCTGCCGTGCCTGCACGGCGCTCAGCGACCACTTCGGCGTACGCATCGTCGACCCGACGGCGCCGGACGCCTGAACTCCCCCACCCCCGCGTACGTACAACGGCGATGACAGCCGCCCGCACGACGGACGGACGACCCGCGCCCACCCGACACTCGACGGACGAAGAACACATGCACGCCGACCGCACCTCCACCACACGCTTCCCCGTACCCGTGGACGCCGCCCTGCGCAACGCGGGCTGGCAGCCCGGGCGCTGGGACATAAAGCAGGCCGAG
The DNA here is from genome assembly GCF_044751025.1 of Streptomyces sp. NPDC088747. Taxonomy (NCBI): domain Bacteria; kingdom Bacillati; phylum Actinomycetota; class Actinomycetes; order Kitasatosporales; family Streptomycetaceae; genus Streptomyces; species Streptomyces sp. NPDC088747. The sequence continues at coordinate 122,280 of NZ_JBIVKZ010000008.1, forward strand.
TACTGGGCCGACGCGCTGCGCGGGCACGAGTCGCCGGCCGGGCATCAGCATGCGGTGTTTCCTGCGGCCGTCGAGGCGTGGGCCGAGTTCGGCGGCCTGCACGTCACCTCGCCCGGACCCGGGCGGCAGATCGCCCCGGCCGCGCTGCACTTCGACCCCCTCCACGGGCTCCACCTCGCCCGCACCCTCGGCGACCTCGGCCGCGCCCTCGACACCGAGGTCTGCCCCCTCGGCGAGGAGTCCGGCAACCGCGCCCTCCTCGCCATCGACGCCGAGGGCCGCGTCTACGCCCTCGACCACACCGGCGACTGGTTCCTCGGCCCCGACATCGACACCGCCCTCCACACCCTCCTCGCCGGCATCGACCCCATCCGCCTCACAACGAACTAGCCCCCGCCACCCTTTCCTCGCCCCCGCCGCCCCTACCCATCCCGTACCTGGGGGCTCCGCCCCCAGACCCCCGCAACGCGCTGACGCGCTCGTCCTCAAACGCCGGACGGGCTGAAAAATCTCACCGGGAGCCGCCCACCGACGGAAGGGGCCGGGGCCGGTACATCACATGCCCGTCGCGTACGCCCGCGTCACCGGACCCGTCCCCACTCAACCGGCGTCTGATCCGGCGGCGACGGGCGGATGTACCGGCCCCCGGCCCCGACCCACCCACCCGGCGTCACCCACCCACCACCCCCGCCGTCACCCACCCCCCGCCGGAATCACCGCGGACACCCGAAACCCCCCACCATCCGTGGGCCCCGACACAAAAACACCCCCCAACGCACTGACCCGCTCCTTCATCCCCACCAACCCATTCCCCCCACTGGGCAACCGCACGGACGAATCCACCCCCACCTCCGGCGGACACTCGTTCTCCACCTGCATCGCGATCTCCGACACCCGATGCGCCAACCGCACATACGTCTTCGCCCCGGCCGCATGCTTGTGCACGTTCGTCAGCGCCTCCTGCACCACCCGGAACGCGGTCTGCTCGACCTCCGCCGCATACCCCGGCGAGTCCCCTTCGACGGACAGATCCACCACCATCCCGGCCGCCGCGGACTGCCCCACCAGCTCGTCGAGCTCGGCCAACGACGGCCCGTCCACGGAATCCCCGGCGACCCGCGACGCCGCCGCGGCAGCCGCCGCCGCGACGGCCACCGCGGCCAGCGGCACCGGCTGAACCCGCGCGTCCAGTCCCCCCGTACGCAGCACCCCCAGCATCTCCCGCAGCTCGGTCAGCGCCTGACGCCCCATGTCCCCCACGAGCGCCGCGTTCTTGACCGCCTTCTCGGGATCCTTCCGTGCGACCGCCTGGAGCGCCGCCGCGTGCACGACCATCAGGCTCACCCGGTGAGCCACCACGTCGTGCATCTCGCGCGCGATCCGCGTCCGCTCCTCGTTACGCGCCCACTGCGCCCGCTCCTCCGCCCGCTCCGCGAGCAACTGCAACTCCCGCTCCAGCGAGTCCGCCCGCTCCCGCAGGCTCTCCATCAGCCGGCGCCGCGCCCCGACGTACAGCCCGAGCAGTACGGGCGGCGCGGTCATCCCCAGGGCGGTCGTCAGGGAGATGAAGGGGACGAACCAGTCCCCCATCGCCACGTCCCCGCGCACCACCCCCTGGTGCGCCCGCACGAACGTGACGATGAGCATGCCCGCGAAGGACATCCCCGCCAGCGCCCCGGTGATCCGCCGGGGCAGCTCGGACGCGGCCAGGGTGTACAGCCCGACGAGCCCCATCAGGAAGCCCATCTGCGCGGGCGTGATGGCGATCGACACCAGGACGACGGCGATCGGCCACTTCCGCCGCAACAGCAACGTCAGCCCGGCGAGCAGCCCGAACCCGACCCCGACCGGAACCGGCAACCCCGCGTCGTGCGCGAACCGGATCCCCTCGATGCCGCACTCGGCCGCCGACACCCCCGCGAGGCTCGCGTCGAGCACCGCGCTGCGCCACCTGACCCACCACCACGGCCCGGTCCCGGCCGCGGTGTGCTCTTCCCCCGTCGTGGTCATGCCTCCAGCCTACGGTCGCCCCCCGCCCCTTTTCCGGTGAGTTTCGCCTACTGGCCTACACCACACCCCTCAATCAAACAGAAGCGAAACCACCCGATATCCCTCGAACTGCTGAATCGATCACCGTTCGACACCGGAGGCCCACATTCCGCCCGGACGGTATGCCCATGGCAAACGCACACAGCAAGTACGCGGACTTCGAGGGGCTGCGGGAGCGGGCACTGGCTCTGCGACGGGCCGGACTCAGCCGCCGCCAGATCCGCGATCGGCTCCACGTCGACAACAACGACATCCTCAACCGCCTCCTGGAAGGCGAGCCGCCCCCGGCCTGGACCAAGCGCCCGAACGCGAAGGACGACCTCCGCGCACGCGCCCGTGAGCTACGGCTGAAGGGCTGGACGTACGACCGGATCCAGGTGGAGCTGGGGTGCTCCAAAGGTTCGATCTCGCTGTGGGTACGGGATCTGCCGAAGCCCGAACGGGAGAAGCGCACCCCTGAGGAGGCCTCGGCGATCGCCAAGCGCGGCTGGGAGGCCACGATGCAGAGGAGGGAGGAGGAGCGCCGGCAGACCCGGCGCCGCGCGACCGAAGAGGTCGGTGTCATGACCGAGCGCGAGCTCTTCCTGGTGGGTGTGGGCCTCTACTGGGCCGAGGGATCCAAGAACAAGCCGTACCGCCGCCAGGAGCGGATCACCTTCGTGAACAGTGATCCGAACATGATCACGGTCTTTCTGTCCTGGCTGCGCCTACTGAAGGTCGAGCAGTCGCGGCACAGGTTCTCGGTGCAGATCCACGAGAGCGCCGACGTGAAAGCCGCCGAGGAGTTCTGGGCACACCATGTGGGCATCGAGGCGGCCGGTCTCCTCAAGACCACGCTCAAGAAGCACAGCCCGAGCACGAACCGCATGAACACCGACGAGGGCTACCGCGGATGTCTCCGTGTGGACGTGCTCGGCGGAGCCGACTTGTACCGTCGCGTCGAAGGCTGGTGGTACGGCATAGTGTTGTCCGCACGCGACACCGATTCGGAGAATCGGACATAGCGCGCAAGCAATCCCGGGTCGTCTAATGGCAGGACAAATGGTTTTGGTCCATTGAATGAGGGTTCGATTCCTTCCCCGGGAGCCCTTCGAAGAGCGGGCCCTGACAGCCAAGTCAGGGCCCGCTCTCATGTCCCCCCTGAAACCCCCCGGTATCCTGCGGATGTCCACACCCCAGCCATCCGTAGCCGAAGGGCATACCCGTGAGCGCCAACCGCCCGGCAGCCGTCGTCGTCCTCGCAGCGGGTGAGGGCACCCGTATGAAGTCGGCCACACCCAAGGTCCTGCACGACATCTGCGGCCGCTCCCTCGTCGGTCATGTACTCGCCGCCGCACGCGAGTTGGACCCGCAGAACCTGGTCGTCGTGGTGGGCCACGCCCGTGAGCAGGTCACCGCGCACCTGGGCGCGACCGACCCCGGCGTACGCACCGCGGTACAGGCGGAGCAGAACGGCACCGGTCACGCGGTGCGCATGGGCCTGGAGGAGCTGGGCGGCGTCGTCGACGGCACCGTCGTCGTCGTGTGCGGCGACACCCCGCTGCTCACCGGCGAGACGCTGCGCGACCTCGCCGCGACCCACACCACGGACGGCAACGCGGTCACCGTACTGACCGCCGAGGTCCCGGACGCGACCGGCTACGGCCGCATCGTGCGAGACGCCGGCGGCGCGGTCACCGCGATCGTCGAGCACAAGGACGCCGACGCGTCCCAGCGCGCGATCCGTGAGATCAACTCGGGCGTCTTCGCCTTCGACGGGCAGCTCCTCGCGGACGCCCTCGGAAAGGTGCGTACGGACAACAGCCAGGGTGAGGAGTACCTGACGGACGTCCTCGGCATCCTGCGCGAGGCCGGCCACCGCGTCGGCGCCTCCGTCGCGGGCGACCACCGCGAGATCGCCGGCATCAACAACCGCGTCCAGCTCGCCGAGGCCCGCCGCACCCTGAACGACCGGCTGCTGACCGAGGCCATGCTCGCCGGCGTCACGGTCGTCGACCCGGCCTCCACCTGGGTCGACGCCACCGTCACCTTCGAGCGGGACGCGATCGTGCACCCGGGCACGCAGCTCCAGGGCGCCACGCACCTCGCCCAGGGCGCGGAGGTCGGCCCCAACTCGCGACTCAAGGACACGACGGTGGGCGCCGGGGCCCGGGTCGACAACACCGTGGCCGACGGCGCCGAGGTCGGCCCGCAGGCGAACGTCGGTCCGTTCGCGTATCTCCGCCCCGGGACCCGCATCGGTCTCAAGGCGAAGGTCGGCACGTACGTCGAGACGAAGAACGCGACGATCGGCGAGGGCACGAAGGTCCCGCACCTGTCGTACGTGGGCGACGCGACGATCGGCGACTACTCGAACATCGGTGCCGCCAGCGTGTTCGTGAACTACGACGGGCAGGACAAGCACCACACCACGGTGGGCTCGCACTGCCGTACAGGATCGGACAACATGTTTGTGGCTCCTGTCACTATCGGGGACGGCGCCTACACCGCGGCGGGCTCGGTGATCACCAAGGACGTACCGCCCGGTTCGCTGGCCGTGGCCCGGGGCCAGCAGCGGAATATCGAGGGTTGGGTGGCGCGCAAGCGGCCGGGAAGCGCCGCCGCGAAGGCCGCGGAGACCGCTTCCCGGGAGCCGGAGGGCGAAGGCTGACCGGAAACCGGTGCGTCCGACACGGCGTACCGTGATAAACGCACACCCGCACCCCCAGCTGGGAAGACCTCTCGCAAGTGCCTCTCAAGGCAAGCTCGCACGCGGCTGACTCGTGTGAGCCCGCCCGCGGCCGAGAGGTCCTCTCGCACCCTGCTGAGACACCTCTGAGGAGACAGTGCTGTGACCGGGATCAAGACGACCGGCGAGAAGAAGATGATGTTCTTCTCCGGCCGCGCCCACCCCGAGCTTGCCGAGGAGGTCGCCCACAAGCTGGGTGTCGGGGTAGTCCCGACCAAGGCCTTCGACTTCGCCAACGGCGAGATCTACATCCGCTACGAGGAGTCCGCGCGCGGCGCCGACTGCTTCCTGATGCAGAGCCACACGGCTCCGATCAACAAGTGGATCATGGAGCAGTTGATCATGATCGACGCTCTGAAGCGGGCCTCCGCCCGGAGCATCACCGTGATCGTGCCCTTCTACGGTTACGCGCGGCAGGACAAGAAGCACCGTGGCCGTGAACCCATCTCGGCGCGGCTGATCGCCGACCTGATGAAGACGGCCGGCGCCGACCGGATCCTCACGGTCGACCTGCACACCGACCAGATCCAGGGCTTCTTCGACGGCCCGGTCGACCACCTCTTCGCGCTGCCGATCCTCGCGGACTACGTGGGCGCGAAGGTGGACCGCTCCAAGCTCACCGTGGTCTCCCCCGACGCCGGCCGGGTGCGCGTCGCCGACCGCTGGTGCGACCGTCTCGACGCCCCGCTGGCGATCGTGCACAAGCGCCGCGACAAGGACGTCGCCAACCAGGTCACCGTCCACGAGGTCGTCGGTGACGTGAAGGGCCGCGTCTGCGTCCTGGTCGACGACATGATCGACACCGGTGGCACGATCTGCGCCGCGGCGGACGCCCTGTTCGCGCACGGCGCCGAGGACGTCATCGTGACGGCCACGCACGGGGTGCTCTCCGGCCCGGCCGCCGACCGCCTGAAGAACTCCAAGGTCAGCGAGTTCATCTTCACGGACACCCTGCCGACCCCGGGTGAGCTGGAGCTGGACAAGATCACGGTGCTCTCCATCGCGCCGACGATCGCGAACGCGGTCCGCGAGGTGTTCGAGGACGGTTCGGTGACGAGCCTCTTCGAGGAGCACTGAGCCCCGCTCGTAGATCGATTTCTGGTACGGCCTTCCCGCCCAGTAAGCTGTCACAGTTGCTCGGCGAGGGAGGCCGTACCGCTGTGAAGGCGGGTACGGCGGTCCGTTATCGACGCGCTCTTCGTAGCAGGCCGATTTATTGGCCGGGTGACCATCTTCCCCATCTGTTCTACGAGGAGTGACATGTCCGACGTCAAGCTCGCCGCCGAGACCCGTACCGAGTTCGGCAAGGGCGCCGCCCGCCGCATCCGTCGCGACAACAAGGTTCCGGCCGTTGTCTACGGTCACGGTGCCGAACCCGTCCACGTCACGCTCCCGGGCCACGAGCTCCAGCTCGCCCTGCGTACCGCGAACGTCCTGCTCACCCTGGACATCGAGGGCAAGACCGAGCTGGCGATCCCGAAGGCCGTCCAGCGCGACGCGATCAAGGGCTCCCTCGTGCACGTCGACCTGCTCACCGTGAAGAGCGGCGAGAAGGTCACCGTCGAGGTCTACGTCCACACCGAGGGCGAGCTGGCCCCGGGTGCCTACCTGCTCGAGCACGTGCTCAGCACGCTGACGGTCGAGGCCGAGGCCACCCACATCCCGGAGTCGGTCACCGTCTCCATCGAGGGTCTCGAGGCCGGCGCCGCCATCCTCGCCAAGGACATCCCGCTGCCCGAGGGCACCACGCTGGTGATCGACGAGGACGCGGTCGTCCTCCAGGTCCTGGCCGCCCAGGCGGAGGAGGCCTCCGCCGAGGAGACCGAGACCACCGAGGCCTGATCCTCACCGAGTCATCGTCTGCCGGCCGCCGCTCCCCCGGGAGCGGCGGCCGACGCGTATCGAGAACACGGCGCGTGTGCGGGACCCGTCCCGTATCCGGGCCACGGCGCGTATCAAGGACACATGGGAGACACGGACGTGACGACGACGACCGACCCAGCCGCCCCCTGGCTGGTCGTGGGGCTGGGCAATCCCGGCCCGGAGTACGCCATGAACCGGCACAACGTGGGCTTCATGGTGGCCGACGTGCTGGCGGGGCGGATCGGCGGGAAGTTCAAGCGGGCGGGCAAGGCGCAGGCCCAGGTGATCGAGGGGCGGATCGGGCCGCCCGGACCGGCGAACCGCCGGGTGGTGCTGGCCAAGCCGATGTCGTACATGAACCTGTCGGGCGGCCCGGTGAACGCGCTGCGCGACTTCTACAAGGTGCCGCTCGCGCATGTGGTCGCGATCCACGACGAGCTGGACATCGACCACGGCGTGCTGCGGCTGAAGCTCGGCGGCGGGGACAACGGCCACAACGGGCTGAAGTCGATGACGAAGGCGATGGGTCCGGACTATCACCGGGTGCGGTTCGGTATCGGGCGTCCGCCGGGGCGTATGCAGGTGGCCGACTTCGTGCTGAAGGACTTCTCGTCGGTGGAGCGCAAAGAGCTCGACTACCTCGTGGACCGTGCGGCGGACGCCGTGGAGTGTCTGGTCATCGAGGGTCTGGAGCGGGCGCAGAGTTCGTACAACTCCTGACCGCCACATTTCTCACGGCTCCTGCCTCTCGGCTCCCGTGGGCGGCGAAAGATTCGCACAACTCGGGACTTGTCCCCCGGCTGAGTTGACCAAGCGCAGGGCCATGGCCAATGATCCCCGCCATGCCCGCCGTCACCTCAGGTAAGAGTTCCCGCAGGAACGCGCACGCGGCGCTGCGGTTCGGCCGGCTCGCCGCGATGGGTACGGTCGCGGTGCTGATCCTGGTCGCGGGTGTCTGGGGTTCCTGGGGTTCGGCCCAGCACGTGATGCTGGGCAAGGGCCGGGAGCACGGCACGATGCGGGTCACGGCGTGCGGGTCGGACACCTGCACGGGGCCCTACACCCCCGGCTCGACGGGATCGACGGCGCGGGCCCGCGTCACGATCGAGGAGTCGGTCGCGGTCAAGAAGGGCCGGGTCTACGCGGTGACCGTGAAGCCCGGCAGCGCCGAGGTCGTCCGCTCGGGCACCGGCGGGCTCCTCTACTCCTGGGTCCCGTTCGGCGGCGCCCTGCTGCTCGCCTCGGTGGTGGTCGCGGGCGGCCTGCGGCGGACGCGCCTGGGGTGGGTGCTCGCGGCGGCGGGGTTCGTGCAGCTGACGGCGACTTTCCTGGCGTTGTGAACCACGAGTGCGTACGACGGTGCCCCCGAGCCGGCCGGCTCGGGGGCACCGTCGTACGCGCGTGGTCAGCCGGTGTTGCGCAGGCCGGCCGCCACGCCGTTGACCGTCAGGAGCAGTGCCCTGGAGAGCAGCGGGTCGGGGGTGGCGCCGGCCGCCGCCTCCTCGCGCTGGCGCTTGAGCAGGGCGACCTGGAGGTAGGAGATCGGGTCCAGGTAGGCGTCGCGGATGGCGAAGGTCTGCTGGAGGACGGGGTGGGTGTCGAGCAGCTTCTCTCCGCCGGTGATGCGCAGCACCTCGCGGACGGTGAGCTCGTGCTCGGCGCGGATGGCGTCGAAGACGTGCTTGAGCTCGTCAGGTACGAGGGTGTCGACGTAGTGGCCGGCGATCCGCAGGTCGGTCTTGGCCAGCGTCATCTCGACGTTGGACAGGAAGTTGCGGAAGAAGTGCCACTGCTCGTGCATCTCGTCGAGCACGGTGTCGAGGCCGGCCTCGCGCAGGGCCTTGAGGCCGGAGCCGACGCCGTACCAGCCGGGGACGATCTGCCGGGACTGGGTCCAGCCGAACACCCACGGGATGGCGCGCAGTCCGTCGAGCGAGACGCCCGAGCCGGGGCGGCGGGAGGGCCGTGAGCCCAGGTGCAGGTCGGCGAGCTGGTCGACCGGCGTGGAGGCGAGGAAGTAGGTCGGCAGGTCGGGGTCCTCGACGAGCCTGCGGTACGCCTGGTGCGCCGCGTCGGAGACGACGTCCATCGCCGCGTCCCAGCGGGCCAGTGCCTCGTCGGACTGGCGCGGGGCGGTGTGCAGCGCGGACGCCTGGAGGGTGGCCGCGACGGTCAGTTCCAGGTTCTCCCTGGCCAGCGACGGCACCAGGTACTTGTCGGAGATGACCTCGCCCTGCTCGGTCACCTTGATCTCGCCCTCCAGCGTGCCCCAGGGCTGCGCGAGGATCGCGTCGTGCGAGGGGCCGCCGCCGCGGCCGACGGTGCCGCCGCGGCCGTGGAAGAGGCGCAGGCGTACGCCGTAGCGGTGGGCGACGTCGCGCAGGCGGCGCTGGGCGCGGTGGATCTCCCACTGCGAGGTCGTGATGCCGCCGAACTTGGAGGAGTCGGAGTAGCCGAGCATGACCTCCTGGACGTCTCCGCGCAGGGCGACGAGCCGTCGGTAGGAGGGGTCGGACAGCATGTCCTCAAGGATCGTGTCGGCCGCCTTGAGCTCGTCCGTGGTCTCCAGGAGCGGCACGATGCCGATCTTCGCCCAGCCGCCGTGCAGGTCGAGCAGTCCCGCCTCGCGGGCCAGCACGGCCGCGGCGAAGACGTCGTCCGCGCCCTGGCACATAGAGATGATGTACGACTCGATGACCTCGGGCCCGAAGATCTTCAGGGCCCGCTTGACGGTCTCGAAGACGCCGAGGGTCTTCTCTCCCGCGGCGTCCAGCGGAGCCGGGGTGGGGGCCAGCGGGCGCCGGGACCTGAGCTCCTTGGCGAGGAGCTTGGTGCGGTAGTCGCGGGGCATGTCGACGTAGCGCCAGGACTCCTCGCCCAGGCGGTCGAAGAGCTGGCCGAGCGCGTGGTGGTGGGCGTCGGCGTGCTCGCGTACGTCCATGGTGGCGAGCTGGAGGCCGAAGGCGGCGAGGGTGCGGATGGTGCGGTTCATCCGGCCGTCGGCGAACAGCGCGCCGCGGTGCTCGCGCAGCGAGGACTGGATCTGCGTCAGGTCGTGCAGAAGCTCGGCCGTGCCGAGGTAGTCGCGTCCGGCCTCGTGCGGGGTGCCCGTGGCCAGCCGCTTCTTGGTGTTCTCCAGCTTCTGGCGGATGCAGGTGGCCTTGAGCCGGTAGGGCTCCTCGGCGTTCAGCCGCTTGTAGCGGGGGCTGATCTCCGGAAGGCGCTCCAGGTCGGTCTGGAGGGAGGTGAGCAGCTCTTCGGTGGCGCCCGTGTAGCGGATGGAGTTGGAGAGGAAGCCGCGGAGTTCGTCGATCAGCTCCAGGGCGTCGTTGATGCCGTGCTCGTGCTGGAGGATCAGCACGTCCCAGGTGACCTCGGGGGTGACGTTCGGGTTGCCGTCGCGGTCACCGCCGATCCAGGTGCCGAAGGTGAGCGGCCGGGTCTCGTCCGGGAGGGTGACCCCGACGCGCTCCAGTTCGGCCGTGAGGTCCTCCAGTACGTCCCCGACGGCGCCGGCGTGCAGCTCGTCCAGGTAGTAGATGGCGTTGCGTGCCTCGTCGGCGGGCTCGGGGCGTACGACGCGCAGCTCGTCGGTCTGCCACACCAGGTCGATGTTCTCGGCCAGACGGGTGTCGTAGCGGCGCCGGTCGGCCTCGATGACCGGGGTCTCCAGGAGGGCCGCGATGCGGCGCAGCTTGTTGAGGACGGAACGGCGCGCGGCCTCGGTGGGGTGCGCGGTGAACACCGGGCGGACGTTCAGGTTCTTGACCGTCTCGCGCAGGTGTTCGGGGTCGGCGTCCTTGAGCCGGTCGGCCGTTCGGGCGAGGAGGCTGCCCTCGGCGGCTCGCTTGGCCCGCAGTTCGCGGCCGCGGTGCACCTGCTCGGTGACGTTGGCGAGGTGGAAGTAGGTGGAGAAGGCGCGGACCAGCTTGGCCGCGGTCTCCAGTTCGGTTCCGCGCAGCAGCTCGGCGGCGGCCTCGCCGTCCTCGCGGGTCAGGCGGCGGACCTTCTCGACCAGTTCGAGGAGCTCGGGACCCTCCTGGCGGACCAGGGTCTCGCCCAGCAGGTCGCCCAACCGGCGGATGTCGGCGCGCAGCTCGCTGCTGGTCGTCGTGGTCTGGTCGTCGGCACTGCTCACAGGTGCGGCTCCTTGCAGTGTTGAAGCTCGTCTGAAGAGTGGAAGCTCGTCTGAAGCTCGGCTGGGAGGGAACCCGGGTGGCGACCGCGCGGCGGGTGCCGCTTAGGAATGTGGCATCCGGGAATCAATCAGAACGGACCGCGCTGTCCGACCGACTCCAAGGATAGGTGTCCACACGGACGCGCAGGCTCACGGGCCCTTGCCGCCGCGCTACTCGCTGCCATACTTACGACGCCGTAGGTTACGGAAGCGTAGGTAATCCCGTCAGACACAGGGAGGACCCTGGGCCCGTAGCGCGGTACCGGAAGGGCCGGAGGCTTGAGGGACGCGTTCCCGGGCACTCGGTTCACCGCTCATTCCGGTATCTGGTTCTCTCCCTCTCCCTCTCCCCGGACATCTGTCTCCACCCTCGAACCCCACAGGGGACGCCCATGACCACGAGCTCCGATGTGATCGACGACGCCCCGCAGGCGAACAACGAGACCCCGCTCCCCTCCGCCACGCTGGGCGGTGAGAAGAAGGGTTCGCTTGAGCAGTTCGCGCTCCTCCTCTTCATCGTCGTCCCCTTCCTCGCACTGGTGGCCGCGGTGCCGCTGGCCTGGAACTACGGCGGAGTGAGCTGGCTCGACCTCGGCCTGCTGGTCTTCTTCTACTACCTGGGTTGCCACGGCGTCACGATCGGCTACCACCGCTACTTCACCCACGGTGCCTTCAAGGCGAAACGCCCGCTGCGGATCGCGCTGGCGGTCGCCGGCTCGATGGCCGTCGAGGGTCCGGTGGTCCGGTGGGTCGCCGACCACCGCAAGCACCACAAGTTCTCCGACGCCGAGGGTGACCCGCACTCTCCGTGGCGTTTCGGGGAGACGCTTCCGGCTCTGATGAAGGGCCTGTGGTGGGCGCACATCGGCTGGATGTTCGACGAGGAGCGGACTCCGCAGGACAAGTACGCGCCGGATCTCATCAAGGACCCGGCGATCCGTGCGATTTCGCGCCACTTCCTGTACTACACGATCCTCTCGCTGGCCCTTCCGCCGCTGATCGGCGGTCTGGCGACGATGTCCTGGTGGGGCGCGTTCACGGGCTTCTTCTGGGGCTCCCTGGTCCGGGTGGCGCTGCTGCACCACGTCACCTGGTCGATCAACTCGATCTGCCACGCGGTGGGCAAGCGCCCCTTCAAGTCGCGTGACCGTTCCGGCAACGTGTGGTGGCTGGCCGTGCTCTCCTGCGGCGAGTCCTGGCACAACCTGCACCACGCCGACCCGACCTCGGCGCGGCACGGTGTGGAGCGCGGCCAGCTCGACTCCTCGGCCCGGATCATCCGCTGGTGCGAGCAGCTCGGCTGGGCGTACGACGTGCGCTGGCCGTCACGCTCGCGTATCGATTCCCGCCGTAATACGGACGGGTCCGACTCCCGCCGCCAGACGGAAGCCGCCGACCCGGCATGATTGACGGCGTGGCGACCGACTCCAGCAGCACCCCGAGCAGCAACGAGAAAGCGCGGCGCCCGCGCCGCACCCGCATGACCGGCGCCGAGCGCCGTCAGCAGCTGCTGGAGATCGGCCGCACCCTCTTCGCGGCCAAGGGTTTCGAGGGCACGTCGGTGGAGGAGATCGCGGCGAAGGCCGGGGTCTCCAAACCGGTGGTCTACGAACACTTCGGCGGCAAGGAGGGCCTGTACGCGGTGGTGGTGGACCGCGAGATGCGCCGCCTGCTGGACATGGTGACCAGCTCGCTCACGGCGGGTCACCCCCGTGAGCTGTGCGAGCAGGCGGCCTTCGCGCTCCTGGACTACATCGAGGAGTACACGGACGGTTTCCGTATCCTCGTCCGCGACTCCCCGATTCCCCAGTCCACGGGCTCCTTCGCGTCCCTGATCTCGGACATCGCCACCCAGGTCGAGGACATCCTGGGCCGCGAGTTCAAGAGCCGCGGCTTCGACTCCAAGCTCGCGCCGCTGTACGCCCAGGCCCTGGTCGGCATGGTCGCGCTCACCGGCCAGTGGTGGCTGGACGTCCGCCGCCCCAAGAAGGCGGAGGTGGCCGCCCATCTGGTGAACCTCGCCTGGCACGGCCTCGACGGCCTGGAGGCGAAGCCCCGCCTGATCGGCCACCGCAAGAGCTGACGCGCTAAGCAGGCCGCGGGCCTCAGGCCGTACGCGTCGCCACGGCGAAGACGCGGCGGAAGGGGAACACCGTGCCGTGTTCCGTCGCCGGGTAGGCCTCGCGCAGAGCGGTCCGGTACTCGGCGACGAAGGCTTCCGCGTCCGCCTCCCCCAGCGCGGTGAGGACCGGCCGCAGGCCCGTGCCCTTCACCCAGGCCAGGACCGGGTCCTCGCCCGCCAGGAGATGGAGGTACGTCGTCTCCCAGACGTCGGCCGCGCAGCCGAGGGCGGTGAGGTGTTCGAGGTAGGCGGCCGGGGTGTGCACGGCGTCGTCGTGCCGCAGGGCGTCGGCCAGGTGGTTCCTCCAGCGGGCGGAGTGGGCGAGTTCGCGCATCAGCCGGTGGCTGGGGGCGTCGAAGTTGCCGGGCACCTGGAAGGCGAAGGTGCCGCCGGGGGCCAGGCCGGCCACCCAGGCGGCGAAGGAGTCGGTGTGCCCGGGGACCCACTGGAGGGTCGCGTTGCTGATGATCAGGCCGTACGGCGTCGAGGGCGTCCAGGTCCGGGCGTCGGCGGCGTCGAAGTCGAGGCTGCCGCCGCCGGAGGTGGGACCGGCGAGCGCACGCGCCCTGGCCAGCATCTCCGGGGAGTTGTCGTAGCCGGTGATGTGCGCGGCCGGCCAGCGCTCGGCGAGCAGGGTGGTGACGTTGCCGGGCCCGCAGCCGAGGTCGGCGATGCGGGCGGGCGTGCCGGGCAGGGCGGGGACGCGGGCGAGGAGGTCCGCGAACGGCCGGGCACGGTGGTCCGCGTGGCGGAGGTACTGGCTCGGGTCCCAGACGGGGGTGGTGGCGGCGGGCATGCGGGGCGCCTCCTCGGTGCACGGGCGGAGTCTCAGGCCCGGGTCCCCGCTGGGGCTTCGGGCAGGACCCCAGCCTCACACCCGGACTATCTTGACGTCAAGAGACTTCACGTCGACACAACCACTACACTGATCGTCATGGAGGACGAGGTCGATCGGCTGGTCGCAGCATGGCGCCGGGAGCGCCCTGACCTCGACGTGGAACCGCTCGAAGTGCTCAGCCGGGTCAGCAGGCTGGCCCGGCATCTGGACCGCGCCCGCAGGCTGGCGTTCTCCGAGCACAGCCTGGAACCCTGGGAGTTCGACGTCCTGACCGCGCTCAGGCGCGCCGGCGATCCGTATCAGCTCTCCCCCGGGCAACTGCTCACGCAGACTCTCGTCACCTCCGGCACGATGACGAACCGCATCGACCGGCTGACGAAGAAGGGTCTGGTGGAGCGGCTCCCGGATCCGACCGACCGCCGTGGTGTGCTGGTGCGCCTGACGGACGAGGGCCGCGACCGCGCCGATCAGGCACTGGCGGGCCTGCTGGAGCAGGAGCGGGCGATCCTGGCGGAGCTGAGCAGGGCGCAGCGGGGAGAACTGGCGGGACTGCTACGCCAGTTGACCGCCCCGTTCGACAACATTCCCGGATAGGTCGACCGGTCCGACGCCGGCTCGGCGGGCCAGCGCGACGGCGGCGAGGGTGGAGTGCACGCCCAGCTTGCCCAGGACGTTCTGCATATGGGTCCGGACGGTGTGCGGCGAGAGGAAGAGCCGCTCGGCGACGGCCTTCCGTCCGAGCCCGGCGACCATGCACCGCAGCACTTCCCGCTCCCTCGGCGTGAGGGACTCCACGAGCCGTTCGCTCTCGGTGCGGTGCTTGCGGGCCGCGGTGAGTTCGCGCAGCACCCCGGTGAGCAGGGCGGGCGGCAGATGGGTCTCGTCGCGCAGCACACCCCGTATGACGGTGAGCAGCCGCGACAGCGAACAGTCCTTGGCGACCCAGCCCGAGGCGCCGGCCTGGAGGGCGAGCGCGGCCCGGCGCGGATCGTCCTTCTCGGCGAGCACGACGGTCCGTACGCTCGGCTGGCCGGACCGGACTCCCGCGACGAGCGAGATCCCGTCCACAAGACCGTCCTCGTTGCTCTCCTGGACCGGCACGGCCGGACGCATACCGGGCAGGTTGCCGCCCAGGTCCGCGTCGACGAGCAGTACGTCGAATCTGCGGCCTTCCGCAGCCGCCCGCTCCAGGCAGCGCAACGCGGCGGGACCACTGCCCGCCGCGGACACGTCGACGTCGGGCTCGGCCGCGAGTGCGGCTGCGAGCGACTCGGCGAAGATGCGGTGGTCGTCGACGACCAGTACTCGGATGCGAACCACTGAAACCCCCACTGTCGGGGGACGACCGGTGCGGGTACGGCGCCCGAAGTATCCCGAGACCGCGTCTGCGACTCGGGAGGCGGGGTGCCGCAGCCGCACGGCCGCCGCCGTCCGTAACTGCTACCCCCACTTCGGGCGTCGTACCCGACTGTCTCGCCCCCTGAACAGCACCGGCCCCCACCGGTGCTGTTCACAGAGTAAGGCCGGGGGCACGGAGGGGAAGGCAATTCACAGAACTGATTGGCCGACCCGTTTATGGTGAGCCTTATGTTTCGCATTGAGACAGGAGACGACAAAGAACGCCGTGATCTGCTCCGCAGGCGGTTGCTGGACACCAACACGGCGGCGTCTCCGGTCCTGCGGGCGCTGCGCGGAACACCGGCGGAACGTGAAGTTCCGCTCCAGGTCTGGGCGTTGGACGGGGCGGGGGCCCTGGCGGGTGGCCTGGTCGGGCACACCTGGGCGGGGTGGCTGCACGTGACGTATCTCTGGGTGGACGACCGTCACCGTGGGACGGGGCTCGGGTCTCGGCTGTTGTCCGAAACCGAGCGGATCGCCCGCGACGAACGCGGCTGCGGAAGCGCCCGCCTGGAGACCTGGGACTTCCAGGCCCCCGGTTTCTACCGCAAGCAGGGCTACGAGGTGGTGGCCGTCATCCCCGACTACCCCCCGGGGATCACGGAGTACACCCTGACGAAGCGCCTGAGCTGACCGAAACGGTTCTCGCCCCCTCCGCCCCTTCCCATCCCGTTCCTGGGGGCTGCGCCCCCAGACCCCCCTTTCGCGCTTCGCGCTCGTCCTCAATCGCCGGACGGGCTGAAAGATTTCTAGCGCCGACCGGCGGAAAATTTCAGCCCCTCCGGCGTTTGAGGAGCGGGGGTTCGGGGGCGGAGCCCCCGAGAGACGGGACGGGTAGGGGCGGAGGGGGCGAAAGAAGCCGGTGTTCAGCTCACGCGGCGGGCGCCGGCCGACGGCACGGCCGGGAACACCCGCGGCGCGGTGTAGCCGGCCGCGGCGAAGGCCTCCTCGACCGCCTTGGTGACGGTGTCGACGTCGGCGACCTCCACGAGGACGACCGCCGACCCCCCGAAACCACCCCCGGTCATCCGCGCCCCGAGCGCCCCCGCGGAATTCGCCGAAGCCACCACAAGATCCAACTCCTCGCAGGAGATCCGCAGATCATCCCGGAGGGAGGCGTGCCCCTCGGTGAGAACGGGCCCGATCGCCCGCACATCCCCCGCGTCCAGCAGCCCGATGACCCGCTCAACCCGGTGATCGTCGGACACGACATGGCGAACGTAACGGCGCACCCGCTCGTCGGACAGGCGCGCAAGAGCCTCGTCGAGCCCCTCGTACGCCACATCCCGCAGATGCGACACCCCGAGCACCCGCGCGCCCTCCTCGCACCCTTCACGCCGCTCGGCGTACTCCCCGTCGCCGAGCGCGTGCTTGACGCGCGAGTCGACGACCAGCAGCGACAGCCCGTGGGAGGCCAGGTCGAAGGGGACCTGCCGGATGGACAGGTCCCGGCAGTCGAGGTGCAGCGCGTGCCCGTCGGTGCAGCACGCGGAGGCGGTCTGGTCCATGATCCCGCAGGGCACGCCGACGAAGTCGTTCTCGGCGCGCTGCGCGAGCCGGGCCAACTCGGGCCGGGTGAGGCCGAGTTCGTAGAGGTCGTTGAGGGCGAGCGCCGTCACGACCTCCAGCGCGGCGGAGGAGGAGAGGCCCGCGCCGGTCGGCACGGTGGAGGCGAGGTGCACGTCCGCGCCGGTGACCGAGGTGTGGCCCGCCTCGCGCAGCGCCCACACGACGCCCGCCGGGTACGCGGCCCAGCTGGTGTTCGTCAGCGGCACCAGGGCGTCCAGGTGCAGCTCGACGACCGGACCCTCGATGTCCGCCGAGTGCAGCCGGAGCACGCCGTCGTCGCGCCGTGACACCGCCGCCACCGCCGTGTGCGGCAGCGCGAGGGGCATCACGAAACCCTCGTTGAAGTCCGTGTACTCGCCGATCAGGTTGACCCGGCCGGGAGCGGCCCAGACCCCCTCGGGGGCGGCTCCGTACAGTTCCTCGAATCCCTCGCGAACCCCCACCTACTGCTCCCTTGCGCTGTCTTCGATGTGCCGCGCGAACGCCCACGCGTCCGCGACGATCCCCGCGAGATCCGCGCGGGACGGGTTCCAGCCGAGCCGGTCGCGGGCGGTGGCGGCCGAGGCGACCAGCGCCGCCGGGTCGCCGCCGCGGCGCGGGGCCAGGATCTCGGGGATCGGGTGCCCGGTGACCTGGCGGACGGTCTCGATGACCTGGCGGACGGAGAAGCCCTCGCCGTTGCCCAGGTTGCAGATCAGGTGTTCGCCGGGGGTGGCCGCCGCGACGGCGAGCAGGTGCGCCTCGGCGAGGTCGGCGACGTGGATGTAGTCGCGGACGCAGGTGCCGTCCACCGTCGGGTAGTCGTCGCCGAAGACCGAGATGGCCTCGCGGCGGCCCTGCGCGACCTGGAGCACCAGCGGGATGAGGTGCGACTCGGGCTCGTGCCGCTCGCCGCAACTGCCGTACGCGCCAGCCACGTTGAAGTACCGCAGGGACACCGCGGCCAGTCCGTGCGCCGCCGCCTCGCCGGTGATCATGTGGTCGACGGCGAGCTTGGAGGCGCCGTAGGGGTTCGTCGGCTTCGTGGGCGCGGACTCGACGATCGGCACCTCCTCCGGCTCGCCGTAGGTCGCGGCGGTGGAGGAGAAGACGAGCCTGCGGACGCCCGCGTCGCGCATGGCGCCGAGCAGCGCCATCGTGCCGCCGACGTTGTTGTCCCAGTACTTCTCGGGCTTCACGACGGACTCGCCGACCTGCGAGAAGGCGGCGAAGTGCAGGACGGCGTCGTAGGAGGAGTCCAGCCACTTGGCGGCGTCGCGGATGTCACCCTCGACGAAGGCGGCCCCGGCGGGGACGCCCTCGCGGAAGCCGGTGGAGAGGTTGTCGAGGACCGTGACCTCGTGGCCGGCCTCGATCAGGTGCTGCGCGACGACACTGCCGACATAGCCCGCGCCACCCGTGACCAGGTACTTCCCACTCATGAACTCGCTACCTCTCGCAGTCGCTGAGCCGCGGACTCCGGCTGGATGTCGTTGATGAACACGCCCATCCCCGACTCGGATCCCGCGAGGAACTTCAGCTTGCCCGAAGTGCGGCGAATGGTGAAAAGCTCCAGGTGCAGCGCGAAGTCGTCGCGGTTGACGCCCTCGAACTCCTCCAGCGCGCCGAAGGGCGCCTGGTGCCAGGCCGCGATGTACGGCGTCGCGGGCTCACCCTCGCCGAAGATCCGGTCGAAGCGCCTCAAGAGTTCCAGATAGACCTGGGGGAACTCTGTGCGGGCGGCCTCGTCGAGTCCGAGCAGGTCCGGCACGCGACGGCGGGGGTAGAGGTGCACCTCGTAGGGCCAGTGCGCGGCGTACGGCACGAAGGCGATCCAGTGTTCACTCGCCAGGACGACCCGCGAACCGTCCGCCAGTTCGCGGGCGACGACCTCGTCGAACAGGTTCGCCCCGCCGGTCGCCTCCTTGTGCGCCGCGAGGGAGCGCAGCATCAGCGCGGTACGCGGGGTGGTGAAGGGGTAGGCGTAGATCTGCCCGTGCGGGTGTCCGAGGGTCACGCCGATCTCGGCGCCGCGGTTCTCGAAGCAGAAGACCTGCTCGACGGCGGGGAGGTTGGAGAGCTCGGCCGTCCGGTCCGTCCACGCGTCGAGGACCAGGCCGGCCTGCTCCTCGGTGAGGTCGGCGAAGGAGGAGTCGTGGTCGGAGGTGAAGCAGACGACCTCGCAGCGGCCGGAGTCGCCGGCCAGCGAGGGGAAGCGGTTCTCGAAGACGACGACGTCGTACGAGGAGTCCGGGATCTCGCTCAGCCGGTCGCCCTGGGAGGGGCACAGCGGGCACTCGTTCGCCGGGGGGTGGTAGGTGCGGCCCTGGCGGTGCGAGGCGATCGCGACCGAGTCGCCGAGCAGCGGGTCGCGGCGCACCTCGGAGGTGGTGACGGTCGGGTCGAGCGGGCGGCGGTCGACCGCGTCGCGCACCGTGTCGTCGTGCGAGTCGTAGTAGATGAGCTCACGACCGTCGGCCAGCCGGGTCGAGGTCTTCTTCACAGTCGGAACTCTCCATCCGCGCCCAACAAAGCTTCAAACAGAACCGAACACAACAAACCACAATGCACCACCGACGTCAACATCACAATCAAACAAAGAACATCACCCCTTCTGTTCAGTTTCTAAAGATGGAGGCGTAGGTTCCGCTCGGATACGTTCACGCGACGAAGCGAGTTCCTATGCAGTCCCCCACATATCAGGCAGCCGGATCGACCGGTGCCTTCAACCACAGCTACCTCGCCGAAGGGCTCCGTCTCCCCACGAACGCGCTCGACTACACGATCCTGGCGATCTACTTCGTCGTCGTCCTCGGCATCGGCCTCGCGGCCCGCCGCTCGGTGAAGACCAGCCTGGACTTCTTCCTGTCCGGGCGTTCACTGCCCGCCTGGGTCACCGGCCTCGCGTTCGTCGCGGCCAACCTGGGCGCGACCGAGATCCTGGGCATGGCGGCGACCGGCGCGCAGTACGGCGTCGCGGTCGTCCACTGGTACTGGATCGGCGCCATCCCGGCGATGGTCTTCCTGGGCCTGGTGATGATGCCGTTCTACTACGGCTCCAAGGTCCGCTCGGTGCCGGAGTTCCTGCTCCAGCGCTTCGACAAGTCCGCACATCTGCTGAGCTCGATCCTGTTCGCCTTCGCGGCGGTGCTGATCGCGGGCGTCAACCTGTACGCCATGGCCATCGTCGTCGAGGCGCTCCTCGGCTGGCCCCAGTGGGTGGCGATCGTGGTCGCGGGCTTCTTCGTGCTCGCGTACATCACGGTCGGCGGCCTCTCCTCGGCGATCTACAACGAAGTGCTCCAGTTCTTCGTGATCCTCGCCGCGCTCATCCCGATCACGATCCTCGGCCTGAAGAAGGTCGGCGGCTGGGACGGCCTGTCGGACTCCCTGACCAAGTCGCACGGCGACAACTTCCTCTCCGCCTGGGGAGGTACGGGCATCGGCGACGCCAACCCGCTCGGCGCGAACTGGCTGACGATCGTCCTCGGCCTCGGCTTCGTGCTGTCCTTCGGCTACTGGACGACGAACTTCGCCGAGGTCCAGCGCGCCCTGTCCGCCAAGAACCTCTCGGCGGCCCAGCGCACCCCGCTCATCGCCGCGTTCCCGAAGATCTTCATCGTCTTCCTGGTGATGATCCCCGGTCTGGTCGCCGCCGTCCTCGTCCCGAACATCGGCACCGCGAGCTCGGACCTCCAGTACAACGACGCGATCCCGTACCTGATGCAGGAACTGCTCCCGAACGGCGTGCTCGGCATCGCGGTGACGGGCCTGCTCGCCGCCTTCATGGCGGGCATGGCGGCCAACGTCTCGTCCTTCAACACGGTGTTCACCACGGACATCTGGCAGCGGTACGTGGTCAAGGACCGCGAGGACGGCTACTACGTGCGGTTCGGCCGCCTGATCACGGCGGTCGGCGTACTGGCGTCGATCGGCACGGCGTTCATCGCCTCGTCGTTCTCCAACATCATGAGCTACCTCCAGACGCTCTTCTCCTTCTTCAACGTGCCGATGTTCGTGGTCTTCATCATCGGCATGTTCTGGAAGCGGGCCTCGATGAAGTCCGGCGTCTGGGGCCTGCTCGCGGGCACCACAGCCGCGATGGTCAACTACTTCTGGATCTACAAGCAGGGCATCATCAGCATCCCCAGCGACCAGGGCGCGAACTTCGTCTCGGCGATCGTGGGCTTCGTGGCGGGTGCGGTGGTCATGGTGGCCGTCACCCTCTTCACCGCCCCGAAGCCGGAGGCGGAACTCGCCGGCCTGGTCTACGGCACCCGCTCCCCCGGCATGGAGGAACCGCCCGGCGCGGGCGACGACGCCTGGTACCGCAAGCCCGCGCTGCTCGGCTGGGGCGCCATCGTCCTCGCCGCCATCTGCTACATCCCCTTCTCCTTCTGACCGATCGGAGGCCGAACCCTCATGTCTGATCTCCAGCGCGAAGTCACCGATCTGGAAAGCAGGTCGGCGACCGCCGCCAGCCTCTTCGACATCCGGCGCATCATCGGCGGCCTGTTCGTCGTCTACGGCGTCATCGTCACGATCGCCGGCATCTCCCCGTCCGACGCCGACCTCAAGAAGGCCGAGGGCGTCAACATCAACCTCTGGACGGGCCTCGCGATGCTCGCCCTCGGGCTGTTCTTCCTGGTCTGGCTGAAACTGCGGCCGACCGTGCCGCCGGTGATCGAGGGCGACGAACTGCCCACGAAGGAGTAGGGCCCACCCGGGGCCGGCGTCCCCTCGGGGGACTCCGGCCCCGGCGAACATTTATGTTCATCTTGGATGAGTCCGAACCGGGCGACAGGCTCTGGCCACAGCTCTACCATCGCGTGATGCGCCTCTCCGAGCTCGAAGAAGCCAATGCTCGTACGTTGGCCCACTCCACCATCGTCCGGCCGGTCGCAGCGGGTGAGATCATCCGTGTCCACCGGAAGAAGCACCCGTTCCGGGGTTACGTCGAGATCGACTCTCCGTACTGTCCGCCCTTCGTGATGTTCTGTGTGAACGATGACGCGGTGGCGCTCGAGACGCTGTGGAACGGTCACTTCGGGTACGAGCCCGGCTCGCTCGGCACGTGGGCACGGCTGGCCGCGAAGAGCGAGACGATAGCCGACGTCGGCGCGCACGTCGGGTACTTCTCGATGATCGCCGCGCTCGCCAACCCCGCGGCGAAGGTGCACTCCTTCGAGCCCGTCGACATGATCCACGCCCGTCTCGCGGTGAACGTGCGGAGCAACGGCGCCTCCAACGTGAAGCGTTACCAGGCGGGTGTCTCCAGCGAGGCCGGCTGGGCCGACATCAGTGTCCGCTTCTCCGCGAACCTGCTCTCCACCGGCTCGTCCCTGGAGATGGTCCCCGACGGCGCCGAGCTGAAGCGCATCCAGCTCATGAAGCTCGACGAGGTCTTCGCCGACAAGAAGCTGGACCTCATGAAGATCGACGTGGAGGGCCACGAGATGTCGGTCCTCAAGGGCGCCCGGCAGGTGCTCAAGCGCGACCGGCCGCACGTCATCCTGGAGGCGCTGGTCAACGCGCCCCTCGACCCGCTCCTCGATGAGTTCGGCCCGCTCGGCTACGACTGCCACTGGATCGCCGAGGCCGACGGGTCACTCGTCCCCTCGACCGCCGACCGCCCCAAGGGCACGCGGAACCTGTTGTTCACGCCCCGCGACTAGGGGCAGAGAGTGGGGAGCCGGGGAGCGCGGATCGCGCAACCCCGGCCAGGCCCCGCCCCGGCGCGGCTACCGCGGATCCTGCGGCACGTCGGCGAACGACGGCGCCACCGGTCCCGCCCGGTCCAGCAGCCCCGTACGGGCCGCCAGTGCCGCCGCCTCAAGACGCGAGCCCACGCCCAGTTTCATCAGCACCCGCTGGACATGGGTCCGTGCGGTGGACGGCGCGATCCCCATGCCGGCCGCGATGAGCCGGGTGTCCTCACCGTCCGCGACCCGCACCAGTACTTCCACCTCTCTGGGTGTCAGCATCTGGAGCAGCCGCTGGCCCTCGTCGTCGGGCTGCGCCGCCGGGTTGAGCAGTTCGCTGAACGCGCCCTGGAGAAGCTGCGGCGCCACGGCCGCCTCCCCCGCTCTGGCCTTCATGATCGCCCGCTCGACGCCCTCTATGCGCTCGTCGTGACGGACGTATCCCGAGGCACCGGCCGCGAACGCGGCGGCGATGCCGCGCGGGTTCGGGACCGGGCCGAGTACCAGGACCGCCACCTGCGGCCGCTCCTTCTTGATCTTCACCACCGGGTCGAAGATCCCCGGCTCGGCCGGTGTCGCCGTACCGATCAGGCACACCTCGGGTGCCCTTGTGATCACCAGCTCCGCCGCCCCGGCGGCAGGCGCCGCGGCGGCGAGCACCCGGTGCCCGCGCAGTTTCAAGGCCGAGGCCAACGCCTCCGCGAGCAGCCGGTGGTCGTCGACCACCATGAGCCGCACTCCCATCGAGCAACCCCCCAGTTCCCCCAAGCATCCCCACTGGTTCCCCGTGGATTAGGAGCCCCCCGGCTCTCCATCCACCGGAAGCTACACGCTTGTTCGACGTTGCGCTTCCCCTACTGGAGAGAAGTGCCCCGGATTACCGAAATTCCTCGCATTCGGGAGTGATGAGGGGTACGTGCACGGTCCCGCCCCTGAGCAGGGGCGGGAGTTCAGTTCGTGCCGAAGGCGACCGCCAGGTACTCCGTGTCATCCGCGCTGGACGGCTTGCGGGCGTAGACCTGGGACATGTACAGACGGCCGCCGCTGTACATGATCTCGGCGTAGTCCGGAAGCATGCTGGTCTCCGCGTCGCGGACCGTCTCGGTCGCCGGGTTCTCCAGGAGCTTGGTCTCCTTGAACGAGGTGCCGTCGATGGTCACGACCTGGCCGCCCTTGTCGTACGGCGGTCGCTTGTACGCGAGGACGTTGCCGCCGTCCATGCGCAGCGGGGAGATGTTGTAACCGTCACCCGCGTCCGCGCGCTCGCCGGTCTGCTTCCCGGTGGCCAGGTCGAAGGCGACGATCTCGTTGGTCCGGCTGTACTCGGCGCCGCCGTCGTGCTCCTCCGTCGGGATGTAGAGCTTGTCGTTGCCGACCACCAGCTGCGAACAGGCCTCGATCTTGGTGATGCCGTCGCACTTGGCGGCGTACTTCTTACCCGGCGCGGAGATCTTGGTGAGCAGCTTGCCGGTCTTGTTGTCGATGGAGAAGAAGTCCGAGATGCCACTGCCGTCACCGGCGGAGTCGCCGACGTCGGCGGCCACCACGAGCGGATTGGTCGAGACGACGCTCGCGTACTCGATACCGCTGGACATCTCGTACTCGGAGACCACCTTCCCCGACCTCGGGTCGATGGTCTGGATGTGGAGCTGCCTGTTGCTGCCGTACTCACCGCACTTGCGGACCGCGACCAGGGCATCGCCGCCGCCGTACCCGGAGTCGTAGCAGGTGTCGGTCGGCTTCGGTGCCCACAGCGACTTGCCGGTGGAGATGTCCAGGCCGGCGCCGCCGCTGGTACTGCCGACGGCGACGGTGTTTCCGCTCACGGTGACGTTGCCGAGGCTGATCTTCTGGTCACCGGACTTGACGGTCTTCGTCCACAGCTTCTTGCCCGTGCCGAGATCAAGGGCCGCGACCTCGCTGCAACCGTGCGACGGAGCGTCGTTGGTCGGCATGGCCGGCTCGTAGACGATCGCTGTCCGATCGGCGTCGTTGGTGTGGCGACTGGCCAGGCACACCGGGCCGGGGAGCGGGATGGTCCAGAGCTTGGCACCCGATTCGGGGTCGTAGCCGACGATCTCGGCGTTGCCGCTCTTGGCGTACACCTTGTCGGTGAGCCAGGAGCCGACGGTGGTCACACTGAGGTCGTCCTTCACAGCCGGCGCCGGGACCTGGAAGAGGACCTTGGAACTCGTGTCGGACGGCACCTTCTCCTTGCCTCCGCCGCCGGACGGGGTGTCGTCGCCCTTGTCGCCCTTGTCGTCCTTGCCGCCGGTGCCGCCGCCCGTCGTGTCCGAGGAGTTGTTCCTGCTGTCGTCGCCGGAGGAGTTCGCGTACAGGACACCGCCGCCCACGATCAGCGCGACGGCCACCACGGCCGCCACGATGATGACGACCGAGCTGTTGAACTTCCGTCCGCCGCCCGCGCCCTGGACGACGGTGGGGTATGGCGCCGCCTGGTAGGGCGCCTGCTGCGGATAGCCGTACGGAGGCTGCGGCTGCTGCTGCGGGCCCGGGTAGCCGTAACCCGGTCCGCCGGCCGGCGGGGGCGGGGTCTGCGGGTAGCCGTAGGGCTGCTGCGGCGGAGCGGCGGCCGAGGCCGCCTGCGGATAGCCGTAGCCGGGACCCTGCGCGGGCGGCGGGGGCGTCGGGGCGCCGAAACCACCCGGAGGAGGGCTCTGGGGCGCGCCGAAACCACCCGGGGGCGGATCCTGCGGCGCGCCGAAACCACCGGGCGGGGGATCCTGCGGTGCGCCGAAACCACCGGGCGGCGGGTCCTGCGGCGGCTGGCTCTGCGGCGGCTCGTTGGGGGGCGGCGGGGGCGGCGGCTGGGTCATGACGTGGGTACCTCGGGTGTGAAGGGGACGAGGGCGACGAGGTCGCGGTGGGGCCGGAGCGGGGCGGAGCGGGAGCGGCCGGTCACTCGCCGAAGGCGAGCATCAGCTTCTCCTCGGCCTCGCCCGTGCCCGTCAGCCGGGTGGTGGAGATGTAGAAGCGCCCGTCGACGTAGTCGACCGCCTTGGAGAAGAAGCCGTTCTCGATCTGCGCGGTGCCCTGCGGGTTCTGGAGCAGCTTCGTGGGCTTGTGGTCGCTGCCGGAAGTCGGGATCGACACGACCTGGCCGCCGGCGTCGTACGACGGCTGGACGTAGGCGATGAGGTTCGTGCCGTCCGTCTTCAGCGGCAGCATCGACTCGTCCGCCGGGGACTTGACGCGCCACTTCTCCTTGCCGGTCTCCAGGCTGATCGCGACGATCTCGTTGGCGCCGGTCGTCGCCTCGGTCGGCAGGTAGAGGGTGTTGGCGTCCGAGGCCGTACCGGTGCAGCCCTGGAGGTCACGGGCGAGGATGGCCCAGCCGCACTCGGGCGCGAACGTCTCGTCGACGTCTACCTGGGAACGGAGCGTGCCGTCGTTCTTCAGCGTGGAGATGTTCCACTGGTCCTTGTCCTCGTTGGTGAGGTAGAGGACGACGGGCTCGACGGAGTAGGCGCGCGCGACCTTCCAGCCCTTGGGGATCTTCTTGGTCCACCGGGCCTTGCCGGTCGCCGGGTCGAGCTCCTGCACCTCGTCGTGCTCGTTGTCGGTGCTGGCGCCGCAGGAGGCGACGGTGAGCAGTTTGGCGCCGCCGGTGAACGCGGAGGGGTAGCAGGCCTGCCCGTACTTCTCCTTGTTCCACAGCTTCTTGCCGGTGGAGGCGTCGTACGCGGTGCCCGACATGGACCGGCCGACCATCAGGGTGTCGCCGACGAGGGAGAGTTCGATGGACAGGGCGCTGTCGAAGAGCGCGCCGTCGGCGACCTCGGCGGTCCAGCCCTTCGTGCCGGTGGCGAGGTCGACCTCCTGGAGCTGGTTGCACTTGGCGCTGTCGCTCACACCGCTCATGTAGGCGACGACGACCTTGTCCGCGGACGTCTTCTGCGGGGTGACCGCACAGATCTTCTGCGGGAAGGTGAGCGTCTCCCAGGCGGGCTTGCCGTCACCGACGTTGAAGGCGAAGAGCTGCTTGTACGCCGCCTTCACCGCGGCCTTGTCGGTGATCCACTGGCCGGGTGCGTCGGCGCCCGAACCGGGGGCGTCGGGCGCCCCCTTGTACCAGAGCACCTTCGACTCGCCCGCCTGGCGGCCCTCGTTGAGGTTCTCCGGGTCCTCGCCGCCGTCGCCGCTGCCGTCGCCGGGGTTGACCGGGTCCTGGGAGCCGGTGGCCTTGCCATCGTCGCTCTTCTCCGCGACCGGCTTCCTGTCCCCGTCGTCACCACCGCTGTTGACGGCGAACACGGTGCCGCCGATGACGAGCAGTGCCGCCACCGCGGCACCGATGATCACCGCGGGCTTGCCCCGGAAGAAGCCACCGGACCCGCCGGAGCCACCGGGAGGCGGCGTGCCGGGTCCGCCGGGGTACTGCGCCTGGGGCGGATAGCCGTAGCCCGGCTGCTGCCCGTAGGGACCGGGCTGACCGTACGGGCCCGGCTGCTGCGGCTGGCCGTACGGACCCGGCTGGCCGTAGGGGCCGGGCTGCTGCGGCTGACCGTAGGGACCCGGCTGCTGGGGATACCCGTAACCCGGCTGTGGCGGTCCCGCGGGCGGTCCCTGTGGCGGCGTCGGGGCGTGCGGAGGCTGCGCGGGCGTCGGCGGAGCGCCCTGCGGCGGGCCGAACCCCCCTGCGCCGGACTGGTCCTGCGGTGCTCCGAACCCGCCCTGCGGCGGCTGACTCGGCGGCTGACTCATCAGCGCGTCCCCCTGTTCACTGATGCGGCGCCCCACCGGCGGCGTTGGATTCCCGCCATACCCGGTGGTTCTCAGACTTTTCTCAGACGGCTCTTTCTATCACTGTGCGGGGTCATGACACCGGGCCGGTGCTCCCCCTGTTCCCAAGGGAGGACCGGCCCGTGATGGGGTCGTTACGCGCCTTCACGGGGCCTTCACGCCCCGCGCGCACGGCGCACGCGCCCGGATCAGGCGTCTTCGGCCAACTCCAGCCAGCGCATTTCCAGTTCCTCGCGCTCCCCGGTCAACCTCCGCAGTTCGGCGTCGAGTTCGGCGACCTTCGCGAAGTCCGTCGCGTTGTCCGCGATCTGGGCGTGCAGCCTGGTCTCCTTCTCGGAGGCCTTGTCCAACTGCCGCTCGATCTTCTGGAGTTCCTTCTTGGCGGCGCGGGCGTCGGCGGCGGAGGCGGCCTTCGCGGTGGGGGCGGGCGCGGCGGCCAGTACGGCGGCGGCCGCGACCTCCTCCATCTTCCTGCGCCGCTCCAGGTACTCGTCGATCCCGCGCGGCAGCATCCGCAGCGTGGCGTCGCCGAGCAGCGCGTACACGTTGTCCGTGGTCCGCTCGATGAAGAACCGGTCGTGGGAGATCACGATCATCGACCCGGGCCAGCCGTCGAGCAGGTCCTCCAGCTGGGTGAGGGTCTCGATGTCCAGGTCGTTGGTGGGCTCGTCGAGGAAGAGGACGTTGGGCTCGTCCATCAGCAGGCGCAGCAGCTGGAGCCGCCGCCGCTCACCGCCGGAGAGGTCCCCGACGGGCGTCCACTGCTTGTCCTTGTTGAAGCCGAACGTCTCGCAGAGCTGGCCCGCGGTCAGTTCGCGGCCCTTGCCGAGGTCGACCCGGTCGCGTACCGCCTGGACGGCCTGCAACACCCGCCAGGTGGGGTCGAGTTCGGTGACCTCCTGGGAGAGGTAGGCGAGCTTGACGGTCTTGCCGGTGACGATCTGTCCGGCGACCGGCTGCTTGTCGCCGTCGCTGCGGGCGGCCTCGGCCATGGCCCGCAGCAGCGAGGTCTTGCCCGCGCCGTTGACCCCGACCAGACCGACGCGGTCGCCGGGGCCGAGGTGCCAGGTCAGGTGCTTGAGCAGCACCTTGGGGCCGGCCTGGACGGTGACGTCCTTGAGGTCGAAGACGGTCCTGCCGAGCCGGGAGCTGGCGAACTTCATCAGCTCGGAGGTGTCCCGCGGCGGCGGCACGTCCGCGATCAGTTCGTTGGCGGCCTCCACACGGAAGCGCGGCTTGGACGTACGGGCGGGGGCGCCGCGGCGTAGCCAGGCCAGCTCCTTGCGCACCAGGTTCTGCCGCTTCACCTCCTCGGTGGCGGCGATCCGCTCCCGCTCGGCGCGCGCGAAGACGTAGTCCGAGTAGCCGCCCTCGTACTCGTACACGTCGCCCTTCTGCACGTCCCACATGCGGGTGCAGACCTGGTCGAGGAACCAGCGGTCGTGGGTGACGCAGACGAGGGCCGAGCGCCGCTCGCGCAGGTGCTTGGCGAGCCAGGCGATGCCCTCGACGTCCAGGTGGTTGGTCGGCTCGTCGAGGATGACCAGGTCCTGGTCCTCGATGAGCAGCTTGGCCAGCGCGATACGGCGGCGCTCACCACCGGAGAGCGGGCCGATGACGGTGTCCAGCCCCTGCGGGAAGCCGGGCAGGTCGAGGCCGCCGAACAGGCCCGTCAGTACGTCCCTGATCTTGGCGTTGCCCGCCCACTCGTGGTCGGCCATGTCCCGGATGACCTCGTGCCGGACGGTGGCCTCGGGGTCGAGGGAGTCGTACTGGGTCAGCACGCCGAGGGTCAGCCCGCCGGAGTGGGTGACGCGTCCGGAGTCGGCCTCCTCCAGCTTGGCGAGCATCCGGATCAGGGTCGTCTTCCCGTCGCCGTTGCGGCCGACGACGCCGATGCGGTCACCCTCGCTGACGCCGAGGGAGACCCCGTCGAGCAGTGCACGGGTGCCGTACACCTTGCTGACGGACTCGACATTGACGAGGTTGACGGCCATTTCTCTCCTGACAGGGTGGACGATCGACCTTCACGACTGACGATCGACCTTCAAGACTAGTGCGCGCCCGGCGCCGGCACCGTGGCACCCGGTACGAGGACCGTGGCCCCCGGCGCGAGGACCGTGGCCCCCGGCGCGGCCCCGGACGCCGTGCGCACCGTCCGGCAGGTGCCGGAGGCGGACAGCGCCCCGGCGATCGCGTCCGCGGACTCCGGATCGCGGGCGAGGAACGCGGTGGTCGGACCCGAACCGGAGACGAGCGCGGCGAGGGCTCCGGCGGCGCGGCCGGCGGCCAGGGTCCTGGACAGTTCGGGGAAGAGCGAGAGAGCGGCGGGCTGGAGGTCGTTGGAGACGGCGCCCGCGAGGGCGGCGGCGTCCCCCTTCGCGAGGGCGGCGAGCAGTTCCGGCGAGGCGACGGGCTCGGGGATCCGCACGCCCTCGTTCATCCGGTCGAACTCCCGGAACACCGCCGGGGTGGACAGCCCGCGGTGGGCGGACGCGAACACCCAGTGGAAGGTCCCGCCGACCTCCAGGGCCTTCAGCCGCTCGCCCCGCCCGAGGCCGAGCGCCGCCCCGCCGACCAGAGCGAACGGCACGTCGCTGCCCAACTCGGCGCAGATCTCCAGGAGTTCTCCGCGCGAGGCGTTCGTGCCCCACAGGGTGTCGCAGGCGAGCAGGGCCGCGGCGCCGTCGGCGCTGCCGCCCGCCATGCCGCCCGCGACGGGGATGTCCTTGGCGATGTGGATGTGCACACGGGGGTCCACGCCGTACCGGCGGCCGAGCTCGATCGCGGCACGGGCGGCCAGGTTCGTCACGTCCAGCGGGACCTGGTCGGCGTCGGTGCCCACGCAGGTGACGCTCAGCTCGTCAGCCGGGGTCACCGTGACCTCGTCGTACAGGCCGACGGCGAGGAACACGTTGGCCAGGTCGTGGAAGCCGTCCGGGCGGGCGCCGCCCACCGAGAGCTGCACGTTGACCTTGGCGGGGGCGCGTACGGTCACGGTCACTTTGCCGCGGACTCCTTGTGCTGGGCGTGCTGGGCGTGCTCGGCGACGCGGGCGAACTCCTCGACCGTGAGGGACTCGCCGCGGGCCTGCGGTGAGACTCCGGCGGCGACGAGCGCGGTCTCGGCGGCGGCCGGGGATCCCGCCCACCCTGCGAGGGCGGCGCGCAGCGTCTTGCGCCGTTGCGCGAAGGCGGCGTCCACCACGGCGAACACCTCGCGCCTCGACGCGGTGGTCCTGATGGGTTCGGCGCGCCGGGTGAGCGACACCAGCCCGCTGTCGACGTTCGGCGCGGGCCAGAAGACGTTGCGCCCGATGGAACCGGCCCGCTTCACGTCCGCGTACCAGTTGGCCTTCACCGACGGCACGCCGTACACCTTCGAGCCCGGCGGCGCCGCGAGCCGGTCGGCGACCTCGGCCTGCACCATCACCAGCGTCCGCTCGATGGACGGGAAGGTCTCCAGCATGTGCAGCAGCACGGGGACGGCGACGTTGTACGGCAGGTTCGCGACGAGCGCGGTGGGGGCGGGGCCGGGGAGTTCCCGTACCCGCATCGCGTCGCTGTGCACGAGCGAGAACCGCCCGGCGCGCTCCGGCATGCGTGCCGCGACGGTCGCCGGGAGCGCCCCGGCGAGTACGTCGTCGATCTCCACCGCGACGACCCGGTCCGCGGCCTCCAGCAGCGCGAGCGTCAGGGAGCCGAGCCCCGGGCCCACCTCGACGACCACGTCGTCGGGGCGCACGTCGGCGGTACGCACGATGCGCCGCACCGTGTTCGCGTCGATCACGAAGTTCTGGCCGCGCTGCTTGGTGGGCCGCACGCCGAGGGCACCCGCGAGTTCGCGGACGTCGGCGGGGCCCAGGAGGGCGTCGGAGGTGGGACTGCTCACGAGGCAAGGGTACGGGTGGATCGGGCCCCGGCGTTTCCTCGCCCCCTCCGCCCCTACCCGTCCCTTGTTTCTGGGGGCTGCCGCCCCCAGACCCCCGCATCGCGCTGACGCGCTCGTCCTCAAACGCCGGACGGGCTGAAAGATTTCTAGCGCCGCCCGGCGGAAAATTTCAGCCCCTCCGGCGTTTGAGGAGCGGGGGTTCGGGGGCGGAGCCCCCGAGAGACGGGACGGGAAGGGGCGGAGGGGGCGAAAAACCTCACCCCTGCAACCGCGCACCACAGTGCGGCCAAGGACTCGCCCCTCGGCGCACGTACAGCTTCTTCGCCCGGAAGGTCTGCTCCGCGGCGGGCGCGTCCTGAGGCCGCCCGGCACCGCCGAGCCCCTGCCAGGTCCGGGTGTCGAACTGGTAGAGCCCTCCGTACGTACCGGAGGGATCCACCGCCCCGGCCCGCCCCCCCGACTCACAGGCGGCAAGCCCGGCCCAGTCAAGATGATCCGCTCCACCGACAGACGTGGGCATCGGCTTCGTACCGACCTTCACCACCTGCGCCCGCGGCTCCCGCACCACCTCGGAACGCACCCGCCGCGGCTTCTGCCTGACACCGTTGACGGTCCGCAGGAGATACGTGACCCGCCGGGCCCCGGGCTGCCCGGCCCGCTCGACCACCTCGGTGCCCCGGAACAGCGAGGGATCCCGCGTCCGCTCCACGGCGAACGGGATCGACTCCTCGCGGACCTCCTTGCTCCCGGTGATCCGCATGACGGTGACCGTCTGCCCGTCACGGGGAAAGCTGCCGGCCGCGACGGAGGTGGTGTCCTGCCCGTGGAGGGTGATCCCGGCCTCGTCGAGGGTCTCCCCCACGGTCGCCACGTTCGTCCGGATCGTCCGCGCCCGGCCGTCCGCCATGATCGTCACGGTGCGCTCGGTACGGACGTCGAGGGTGAGCCCGGCGCGGCCGATCCGCTGGGAGCGCGAGGCCGACAGGTACGCCCCCTCCGCGCGCACCCCGAGCTGCCGGAGCGCGCCGGCCACCGTGTGCTCCGTCGTCCACACCTCGCGCGGCTGCCCGTCGAGCGTGAGGCGCACGGGGCGCCCGTAGTGCACGGCGACCTCGTCACCGGTGGCGAGAGCGGTGCCGGGCGCGGGCGCCACGACGTCGTGCGCCCCCACGTCTACGCCCTCGGCGGCGAGCAGTTCGGTCACGTCGTCCGCGAAGGTGTGCAGCGTGCGCGGCTTCCCGTCGACGCTGAGCTCGATCGCCTTGTCGTTGGCGACGAAGGCGGAGGTCCCGCCGGCCAGGAACGCCACGACCAGCGCCTGCGGGAGCAGCCGCCGCAGGGACTCGGGGCGCTCGCCCGACCCCTTGCGCCGGGACGCGCGCCGGGCCTCGGCACGCCCGCCGCCCGATACGACGGCGCCGCCGTCGGAGACGCTCTCGAAGGCGGCCTGCCGAGGCAGCCGGGGCTCAGTGGGAAGGTCCGACAGGTCCGACTCCGGCACACGCGCCTCATCGACCTCGTACGCCTCGTACGCCTCGTACGCGGGCACATACGTGTCCCCGTAGGTCGGCGTATACGGCGGCGCGTACGGCTCGTACTGCGAGTTGCTCACGACGGCACGCTCCGGAGGGCAGGTGGAGGAAGACGGTGGGCGACCAGAACCTAGCGGAGCGGTCGTCACTCTCCAAAGCGACGCGACTACACGGAGTCGCGGCTCTGCCCGGCGCCTCCCCCCGGAGGAACCCCCGTTAGCGTTATGCGTCAGTAATCAAACGCACGCGCGGTGTTCGCGGAGATCGAGGTCGCCAGGGCGTCCTCGTCGATGCCGCGCACCGCGGCCATCGCGCGGACCGTGACCGGAATGAGATACGGCGCGTTAGGCCGTCCGCGGTACGGCGCGGGCGTCAGGAACGGCGCGTCGGTCTCCACCAGGACGAGTTCCAGCGGCGCGGCGGCGAGCGCGTCGCGCAGCGGCTGGGCGTTCTTGAAGGTCATGTTGCCGGCGAAGGACATGAAGTACCCGGCGCGGGCGCACACTTCGGCCATCGCCGCGTCACCGGAGTAGCAGTGGAAGACGGTCCGCTCGGGAGCGCCCTCCTCCTTGAGGACGCGCAGCACGTCGGCGTGGGCGTCGCGGTCGTGGATGACCAGCGCCTTGCCGTGCCGCTTGGCGATCTCGATGTGCGCCCGGAAGGACCGCTCCTGGGCGGCCACGCCCTCGGGTCCGGTGCGGAAGTGGTCGAGCCCGGTCTCGCCGACGCCCTTGACCTGCGGCAGCGCGGCCAGCCTGTCGATCTCGGCGAGCGCCTCGTCCAGCGCGGCGTCACCGCCCGGGGACCGCTCGCCCTGCCGGGACCAGCCGTCGGGGTCGCCGTGCACGATCCGGGGCGCTTCGTTGGGGTGCAGCGCGACCGTCGCGTGGACGGCGTCGTACGCGGCGGCCGTCTTCGCCGCCCAGCGCGAGCCCTGCACGTCGCAGCCGACCTGGACGACCGTCGTCACGCCGACCGAGGCGGCCTTCGCGAGGGCCTCGTCCACCGTGCCGGACTGCATGTCGAGGTGGGTGTGCGAGTCGGCGACGGGCACGCGCAACGGCTCGGGGAGGGGCGGGGTTTCGGTCCTGTCGGAGGGCATGCCCCGATCCTACGAAAGGGGCACGCCCGGCCTCACCCGAGCCCGATCCCGAGCCCCGGGGCCCCCTCAGGGACACCCGACCCGGGTCCCTCTCAGGGACACCCGACCCCGGGCCCTCTCAGGGACACCCGACCCCGCCCGGGGGTCACCCCGCCCTGCGGTGCGCGAACGGGTGCAGCAGGTCCGAGAGGTGCCAGTGGTGCGGCTCCCGGTGCGGCGCGTCCTGCGCCCGCCCGGGGGACTCCTCGCGCGCTTCCTCGTACGCTTCCTGACCGGCCTCCACGGGCCGCTGCCGCTGCTGGGTCCGCTGGAGGCGGTGGAAGGAGTCCTGGGCGGAGGACACCTGCCCGGCGCGCATGATGCGCACCACGTGGTTGTCGCAGTTCAGACAGGTGGGCCGGCTCAGCGGCGACGGCACGACCTGTCCGTTCGCGACGTACATCACGAACTCGGTGCCCTCGGCGTTGAGGTGGTGCTCTATCTCGTACGACTGCTCCCACCCGTGCCCGCAGCGCATGCAGGCGAAGGAGTACGACTCGTTGACGACGGCGGTGGCCGCTGCGCTGCGGGGACCGGTCTGTCCTGCGATCTCACTCATGCCAGCTCCTCTGTCCGCTGGACAAGCGCCTCCGGCCGGCGGAGGCGGAGGGACGGAGCGTCCCTGTCATCCAGTGGACGCCTCCGCCGGGGCGAGCGCACGAGACCTGTCGAGTGTTGGAGCCGTCTTGGCCTTTCCTTGCCTCGACACCTCTGGTGGCGGGCCTGGGCTTTGCCTTTCGCGAGGGCCCTTTGCCCGTTTTTGGAGCAGCGCCGACGCCCTGCTCACGGGCG
Source organism: Streptomyces sp. NPDC088747 (assembly GCF_044751025.1). Classification (NCBI taxonomy): domain Bacteria; kingdom Bacillati; phylum Actinomycetota; class Actinomycetes; order Kitasatosporales; family Streptomycetaceae; genus Streptomyces; species Streptomyces sp. NPDC088747. Next base: position 156,825 of record NZ_JBIVKZ010000008.1, read on the forward strand.
ATCACGAGGCCGGGGTTCCCGGCGCTTCGCGCGAGTTTCCGGCGGGGCCTACGGAGCCTGCGAGGCGCCCGCCCTGGCCGCGTTCTTCGCCGCCACCACCGCGTCGAAGACCTCCCGCTTGGGAATCCCGGCCTCCGCCGCGACCACCGCGATCGCCTCCTTGCGCCGCTCCCCCGCCTCCTCGCGCACCTGGACCCTGCGCACCAGCTCGGCGGCGTCCAGCAGTTCGGCCTTCTCCGGGGCGCCTTCGACGACGACGCTGATCTCGCCCCGTACCCCTTCGGCGGCCCAGGCGGCCAGCTCGGCCAGCGGGCCCCGCCTGACCTCCTCGTACGTCTTGGTCAGCTCGCGGCAGACCGCGGCCCGGCGCTCGGCGCCGAAGACCTCGGCCATCGCGGCGAGGGTGTCGTCGAGGCGGTGCGGCGCCTCGAAGTAGACGAGGGTGCGGCGCTCCTCGGCGACCTCGCGGAGCCGGGAGAGCCGCTCGCCGGCCTTCCTCGGCAGGAAGCCCTCGAAGCAGAAGCGGTCCACGGGCAGCCCGGACAGCGCGAGCGCGGTGAGCACGGCGGAGGGGCCGGGTACGGCGGTGACCTTGATGTCCTTCTCGACGGCCGCCGCGACCAGCCGGTATCCGGGGTCCGACACCGACGGCATCCCGGCGTCGGTCACGAGCACCACCCGCGCCCCGCCGACCAGCGCCTCGACGAGTTCGGGCGTACGGGCGGCCTCGTTGCCCTCGAAGTACGAGACCACGCGGCCGCCGATCTGCACGCCCAGCGCCTGGGTGAGCCGGCGCAGCCGCCGGGTGTCCTCGGCGGCGACGACATCGGCCCCGGCCAGTTCCTGGGCGAGCCGGGGCGGCGCGTCCGAGATGTCACCGATGGGGGTGCCTGCCAACACAAGGATTCCGTTCACCGCCCCATCCTCGCAGGGACCCACGGAGGCGGGCTCATCCGCAGGCAATCCGGACGGATGGGCCCAGGCGCGGGACTCCCACAGATGGGTTCCCTACGATGGCGCGGTGACCAGTACCGCGTCCTCCACGGACACCCGGCAGGGCCAGGCCGCCGAAGACCAGCGGCCGTCGTGGCAGCAGCGGCTGCGCCGCTTCGGATACACGGCGACGCCGCCCATCGACGTACGCGAGCGGCTGGTGCCGCCGTACGCCGAGCCCAGCCCGCGCATCTGGGCGGCGATCGGGCTGCGCCAGAAGGCCGCCGAGCGCGTGACGCGCTGGTCGGCGTGGGGAGGACCGCTGCTGGTGACGCTGGTCGCCGGCCTGATGCGGTTCTGGAACCTGGGCAGTCCCAGGGCGGTGATATTCGACGAGACGTACTACGCCAAGGACGCCTGGGGGCTCTTCAACCGCGGCTACGAGGTCAACTGGCCCAAGGACGCCAACACCCTGATCCTCCAGGGCGACGGCAACGTCCGGATCCCGACCGACCCGGCCTATGTCGTGCACCCGCCGGTCGGCAAGTACGTCATCGGGCTCGGCGAGTGGATGTTCGGGTTCAACCCCTTCGGCTGGCGCTTCATGACCGCGCTGCTCGGCACGCTGTCGGTGCTGCTGCTCTGCCGGATCGGGCGCCGTCTGTTCCGCTCCACCTTCCTCGGCTGCCTGGCCGGCGCGCTGATGGCGGTCGACGGCCTGCACTTCGTGATGAGCCGCACCGCCCTGCTCGACGGCGTGCTCATGTTCTTCGTCCTCGCCGCCTTCGGCTGCCTGGTCATCGACCGCGACAGGAACCGCGCCAGACTGGCCGCCGCGCTACCGCCGGACGAGAACGGTTTCGTACGCCCCGACGCTCACATCGCCAGAACCACCCGCCTGGGCTGGCGCCCGTGGCGCTGGGCGGCAGGCCTCATGCTGGGCCTGGCCTTCGGCACCAAGTGGAACGCGCTCTACGTCCTGCTCGCGTTCGGTGCGATGACCTTCCTCTGGGACGTCGCCGCCCGCCGCGTGGCCGGCGCCCGATACCCGTACCTGGTGGCCCTCAGGCGCGACGCGCTCATCACGTTCGTGTCCACCGTCCCGGTCGTCATGGCCACCTACCTGATCTCCTGGACCGGCTGGATCCTCTCGCCCGAGAACGGCAAGGGCGGCTACTACCGCAACTGGGCCGTGACCGACGGCAGGGGCGGCGACTTCACCTGGATCCCCGACTGGGCGCGCAGCCTGTGGCACTACGAGAACGAGGTCTACGCCTTCCACGTCGGCCTCTCCTCCCCGCACACCTACCAGTCGAACCCGTGGAGCTGGCTCGTCCTGGGCCGCCCGGTCTCCTACTTCTACGAGTCCCCGGCCCCCGGCACCGACGGCTGCCCCACGGACGCGGGCGAGAAGTGCGCCCGCGAGGTCCTGGCGCTCGGCACCCCGCTCCTGTGGTGGGCGGCCTGCTTCGCGATCCTGTACGTCCTGTGGCGCTGGGTGTTCCGCCGCGACTGGCGCGCGGGCGCGATCGCCTGCGGCATCGCGGCCGGCTACCTCCCCTGGTTCATGTACCAGCAGCGCACGATCTTCTTCTTCTACGCCGTCGTCTTCGTCCCCTTCCTCTGCCTGGCCGTCACGATGATGATCGGCGCGATCATCGGCCCCCCGGGCTCCACAGAACGCCGCCGAGTAGCAGGAGCCACCGCCGCAGGAGTCCTGGTCCTCCTGATCGCCTGGAACTTCATCTATTTCTGGCCGATCTACACGGGCCAGGCCATCCCCATCGACAGCTGGCGGTCACGGATGTGGCTGGATACGTGGGTCTAGCCGGTCACAATCATCGAGAGGGCGCGGCGGGTCGCCGCGCCCCCTCGTTGGTCGCCGGTCGATGCCCCCGGTGTTCGTCATCACGGCCGAGGCCGTGGCGGCATCTCCCTGAGGATGTCGTCGATGCGCCCGTTGCTGGCCTCGTAGCCGGCGCCGCCGTCCTCCAGGAGCATGATGCGGCGGATCTTCTCCGCCGAGAGGCCCCGGTCGTACAGCCCGAGCACCTGCTCGCGCCACGCTATGGCGGACATCGCACCGTCGATCGCCCAGTGGGCGTGCAGGGATTCCCGCGACAGCTGCTGGGCCTGCGCGAGTGCCAAGTCCGCCCGCTGCAGGCTCAGTTCCGCCTGGACCCGGCTCTGTTCCAGTGCGGCGTCAGCCTTGCGCAGGCTGCGGCGAGCGAAGAACACGGAGATGACGTTCGCGATCACGGCGGATAACGCCGCGATGATCGTCCACAGTTCCAAAGCGTTGCCTCCTGTCAAATGCCCTCAAGGTCACTGCCTTCGACGAGCCGACTCCCCCGTCCACGCCCGTGTAGGAGTTACCCAGCGAGCCGGGGCCATCCCCATCGGCGGTCGGTGTTCACGTACGTGGCCGGCCACCCGGGCCCGATGGTCCGGTCTAACAATCGGGGAACACCGCTCCCACGTGTCACTGCTCGCGCATAGAGTGCGAGGAGACGACCTTTTCTGAACGCGTTCATAAGTTCGGGGAGGCGTACACGGGGAGGGGAGCGCGGGATGCGCAAGGGGGCGAAGAGCGTCATCGTCGGCGGGGTGTTCGCGGTGATGGTGGGGGGTGCCGGGTACGGCGCCTACAACGTGGTGAACGCGGTGAGCGGGGACGGGGGCTCCGGTTCGTCGGGTCCCGCCGCGGTGAAGAGCGGGCCGCCGGACGCCGACGAGGTCAAGGAGGCGTCGGACGGGTTCTTCGCCGCCTGGGAGAAGGGCGACGCGGTCACGGCGGCGGGGTACACGAACAACGACGCGGACGCGCAACTGGTGCTGACCAGCTACGGAGACACCGGGCACATCACCGGCGTGCGGATCACACCGGGCACGCCGTCCGGCGCGTCCGTGCCGTTCTCGGTCAAGGCGACGGTGTCGTTCGACGGAAAGAGCAAGCCACTCTCGTACGACTCCGAGCTGACCGTCGTACGCGGGCGCACCACCGGTAAGGCGCTGGTCGACTGGCAGCCGTCCGTCGTCCACCCCGACCTGGAGAAGGGCGACACCTTCGTCACGGGCGAGGCGGCGAACCCGCCGATCGAGGCCGTGGACCGGAACAACGTTGTCCTGAGCGCGAAGAAGTACCCGTCCCTCGGCCCGGTCCTGGACGAACTGCGTGAGAAGTACGGCGACTCTGCGGGCGGCACCGCCGGCGTCGAGCTGGCGATCAGACACGCGGACCAGAACGCGGGCGACACGACACTCCTGACCCTCGCCAAGGGCGTGCCCGGCAAGCTGCGCACCACGCTCAGCGCGACCGCGCAGGCGGCGGCCGAGCAGGCCGTCAAGAGTTACGACCAGTCGTCCGTGGTCGCCGTGAAACCGAGCACCGGCGAGGTCCTCGCCGTCGCCAACAACCGCGAGGACGCCTTCAACGCGGCCTTCCTCGGCAAGGTGGCCCCCGGCTCCACGATGAAGATCATCACCGCGGCGATGTTCATCGACAACGGCGTCACCTCGATGAACGGCCCCGCGCCCTGCCCGCCGACCGCCACCTGGCAGAGCCAGACCTTCAAGAACCTCACGGGGATGGAGCCCAACGAGAGCGCCAGCCTCTCCAACAGCTTCATGCGGTCCTGCAACACCGCCTTCGTGAAGCTCATCGACGGCAGCGACGCGAGGCCCCTCACCGACGAGTCGCTGACGACCGAGGCGCAGACCCGGTTCGGTCTCGGCCAGGACAACTGGAAGACCGGCATCGCGTCCTTCGACGGCAGCGTCCCCGCCTCCGGCGGCCCGGACCGCGCGGCGAACGCGATCGGCCAGGGCCAGGTCCAGATGAGCCCGCTGAACATGGCCTCGGTGACGGCGACCGCCATCACCGGCACCTTCCGGCAGCCGGTCATCGTGTCGCCCGAGCTCGACGACCGCCAACTGGCCACCGCCAAGGGACTGCCCGCGGACACCGTCTCCCAGCTCCGCTCGATGATGAACGCCACCGCGGTCAGCGGCACCGCCGCCAAGGTCATGGCCGGACTCGGCGGCAGCATCGGCGCCAAGACCGGCTCGGCCGAGGTCGACGGGAAGGCCGTGTCCGACAGCTGGTTCACCGGCTACCGCGACGACATCGCGGCGGCCGCGCTGGTCCAGGGCGGCGGCCACGGCGGCGACGCGGCCGGGCCGATCGTCGCAGGTGTGCTACGAAGCGGTGGCTGAAGTCACTCCTCACAGCACGGGACCCTAGGGTGGTGCCTCTCGTTGAGGTGTGTGTGGGCGCGGGGGCACCAGGGGAACCAGCGGAGGACAGGTAGCTGTGGGCAACAGAAGACGCGTCGCCGAACGCAAGGGCATCAAGGCGAAGCCGGCCGTCCTGGGCGGAGTGATCGCCCTGGCCGTCGTCGGCGGCGCGTTCGGCGCGTACAGCCTGTACGGCGGTGACGCGGCGGCCGAGGACAGGACGTCGACGGCCGCCGACCGCAAGGACGTCAAGACCGGCCCGCTGTCCGCCGTCGAGGTGACCACCGCGGCGACGAAGTTCCTCACCGCCTGGCAGAGCGGCGCCGTCGCCGGCGCCGCCGCGGCCACCGACGACCCGGCCGCCGCCAAGACGCTGCTCACCGGCTACACCAAGGACGCGCACATCACCGGCGTGACCCTGACGAGCGGCACCCGGACGGGCGCCACCCTGCCGTTCTCCGTCAAGGGCACCGTCACGTACAAGGGCACCAGCAAGCCGCTCTCGTACGAGTCGAAGCTGACGGTCGTACGGCGGGCCGAGGACGGTGTCGCGCTGGTCGGCTGGAAGCCGTCCGTGGTGCACCCCGACCTCCAGGACGGCGACCGGCTGGTCACCGGCGAGTCCGGTACGCCCCCGATCACGGCCCTCGACAAGCACGGCGGCAAGCTGACCACGGCCAAGTACCCGTCCCTGGGCACGGTGTTGGACGGACTGCGCGAGAAGTACGGCAAGACGGCCGGCGGCAAGGCGGGCATCGAACTCCAGGTGATCCGCAAGGCCGCGGCCAAGGGCGCGGAGAAGACCCCGGACAAGACACTGCTGACACTCAGCGAGGGCACGCCGGGGACCGTTCAGACGACCCTCAGCCCCACCCTCCAGGCCGCGGCCGAGGCGCAGGTGGCCAAGAAGGCCAAGTCGTCGGTGGTCCTGATGGTCCCCTCGACCGGCGAGATCCTCGCGGTCGCGAACCAGAGCCACGGCTTCAACACCGCCTTCCAGGGCTCCCTCGCCCCCGGCTCCACGATGAAGGTCATCACGGCCTCGCTGCTCATCGACAAGGACCTCGCCTCGGCCGACGAGCAGCACCCGTGCCCCAAGACGTTCACGTACGGCAACTGGAAGTTCCACAACGACGACGACTTCCAGATCAAGAACGGCACGTTCAAGGCGAGCTTCGCGCGGTCCTGCAACACCGCGTTCATCAGCCAGGCGGGCGACCTGGAGAACGACAGCCTCACCAAGCAGGCCCAGGACGTGTTCGGCCTCGGCATGAACGACTGGGCGATCGGCGTCCCGACCTTCGACGGCTCGGTGCCGGTGCAGTCGGCTGCGCAGATGGCGGCCTCGCTGATCGGCCAGGGCGGGGTCCGCATGAACCCGCTGAACATGGCGTCGGTCGCCGCCACCGTCAAGGCGGGCACCTTCCACCAGCCGTACCTGGTCGCCCCGTCCGTGGACAAGCGCACGCTCGCCACCGCCTCCCGCACCCTGTCGGCCGACACCCTCTCCCAACTCCGCGAACTCATGCGGTACACCGCCGCGTACGGCACCGCCGCCGAGGCGATGTCCGGTCTCGGCCCCGACTACGGCGCGAAGACCGGCTCCGCCGAGGTCGACGGCCAGAAGAAGCCGAACGGCTGGTTCACCGCGTACAAGGGCGATCTGGCCGCGGCGGGCGTAGTCCAGCAGGGTGGCCACGGCGGCGACACGGCGGGCCCGATCGTGGCGGCGCTGCTGAAGGCTGCGAGCTAGGGCCTGTCTGACAGCCGGGGCGGCCGGTATCCGTTCCCCGGAACTCATTCGCCTGCCCCGTACACCGACCGCTAACGTGCCGGACATGACCGCCGCCGATGAGAGCACCAGCGCGAACGCGCCCGAAGAGTCCGCCGCGCACCCCCGGTTCGCCGAGGCCCTGCGGGAGTTGGGGCTCGGCGACCTGATCCCGCGGGTCCGGCGCTTCCCGGACGCGACCCGCACCGCCGCCGAGGCCGCCGCGGCGATCGGCTGTGAACTGAGCCAGATCTGCAAGTCGTTGATCTTCGCGGCGGACGGGGTGCCGGTCCTCGTCCTCATGGACGGCGCCTCCCGGGTCGATGTCGAGCTTGTACGGCGGGAGTTGGGCGCGGCGAAGGTGACGCGGGCCAAGGTGGAGCTGGTGCGGGAGACGACGGGGTACGCCATCGGCGGCGTACCGCCCTTCGGGCACAGGTCCAGGACCCGTGTCCTGGCGGACCGTTCACTGCTCGACCACGACACGGTGTGGGCCGCCGCGGGCACCCCGTACGCCGTGTTCCCGATGGACCCCAAGACCCTGATCGCCCACGCGGGCGGCACCCTGGTGGACGTGCGCGAGCAGTCCCTGTGACCCCGCTGGTCACCGCGGCCGTCCTGCTCGCCGCGGTCACCCACGCGTGCTGGAACGCGATCGCCCACCGCATCACCGACAAGCTGGCCGGCTTCACCCTGATCGCGGGCGGCGGCCTGCTGATCGGGCTTGCCATGACACCGTTCGTGCCGGTACCGGCGTCCGGGGCCTGGCCGTATCTGATCGCTTCGGCCCTGATCCACATCGCCTACTACGTCCTGCTGATGCGGTCCTTCCGGCTCGGCGACTTCGGCCAGGCCTACCCGATCGCCCGCGGCACCGCTCCACTGATCGTCACGGCACTGGCCGCGGTCTTCGCGCACGAGGTGCCCGACGGCTGGGCGACGGCCGGGATCGCGCTGTCCTGCGCGGGCCTGACGGGTGTCGCGCTGTGGGGCCTGCGTGGCCGCCGTCCCAACTGGGCGGCGATCGGCGCCGCGTTGGCGACCGGCGTGTCGATCGCCGCGTACACCGTCGTGGACGGCCTCGGCGTCCGCGCCTCCGGCTCCTCCCTCGGTTACATCGCCTGGCTGATGGCCCTTGAGGGCTTCGTGATCCCGCTGTACGCCCTCCACCACTGGCGCGGCGAACTCCTCAGCGTCCTGCGCCCGTTCGCCCCCCTCGGCCTGCTCGGCGCGGCCCTCTCCGTCTCGGCGTACGGCCTGGTCCTGTGGGCCCAGACCCGCGCGGAACTGGCACCGATCGCGGCGCTGCGCGAATCGTCGATCAAGTCTTGCTGATGCAGCAATGGCATGGGCCGAACTCGTGATTTCGCCATCACTGGCGGAACGTCGGCGCCCGACGCGGGTGCAGGCAGTGCGTCCGCGTCCCTTGCTTACCGATTTGATCACCACGGTCAGATGCGCTGCCGGGAGGCGAGGCGATGGGACCCATCGAGAAGAGAAATTTCTGAGTATAGGCCCCGGTGCACATGCCTCTTCTCTACGATGCTCTCGTGGCTGATCAATTCGACAAAGTCTTGCCCTACGGGGCGGGTGTTGCGGCAGTCGTGTTTGCTGCGATCTTCCTTCTCGCCGCATATTTTAGTGAGCTGATGAAGGGTTTCGCTTCACGCACCGTGGACTCAGTTTTCCGGCAGAGGGGGTCCATACGACGGGTCGGCGGAAGGCAGCTTCGACGTTACCGTCAGCGCGTCGAAGCGTGGCATGGCCGCCATCCGCTGGGGTTCGACACAGTCAATATTGACATCCGGCGCATTTACGTCCCTCTCCAGTCGACTGTCGGCACGGAACGAACCGACATGAGTGAGACGTTAAACAGCACTTCCCGGATTGTCGTGCTGGGGGAACCCGGTGCTGGAAAATCTCTACTTTTGAAGTCCGAAATTCTGCGATGGGCAGAAAAAGGCGACGACAATCAAGTTCCTGTCATAATCAATCTGCATAATTGCAACGCATCCCGTAGAAGCCTCCGGGATTCAATTATTGCTGAATTTAGTCAAGCGAAAATACTGGGCGCCTCTTCGCTGGTGGAAAGAATGTTGGATTCCGGGCGCCTTCGAGTCTTCTTTGATGGTCTCGATGAGGTGGGGCGTGAAGACCGTGAGCGGGTGGAAGGGGAACTCCGCGAGTTTGCGCGAACTCACGTGGGCTGCCCCATGATCGTCACTTGCCGCACTGCCGTATACGACGGGCAGCTCAGTCCTGAGTTCTCTTGTGTTGCACGCATCGCAGAGTTTGATGATGCATCGATGCGACGCTTCCTCAACAACTGGAATAAAGCCGAAGCTACCCTGAACGTTAACGGCGTCATTGCCTCTCTTCGCAGCAATCGTGAGCTTATGCGAATTGCCCGGCGACCGCTCCTCTTGACCATCATCGCCTACCTTCAGTCAGGAGATCGCGCAGAGGAATTTGGCCCTCTCCCCAAGAGCCGTGCAGGCTTTTACAAAGCAGCAATTTCACATCTCCTCGACCGCGATAGACAATTAGGACGTACCCGGGCTATCGCCCAGTACCACGCAAACCGCAAGGCGCTCGTACTTCAGCACATCGCACTTACCATGCATGAGGCTTCGGCGGAGCGGGACGATCGTCTTGCCATATCAGGTACGAATCTGGAATCAGTTGTCCGTGACCTGCTACCCGACTTTGATCTAGACACCGATCACGTACTGCCACTGCGGGACGAGATCGTGGAGCGCAGCCAGCTACTGCGGCCTCTGGACGCTCTAAAGAGCCAGTACGGTTTCGCACACCTCACGCTCCAAGAATTCCTCACGGCGCAAGCACTTCACGACGCCCCCGGCAGGCTTATCAGAAACTACCGAAATGATCCGGGGGCCTGGCGGGAAGTCGTTAAACTCTGGTGTGCCGTTGCCAGTGTCGACTGCACTCCGGTCATCTCTCAGCTTTTCGCAGACACCCGGAGCGACAGCAAAATCCTCGCTCTGGAAAGTCTCGCAGACGCCACATCTGTTAGCGCAGGATTAGCCGAAGAGATCATCACCTATTTCCTGGGGCGGTTGGATACCACCGGGAACGAAGGAACCGTTGTCGTAAACTCACTCGGCGCTCTTGCATCCAACAACACGCCCCGAGGCAATGACACTTTTGGACTGCTTCGCCGCATCGCTTGGGAACCTCTCTCCGAACCTCAGGCGGCAGCGCTGCGCGCCCTGGCAGCGTCCGACCGGCAGGAAGCGGCATTATGCCTCGGCGAGTTGGAGACAGACGATGAGCGCCGTGCGGGGGCTCGGGCGGCACTCCGCTCTATGGGGGAGATTGCCATTCCTCAGCTCGCGCTGGCAGCAGCTGTCCGGCAGGATATCTGGGCCGTCGACGCTCTGGGCACCATCGGTACACCGGCAGCGGCAACGGAGCTTGCTGCGCTCTTATGGAACCACACGACCACGGCCCGCCGGGCAGCCTGGCTGCTGGCATCGCTTATTCGTGTACCAGATGTAGAAGAGGCCCTGCGAGAGTGCGAAACTCCGCAGACAGATGCCGTGTATCACTGGCTATGGAATGCTCAGGAGTCTTCTCCCAGCCTGCGCCGTATAGCAGGGCGTATAGGCTTTCTTTTGGACAACGGGCATCTGGATGAGCGTGCACCCGAACCACCCATGCCGGATGAACCGATCGAGGTACGGGAGATAGACCGCAGGATCGGTACTCCCATAGCGGCCCTCGGAATCGAACGGTACCGCTACAACCAGGGAACCACCCCCTCACACCTGCGGCAGGGAAGAACTGGCTCGGATAGCCAGCAGATCTACAACTGGGTGCATTCTCTGATCGGTCGACAGCGCCGAGATGAGTTCGCAGAGATATTCCGTCGGCATAGGCTTCTCCCTTCCCTTTACTGTCACCTGTGTGGGCTACTTCCACGAGAGGTCGAAACAATACTTCTTGCACGTCTGGTCGAACAGAAAAAAGGTCCGGAGTTAACCAAGAGCACATGGCAGGCTGCTTGCGTGGCACCGCCCCGCTCGCCTGTGCTGCTGAAGCCTTTGATGCATTGGATCGCTGGAAGCGTGGTTGGCGTTTTGCTCACTGCCGCTCTCGCGCGCGCTTTGACTACAGTAATCAAATCGCACCCCTCTTGGATTCCTCCTACACAGAGGCCATGGTCCAGTCTTTCCGCCCCAGCAAGCTGGACGTTTCTGGCACTTTCCGTTGCAGTGATTTCCTTTTTCTTCCTCAGTAGAGAATTACATCAATCAGAAACAGGGGAAGTTCTTTTTGCCATGTCCATGCTTTTCTGGGCTCCCTGCTTTCTGTTCCTATCACTAGAACTCCTTATTATATCTATGGGGGTTTGGTCCACCGGGATCGGCGCACTCGCCGTCTCAGGGATCATAATCCTCGGTTATCGAGATATCGGACGGCGGGAGAAAAATCTTGCCAATCCTTTCCGCCGGATGCTTACTGTTGACCTGAGTTTGGATGGGCCGACTTACCGGGGGTCTTTTCTTGAATAGCGAGGGTCCGCGTCACCGGAACCGCGACTGAGTTACAACCTTCCTCACTGGCTTCAAGGCGGCTCGCTCCGCTCACCGCGCGCGGCCCAGGCGCCGGCCGGGCCTGCGTTGCTGTCTCCGCCTCGCCCCAGCCCGGCCGTCGCCCGTGCCGCGCTCAAAGCAATCAGCCGCTTGAGGTGAGAGAAGGGGTACGTCCCGATCTAATCTCATATCGCACGGCTGTCGCCAGGAACATCCCTCCTGCCCACAGCTTCTGACCAGACTCGGACTTCGAACAACTCTCCCGTCTAGCGCACCCTTTGAAGGGCCCTACGGCAGACCGCGTATAGGGCCCTTCAGGTGCTTCGGGACATCAGCAGTTGGGGCCTGGCTTTGCTCGCGCATCCGATGGGAACGCAGGGTCGACATCCACGCAGCATTCCTCAAACTCGCCTGCTGCCTCATCCCCCACCGACAACTCCGCACACTACGTAAGGGGTTGTAAGCACGATAGTCGAACGGGTTCGGCTCGATCTCCACCCGCCCCGTGTCGAACCCCCTGCCCTCCGCGTAGGCGGGCGAACGATCACAGCGGCGAACAAGAACCGATAGATCGCGTTCATGCGCGCGTAGTCCTCCGCCAACTCCAGCCTCTCCCAGTTGGCTTCGGCCTCCGGTCCGGCGATCCCCTCCAACACGACTACCGGCCGCTTGACGGTCTTCCGCTGCCGCTCCTTCATCCGCTTGACGATCGGCGCGCGCATGCCCTGGAAGTCGGCGGTCGTGAAGTCGTCCTCGTTGAGCCACAGCTCTTTCAACTCCCGCAGCTTCTCGCGGTCCTTCTCGTCCGCGGCTACGTCTGCCTCGGGGCGCGTAGTCATAGCGGGCTCGTAGCCAGAGGTGTCCAGCTTGGTCAGAACCTTGATTGCCACGTCTCGCACGAACTCTTCGAGGGGCCTGGCCGAGATGGAGCGGTTGCACTTCTGCTGATCGGTGTTGTCGGCGCGGTTGCACCGGTAGTAGGCGTACCGGTCCCCGTTCGTACCTCCCATGCGGGACCCGCACGCACACGTGACGACGCCGCGCAGGATGTAGTTCCGGATCGGACGCTTCTTCGTGTCACTGTGCCATTGGGAGCGGTACTCCCGTAGCCGCTGTACCTCGTCCCACTGCCCCCGGTCGATGATGGCCGGCCACGTCCCCGCGGCCACCTCTTCGCCCAGGTGAAATCGCAGTCCGGCCACGAAGTGGGACGACAGGAGATGACGAACGTTCTCGGGGTTCCAGGTCTTGCCCTTGGACGTCGGGATGGCACGTGCGGCGAGGTCCTGGGCCAAGTGGTTCGGTGACTCGCCATCCAAGTAGCGGCGGTAGACCTCACGGACGATCTCCGCTTCCTCCTCGACGATCGCGCTTCCGTCGCGGGTGTAGCCGTACGGCCGGTTACCCACGTGTGGACGGCCTTCGCGGGCGTGGTCCTTCAAGGCGTCCTTGAGGCGGCGCGACGCGTCATCGGAAGAGCGGCAGGCGTGGGCCACCTCGATACGGAGGATGAACCGGTCGTCGGGGTCCGACAGATCGCGCCGGTTCGCCTCACCGTGCAGCAGGACGCGCTTGTCGTCGGCTATCGACAGAAGCTCTTCGAGGTCCTTGGGCTGCCGCATGAGGCGGTCGGGGTGATAGACGATGACGTGTCGGATTGCCCCCTCCCCCATCGCCTTGAGCATCTCTTCCCAACCTGGCCGCTTGCGGTTGCGCTGCCAGGCCGAACGGTTGTTGTCCACGTAGATGTGGGCGGACTCGATGCGGAGTTGGAGACGTTGGGCGATCTCCCGGCAGATGCGTTCCTGCCGGTCCACGCCGGTCTGATCCTCGTCCTTGGTGTGCGAGATACGGCAGTAGATGGCTGCGGGCTCGCCCGGGGTGACGGCCGCCTTGGCTAACTTGGATCGGCTCATGACAAACACTGTATGAGCCCGGTATGACATCGATCATCGTCGGCGCCGCCATAGGAGCCGTCTTCTTCAAGGAGCGGTTCGGGGCGCCCCGGATCGCGGCGGCGGGGCTCCTGGTGGTGGGGATCGGGCTGATGCTGCACACGGGGTGAGGCGCGGGGGTCAGGGCAGGGAGGTGCGGACCGCCGCCACGAGTGCCTGGGCGCGCGCGTCCGCCGTGACGCTCTTGCGGAAGCCGTTGGTCACGTAGCCGAAGGCGATGCCCGACTCGGGGTCGGCGAAGCCGAGGGCGCCGCCGCGGCCGGGGTGTCCGAAGGAGCCCGGGGAGAGGAGGGGCGAGGCCGTGCCGTGGAGCATGTAGCCGAGCCCGAAGCGGGTGTTGACGACCAGGACGCGGTCCGGTCCCGCGGACTGTTCGGTGCGGGCCGCCGAGACGGTCGACGGGGAGAACAGCCGTACGCCGTCCACCTTCCCGATCAGCGAGGCGTAGAAGCGGGCGAGGCCCTCCGCCGTGGCGATGCCGTTGGAGGCGGGCAGGGCGGCGGCCCGGTACGCGGCGTCGTTCTCGTCCGGCAGCGGGGTGATCGCGGCAAAGGCGCGGCGGGTCAGCGACGCGGGATCCGCGTAGGCCTCGGAGACCGACCGCTTGGGCCTGGTCCGCAGGCCGCCCGGCGCCGCCGGGGCGTCGATCTGTCCGACCCGGCCGACCCGTCCCGCCTCCGCGGCGGGCAGCCCGAGCCACAGGTCCAGGCCCAGCGGCCCGGCGATCTCGTCGGCGATCCAGTCACCGATCGGACGCCCGCTGACCCGCCGTACCAGCTCCCCCGTCAGCCAGCTGTAGGTCTGCGCGTGATAGCCGTGGTCCGCGCCGGGCTCCCAGACGGGCGTCTGCGCGGCCACCGCGGCGGCCCCGAGATCGGGATCCGCCGCCTCGGCGGGCGTCAGCGGCCGGTCCAGGACGGGCACGCCTGCCCGGTGCGCGAGGACATGCCGTACGAGGGTGCGTTCCTTGCCCCGCGACTTGTACTGCGGCCAGTACGTGCCTACCGGGGCGTCGAGGTCCAGCAGGCCGCGCCCGGCCAGCATGAGCAGTACGGCGGCGGCGACGCCCTTCGTCGCGGAGCGCACGATCTGCGCGGTGCCCGGCTCCCAGGGCGTGGTGCCGTCGACGTCCCGCGTGCCGCCCCACAGGTCGACGACCTTGTGCCCGTCGCGGTACACGGCGACGGCCGCGCCCCGGTCGCCGAGCACGTCGAAGTTCGCGGCGAACGCCTTCCTGACCGGCTCGAAGCCCGCGGCGACTGTGCCGTTCACGTCCACGTCCGTACTCCCTGTCGCCTCTCACCTGCCACCAGTGCGTGCAACACGCACACACAGGCCGCGATTCCTAGCCCAGCAGGATCGTGACCTCGATGTTGCCGCGGGTGGCGTTGGAGTAGGGGCAGACGTCGTGGGCCTCGTCCACCAGCTTGGCCGCGACGTCCTGGTCGACGACGGGCAGCGAGACGCTCAGGGCGACGGCGAGGCCGTAACCGCGCCGCTTGTTGGGGCCGATGCCGACCTTCGCGGCGACCGTGGAGCCGGAGAGGTCGAAGCCGGAGCGGCGGCCGACCATGACCAGCGCGTTGTGGAAGCAGGAGCTGTAGCCGGCCGCGAAGAGCTGTTCCGGGTTCGTGCCGTTGCCGTCGCCGCCGAGGGCCGGCGGCATCGCGACCTTCAGTTCGAGCTGGCCGTCCTGGCTGGTGACATAGCCGTCCCGGCCGGCGTGCGCGGTCGCCTCGGCGACGTACATGATCTTCGTCGGGCGGGTGTCGACAGCGGTGCCGTCGATCATGGCGAGACCTCCCCCGGGGCGGGCGCCGCAAGGGCGACTGATTGCATCGCGCACACGTTATCGAGTGACACGAGACACCGGTTACCAGGGGGTAGCAACGGGTCGTGTCCGCTCGTCGCGAGCAGGCCGAGGTCAGGCGAGGTCAGCCGAGGTCAGGCGCCCTGGGTCACGGAGCGCGGGTCGAATCCGAAGGGCAGCTCCAACCGGTGCGTGCGCATCAGCTTCTCGTCGGAGAGCAGCTCGCCGGTCTTCCCGTCGGCCGCGATCACGCCGTCGCTGAGGACGAGGGCGCGGGGGCACAGTTCGAGGGCGTACGGCAGGTCGTGCGTGACCATGAGGACGGTGACGTCCAACGACCGCAGGATGTCGGCGAGTTCGCGCCGCGAGGCGGGGTCGAGGTTGGAGGACGGCTCGTCCAGGACGAGGATCTCCGGTTCCATCGCGAGGACGGTCGCCACGGCCACCCGGCGCCGCTGCCCGAAGGAGAGGTGGTGCGGCGGGCGGTCGGCGAACTCCGCCATGCCGACCTGCTCCAGCGCGCTGACGACCCGCGCCTCCAGTTCGGCGCCCTTCATGCCCGCCGCGGCCGGTCCGAACGCGACGTCCTCCCGCACGCTCGGCATGAACAGCTGGTCGTCCGGGTCCTGGAAGACGATGCCGACCTTGCGCCGGATCTCCGCCATGTGCCGCTTGCCGACGGGGAGTCCGGCCACCGTCACGGTCCCGGCGCCGCCGCTGAGGATGCCGTTGAGGTGCAGCACGAGGGTGGTCTTGCCGGCGCCGTTCGGCCCGAGCAGGGCGACGCGCTCGCCTCGTCCGACGGTGAGGTCGACGCCGAAGAGGGCCTGGTGCCCGTCGGGGTAGGCGTAGGCCAGTCCGGCCACTTCCAGTGAGGGAGACAGGGTCACAGGGTCCATCCCAACAGACATACGACGAGCGCGGCGGACGGTAGGGCGAGGGCGTAGGTCCACTGTGCCCGGGACGCGGTCACCTCGTCGATGACCGGCATCGAGCCGGTGTACCCCCGGCTCACCATGGCGAGGTGCACGCGCTCCCCGCGCTCGTAGGAGCGGATGAACAGCGCGCCCGCCGACTTCGCGAGCACCCCCCAGTGCTTGACCCCGCTCGCCTCGAAGCCGCGCGACTCCCGCGCGATCCGCATCCGCCGCATCTCGTCCGTGATGACGTCGCCGTACCGGATCATGAAGGACGCGATCTGCACGAGGAGCGGCGGGAGCTTCAGCCGCTGGAGGCCCAGGAGCAGTTCGCGCAGTTCGGTGGTCGAGGCCAGCAGTACGGAGGCGGCGACGCCCAGCGTTCCCTTGGCCAGCACGTTCCAGGCGCCCCACAGGCCGTTCACGCTCAGCGACATGCCCAGCACGTCGACCCGCTCGCCCTGTGCCACGAACGGCATGAGCACCGCGAAGGCGACGAACGGCACCTCGATCAGCAGCCGCCTCAGCAGGACGAGGGCGGGCACCCGCGCCCGGTACGCGACGCCCGCGAGGAGCACGGCGTACAGCGCGAACGCCCACATCGCCTCGCGCGGCGTGGACACGACCACGACCACGAAGGCGAAGGTGGCCGCGAGTTTGGTGTGCGGCGGCAGGGCGTGCACCGGCGAGTGTCCGTGCCGGTAGAGCTTGTGGGCGTGGCCCGAACCCATCTCAGGCGACCTGGGTGGGTGACGCTTCGGCCGTACGGCGCCTGCGGACGGCCCAGAAGATCCCGGTACCCGCGACGACGGTGACGCCGACACCGATCACGCCCGCGAGGCCGCCGGAGAGCCGGGTGTTGTCGATGTCCTTGACGCCGTAGTCGGCGAGCGGGGAGTCGGCCGCCGCGTGCTCCTCGGCCTTCTTGTCGATGCCCTTGTCCGTGGCGACCTTCTCCAGGCCGTCGGGGTTGGCGGAGGCGTAGAAGCTGACGAACCCGGCGAGGACGAGGGAGGTGACGAGGCCGGTGATCCACACCTTGCGGTGGGAGACGCGGGCGGCGACGGGCACCGGTTCGGCCGCGGGCGCGTCGACCAGCTCGCCGCCGACGCGCAGCTTGAGCCGCGGGGTGAGGCCGCGGGCGCCGTACACGAGATCCGGTCGTACGGCGATGACGGCGCCGACCGTGAGCGCGGTGATCGCGGCCTCGCCGATGCCGATGAGGATGTGGACGCCGACCATGGCGGTGGCGACCTTGTCGATCGCGACGTCGGTGGTGCCGCCGAGGGCGTAGAGGAGGGTGAAGGCGACGGCGGCGGCCGGCACCGACAGGAGCGCGGAGACGAAGGCGGCGGCGGTGATGGAGCGGCGTCCGCGCGGGAGCACCTTCACCAGGCCGCGGAAGACGGCGTACGCGACGACGGTCGTGACGATCGCCATGTCCGTGATGTTCACGCCGAGCGCGGTGAGGCCGCCGTCCGCGAAGAGGATGCCCTGCATCAGCAGGACCACGGAGACACAGAGGACCCCTGTATAGGGGCCGACGAGTATCGCCGCCAGCGCTCCCCCCAGCAGGTGTCCGCTGGTCCCGGCGGCGACCGGGAAGTTCAGCATCTGCACGGCGAAGATGAAGGCGGCGACCAGGCCGGCGAGCGGCGCGGTCCGCTCGTCGAGCTCGCGGCGGGCCCCCTTGAGGCTCACGGCGATGGCACCGGCGGCGACTACTCCGGTGACCGCGGAGACTGGGGCGTTTATGAATCCGTCAGGCACATGCACCGTACGAGAATAGCGCCTTGTTGCGAACGTCTCGCAAGAGCGAGGTAGCTATGAATAACCGGGCGGGCGTCGGGCGGGGGCTCCGAGGGGGGTGACCGCGGGGCTCATGGTGGGCGACGTCACCCTGCGGGCGTCCGGCGGGAGACATGGGCCGTGCGGGGGTCGGGCAGGAGAGTAGGAGACAGGGAGGAGGGGCCGGTCGGGCGCCCGGGAGCGGATCTCACGGAGTGTGCGACATTGGAGAGGTGGCGGATTCATAGATTCCGCACAGGTTACGCAGCGTAAGGAGTCGGCCCATGTCCGCCGTCGAACAGTACGCACGCGCTCATATCGTCACCGACGCCGCGGACACCGCCGCCGACGAACACCGGGCCGTCCCCGTCGCCCTTCGCTATGACCCGGACACCGACCCGCGCCAGGTGCACGTCACCCTCCCCGGCCCCCACGAGTGGGTCCTCGCCCGCGAACTCCTCGAACAGGGCCTGCGTTCCCCCGTCACCAGCGGCGACATCCGAGTCTGGCCCTGCGGCCGCGTCCAGGCCGTCCTGGAGTTCCACTCCACGGAGGGCGTCGCGGTCGTCCAGTTCGAGTCGAAGACGCTGGTGCGGTTCCTTCGACGGACGTACATGGCCACGGCTACGCCGGTGGGTCGCTGACCGGCGTCGGGGTCTACCTTCCCGCCGCGTACGTCACGAAGTCCGTCCACGTGGTGGGGTTCACAGTGAGGCAGAGGCTCTGGGTGTTCTTGGAGTCGCGGACGTGGATGGTGGCGGGGGCGACGGCTATCTCTACGCAGTCGCCGGGTTCGCTGCTGTCGCTGTAGCTGCTCTTGAACCAGTCCAGCGCCACCTCGACGCAGTCGCCGGGTTCACCGCTGCTGCTGTAGCTGCTCTTGAACCAGTGGAGTTCCGTGGTGCTCATAGTCTCCCCAGCGCTTGTTCGATGAAGGCTTGCGACTCCCTCGGCGTGAGGGCCTGTGCCCGGATCATGCTATAGCGCAGTTCAAGGATGCGAAGATCCCTGGGACTTGAGACCGGGCGACCGTTGAACGCTCCGTCTGAACGCCCGACAGCGGTGCCGTCCTGGAACTTCAGCACCTCGATCAGACCCTGCGTTCCGGCGTGCTCCTCCCGGTCCGTCGGCATGATCTGAAGCGTGACGTTCCGCAACCGCGCCACCTCCAGCAGGTATTCGAGTTGTCGACGTAGGACCATCTTCCCCCCGTAGGGGCGCTCCAGCGTCACCTGTTCCTGGACGAAACCGAGCGTCGGGGCAGGATCCCGTTCCAGAATCGTCTTCCGGGCCGCACGGGCGTCGGTCTCCCTCGCCACCACATCCAACGAGAGCGCAGGCTGCGTCATCTCAAACAGCGCCTTCGTGTACTCCGGAGTCTGCAACAACCCATGGATGTTGTGGTTGCTGTACAGGAGCAACTCAACCGCCCGCGCCTCCAGTTGAGCCAACTCACGAACCTTCTTCGGGTACCGGGCCTTCTCCGTGTGCACCCGCAGCGCGGTGACCGCTCCGCCCGCGTTGAGGACCTCGTCCGCCTGGTAGAGGAACTCCAGCCGGGGGATCCGCGCGCTGCGCTCGATCTTGCGGATCATGTCCTCGCCGTACCCCATGGCCTCCCCGAAGTCGGCCGCGCCCATCCCCGCGGCCTCCCGGTGGAACCGGATCACGCCGCCGACGACCTCGATCATCGGCGCCATCTCGTCGCCCGGCTCGATGCCCCAGCCCGCCTCGTCCACGTCTTCGCTCATCGCCCACCTCCAACGCGCACTCGTACCCGTACGGCACGGAGACAGCCGAGACAGCCCGAGACAAACGCCGGACAGTAACGGTACGTACACGCGCCGCGACTCCTCACCGTACGCAGAGTCGGCCACGCTGAGTGATGTGAATCAAGAAGCCGCCGCCCCCCACCCCCAACTCGGCCACCCCATCCGCAACTTCAGCGTGCTCCTGTCCCCCACGTCTCGCGGCGCCCGCCTGGCCCGGCTGCTCGCCGTCGAACAACTCCGCAGCTGGGGGCTCCCGTTGGAGGCGCCGAGCCAGATCGTCGCCGAGCTGGCGGCCAACGCCGCGACCCACGGCCGGATCCCGGGCCGCGACTTCCGCCTGACGCTGTACGTGGTCGGCGACACCCTCCGCATCGAACTCACGGACACCCGCGGTGACCGCCTCCCCCGGCTCAACCGGCCGGAGCCGCAGGCGGATTCAGGACGCGGCCTCCTCATCGTGGACGCACTGGCGGACCGCTGGGGCGTGACATCGGCTCTCCCGCCACGCAAGACGGTCTGGGCCGAGGTGACGGTGGGCGGGCCGGTCACCCACAGGGGTGATCATCGACCAATTGGCTGGATTTCCGAATAGTCCTTCGTCATATGCTCCTCATCGTTCATTCCGAAAGGAGCGCAATCTCCGCGATGGTCAGTTCCAATCACGAGGCGATGCACCGTGTCATCCGGCACGAACCCGGCCTCTTCCCTCGCCTCACCCGCAAGCTAGGCATCCCGGCGTTTGGAACGCCGATCACTGTCACCGAACTGCCTACCGACCTCACCGAGAACCAGCCGGTGGAGCGGCGAGTGGACACGCTGTTACGCATCGAGGAGGCGAACGGCACCTACATCCTTGCTGTCGAGGCGCAGGGAAAGCCGGACAAGTCCAAACACTTCAGCTGGGCTTGGTACATGGCCTTCCTGAACGACAAGTACAAGGTCCCCCCGCTACTCCTCGTCATCTGCCAGGACCGTAAGACCGCCGAATGGGCGGCCCGCCCTGTGAAGATCGGGCCGCCGCAGTGGCAGGGGCTCGCACTGCGACCCCTGGTCATCGGACCGGATGACGTCCCCCTCGTCGAAACCCTGGACGAGGCCACACGCGACGTCCCGATGGCCGTTCTGTCCGCCATTCTGCACGGCCGGGACCGGTCGGTCGATGGCACACTGAAGGTACTGGCGGCAGCCTTGAGGACCATGGAGGCCCGCGACCCGGAAAACGCACGGATCTGGGCGGAATTCACCAACCAGGGCCTGGACAAGACCGAGGCCCTCAAGACCTGGAGGCAACTCTTGGCCGTCGAAACCTCGTTCTTCACGTCATCGATCTCGCAGGAGATCCGCGCCGAGGCCCGCGCCGAGGGGGAGGTCGAAGGGCTCGCCAACTATCTCCTCCACCACCTCGACCGTCGCGGCATTCCCGTCTCCGACGCCGACCGGGACCTCATCACCACCTGCGACGACCCCGACACCCTGACCCGTTGGATCGACCAGGCCATCACCGCCACCTCCATTTCCGAGGTGTTCGCCGAGGACCCGGCCGAACCGCAGCGGTAAGGGCCCGACACAGACCAGGGCGCCCCACGGGAAACGTGGGACGCCCTCTCAGCCGTACGCGAACCTCAGACCCGTACCAGCTCCCGGTCCTCGTCCCCGCCCGTCTTCTCGTCGAGCTTGCGCAGGCCCTCGCCCTCGACGTCGACGTTGGGGAGGGCGCGGTCGAGCCACTTCGGCAGCCACCAGGCCTTCTTGCCCAGCAGCGCCAGGACGGCCGGGACGATCGCCATGCGGACCACGAACGCGTCGAAGAAGACGGCGATCGCGAGGCCGAAGCCGATCATCTTGATCATCGACTCGCTGGAGCTGATGAAGCCGCCGAAGACGGCCATCATGATGATCGCGGCGGCGGCCACGACCCGGGCGCTGTGCCTGAAGCCGGTCACGATGGCCTGGCTCGGCGTCTCGCCGTGGACGTACGCCTCCCGCATCCGGGTCACGAGGAACACCTCGTAGTCCATCGCGAGACCGAAGACCACGCCGACCATGAAGATCGGCATCATCGACATGATCGGGCCGGTCTCCTCGACACCGATCAGGCCCGCGAGCCAGCCCCACTGGAACACCGCGACCACCGCGCCGAGCGCGGCGAGCACGCTGAGCAGGAAGCCGAGGGCCGCCTTCAGCGGGACCAGGATGGAGCGGAAGACCACGATCAGGAGCAGGAAGGCGAGACCGACCACCAGACCCAGATACGGGACCAGCGCGTCGTTGAGCTTCTGCGAGAAGTCGATGTTCATCGCGGTGGTGCCGGTGACCAGCACCTTCGCACCCGACTCGGCCGTCACGTCGGCGCCCTGGTCACGGATGGCGTGCACCAGGTCCTCGGTCTGCGTCGAGGAGGGCTTGGAGTCCGGGATCACGGTGATCGTCGCGGTGTCGCCGGCCTTGTTGAAGGCGGCCGGGGTGACCGTCACGACATCGTCGAGACCCTTGATCCCGTCGGTCACCGTGGTGGC
The DNA here is from genome assembly GCF_044751025.1 of Streptomyces sp. NPDC088747. Classification (NCBI taxonomy): domain Bacteria; kingdom Bacillati; phylum Actinomycetota; class Actinomycetes; order Kitasatosporales; family Streptomycetaceae; genus Streptomyces; species Streptomyces sp. NPDC088747. The sequence continues at coordinate 179,082 of NZ_JBIVKZ010000008.1, forward strand.
CGCGGCCTTGGGGTCGTCGCTGCTCTTGGCGTCGACCACGATCATCAGGGGGCCGTTGAACCCGGGGCCGAAGCCCTCCGACAGCAGGTCGTACGCACGGCGCTGTGTCGTGGACGTCGGCTGCGAGCCGTCGTCGGGCAGGCCCAGCTCCAGTTGGGTGGCCGGGAGGGCGATCGCGCCCAGACCGACCACGCCGAGCAGCAGCACGGCTGCCGGACGACGGATGACGAAGCTCGCCCAGCGGGTGCCCATGTTGGGCCTGGCCTGCTTGCCGGAGGTGTCGCTCTCGGGCTTCCTGCGCTTCTTCTCGCCCGCGGGGCGGACCTTCTTGCCCGCGTAACCGAGCATCGCCGGGATCATGGTCAGCGCGATGAGGACGGCGACGACGACCGTGCCCGCCGCCGCGAGGCCCATCTTGGTGAGCATCGGGACGCCGACGACCGAGAGGCCCGCCAGGGCGATCACGACCGTGAGGCCGGCGAAGACCACCGCCGAGCCGGCGGTTCCGGTGGCCCGTCCGGCCGCTTCCTCGCGGTCGCGGCCCTCGGCCAGTTCGCTCCGGTAGCGGGAGACGATGAACAGCGCGTAGTCGATGCCGACCGCGAGCCCGATCATCAACGCGAGCGTGGAGGTGGTGTCGCCGAGGTCGAGCGCCTTGGCGAGGGCGGTGATGGTGGAGACACCGATACCGACGCCGATGATCGCCGTCAGCAGCGGCAGTCCGGCCGCGACCAGCGAACCCAGGGTGATCACGAGGACGACCGCGGCGATGGCGAGGCCGATGATCTCACCGACGGCCCCCGCCTCGGACGCGGCCTGAAGCGCGTCGCCTCCGACGTCGACGGTCAGCCCGGTGGCGCGGGCGTCGTCACCGGCCTTCTCCAGGGCGTCCCTGGTCGAGTCGGCCAACTCCATGCCGGGGAGGTCGTACTTCACCGACGTGTAGGCGACCGTGCCGTCCTTACTGACGGCGTTCGTCGTGAACGGGTCGGTGACGGAGACGACTTCGGAGCCGTCGCCCAGTTCGTCGACGGTCTTCGCGACGGTCGCCTTGTTGTCGGCGTCCGTCATCTTCTCGCCCTCAGGCGCCTTGAAGACGATGCGTCCGGTGGCTCCGTCGGCGCTGGCGCCGGGGAAACGCTGCTCCAGCAGGTCGAAGGCCTTCTGCGCCTCGGTGCCGGGTATCGAGAACGAGGTGGTGCCCGCGGCGGGGGCGCTTGCCGCGCCGACGCCCGCGAGGGTGAGCAGCGCGACCCAGATCAGGGCGGCGAAGTGCCGTCGCCTGAAGGCGAGTCGGCCGAGTTTGTAGAGAAACGTAGCCACGAGGGCGTACTCCCGGTCAGGTCGTGGGATGGCAGGGGCTGGTGCGATCACCCGAGTGGGGGCAGCGGGGATCAGCCCGACGACGTGAGCGGCGCGTCAGGGGCAACGAGAAAGGAAAAGGGATTGCGGGGAGGGGCGAGGAATCAGGCGCCGAGGGCAGGGAGGACCACGGCGTCGATGTACGAGGTGAGGTAGGCCTGTGTCGGCGGCAGTTCGTCGATCATGGTCCGGGCGGCGAAACCGCCGATCATCATGTGCACGATGTAGTCCATCGCGGGGTTGTCCGGCCGGATCTCGCCCCGGTCGACGGCACGCTGCAGCACGCGCCGCATGTCCGCCAGTTCCGGTTCGATGATCAACTCCCGGAAGGCGAGCAGGAGATCGGGGTTTCCGTGGATCGCCATGGCCAGACCCCGCATCAGCGCGGAGTTCTGCTCCATCTCGCAGTCGTCACTGTGGGTGACCATCGCGTGGAAGTCGCCCCGCAGCGAGCCGGTGTCGATGTCGGCGTGGCCCCGCTTCTGGTGCCCCATCGCCCTCGCCACCAGCTCGGCCTTGCCACCCCACTGGCGATACAGGGTGGCTTTGCTCGACTTGGTCCGGGCGGCGACGGCGTCCATCGTCAGAGCGTCGTAGCCGACTTCCCGGAGCAGATCGAGCACGGCCGTGTAGAGCTCGGCCTCACGCTCGGGCGTGATCCGACTGCGTCGCACCGTTGCGGCTTCAGCCATCGCACTCACCTTCTCCTGCTCCGACAGACTCGTGGACAGACCTTCCAGACCTTCGTACGACTCTGAACATACCCTGAGAACCAGCGAAACGAAACCGTTTCGTACGTGTCCTGTGTCACGAGTCCTCGGCTCAACCCAGCGACCCGCCCCACGCACGAGTTGCCATGGCCCTCCGAGCGGAAAAGCATAGGGAGGTGAGCGACGAGTACGAGAACGCGACCCCCGGGGCGAGCACCCCCGGATACCTGCGATTCCCGCACCTCAGCGGCGAACTGCTCTGCTTCGCGGCCGAGGACGACCTGTGGGTGGCCCCCCTCGACGCCCCGGGCCGGGCCTGGCGGCTCACCGTGGACCGCACCAAGGTCGGCCACCCCCGCTTCTCCCCCGACGGCCGGCACATCGCCTACACGAGCTGGCGCAGCCTCGTCCCGGAGATCCATCTGGCGCCGGTGGACGGCGGCCCCGGCACCCGGCTCACCTACTGGGGCAGCCCCGACACCCAGGTCTGCGGCTGGTCCCCCGACGGCGACATCCTCGCCGTCGCCTCGCACGGCCAGCCCTTCTCCTACTTCACCTGGGCCTACAGCGTCCCCACCGACGGCGGCCCCGGCGGGCGGCTCCCCTGGGGACCGGTCTCCGACATCGCGGTCGCCGACATCGACGGGGAGCGCCAGACCCTGCTGCTCACCGGCACCCCGCCGCACGAGCCGGCCGCCTGGAAGCGTTACCGGGGCGGCGCGACCGGCCGCCTGTGGCTGCACGGAAGCCGGCTGCTCGCCGACCTCGAAGGGCACCTCGACACCCCCATGTTCGTCGGCGGCCGGATCACCTTCCTCTCCGACCACGAGGGCGTCGGCAACCTCTACTCGTGCGCGTACGACGGCTCCGACCTGCGCCGCCACACCGACCACGACGCCTTCTACGCCCGGCACGCCTCCAGCGACGGCAGCCGGGTCGTCTACCAGTGCGCGGGTGACCTGTGGATCGTCGACGACCTCTCGCCGCGGTCGGTCCCCCGCCGTCTCGACGTGCGCCTGGGCGGTCCGCGGGCCGGACGCCGTACGTACCAGGTGCCGGCCGCCCAGCACGTCGACGGCGTCTCCGTGGACGAGACGGGCCGGGCCAGCGCCGTCGTCGTACGCGGCAGCCTGTACTGGCTCACCCACCGCGACGGTCCCGCCCGCACCATCGCGGACACTCCCGGCGTACGGGTCCGGCTCCCCGAGATGCTCGGCTCCGGCGGCCAGGTCGCCTACGTCACCGACGCGGAGGGCGAGGACGCCGTCGAGATCGCCTACCTCCCCCGCGCGAGCGGCGCACGCGAACCGCGCCGCCTCGCTTCCGGCGCACTGGGCCGCGTACAGGAAATGGTGTCGGACCCACAGGGCGAACGGCTGGCGATCGCGTCGCACGACGGGCGGTTGCTGCTGCTCGATACGCGGGAGGAGGGTGAGGACGGTCGGGAGGAGTCCGGGGGTGTCGGGGACCCCTCCGGGGCGGGGGCCGTGGGCGAACCCGGGACCGGGGCCGAAGGCACCCCCGGAGCCGGGGCCGGGGCCGCGACCGCGGGCGACCCCGGCGCGGAGGCCGAAGCAACCGTCGGCCCGTCCGGAGCCGCGTCCGATGGGGTCACCCGTGGAGTCTCCGGTGGGGTCACCGATGAGGTCACCGATGAGGTCACCGATGAGGTCACCGATGAGGTCACCGATGAGGTCACCGGGGCGGAGGCCGGAGGCGGGTCCGGGAGGGGCGAGGTCATCGAGCTCATCCGGTCGATCAACGGACCGGTGCGGGACCTGGTTTTCTCGCCGGACGGCGCCTGGCTCACCTGGTCGCACCCCGGGATCGGCCGCTCGCTGCGCCAGATCAAGATGGCGCGAATTTCCCCGACGGGGCAAGGAGACAGCCTGATCGTCGACGTCACGAACGGCCGCTTCGAGGACGAGAACCCGGTGTTCACCCGGGACGGGCGCTATCTGGCGTTCCTGTCCTGGCGCGGCTTCGACCCGGTGTACGACGTCCACACCGGGGACCTCTCGTTCCCGCTCGGCTGCCGCCCGTACCTGGTGCCGCTGTCCTCCGCGACCCCCTCCCCCTTCGCGCTCAACCCCGACGGCCGCCCGGTCGCCGGGGGCCTGGACCCGGTCGAGGACGAGTCGGGCGACGGCAGCACGGTCATCGTGGAGACGGAGGGCCTGGAGAGCCGGGTGACGCCGTTCCCGGTCCCCGCCTCCAAGTACTCGGCGCTCTACCCGGTCGCGGGCGGCGGCCTGGTCTGGCTGCGCTGGCCGATCTCGGGCGCGCTCGGCGAGACCTTCGCCAACCCCGACGACACCTCCGGCCGCCCCACCCTGGAGTACTTCAACATCGCCAAGGCGAAGAAGTCCGAACTCGTCGAACATCTCGACTGGTTCGCCGTCAGCGGCGACGGCAGCCGGCTCGTCGTGGTCGACGACGACGACCTGCGCGCCGTCCCCTCCACCGAGTCCGGCGACGGCGACTCCACCGTCTGGATCGACCTGCGCCGCATCCTGCACGAGGTGGACCCGCCCGCCGAGTGGCGCCAGGCGTACGCGGAGGCCGGCCGCGTCATCCGCGCCCACTACTGGGACCCACACATGTGCGGCATCGACTGGGACGCGGTCCTCGCGCAGTACCGCCCGCTGGTCGAACGAGTCGCCTCCCCCGACGAGTTCGCGGACCTGCTCCGGGAGGTGCTCGGCGAACTGGCCACCTCGCACGCGTACGTCGCCGCGGCCCGCCGCAACGAGGGCCCCGCGCACTACCAGCGCCCACAGGGCCTGCTCGGCGCCAACTTCGTGCGCAGGGAGGACAGTTGGATGCTCAAGCGGATCCTCCCCGGCGACTCCTCGGACTCCAAGGCCCGTTCACCGCTCGCCGGCACGGGAATCCGCGAGGGCTCGGTGCTGACCCATGTCGACGGCCGGCCGGTGGACCCGGTCACGGGCCCGTATCCGCTGCTGGCGGGCGCGGGCGGTACGACGGTGGAGCTGACGTTCACCCCGGCGGAGGGCGCGGGACGCTCGCGCCGGGTCGCCGTGGTCCCGCTCATCGACGAGCGGCCGTTGCGCTACCAGGACTGGGTGGCCAAACGCCGGGCCGTCGTACGGGAGTTGAGCGGCGGACACTGCGGCTATCTGCACATCCCCGACATGGGCGGCTCCGGCTGGGCACAGTTCAACCGCGACCTGCGCCTTGAGGTGTCCCGGCCCGCGCTCATCGTCGACGTGCGCGGCAACGCGGGCGGCAACATCAGCGAGCTGGTCATCGAGAAGCTGAACCGCAAGATCCTGGGCTGGGACCTGACCCGCGACGCCCAGCCGGTCTCGTACGCCTCCAACGCCCCGCGCGGTCCGGTGGTCGCGCTGGCGGACGAGGCGACCTCCTCCGACGGCGACATGATCACCGCGGCCTTCAAACTGCTGAAGCTGGGCCCGGTCGTCGGCCAGCGCACCTGGGGCGGAGTCGTCGGCATGACCGGCCGGCACCGCCTCGGCGACGGAACGGTGATCACGGTCCCGATGAACGCCGCCTGGTTCGACGCCTACGGCTGGTCCGTCGAGAACAGGGGTGTCGACCCCGACCTGGAGATCCTCCGTACGCCGCTGGACTGGGCGGAGGGCAGACACGCCCAGCTCGACGACGCGGTCCGACTGGCCCTGGACCTGCTGCGGTTGCGTCCGGCGGCCTCCCCGCCGGACTACTCCGACGTACCGGACCGCACGAGGCCGAAGCTGCCGCCGCGCGAGGAGCTTCCGCCGCGCGGCTGAACACGGGGTCCCCGAAAGCCGACTCCTGGGGTCCGACTCCTGGGGCCCGACTCCGGGGACCGCGAAGCCGAACGCGGAAGCGGGGCACCCTCGTTGAAGAGGGCGCCCCGCTCCGGTCAAGCCGGTGCGGACCTACGATCAGATGTCGTAGTCCTGGTCGAAGCGGTCCTGGGCCTCCTGGCGCGCCCGCTCCGTGTCGGGGCGGCCGGGCTCGCGGTCCTGCTGACCACGCTCACGGTCGGGGCGGCCCGGCTCACGGCCCTGCTGACCACGCTCACGGTCCGGGCGGCCCGGCTCACGCTGCTGCGAGGAAAGCTCGCTCGCCTCGTCCCGGTTCTCGCCCATCTTCTTCTTGGCCTGCTGCTTCATCTCTTCGGCCTTGTCCTGGAACTGGTCCTTCATACCCATGAGTTTTCACTCCCGTTTGTGGGTGAGGTGGTCAAACCTCGACCAGACTTACACGGGGGTACAAAGCACGCATTTCGATCAACTACTCACGGTGAGGTGCCCTGCCGCTCCTGCTCGTCCGCCGCCCCGCCGGCGCCCACCAGCCCGGTGCTCACGCCCTTGAGCCGCGGGTCGAGCCGCCGCATCTCCCGCTGTCCGACCGCCGCGATGATCCCGGGGAGGTAGCCGCGCACGCCCTGCATCCCCCGCAGCCACCACTGCGCGTACACATGGCTGGACCGCCGCTCGATCCCGGCGACGATCCGGTCCACGGCGGGACCCAGCGGATACGTCTTGTTGGCCGGCCACGGCAGCCGCTGCCGCAACTCGCGCATCACGTCGTCCCGGTCGGCCCCGCGCACCATGTCGGTGTCGGTCCAGGACAGGTAACCGACCCCGACCCGCACCCCCTTGTACGCGACCTCGGCGCGCAGGCTGTGCGCGTACGCCTCCACGCCCGACTTGGACGCGGTGTACGCCGTCATCATCGGGGCCGGCGTGATCGCGGCGAGCGAGGCGATCTGGAGCAGATAGCCGCGGCTCTCCAGCAGCACCGGCAGGAACGCGCGGGCCGTCACCGCCGACCCGATGAGGTTGACCTCGATCACCCGCCGCCAGGCCACCGGGTCGGACTCGGCGAAGGGACCGCCGTTGGCCACCCCGGCGTTGGCGACGACGATGTCCACCTTGCCGAACCGCTCCTTCACCTCCTCGGCGACCCGTGCCATCGCCTCGTGGTCGGTGACGTCGGCGTACCAGTACCCGCTCTCGCTGTGCAGCCGCTCCGAGACCTGCTTGAGCTCGTCCGCCTCCAGACCGACGAGCGCGATCCTCGCGCCGCGCGCGGAGAGCTTGCGGGCGAGGAGTTCACCGACACCGCGCGCGGCCCCCGTGACGACCGCGACCTGCCCTTCGAGGCTCACCCTGCTCATGCGCCCTCCTTGATCTGTGCGTAGGTGGTGACCAGTTCGCGTATCCGGGAGGAGACCAGCTCGGGCGCCTCCACCGGTGTCATGTGCCCGAGCCCGGCCAGCTCGGTGATCCCGACACAGTTCGGCAGCGCGGCGACCAGGGAACGGGCGTGCACGGGAGGCGTCATCCGGTCCGCGGTACCGACCACCACGGCGGTGGGCACCGTCAACTGCCGTACGCCCTCGTCGAGATCGAGCACGTCGAGGACCACCGACCAGCCGTGCCGCACCCGCCGCGGACACGCGTGCACGATCCGCGCGCACGCCTCGATCATGACCGGCGACGAACCGGCGCCCAGCGTCGCGTACTTGAGGATCCGCCGGGCGAGCGGGGTGACCGGCCCGAGCGGCGCCCGCGAACCGAGGACCGACTTGGTGAGCCGGGTCCGCAGCCGTCCGGCGGGCATCGGCACCACCAGCGACTCGGCGACCAGCCGCGAACTGCCCGTGCTGCACAGCAGTACGGCCGCCGCGTGCTCCCGGAACCGGGGCCGCGCCGAGGCCGCCATCAGCGTCATCCCGCCCATGGAGTGCCCCGCCAGCACGGCCTTCTCACCCGGCGCGAGGGTGGCCGCGAGCACCGCCTCCAGGTCGTCGGCGAGCGCGTCCGTGCCGCACGCGTCGCTCGCGGGACTGCGCCCGTGCCCGCGCTGGTCGTAGGCGATGACCCGGTGGTCGACGGCCAGATCCCGGATCTGCGCCGCCCAGAAGGCCGTCGAGCAGGTCCAGCCGTGCGCGAGGACGACCGCGGGCGCGCCCTCGGATCCGTGCACCTCGACGTGCAGCCGGGCCCCGTCGGCGGAGACGACGGTCAGTTCCCGCGCCGCGACGGGCGGGGCGTAGGGCCCATGCGCCACGTAAGTCAGTCGACTCATACCCCGGCCCCGCCTTCTCCTCGCCCCGTCCCTCGGCCCATGCTCCGTCCCCCGCCCACTCGTTCACACGCCCCTCGGCCCATGCTCCGGCCCCCGCCCACTCGTTCACACGCCCCTCGGCCCATGCTCCGGCCCCCGCCCACTCGTTCGCACGCCCCTCGACGCATGCCCCCGCCCCCGCCCACTCGTTCGTACGCCCCTCGGCTCACGCTCCGGCCCCCGCCTTCTTCTTCGTACGTCCCTGGTGTGCGGGCTTCTCCGCCGGTGCGCGCAGCACTTCGTACTCCGCCAGGTCGACGCGGCGGGTGGCCTTGCGGAACTCGGTGGTGGTGCCGGGCCAGACGGTCGTGTTGACCCCGTTGGCGTCGAGGTACCAGCTGTCGCAGCCGCCGGTGTTCCAGACCGTGCGCTTCATGCGCTGCTGGACCCCGTCGCTCCAGGCGGTCACGGCGTCGGGGCGCGCCTCAAGGGCCACGCGCCCGCCGAGCACGTCCAACTGCCGTACGTAGTCGGCCAGGTAGTTCAGCTGGGACTCGATCATCAGGATCATGCTGGAGTTCCCGAGGCCCGTGTTGGGTCCGATGATCGTCATCCAGTTGGGGAACCCGGCGACGGTCGCGCCGCGCAGCGACCGCATGCCGCCCTTCCAGGTCTCGGCGAGGGTCCGGCCGTCCGCCCCGACGACCCGCTCGGCGATCGGCATGTCGGTGACGTGGAATCCCGTACCGAAGACGATCGCGTCGACCTCCGCCTCACTGCCGTCGGCCGCGACGAGGGTGGAGCCCCTGATCTCGCTGAGCCCGCCGGTCACCAGGTCCACGTTGGGCTGGGCGAGCGCCGGATAGTAGGCGTTGGACAGCAGGATCCGCTTGCAGCCGATCCGGTAGTCCGGGGTCAGCCGGGCGCGCGTGGCGGGGTCCTTGATCGCCCGCGCGATGTTGCGCTTGGCCAGCCGTTCCACCAGCCCCAGTTCCTCGGGCCGCTTGGTGAACGCCTGGACCTGCAACTCCCTGATTCCCCACAGCAGTCCGCGCCTGGCCCGGGCCGTGACCGGCAGTCGCCGGTGCAGCCACCGCTCGGCGCCGGTGATGGCGCGGTCCACGCGCGGCATCACCCACGGCGGGGTGCGCTGGAAGAGCGTGAGACGCGCGACCTCCGGCTGGATGGCCGGCACGATCTGGATGGCCGAGGCCCCGGTGCCGATCATGGCGACGCGCTTGCCGCGCAGGTCGTAGTCGTGGTCCCAGCGGGCGGAGTGGAAGATCTTGCCGGGGAAGGTGTCGATCCCCGCGATGTCCGGGATCCGGGGATCGGACAGCGGCCCGGTCGCGGAGACGACGAGGTCGGCGGTCAGGAACCCGCTGCTGGTCTCGATGTCCCAGCGCAGCTTCTCCGCGTCCCAGGTCATCAGCTTCACCTCGGAGTTGAACCGGAGGTGCGGCCGCAGCCCGAAGACGTCCGTGACGTGCTCCAGATAAGCCCGGATGTGCTCCTGCCCGGAGAAGGTGCGCGGCCAGTCCGGATGGGGCGCGAACGAGAACGAGTAGAGATGGGACGGTACGTCGCAGGCGCACCCGGGGTAACTGTTGTCCCGCCAGGTGCCGCCCACGCTGTCGGCCCGTTCCAGGACGACGAAGTCGGTGACTCCCTCACGACGGAGCCGTACGGCCGCCCCCAGTCCGCCGAACCCCGACCCGATCACCGCCACCCGCACATGCTCGTGCTCGTGCTCGGTCATCCCGAAGCCTCCCTTGGCGCAAGACTCTGCCAGTGAACACTGGCGCAATGGGGAGACTAGGGCAGGTTCGTACTCGTGGGTAGGGGTCGCGGCAGGGAAAGTTACCGACGGTACGACATAGGGTGCCGACGTGACGGACAAGCGTGAGTACCGGATGGCGGAGCTGGCCGAGGAGGCCGGCATCACCGTGCGCACCCTGCGCTTCTACCGCGAGCGCAAACTGATTCCGCCGCCCCGCCGCGAGGGCCGTATCGCCTGGTACGACGAAACCCACCTGGCCCGCCTGCGCACGATCTCGGCGCTCCTGGAACGCGGCCACACCCTGAACGGCATCGCGGAACTGGCGGAAGCCTTCGACCACGGCCGGGACGTGGGTGAACTGCTGGGCCTCGGCGAGCCGACCGAGGAGACCCCGGTCCGCCTCTCCCCCGAGGAACTGGCCGACGTGTTCGCGGGCCAGGCCACCCCGGAGAACCTCGCCGCCTCACTCGACCTCGGTTACCTCGGCACCGACGGCGGCGAGATCGTCCACATCAGCCGCCGCCTGCTCGACGCCTCGGCGGCCCTGGTCCGCGAGGGCGTCCCGCTCGCGGACGTCCTCTCCTCGGCCCGCCGCGTCCGCGACCACGCCGACGCCCTCGCCGATCTCTTCATCGGCCTGGTCCTCACCGGCGACCGCACCCCGGACGACCTCAAACGCCTGCGCCCGCTGGCGAAGAGCGTGGTGGAGGCGGAACTCTCGATGGCCCTGGACCGACGACTGCGCGACGTACGGCCGTAGCGCGCCGGGGCCGGGCACCGCCACTGGCGCTGGCACCCGCACCCGCTCCTCCGCTCCTCCGCTCCTCCGCTCCTCCGCTCAGAGGTCGTACACCACCGTCACCGGCGCGTGGTCCGACCACCGCTCCCCGTGGGTCGCCGCCCGCTCCACGAACCCCTTGACGGCCTTGCCCGCGAGCCCGGGAGTCGCGACAGCGAGGTCGATCCGCCACCCGGCGTCGTTGTCGAAGGCCCGGCCCCGGTAGGACCACCACGAGTACGGCCCCTCCACATCGGGATGCAGGGCGCGCACGACGTCGACGTACCCGCCCTCGGTGGGGTCGTAGACGCGGCTGAGCCACTCCCGCTCCTCGGGCAGGAACCCGGAGTTCTTCCTGTTGGACTTCCAGTTCCTGAGGTCGGCCTCCTGGTGGGCGATGTTCCAGTCGCCGCAGACCACGACCTCGCGCCCGTCGGCGGCGGCGCGCTCGCGCAGCTCCTTCAGGTAGGCGAGGAACTCCCCCATGAAACGGATCTTCTCGTCCTGCCGCTCGGTGCCGACCTCGCCCGAGGGCAGGTAGAGGCTGGCGACGGTGACGCCGGGCAGATCCACCTCGGCATACCGTCCACTGGCGTCGAACTCCGCGGACCCGAAACCGATCCGCACCCGGTCGGGCTCACGCCGTGTGTAGAGGGACACACCCGCGCGCCCCTTGGCGACGGCGGGCGCGTGCACGACGTGCCAGCCGTCGGGCGCGCGGACCTCGTCGGGCATCTGCTGCGGCTCGGCCCGTACCTCCTGCAGGCACAGCACGTCCGCGGAGGTCTCGGCGAGCCACTCCACGAAGCCCTTCTTCGCGGCCGCCCGGAGCCCGTTCACGTTCACAGAGGTAATAGTCAGCACCCAGGCACGATACTTAATCCGTCCAGCCCGCCCGACACTTGATCCGTCCAGCCCGCCCGACGCATAGAAGTACGATGGTTCGCATGCATATCCGCCCCACCCCCTTCGACCACCCCGACGCGGTCAAGCTCAACGACCAGGTGCAGGCCGAGTACGCGGCACGCTACGGCGACGAGGGCGACGTCACACCGCTCGACGCCTCGATGTTCGAGCCGCCGCTCGGCCACTACCTCATCGCGTACGACGACCTGGACCGTCCGGTGGCCACCGGGGGCTGGCGCGCCCAGGACGAGAACGAAGAGGGCTACACGGACGGCGACGCCGAACTCAAGCGCATGTACGTGATCCCGGAGGCCCGCGGCCTCGGCCTGGCCCGCCGCATCCTGGCCGCGCTGGAAGCGGACGCCCGCACGGCCGGTCGCATCCGCATGGTCCTGGAGACAGGCACCGAACAGCCCGAGGCGATAGCCCTCTACGAGTCGAGCGGCTACACCCCGTGCACCAAGTTCGGCCACTACCGTGACTCCCCCATGAGCCGCTGCTTCGCCAAGCCACTGAACTGAGGCCACCGCCGCAATGCGCTGAGGCCACCACCGCACCGCACACGGGCCCCACCGCACCGCGGCGGGCCCGCCAAACAGAAATCCCGCCCAGTTCAGTGAACTGGGCGGGATTTCAGATCTGCCGACGATCTGACTCGCCAACAGGTCGCAGTGTGGACCTGTGGGGATTTGAACCCCAGACCCCCTCGATGCGAACGAGGTGCGCTACCAGACTGCGCCACAGGCCCTTGCAACGAGTGAAACTCTAGCATCCCCATCAGGGTGCCCGGAAATCCGTAGTTGGCTGGTCAGCCGTCGGCCCGGAGTGCCCGTCGCGGCACGCTCACTCGTTGGCCGCGCGCGGCCGGTCCCCGTCCTCGTACTGGTCGAACAGCGGGGTGCGGCCCCGCTCGCGGGCGCGCTTGGCGGACGCGGCACGACGGGCGTCGCTGCGGCCGTCGTCGGCGCAGTCCGCGCCGTCGGCGCCCCCGTCGTCCTCGCACTCCTCCTCGGCGGCGTGCTCCGCCTTTGGCGCATTCGGCTCGACGGCGCTCGACCGCGCGGAACTCCACGCGTCCGGCGCCCCCAGGTCGACGCTGGAGGTGGCGCGCGGCGCGACCGGCGCGGTCACGTACGTCGGAAGCGGAACCGGCACCGGGTCCCAGCTGTCACCGCGGCCGGGGCCGCGCTGACGCTCACGCTGCTGGTCCACCCACTCCGCGTGGTCGGTCTGCTCGACGAGCGCGCGGCGGTCGGCGGCGAGCGCGGAGAGACCGGTGTCGGTCTCCGGTCCCGGGACGTCGTCCGGGTCGTCGGACGCGGCCTCGGCGGACGGCCGCCGTCGCGGCTGCCGTTCCCGCAGCCGCTGCGCCGCGGCCTCGGCCCGGCGCCGGTCCATCGTGTAGGTGAAGCGCCGCTTCTCCTGGGCCCGCAGGTAGACGATGTACCCGCTGAGCATCCCCGCCGGTACGCCGGGCGCCCACAGGAAGGCGAGCCCTCCGACGGCCGCCACGATCGCACCGAGCGAGAAGGCGAGGAAGAGCATCACCGTCGTACGCCGTCGGCGCGCGAGCACCTTCGTGCGCCGGGCGCGCGCCGCGGCCTCCGCCGAAGCGGCACGCCGCGCGGCAGAAGCCTGCCGCGGCACGGAACCGGTTTGCTGCGAGGCCTGGGCCTGGGACGCTGACCGCGCCTCGGACTTGGGCCTGGCCGACTGCTGCGGTACGGGTCTGGAGGCGGCCGGCGCCGAGTGCGCCGCGCGCGCCGGTTCCTGCGCCGCCGGCTCCGACTCCGGCTGAACCGGAGGCTGCTCCTGGACCCGCTCCCGTACCTGCGGCCGGGACTGGGCCTGCGCGGACGGGCGCTGCTGGGCCGGCGCGGGGGTCGGGGTCGGGGGCATGGCGAAGGACCGGACGTCCACCGAGTCGGTGACGCCGTCCGGAGCGGCGCTGAGCTCCCCCTCTTCGGTGGAGCGCGCCTGCAGGTCCTTGGCGTATCGACGCTCCATGCCCGCCCGTCCGGACAGCAGCCGGATGGCGGTGCTGAAGCGTTCCGTCGGACGGGCTTCGTTCAGCTCGTCCTGCCTACGGAGCCACATCGGCACCAAGTAGGCGGCCCAGGCCCCGACGATGACTGCGTAGATGAGGCCGCTGCTGCTCACGCCTCACACGGTAGAGGGGTTTGCGTGAGGCCATCTGCCAATTGAGTCGGTGTGTCGCACGATCTGGCTGATATTTCGAGCTTTTTTTGTGACCGATGCGATCAGCAGGCCGCCGGGACCGCGAATTTAATGCCCCGAGTCGATCGCCGAGCGATCAATTTCGAACACCTATTTCATTTACCGGCGTTGCCGGGCTTGCTCGGATTCTGTGCGCCGGACTGCCCGGGTCCCACCTGTTCGTGTCCTACCTGTTCGCGTCCCACCTGTTCGCGTCCTACCTGTCCAGGCCTGGTCTGGTCCAACCGTGCCTGTTCGGAGCGAATCCGCTCCGCGCGCGCCCGCTGCCAGCGTCCGAGCAGCCCCTCGGGGACCTCTTCGGCGGTGAGCGCGAAGACGAGGTGGTCCCGCCAGGCGCCGTCGATGTGGAGATAACGGGGGCGGAGCCCTTCCTCGCGGAATCCGAGTTTCTCCACGACCCTGCGACTGGGTCCGTTCTCGGGGCGAATACAGACTTCGATGCGGTGCAGTCCGACGGTGCGGAAGCAGTGGTCGCTCACGAGCGCCACGGCCGTCGGCATCACTCCGCGCCCGGCCACCGACTGGTCGACCCAGTAGCCGATGTGCCCGGAGCACATCGAGCCCCAGGTGATCCCGGCGACGGTCAGCTGCCCGACGAGCCGCCCCTGGTACTCGATCACGAAGGGCAGCATCCGGCCCGCGTTGGCCTCGGCGCGCAGGTGCCGGACCATCTGCCGGTAGGTCGGCCGGTGCGCGATCGGCCCGCTGGGCGTGGGCGGCGGGATGGTCGCCTCCCAGGGTCGCAGCCAGTCCCGGTTGCGGCGGTTGACCTCGCGCCAGGCCCGCTGGTCGCGCACCTTTATCGGCCGGAGGACGACGTCGCCGTCCACCAGCTCGACGGGCCAGGATGGGGTGTTCAGCTCGCACCCCCGCTGCCGCCGGGTCTGGGGTGGTCGCCGCCGCGGATCTGGTCGACGGCGTGCGTCAGCAGGGGTTCCAGTACGGCCAGTCCGTCCTTCACCCCTCCGGTGGAACCGGGCAGGTTGACGACGAGCGTGCCGCCGGCGACTCCGGCGAGTCCCCGGGACAGCGCCGCCGTCGGCACCTTGTCCCTGCCGTACGCCCTGATCGCCTCGGCGATGCCGGGGATCTCGTGGTCGAGGACGGCGCGGGTGGCCTCCGGGGTCCGGTCGGTGGGCGAGATCCCGGTGCCGCCGGTGGTGACGATGACGTCGTACCCGGCTTCGGCACCGGCGCGCAGGGCGTTCTCGACCGGGTCGCCGTCCGGCACGACCCACGGCCCGTCGACGGCGAAGCCGAAGGACGTGAGCCCGGCCACGACGAGGGGGCCGCCCTTGTCCTCGTAGACACCGGCGGCGGCGCGGTTGGAGGCCGTGACGACCAGGGCGCTGTACGGGGCGACGAGGGCGCCGCCGATCGGCGGCTGGGCCTGTGCCGTCATGACCGGCTCCAGTCGCCCGACTTGCCGCCCGTCTTCTCCTCCACGCGTACGTCCGTGATGACCGCTCCCTTGTCGACCGCCTTGACCATGTCGATCACGGTGAGCGCCGCGACGGTGACCGCGGTGAGGGCCTCCATCTCGACGCCCGTGCGGTCCGTGGTCCTCACGGTGGCGAGGATCTCGACGGCGTCGTCCGCGACCGACAGATCAAGCTTGACACCCGACACCGACAACGGGTGGCACAGCGGGATCAGATCCGGGGTGCGTTTGGCTCCCATGATGCCCGCGATGCGCGCGGTCGCGAGGGCGTCGCCCTTGGGGACGCCCTCACCGCGCAGCAGCTCGATCACCCGGGGCGAGACCAGGACGCGGCCGCTGGCGCGGGCGGTGCGCGCGGTGACGGCCTTGTCGGACACGTCGACCATGCGGGCGGCGCCTGCCTCGTCGATGTGCGTGAGGCGGTCCTGTGCAGGGGGTCCGGGGGTCTCCCCCCGGGATGGAACTGTCATGTGCTGCGGCGCTCCCGGTCGGCCTGTTGTGCGCGACACGGTACCGCCAACCCGGGCCGGTCAGCCGAGCAGGACCACGTCGACCTCGGTGCCGGGCTCGACCGAGGTGTCCTCCTCGGGGACGACGATCAGACAGTCGGCCTGTGCGAGGGCCGCGACGAGGTGTGATCCGGCGCCCCCGACGGGCGTCACCCGGCCGTCCGCGTACGTCCCGCGCAGGAACTGCCGGCGTCCCGCGGGCGAGGTCAGTGCCTTGTCGGTCTCCAGCACGGCCCGCACCGTCGTGCGGTGGATGTCCTTGAGGCCCATCAGGGTGCGGATCGCGGGGCGCACGAAGAGTTCGAAGGAGACGTACGAGGAGACGGGGTTGCCCGGGAGGGCGAGCAGGGGGGTGTGGTCGGGGCCGATGGTGCCGAAGCCCTGGGGTTTGCCGGGCTGCATGGCGAGTTTGCGGAACTCGATGCCGCCGCCCGCCTCGTCCTCGTCGCCGACGGAGGAGAGCGCCTCCTTGACGACGTCGTAGGCGCCGACGCTCACTCCGCCCGTGGTGACGACCAGGTCCGCGCGGATGAGCTGGTCCTCGATGGTGGCGCGGAGTGTCTCGGCCTCGTCGGCGACGGCCCCGACCCGGTAGGCGAGGGCTCCGGCGTCACGGGCCGCGGCGCACAGGGCGAAGCTGTTGGAGTCGTAGATCTGGCCGGTGCCCAACTCCTCGTCGGGCTGGACGAGTTCGCTGCCGGTGGACATGACGACCACGCGCGCGCGGGGCCGTACGCGGACGGTGCCGCGGCCGATCGCGGCGAGCAGGCCGATCTGCGGCGGGCCGAGGATCGTGCCGGCGTCGAGGGCGCGGTCTCCGGCCTTCACGTCACTGCCCTTGGCGCGCACGTGCGCGCGTGCCTGGGCCGGGCGGTGGACCTGCACCTGGCCGAAGGCGCCCTCGGGGGCGGTGCTGTGGGCCCGCATCCCGGAGACCGGGCCCTCGTCCAGGCCGCCGTCGGTCCACTCCACGGGGACGACGGCCTCGGCGCCGGGCGGCAGTGGGGCGCCGGTCATGATGCGGGCGGCCTGGCCGGGGCCCACGTGGAGCAGCTCGGCCTGGCCCGCGGCGACGTCGCCGACGACCGTCAGGACGGCCGGGAACTCCTCGCTCGCGCCCGCGACATCCGCGACCCGCACCGCGTACCCGTCCATCGAGCTGTTGTCGAAGGGCGGCAGGGACACCGGCACCGTGACGTCCTCGACCAGGACGCAGCCCTGGGCGTCGAGGAGTTGCAGCTCGATGGGGTCGAGAGGGCGCACGGTCGCGAGGATGTCCTCCAGGTGCTCGGTCACCGACCAGGTGTGGTCCTGGCCGGTGACGCGGGTCGCGGCGGTGCTCAAGTCGCTACATCTCCTCGGCTACGTAACTGCGAAGCCAGGTCCGGAAGTCCGGGCCCAGGTCCTCACGTTCGCATGCGAGTCTGACAATGGCACGCAGGTAGTCGCCGCGGTCCCCGGTGTCATAGCGGCGGCCGCGGAAGACGACGCCGTGCACGGGGCCGCCGACCTTCTCGTCGCTGGCGAGCTGCTGGAGGGCGTCGGTGAGCTGGATCTCCCCGCCGCGACCGGGCTCGGTCTTGCGCAGTATGTCGAAGACGTGCGGGTCGAGGACGTAGCGCCCGATGATCGCGTAGTTGCTGGGCGCGTCCGCCGGGTCCGGCTTCTCGACCAGTCCCGTCACCTTCACGAGGTCGTCCTCGCCGGTGGTCTCGACGGCGGCGGAGCCGTAGAGGTGGATCTGCTCGGGCGCGACCTCCATGAGCGCGATGACGCTGCCGCCGTGCCGCTCCTGGACCTCGACCATGCGTGCGAGGAGGGGATCGCGGGGGTCGATCAGGTCGTCGCCGAGGAGCACCGCGAAGGGTTCGTTGCCCACGTGCGGGGCCGCGCACAGGACGGCGTGACCGAGTCCCTTGGGGTCGCCCTGGCGCACGTAGTGCATGGTGGCGAGGTCGCTGGACTCCTGGACCCGGGCGAGCCGGTCGGCGTCGCCCTTCTTCTGGAGGGCCGATTCGAGCTCGTAGTTGCGGTCGAAGTGGTCCTCGAGAGGGCGCTTGTTGCGGCCCGTGATCATCAGGACGTCGTCAAGACCCGCCGCCGCGGCCTCTTCGACCACGTACTGGATCGCCGGCTTGTCGACGACCGGCAGCATCTCCTTGGGAGTGGCTTTGGTGGCCGGCAGGAACCGGGTGCCGAGGCCTGCTGCGGGGATGACAGCCTTGCTGATCCTTGGGGGGTGTGACTCAGTCATGTCCGCAACCATATCCGGTGGCTATGTGCGGAATCTGTAGCTCCGGTTAATTCACTCTCATATGAGCATATTAGGAAGTTACAGGAGCAACCTGTGCGTCACAGCAGTTCTGGTTCCGAGCCTGACAAGCGTACGTTGCGGCGGCAATTCCTCGCGGTGAGAAACAGGTTGACAGCCGATGACGTACGGGCGACAGGGGCTGCTCTGGCCGACCGTGCCCTTGAGCTGCCCGAGCTGACACACGCGCGCACGGTGGCAGCGTACGTCTCCGTGGGGAGTGAGCCCGCCACCCTCGCGCTGCTGGACGCGCTCCGCGCGCGGGGCGTGCGGGTGCTGCTTCCGGTCCTGCTGCCGGACAACGACCTGGACTGGGCCCCGTACGCGGGAGAGGACTCCCTCCAACTCGTCCGGCACGGCGGGAAAATGGCCCTCCTGGAGCCCGCGGGTGCGCGGCTGGGACCGGCGGCCGTCCAAGAGGCGGACGCCGTCCTGCTGCCCGGCCTCGCCGTCGACGCCCGCGGGATGCGGCTGGGGCGCGGCGGGGGCTCGTACGACCGCGTACTGGCCCGTCTGGAGCGCGCGGGGGCCGATCCCGCGCTGGTGGTGCTGCTGTACGCCCCGGAGGTCGTCGAGCGGGTGCCGGAGGAACCGCACGACCGGCCCGTCCACGCGGTGGTCACCCCGGAGGGCGTGCGCCGTTTCCGCTGACGTCCCGGCCCGCGCCGCCCCCGTGGAAAGGGCCCTCCGCGCGCGCGGAGGGCCCTTTCGACGTCATCGCGTCACGACGGTTTCAGGACCAGCGTGTCGCTCGTGCCGTTCTCGACGGCCTTCTCCGAGAAGGACCAGTCCAGCAGTTGGCCCTCGGCCCAGATGTCCGTCTGGTCGGTGTAGTGGGCGCTGTAGGCATGCCCCGAGGCCCCGGTGAGGTTGATCCACTTCGACTTGTCGAGGTCCCCGAGGTTGACCACCATCCGCATGGACGGCACCCAGACGACGCCGTAGCCGCCCGCCGCGTTCCAGCCGGTCGCGTTGACCGTCGCCTCGCCGCCGCTGAGCTTCCAGGGGCCGCGGTTGAGCATGTACTGGAGGAAGCCGGGGCCTTCGGTGCCCAGGGTCTGGTTCTTCAGGAACAGCCGGTGCAGCCGCCCCCAGCTCCAGGTGTCGATGTCCTTGCCGAGCTTGGCTGTCAGCTCCCAGCGAGCGTCGGCCATGGCACGGGAGAACAACTCGTCACGGGTGTCGGTGGCCTTGTCGGTCCGCGTCCCGGGTGACTCCCACCAGTCGTTGTCCTCGTCGCCGATGAGGTTGCGCACCACCTCGAACCAGCGGTCGCCGCCGTCCGGCTGCGCCTGGTCGGCGGCGCGCCGGCCGCACTCGCGCACCGTCCGGTCCTCGTCGGCGGGCCCGGTGGTGTCGACCGGGGCCACGTTCAGGCACTGGCCCTCGACCCGCAGCTCCTTGGGCAGCTTGTTGCCGAAGGCGAGCTTGAGGATGTTGCGCCAGACCGAGTTGAAGTAGGCGGCCGCCGCGGAGTCGGCGTCCTGGGTGTAGTCCCAGCCCTCCAGCAGCTTCTGCGCCTCGCGGACGTCCTTGTCGTCGACGTCGATCTTCAGCAGCTTGGGCACCAGCAGCTTGGCGATCTCGCTGCTGTTGTCGAGCTGCATCTGGCGCATGTCCTCGGTCGAGATCTTGCCGCCGCCCTTGATCTTCGACTCGATCAGGTCGGTGATGCGCTGGCTGCGCGTTCCGTAGCCCCAGTCCGTGGTGAGCGTGTAGGGGTACTTGTCCTCGTCGACGACGGCCTGGTTGGCGGTCACGATGTAGCCGCGCTTCGGGTTGTACTCGTAGGGCAGCTCGGCCTGCTTGATGTAGTCGCCGGTCCAGTCGTACTTGGAGTCCCAGCCCGGCGCCGGGAGGGAGCCGTCGTAGCCGTCGGGGCGGATCGGGATGCTGCCGGGCAGCTGGTAGCCGATGTTGCCCTCGGTGTCGGCGTAGACCAGGTTCTGCGAGGGCACGTCGAAGGACGCGGACGCGTTGCGGAACTCGGTCCAGTCGGAGGCCTTGTCCAACTCGAAGACGGCGTCCATGGAGTTGCCGGGTTCCAGCGCCGTCCAGCGCAGTGAGATGCCGTAGCCGTCCCCGCGGTCGGGAGCGGCGGTGTCGACGGTGGCCTTCTGGCCGACCTTGACGAGTTCGTCGTCGCGGTCGGACAGCAGGGGTCCGTTGTCGGTCTCCCGCACGACGATCGTCTTGGACTTGCCGCCCGCGACCTTGATGGTCTCCTTGCGGGTGGTGAAGGGTTTCACCTTGTCGTCGACCTGGTAGCCGTCGCCGGTGAGCTTCTCCAGGTAGAGGTCGGTGACGTCGACGCCGGAGTTGGTCATGCCCCAGGCGATGTCCTGGTTGTGGCCGATGATCACACCGGGCATGCCGGCGAAGGTGTACCCGGAGACGTCGTACTGGCACGTCGCGGAGATCTTCGTGCAGTGCAGGCCCATCTGGTACCAGACCGAGGGCAGCGAGGCCGACAGGTGCGGGTCGTTCGCCAGCAGTGGCTTGCCGGTGATCGTGTGCGCGCCCGAGACGACCCAGGAGTTGGAGCCGATGCCGTTGCCGTTCACTCCGACGGCGGTCGGCAGGTCGTCGAGAATGTCGTAGAGCCCCGACAGCTGGCTCTCCAGTCCGGTGGGCGCCTCGGTGTCGCCCGCGAGGCCGGTGCCCGCCGTGGAGCCCGAGGTGGACGTGCCGCCCTGGACGTACGACTGGGTGGCGCTGTCGTACTGGCCCTCCTGGACGATCGTCTCGTTGCGGCTGTAGGGGTAGTCCGGGTACAGGTCCGCGATCTGCTTGGGCCCGAGGCGGCTCGTCATCAGGGAGCGGTCGATCTCCTCCTGCATGTTGCCGCGCAGGTCCCAGGCCATCGCCTTCAGCCAGGCCACCGAGTCGACCGGGGTCCACTCCCTGGGCTTGTAGTCGTTGCTGAAGCCGAGGGCGGCGTACTCCAGGGAGATCTCCTCGCCGTCCTTGCCCTTCAGGTAGGCGTTGACCCCCTTGGCGTAGGCCTGGAGGTACTTCTTCGTGGAGTCCGACAGCTTGGTGTCGTACTCCTCCTTGGCGACCCGGTCCCAGCCCAGGGTGCGCAGGAACTCGTCGTTCTCGACCTGCCCGGAGCCGAACATCTCGGACAGCCGGCCCGAGGTCATGTGCCGGCGCACGTCCATCTCGTAGAACCGGTCCTGCGCCTGGACGAAGCCCTGCGCCATGAAGAGGTCCTCGTCGGAGGAAGCGTAGATCTGCGGGATCCCGTAGCTGTCCCGCTTGACGTCCACGGGTCCTGACAGACCGTCGAGCGTGGTCTCGCCGGTGGTCTGCGGGAAGGAGGCGCGCACCGTGCTGACACCCCAGTACCCGCCGAAGGCGACGCCCCCGATGACGGCCAGAACCAGGACGATCAAGAACAGTCGGGCTTTGCGCCCCTTCTTCCTGCCGGACTTGCCGGGCTTTTGGCCGGAAGAGGCGGTGGTGTTGGGGGGCATCGCTGTCCTTGCTGTCCTAACGCGAGCGGCAGGCGGGGCTGTGCATTTGACTGAGCGCTGGAGCAACCATAGGCGCAGGGTCCACCGCGCCTTGACGCGGAGTCGGGTACCCGGACGGACGGGCGTTCGATCTTGCCGGAGCGAACGTCAAGAAAGCGTCAAGAGTTAGGTAAGGTAATGAAGTACTTGCACTGAAGTGCTCGGCTTCCGGTGTTGTGATCCGAGGGTTTTGATTCGCGTCCGCCGATCCGCGTCCGCCGATCCGGACCCTCCGATCCGGAACCGGATTGACGAGGAAGGAACGGCCGCTGACTGTCCACCACCTCAACCAGCTCCTGTTCGTCTGCTCGCTCGTTCTGCTCGTCGCGGTGGCAGCGGTTCGGATCTCCTCGCGCAGCGGGCTCCCCACCCTGCTCGCATACCTGGGCATCGGCGTCGCGATGGGCCAGGACGGCATCGGCGACGTCCAGTTCGACAACGCGGAACTGACCCAGGTCATCGGATACGCGGCCCTGGTCGTGATCCTGGCCGAGGGCGGCCTCAGCACGAAGTGGAAGGAGATCAGGCCGGCCCTTCCCGCCGCCACCTCGCTGGCCCTGGTCGGCGTCGCGGTCAGCGTCGCGGTCACCGCCACGGCCGCCCACTTCCTGATCGGCTTCGACTGGCGCCAGGCGCTCATCATCGGGGCGGTGGTGTCCTCGACGGACGCGGCGGCCGTCTTCTCCGTGCTGCGAAAACTTCCCCTCCCCGCGCGCGTGACGGGCGTCCTGGAGGCGGAGTCGGGCTTCAACGACGCCCCGGTGGTCATCCTCGTCGTCGCGTTCAGCACGGCGGGCCCGGTGGAGCACTGGTACGTACTGCTCGGCGAGATCGCGCTGGAGCTGGCCATCGGCGCGGCCATCGGACTCGCGGTGGGCTGGATCGGCTCCTTCGGACTGCGGCACGTGGCACTGCCCGCCTCCGGCCTCTACCCCATCGCCGTGATGGCCATCGCGGTCGTGGCGTACGCCGCCGGGGCGCTCGCCCACGGCAGCGGCTTCCTCGCCGTCTACCTCGCCTCGATGATGCTGGGCAACGCGCGACTGCCGCACTGGCCGGCCACCCGAGGTTTCGCCGAGGGGCTCGGCTGGATCGCCCAGATCGGCATGTTCGTACTGCTCGGGCTGCTGGTCACGCCGCACGAGATGGGCGACGACATCTGGCCCGCGCTGGTCATAGGCCTGGTGCTGACCGTGGTGGCCAGGCCGCTCAGCGTCGTCCTGAGCCTGCTGCCGTTCCGCATACCATGGCAGGAACAGACCCTGATGTCCTGGGCCGGACTGCGCGGCGCGGTGCCCATCATCCTGGCGACCATCCCCATGGTGAGCGGCATCGAGGAAAGCCGTCGCATCTTCAACATCGTGTTCGTCCTGGTCGTCGTCTACACCCTCATCCAGGGTCCCACGCTGCCCTGGCTGGCCCGCAAGCTGCGCCTGGGCGAGTCCGAGGGGCCCGCCGACCTGGGCATCGAATCGGCACCCCTGGAGCGGCTGCGCGGCCACCTGCTGTCCGTGAACATCCCTCCGGGCTCCCGCATGCACGGCGTGGAGGTGGCCGAGCTGCGGCTCCCCGCGGGCGCCGCCGTCACCCTCGTCGTGCGCGAGGAGAAGTCCTTCGTGCCCCTGCCCACGACCGTGCTGCGACGCGGCGACGAACTCCTCGTCGTCACGACCGACCCCGTCCGGGACGCCGCCGAACGGCGACTCCGCGCGGTGGGCCAGGGCGGCAAGCTGGCCGACTGGCTTGGGCCGGCACCCACGGGCGACGGAACGGGCCACCGGCACGGGACGCGCTGAGACGGGGGAAGGGGTCGAACGGGGGGGGGAGGGGTGGCCCGAGGGACGGGCGCTCCGGGGGGATGGGCCCTCCCCTCCGGGGGATCCGGGCCTCGGCCACGCACGCCACCCGGCGACGGGCCACGACCACGGGCCACGGGCCACGTTTCGTCCGGCCGACGCCGGGTGATCCGACGAGGAGTCAAGGCGAACCGCCCCTTAACGGCGGAAATGCATTCGCAGGCGTACGGCGTCGCGGTGCTCGCTTTCACAGGCGGCGACCCGATCTTCCCTGTACGATGAAGGCATACTTTGATCGAACCAACTCTGCCTGACGCAGAGCTGGCGCGACCGTATGGCGGCCGCGGTGCCCTCTCGACGGGCAGCCGGTATCTACCGCAGTTCCGCGCAAGAGGACAGCTCTCGGCGCCCCCCGCACGGGCGCGCTACCAGGCGGCAGAAAGGCACGGCCGTGGCATCCACGGTCACCTCCCGCCCCGGGTACGGGCAGCTGCTGCGCACGCGCGGCGCCTGGACGTTCCTGCTCCCCGGCTTCGCCGCACGCCAGCCGTTCGCGATGCTGACCATCTCCATCGTGCTGCTCGTGCAGCACACCACCGGCTCGTACGGTGCCGCCGGCGCCGTCGCCGCCGTGACCGGGGTCTCCATGGCCCTGTTCGCGCCCTTCACGGGCCGCCTCGCCGACCGCCTGGGCCAGCGGGCGGTACTCCTCCCCGGCGTCCTCGTACACACCCTGTCAGGCCTCTCCCTGACCGCGCTCGCGCTGACGGACGCACCCCTGTGGGCGCTTTTCGCCGCCGCCGTGCCGACCGGAGCCTCGGTCCCCCAGATCGGCCCGATGGTGCGCGCCCGCTGGGGCGTGAAGCTCCAGGGCTCGCCCCTGATGACCACCGCGGCTGCCTTCGAGTCCGTCACGGACGAGCTGACCTTCGTGTTCGGGCCTCTGCTGGCGACCGCCCTGTGCACCGCCGTGGACCCCGCGGCGGGGCTGCTGACCGAGGCCGCGCTGACTCTGGTCGGCGGCCTCCTGTTCGCCGCGCAGAAGGGCACCCAGCCCTCCGTGGCCCGCGACGGGCACGCGCGCGTGGAGCACGTCTCCGCACTGCGGGTCCCCGGGGTACGCGTTCTGATCGTCGCCTTCCTGGGCATCGGATCCGTCTTCGGCGGCATGCAGGTCTCCCTGGCCGCGTTCAGCGAGTCCATCGGGGAGCCCGGCCTGAACGGCGTCCTGTACGGCGTCTTCGCCGCGGGCAACATGCTCTCCGGGATCGTCTGCGGCGCCGTCGCCTGGAAGGTGGCCCCGCAGCGGCGTCTCGTCCTCGGGTACGCGGCCCTCGCGCTCACCGCCTCCGGACTCTGGGCGGCGCACTCCGTGGTCGTACTCGCCGGAATCGGCCTCCTGGTCGGCATGTGCATCGCTCCGGCCCTGATCACCGGCTACACGCTGGTCGAGGGCCTGGTGCCCGTCGGCGCCCGCACCGAGGCCTTCACCTGGCTGACGGGCGCCGTCGCGCTCGGCCAGGCCGCGGCCGTCACCGTCTCCGGACAACTGGAGGACCGCTTCTGGGACGGGGCCGGTTTCCTGGTGCCGATGGCCGGAACGGCACTTGCTCTGATAACCCTTGTGGCGCTGCGATCACGGCTGGCGACGCGGCCCGCGAGCCGCACCGTCGCACGTGGCGTGGGTCACCGAGTGCCGGTGGCGGTGGACTGATCTCGCGGAATACGTCACTATGGACCGTCGTTAGCACTCATTGAGTGAGAGTGCCAGGAGGAAGACCAGTGCCGACCTACCAGTACCAGTGCACCGAGTGTGGCGAGGGCCTCGAGGCGGTGCAGAAGTTCACCGACGATGCCCTGACCGAGTGCCCCAACTGCGGTGGCCGCCTGAAGAAGGTGTTCTCGGCCGTCGGCATTGTCTTCAAGGGCTCCGGCTTCTACCGCAATGACAGCCGCGGTTCGTCGTCGAGCACCTCGCCGGCGTCGACGCCCACACCCGCTGCCAAGCCGTCGTCCACACCCTCGACCTCTTCGTCGTCCTCCTCGGACTCGAAGTCGTCGGGAAGTGGCTCGTCGGGAAGCGGTTCGTCGGGAAGTGGCTCGTCGAGCAGCAGCTCGGCCGCGTGAGGCCGGTTTCCGCCACGTAGGGCTAGTTCCTGCCGCGTGAGGCTTGTTCCTGCCGCGCAAGGCTTGTGTCTTACGGGACCCTGTCGTCGTACGACGGCGGGGTCCTCGGCGTTTTCCGGCCCGGCTAGGGTGCCGTTCATGGCGAACACGGAGAACGCGCAGAGCCCTGCCGGAGAGCGGGCGGCGGACAGGGCCGAGATCGGGGTCATCGGCGGCTCGGGGTTCTACTCCTTCCTCGACGACGTCACCGAGATCCAGGTGGACACCCCCTACGGGCCGCCCAGCGACTCCCTGTTCCTGGGCGAACTGGCCGGACGGCGGGTCGCCTTCCTCCCCCGGCACGGCCGTGGCCACCACCTGCCGCCGCACCGCATCAACTACCGGGCCAACCTGTGGGCGCTGCGCTCCGTCGGCGCCCGGCAGATCCTCGGCCCCTGCGCGGTCGGCGGGCTGCGGCCGGAGTACGGGCCGGGAACACTGCTCGTGCCCGACCAGCTCGTGGACCGTACGAAGGCGCGGGCGCAGACGTACTTCGACGGGCTTCCGCTGCCAGACGGCGCGGTGCCGAACGTGGTGCACGTGTCTCTGGCGGACCCGTACTGCCCCGTCGGGCGCAAGGCCGCCCTGGAAGCGGCGCGCGGGCGGGACTGGGAGCCGGTGGACGGCGGCACCCTCGTCGTCATAGAGGGACCGCGGTTCTCCACCCGTGCCGAGTCGCTCTGGCACCAGGCGCAGGGCTGGTCCGTGGTGGGCATGACCGGTCACCCCGAAGCGGCGCTCGCCCGTGAACTGGAGCTCTGCTACACGTCGATGACCCTCGTC
Source organism: Streptomyces sp. NPDC088747 (assembly GCF_044751025.1). Classification (NCBI taxonomy): domain Bacteria; kingdom Bacillati; phylum Actinomycetota; class Actinomycetes; order Kitasatosporales; family Streptomycetaceae; genus Streptomyces; species Streptomyces sp. NPDC088747. The sequence continues at coordinate 205,425 of NZ_JBIVKZ010000008.1, forward strand.
ACCGACCTCGACGCCGGAGCCGAGACCGGCGAGGGCGTCTCGCACGACGAGGTGCTGCGTGTGTTCGCGGCGAACGTCGACCGGCTGCGGGGCGTGCTCTTCGACGCGGTCGCGGGACTGCCGGCGAACGGGGCACGGGACTGCCTGTGCGCGAAGGCGCTGGGCGGGATGGATCCGGGGTTCGTTCTGCCGTAGGGGTGGGGGGCGATGGTGGTTGGGGGTTTTGCGGGGGCAGCGGCTACGGCAGCCGGGAGTTGGCGGGGCAGCGGCAGCTGGGAGTTGGCGGGGCAGCGGCAGCTGGGAGTTGGCGGGGCAGCGGCAGTTGGGCGGGGGCTGGGGCCGGGGGTCGGCGGCCGGGGCATGCGGGAGCGGTAGGCCGGGACCGGCATACCGGGGCGTTGCTGCGTATCGAGGCGTTGCTGCGTGCCGGAGTGTCGCTGCGTGCCGAGGCGTTGTTGCGTGCCGGGGGCGGGTGCCGTGCGCGGGGAGGCTGGCCCCGTGAGCGGGTGGTGGAACTTCCCGTTCGGGTGAGGGAGTTGTCCACAACCTGTCGGTGGTCCACGGGCCCCGGCGGGCTCGGCCGCGAGGCCTCATCGTGGGACCGCAAGCCGATCTCTCGTCACAGGTGGTGGTCACCATGGCACAGCCCTCCCCCCTCCCCGCTCTCACCTCACTCGCTCCGCCCGTACGGCCGCCCGGCACGGACGCGCCTCCGACCTGCGAGGTGCCGCACTTCGCCCCCGTGCGGGTGCGCGGCGGGCGGTACCAACTGCGGCGCCTCACCCGGCACAAGCGGCGGGCCGTGGCCGCGGGACTGGCGGTCACGGCCGCCGCGCTCATCGCGGCGGGCCCTCGTGACACCGAGCGGGCGCGGGGACACCCGGTGGGCACCGCGCGTTCCGCCGCCGACTCCGCGTCCGCCGCCGGCTCCGGCTCCACCCCCGTGCGCGGGCGGCGCGCGGCCGAGATGGTGTCGGCGCCGGTACGGATCGCCGACGCGGCCACGGTTCGGCTGTTGCGACCCGGCGACCGGGTCGACATCGTCGCGGCGGACAGCGGCGGGGACGCACAGGTGGTCGCGTCCGGGGTGCGCGTGACCGAGGTGCCGCGGGTCGACGCGGACGAGACCGGCGCGTTGGTCGTCCTCTCCGTACCCCGGGACACGGCGGCGCGACTGGCCGGAGCGAGCACGACCTCACGGCTGGCGGTGACACTGTGCTGAACCAAGCGACGGCCGGTGACTCCGCAGGTGACGAATCGGTGTCAAGTCCCCCCTTCGAGCTACCTGATTGGACAGGCCGGGCACGCCCTGCCGTAGGTTGCGGAGCTGTTTGTTCCACAACTTGTGCAGAGGGGCCCCTCGGTGAGCGAAGAGAAGAAACCCAGTGTCCTGGAGGGCTTCAAGGCCTTCCTGATGCGAGGCAACGTCGTCGACCTGGCGGTCGCGGTGGTCATCGGCGCGGCCTTCACCAACATCGTCAACTCGTTGGTGAAGGGAGTCATCAACCCGCTGGTGGGCGCGTTCGGCACCAAGGACCTTGACCAGTACAGCTCGTGTCTGAAGTCGCCGTGCAAGTTCGACGAGGCGACGGGCACCGCCACGAGCGGCATCCCGATCATGTGGGGCACGGTCCTCAGTGCCACCCTCACGTTCCTGATCACCGCGGCCGTCGTCTACTTCCTGATGGTCCTGCCCATGTCCAAGTACCTGGCCCGGCAGGCGGCCCGCCAGAAGGCGAAGGAGAACACGCAGGAGGTCATCGAGGTGACCGAACTGCAGGTGCTGAAGGAGATCCGCGACGCCTTGGTGGCCCAGCGCGGTCCGGAGCGCAACGACACCCCTTAGCGGTGGCGGGACTCGGGGTCGGGGCCAGGATGCGGTGGGGCGCTGCTCCCACGTACTGGGACGCGGTTCAGATGTGGTGCGGCGGCTTCTCGTCGAGGAAGCGCTTGAGGTCCGCCGCGCTGTCGCCGTCGTTGCCGGGCCGCTCGCCCCACCCATGGTCCGTGTCGTCCGAGGACTGCCGGCTCAGCGGGTCGTCGAAGTCCAGTGCGGCGGGCTTGGGATCGCGGGGCTCGGGGGCGGGGGCGCTGCTCATGCCTCCAGAGTACGCCGAGGGGGTTGCGGCCTCACCCAGCTCGGACAAGGGCTGCGGCACCTCGACGGCCGCCGGACCGAGGGCGGAAGACGCGGTCCGCGGGCTTGGCGGACCCCCGCTGAAGGACGCTGCACCCAAGTCCCCTTGTGAACGGGCTCACAAGAATTTCCGGGACTTTTCTGCTGTGCTTGGCGCTATGACCTCCCCTTCCAGCTCCGGTTCCGGTTCCGGATCCGCAGCGACGCCACAGCCTCTCGATCACAGGCCGGTGCGCAGAATGTCCGCCCGCGCTCGCGAGGAGGCCCACCGGGTCGCGTCGCCGCTGGAACTCTTCTTCGACCTGTGTTTCGTCGTGGCGATCGCCCAGGCCGGGATCCAACTGGTGCACGCCGTGGCCGAGGGGCACGCGGGCGAGGGCATCCTCAACTACGCGATGATCTTCTTCGCCATCTGGTGGGCCTGGATGAACTTCACCTGGTTCGCCTCGGCGTACGACAACGACGACGTGCCCTACCGGATCGTCACCCTGGTACAGATCGCCGGCGTCCTCGTCCTGGCCGCCGGGGTGTCGCGGGCGGTCGAGGACCACGACTTCCTGTTCGTCTGGCTCGGCTACGCGATCATGCGGTCCGCGATGATCACGCAGTGGCTGCGGGCGGCCCGCTCGGCCACGGGACCCGAGAGAACCATGGCCCTGCGGTACGCGGGCGGCGTGCTGATCTGCCTGATCGGCTGGCTGGGGCTGCTGGTGCTGCCGGAGGCCGGCCGGCCCTGGGTGTTCCTGGTGATGGGGATCGCCGAGTTGTGCGTCCCGCTGTACGCGGAGAAGGACTTCGCGACGCCGTGGCATCCGCACCACATCTCCGAGCGGTACGGCCTGTTCACGATCATCGTGCTGGGTGAGACGATCGCCGCGGCCACCGTCGCGGTGAAATCGGGTGCGGACGAGAGCGACGCCCTGGGTGAACTGCTGCCGATCGCCGCGGGCGGGCTGCTGATCGTCTTCTCCGCGTGGTGGATCTACTTCGTGGTGCCTATCCACGGGTATCTGCGCTCCAGCAGAGAATCCTTCCTCTGGGGCTACGGCCACTACCTGATCTTCGCGTCGGCCGCCGCGATCGGTGCGGGCCTGGAGGTCGCGGTCGAGCAGGCGGTCGGCAAGGCTCACATCTCGACACTCTCCGCGTCCGCCGCGGTGACACTGCCGACAGCTCTGTATCTCCTCACCGTGTGGGTGCTGCACGCGCGCTTCTTCAAGGTGGGTATCGCCCAGCAGGCGGTCCTGCCGACCGCCGCCCTGCTGGTCATCGTGTGCACGTTCCTGGGTGACCGGGCGGTGCTCGCGGCGGGCACCGTATCGGCGCTCGCGGTGGCGGCCGGGGTGGTGCTGACGGCACGGATGGCCAAGCGGGAGGAGGCGGTGGCCGGGTAACGGGAAGACTGGGGCCATGACAGTTGACGCTCTGACGGATGTGGCGGGTCTGCGGGTGGGGCACGCGACACGCACCGGCGAAGGTTGGCTCACCGGCACCACGGTCGTACTCGCCCCGCCGGGCGGCGCCATCGCGGCCGTGGACGTGCGGGGCGGTGGGCCGGGCACCAAGGAGACCGACGCGCTCGACCCACGGAACCTGGTGCAGAAGGTCGAGGCGGTCGTACTGACCGGCGGCAGCGCGTACGGGCTGGATGCGGCGTCCGGTGTGATGGCGTGGCTTGAGGAACGCGGGCGCGGGGTGCGGGTGGGCGCCGACCCTGCCCAGGTCGTACCGGTCGTGCCCGCCGCCTCGGTCTTCGACCTGGGCCGTGGCGGCGACTTCCGGGCACGGCCGGACGCGTCGACGGGCCGTGCGGCTGTCGAGGCGGCCGCCGCCGGCGAGCCCGGCGCCCCGGTGCCGGAGGGCTGCGTGGGCGCCGGCACGGGAGCCGTCGCCGGGAACCTCAAGGGTGGGATCGGCAGCGCGAGCACCGTGCTCGACTCGGGGATCACGGTGGCCGCACTGGTGGTCGTCAACGCGGCCGGGTCGGTGATGCAACCGGAAACGGGGGCGCTGTACGGGGAGTTGATGCAGGGCCGTACGCCGTATCCGTCGGTCGAGGTGCACGAGGCTGCGCGGCGGCGACTGGCCGAAGCCACCGCGAAGAACGGCCCTCCCCCGCTGCACACCACGCTCGCGGTCGTGGCCACCGACGCCGACATCACGCGGGCACAGGCGCAGAAGCTCGCGGGAACAGCGCACGACGGCATCGCGCGCGCCGTTCGCCCGGTGCATCTGCTGAGCGACGGGGACACGGTGTTCGCACTGGCCACCGGCGCCCGGCCATTGGCCGACGAAAGCCCCTTCGCGCTCAACGCCGTCCTCGCGGCAGGCGCGGACGTGGTGACACGGGCGATCGTCCGGGCGGTGCGGGCCGCGAAGTCGGTGGACGGGGCGGGCGGCGTGTGGCCGGCGTATGAGGAGTTGTACGGGGGGATCGGGGGGCGGGGGTAGGTCTCGCGGGGGTGGAGGGGAGGGGGCGGGGGGCGGGGGGAGGCCCCCCAGGGAGAAGTCTCCTGAGGAAGGGAGAAGTTCCCGGAGGAGATCGGGTAATCAAGGGATCGGGAGATCGAGAGATCCTGAGATCGAGGGACCCGGAGAACGAGGGACCACGAGGGACCCGGAGAACGAGGGACCACGAGGGACCCGGAGATCGAGGGACCCGCAAATCGGGGGATTGTCCCGGTTCTGTCACGTGAGGGCGTTCACCGTGGGCTGAGGGAACCCTTCCTCTCCTCGGGCGCTCTTTCTCGACGTACTGGAGCGGATGACGCATATCCCGAGAAACTGGAGCAGCCCGTGGCAACGCCGGACATGACAGCGCGGCGCGCACTGGGGGCCTGTGCCGCCCTGATGGTCGGCGCCCTCACCCTCACCGGTTGCGGTGGCAGCGCGAAGGCGGACAGCAAGAGCGGCAAGGGCAAGGCGGACGGGGCGAGTTCGGCCAAGACGTCGACGGCGAAGCTCACGATCTCGGCCAAGGACGGTTCGACGGGCGCGTCCATCAACGCGACCGGTGTGAAGGTCAGCGGCGGCAAGCTCACCGTCGTGAAGATGACGGTGCCCGGGACCGGGGCGGCCGTGGCCGGGGCGATCTCCCCGGACGGCACCTCCTGGAAGCCCGAGGAGCAGCTGGAGCGGGGTACGAAGTACCAGATATCGGCCGAGGCCAAGGACGCGAGCGGGCGTACGGCTGCCGCCAACTCCATTTTCACGACGGTCACTTCCAGCAACAGTTTCATCGGCACGTACACGCCCGACAACGGCACCACGGTCGGGGTAGGGATGCCGGTCTCCTTCAACTTCGACAAGGTGATCAGCGACAAGAAGGCCGTACAGTCGCACATCACGGTCTCCTCCAGCAGCGGACAGCAGGTGGAGGGGCACTGGTTCGGGGCACAGCGGCTCGACTTCCGGCCCGAGCGGTACTGGAAGGCCGGTTCCAAGGTCACGATGAAGATCGACCTGGACGGGGTCGAGGGCGCGAACGGTGTCTTCGGGGTGCAGAAGAAGACCGTCACCTTCACCATCGGCCGCTCGCAGGTGTCCACGGTGGACGTCGACACGCAGACCATGACGGTCGTGCGGGACGGGCAGATCCTCAAGAAGGTCCCGATCTCGGCAGGGAGTCCGGACCACACCACGTACAACGGGCAGATGGTGATCTCGGAGAAGTTCGTCCAGACGCGGATGAACGGGTCGACGGTCGGTTATGGCGGGGAGTACGACATCCCGGATGTGCCGCACGCGATGCGGTTGACGACTTCGGGGACGTTCATCCACGGCAACTACTGGTACAACAAGGGCAATCCACCCTTCGGCCGGGAGGGCACCAGCCACGGCTGTGTGGGACTCGCCGACGTGCGGGGGGCAAATGGGGACACGAGCGCCAAGTGGTTCTACGACAACTCACTCATCGGGGATGTCGTGGCCGTCGAGAACTCCCCTGACAAGACCGTCGCGCCGGACAACGGGCTCAACGGCTGGAACATGTCGTGGAGTGCCTGGATCGCGGGAAGTACCGTCTGACGAGGGCTTTTTGACGGCTGGGCGGGCCGCGCGGGAACTTTCCGGGCGGCCTGCCCGTTTTCCAGGCGTAGGTTTTCTCGGTTCGCGGACATGATGTCCGACCGAGGGGCTACGGTATGCACCCACAAGGTGACATGCAGCAACGCCGGGAGAAACCTTGAGCGTTCCGTACGAGACAGCAGCGTACGAACCACCCGAGTCGCCCGAGTCTCCGGAGGAGCATCTCGCGCGACTCCTCGGTCGTGCCCTGAACTCCTTCGAACTGCCTGACGAGACCATACGGCGGCTCGACTGCGCGCTGGCGCACGACAGTTCACTGCACTCCGCGCACCACAGCGCGGGGCTGCACCGCGAGACGTACCGGCACACCTGGCTGCTCGCCGACGGCTCGGCGGTCACGTTGTGGGAGCTCGTGCACAACACGGTGCCCGGCAGCGATCCGCAGCACGAGGTGTACGTCGACGACGAGGAGTTGCTCGCCGCCACGGACCGTCTGCCATTACCCGTGGACACACCGGATTTCGAACTGGCGGTACTCGTGCATCTGACGCCGTTTCCCGAGCCTCGGCACGAGTACGTGCCCGATGACTCGGCGGATCACGCGCGGCGGCTGCTGCGCCGGGCGGAGAACCCGGACCAGCCGGAGGCCGGGATGGCGACCCTGCTGATGAGCGAGGCCTTCGCGCACCAGATCACCCAGGCGTTCGGCCGCCCCTGCCGCACCGGTCGGCCCGGAATGTCCTTCTCGCTCTACGAGCACGCGTTCCTGTTGCGTGACGGGCAGGAGATCTCCCTATGGGAGGTCGAGCACACGGCGACGCCCGACCGGCGGCACATGTGCGAGGTGTACGCCACGGAGGACGCGGCACGCGACGCGATGGAGCGGCGCGCGGCCCGGCTCGGCTGACACCCAGCGCAACATGCGGTACGCGGCGCGCAGTAAGCAGTAAGCGGCACGGAGTACGGCAACATGCGGCACGGAGCACGCAGCGCCTGCTTGGGCACGAGCCCCCGTGACGGCAGCACGGCCCGGGACTGCTGTCCCGGACCGTGACACGGCTCGCGGATGAGGCGAGCGGTTCGCAGATACTCCATAGGCAGGCGGCGGACGGCCAGCGTTCGGCGGTCGGCGTTTCAGGCGGCCGCCACCGGCTCCTTGCGCTCGGTCCGCGCCGATATCGGAGCGTCGGCGACACCCGCACCCGCGCCCTCCGGGGCCTGCTTGCGCATGCCCTTCAGGATGACGACCAGGGCGGTGGTGACGCAGACGCCCGCGGCGATGGCGACCAGGTAGAGGAACGGGTTGCCGATCAGTGGGACCACGAAGATGCCGCCGTGCGGGGCGCGCAGGGTGGCGCCGAAGGCCATCGACAGGGCGCCTGTGACCGCGCCGCCCACCATGGACGACGGGATGACGCGCAGCGGGTCCGCCGCGGCGAACGGGATCGCGCCCTCGGAGATGAAGGAGGCGCCGAGGACCCAGGCGGCTTTGCCGTTCTCGCGTTCGGTCTGGGTGAAGAGCTTGCCTCGGACGGTGGTGGCCAGGGCCATGGCGAGCGGCGGGACCATTCCGGCCGCCATCACCGCGGCCATGATCTTCATCGCCGAGTCACTGGGGCTCGACACCGCGATACCGGCCGTGGCGAAGGTGTAGGCGACCTTGTTGACCGGGCCACCGAGGTCGAAGCACATCATCAGGCCGAGCAGGGTTCCCAGCAGGATGGCGTTGGTGCCGGTGAGGCCGTTGAGCCAGTCGGTCATGCCCTTCTGGGCGGAGGCGATGGGTTTGCCGATGACCACGAACATCAGGAACCCGACGATCGCCGCCGAGATCAGCGGGATCACCACGACGGGCATGATGCCGCGCAGGGCGGTGGGGATCCTGACCTTCTGGATCGCGATCACCACGGCACCGGCGATGAGACCGGCGGCCAGCCCGCCGAGGAAGCCCGCGTTGATGGTGAGGGAGATGGCGCCGCCGACGAATCCGGGGACGAGACCGGGCCGGTCCGCCATGCCGTAGGCGATGTAGCCGGCGAGGACGGGGACGAGGAAGTCGAAGGCCACGCCGCCGATCTGGAAGAACAGCGCACCCCAGCTGTCCGTCTGGAGCCACATGAAGTGGTCCATGACGGACGGGGCCTTGTCGACCTCGTACCCGCCGATCGCGAAGCCCAGGGCGATCAGCAGCCCGCCCGCGGCGACGAACGGCACCATGTAACTCACGCCGCTCATCAGCCACTTGCGGAGTTTGCTGCCGTAGCCCTCACCGGATTCGCCGCCTCGCTCCACCGGCGTACCGGGTGCGGAGCCCGCGGAGATCTCGCCGCGTTCGGCCTTGCCGCGGACCTCGGAGATCAGCTCGGCGGGGCGGTTGATGCCCGCCTTCACCCCGACGTCGATGGTCGGCTTCCCGGCGAAGCGGTCCTTGTCGCGTACGGGCACGTCGTGAGCGAAGATCACGCCGTCCGCCGCCGCGATGACCGCCGGGTCGAGCCGGGTGAACCCTGCCGAGCCCTGTGTCTCGACGACGAGTTCGACGCCGCTGTCGCGTCCCGCGTTCTCCAGCGACTCGGCCGCCATGTAGGTGTGCGCGATGCCGGTGGGGCAGGAGGTGACGGCGACGATACGGAAGGGACGCTCTTCGGAGGTGTCCGGGCTGACGGAGGTCTCACCGGACGCCGAGGACGCGGCGGGTGCCGCAGGCTCCGTGGACTCCGTGGACTCCGCGACCTCGTCCCCGCGGATGAGTGCCGCCGCGGTCGCCGCGTCGTCCACGGACCGCAGGGCGGTGGTGAACTCGGCGTTCATCAGGTGCCGGGCGAGGGAGGACAGGATCGTGAGGTGGGCGTCGTCCGCGCCCGCCGGAGCGGCGATCAGGAAGATCAGGTCGGCGGGTCCGTCCGGCGCCCCGAAGTCGACCCCGGCGGCGCTGCGCCCGAAGGCGAGGGTCGGCTCGGTGACGTGTTCGCTCCGGCAGTGCGGGATGCCGATGCCACCGTCGAGACCGGTCGGCATCTGGGCCTCGCGGGCGGCCACGTCGGCGAGGAAGCCGTCGAGGTCGGTCACCCGGCCCAGGGTCACCATGCGTTCCGCGAGGGCTCGGGCCGCCGCTTCCTTCGTATCGGCGGACAGGTCGAGGTCGACCAGGTCCGCGGTGATCATCTCGCTCATCGCGGGCTCCTTCGCACGCGTATCGCCCGGGGGAAGTCATGGGCGGGGGCGGGGGTGAGTACGGGGATGGGGAAAGGGGTGGGGAGAGGAGTGAGGGCGTAGACGGGGGTTGGGACCGGGGTGGGGACGAGCGTGTGAACTGAGGTGGGGACGAGGGTTGGTACCGGGGTAAAGACGGGGTTGGAGCAAGGCGCTGGACGGAGCGCGGAGGAGGCGGAGCCGGCGAAGTCCCGCTTCCCCCCGGCGGCGTGACCGGACAGGCCTCGCCGCCGCACAACCCCGGCTGCAGCCCAAGCTCCGGTCCCGGCGACAGCCCCAGCTCCGGTCCCGGCTGCAGCCCCGGCCCCGGCCCCGGCCTCGACCCCCGCCGCGGTCCCGGCCAGGACCCCGACGACGAACCTCCCGAACCGCCCCCTCACGACACCGGCTCCGTAAGTACGCGATCCGTGGGGATCTCCGAGGTGACCGTCACGGCGGCGGGGTCGAGGTCGGCCGGGCCCGGCATGACGCTGCCGGGGAGTTGGACGGCGGCGGCGCCGTGGGCGACGGCGGAGGCCAGCGCCCTGGGGCCGCTGCCGCCGGCGATCAGGAAACCGGCGAGTGAGGAGTCACCGGCGCCGACGTTGCTGCGTACGCCGTCCACCCGTGCGCTCGCGAACCAGGCGCCCGCGTCGTCGACCAGCAGTTGGCCGTCGGCGCCCAGGCTCGCGAGTACGGCGCGGGCGCCCAGCTCGCGCAACTCCTCGGCGGCCTTGACCGCGTCGCCCACCGTGGCGAGGGGACGCCCGACGGCTTCCGCGAGTTCCTCGGCGTTCGGCTTCACCACGTCGGGCCGCTCGCGCAGGGCCGCGAGGAGCGCCGGTCCTGAGGTGTCCAGCGCGATCCGGGCGCCCGCCGCGTGTGCTCGGGCGACGAGGTCGGCGTACCAGGAAGGTGCGAGTCCGCGCGGCAGGCTGCCGCAGCAGGTGATCCAGTGGGTCTCGCCGGAGCGGTACTGGGCGCGGACGGTGTCCAGGAGGAGTTCGGCCTCGGTGGCGGTGAGTTCGGGGCCGGGTGCGTTGATCTTCGTGAGGGTGCCGTCGGGTTCGGCGACGGAGATGTTCGAGCGGGTGGCTCCGGCGATGGGGACCGGTGCGACCTCGATGCCCTGGGCGTCGAGCAGGTCGGCGACGAGGGCGCCGGGTGCGCCACCCAGGGGCAGTACGGCGATGGTGCGCTGTCCGGCGGCGGCGACCGCGCGCGACACGTTCACGCCCTTGCCGCCCGGGTCCATGCGTTCGCCGGTGGCCCGGATGACCTCGCCGCGGTCGAGCGACGGGACCTCGTACGTACGGTCGAGGGAGGGGTTGGGGGTGACGGTGAGGATCATGCGCACTCGTTTCTCAACACACGGCGGTGGCTTGCCACTTGCCGCTTTCACAGACGGCGCCTCGGGATGCGGACGCTCGGCTCAGGCCTCGCGGCGCCCTAAACGCACAGCACTTCGGTGCCGCCGCGCTCGATGGCGACGGCGTTCTCCGGGCTCAGCCCGCGGTCGGTGATCAGGAGGTCCACGTCGCTCAGGTCGCCGAAGCGGGCGAAGTGTTCCTGGCCGTGTTTGGAGGAGTCGGCGAGCAGCACCACGCGGCGGGCGGCGCGCATGGTCGCGCGTTTGACGGCGGCCTCGGCGAGGTCGGGGGTGGTGAGTCCGTACGAGACGGAGAAGCCGTTGGCGGCGATGAAGAGGACGTCGGCGCGGATCTCGCTGTACGCGCGGAGCGCCCAGGCGTCCACGGCGGCGCGCGTACGGTGCCGTACGCGCCCTCCGACGAGGTGCAGTTGGATGCCGGGGTGGTCCGCGAGGCGGGCCGCGATCGGCAGGCTGTGGGTGACGACGGTGAGCGTCGCCTCCAGCGGGACGGCGCCGGCGAGCCGGGCGACGGTCGATCCGGCGTCCAGGATCACCGTGCCGTCGTGCGGGAGTTCGGCGACGGCGGCCTGGGCGACGCGGTCCTTCTCGTCGGCCGCCGTGTACTCGCGCTCGGCGAGGTCGGGCTCGAAGTCCAGGCGCCCGGCCGGTATCGCGCCGCCGTGCACCCGGCGTACGAGGCCCGCGCGGTCCAGGGTCTTCAGGTCGCGGCGGATGGTCTCCGCGGTGACCTGGAACTCCTCTGCGAGTGACACCACGTCCACCCGGCCGCCGTCACGGGCGAGCCGGAGGATCTCCTGCTGCCGCTCCGGTGCGTACATGTCCGTTCGCCTCCGACTGATGCCCGAATCTGTGGTTTCAGTCGGAGGCTACGCCCGGATTTCCAGAAAGTAAACAGGTTCGGACGTGACTCAGGCATGAACGGACTTCCGGCGCTCGGAGTGCGACACGAAGGGTCGGCGGAACGGACTTGCGGCTCTGGAGCGCGACACGAAGGGTCAGCGGAACGGACTTCCGGCCTTGGAGCGCAGCGCGAAGGGGCCCGGCACCTGAGGTGCCGGGCCCCCGTCAGTCCTGGCTCACGAAACCAGCTCGGGCTCCTTCGTGCCGCCCGCGGACGGCACGGCGTCCGCGCCCTCTCCCCCCTCCACGTGCTGCGCCGGCCGCTTGGGCAGCGCGAACATCAGCAGGAAGATCGCGGTCATCACCACCGCGACCCAGCCCAGCGCGTGCTGGAAGGCGTTCACGAAGGCCGGGCCCACCTCGGCCGGGGTCAGCCGGTCCGCCATCGTGCCGAAGAAGACGACGGACACCAGGCCGAGACCGAGCGCGTTGCCCATCTGCTGCACGGTGTTGATGAGTCCGGAGGCCGAACCGGAGTGCTCACGCGGCACCTCGGACAGCACCGCGTCCGTCAGCGGCGCCACGATGAAGCCCATGCCGACGCCCATGACCACCAGGGGAAGCGCCATCTGCCAGGGGGCGATGTCCATGCCGTAGCGCTCGGACTCCCAGATGTAGAGGAGTACGCCGGCGGCCATGGTCAGCGCGCCCGCCTGGAGCACCTTGCGCCCGAAGCGCGGGACGAGGAGCTGTACCGACATACCGGCCGCCGCCGACACCGCGATCGAGAACGGCACCCCCGTCAGCCCCGCCCGCAGCGCGCTCCACCCGAGGCCGATCTGCATGTAGAGCGTCCAGACCAGAAAGAAGATGCCGAGACCGACACCGAAGACGGTCTGTACGGCGATGCCCGCGGCGAAGCTCTTCACCTTGAAGAGGGAGAGCTCGACGAGCGGCGAACCGTCGATCCGCGTCTTGCGCTTCTCATACGCCACCAGCGCCGCGAAGACGACCAGCGCGCCGGCCATCGACAGGTGACCCCACAGCGGCCAGCCCAGCTCACGGCCGCGCGTCAGCGGGTAGAGCAGCATGACCAGGCCGAGGGCGACCAGGGCGACGCCGACGAGGTCGAGCTTGAGGGCTCGCGGGGCCTTGGACTCGGTGATGAAGCGCCGGCCGAGGATCAGGCCCGCGATGCCGACCGGAAGGTTGATGAGGAAGATCGGGCGCCATTCGAGGCCGAACAGGTTCCACTCGGTGAGCAGGGCGCCGAGCAGCGGGCCGGACACGGCTCCCAGTCCCACGATCGCGCCGAACAGGCCGAACACCTTGCCGCGCTCGTGCGCCGGGAAGGTCGCGTGCACGATCGACAGGACCTGCGGCACCATCAGCGCGGCCATCCCGCCCTGGAGGATGCGGGAGGCGACGAGCATCTCCGGGTTCACTGCGAAACCGCACAGAGCCGATGCGATCGTGAATCCTGCTATGCCGACGAGGAAGAGCCGCTTGCGGCCGTGGATGTCGCCGAGCCGTCCGCCGGTGATGAGTCCCGCGGCGAACGCCAGCGCGTAACCCGCCGTGATCCACTGGATCTGGCTGACCGAGGCGCCCGCGTCCCGCTGGATGGACGGGATCGCGATGTTGACGATCGTGACGTCGACAAGGTCCATGAAGGCCGCGGTCATCACGATCGCGAGTGCGAACCAGCGACGCCGGTCGGCCGCGGGGGCCGGACTGCTGAGAGTGGTCTCGGTGGAGGTCATGCGGCAAAGCTAGGACCCCATTAGGACAGATCACGTCCTAGTGGTGCGGCACTCTGAGGAACATGACCACGCCGATGGAAGCGACAACGTGACGACGGGGGCCCGCACATGACCACGGACACGCCTGCCCGGCTCCTCCAGCTCCTCTCCCTCCTCCAGACACCCCGCGAGTGGCCCGGCGGTGAGCTGTCGGACCGGCTCGGGGTGTCCCGTCGTACCGTCCGGCGGGACATCGACCGGCTCCGCGAACTGGGCTATCCCGTGCAGGCCACCAAGGGTTCCGACGGCGGGTACCGGCTCGTGGCGGGCAAGGCGATGCCGCCCCTGGTGCTCGACGACGAGGAGGCGGTGGCCATCGCGGTGGGGTTGCGGGCCGGCGCCGGGCACGCGGTGGAGGGCGTGGAGGAGGCCTCCGTACGGGCCCTCGCCAAGCTGGAACAGGTGCTGCCGTCGCGGCTGCGGCACCGGGTGGCCACGTTGCAGGCGGCGACCACGCCGCTCACCAGCGGCGACGGGGCCGGCATCGCGCCCGAGACGCTGACCGTCATGGCCTCGACGGTGGCGGGCCGGGAGCGGCTGCGGTTCGCCTACCGCGCCAAGGACGGGACACCGTCGCGACGGCTGACCGAGCCGTACCGGCTCGTCTCCACCGGCCGCCGCTGGTACCTCGTCGCGTACGACCTCGACCGCGAGGACTGGCGCACCTTCCGCGTCGACCGGGTCGCCGAGCCCTTCGCGACCGGGGCCCGCTTCACTCCGCGCGAGCTGCCCACGGGGGATGCCGCGGAGTTTCTGCGGCAGTCGATGTACCGGCGCCAGGAGACGTACGAGTTCGACGTCAGCTTCGCCGCACCCGCCGCCTTCGTCGCCACCCGGCTGCCCCCCTGGCTCGGAGTACCCGAGCCCGTCGACGACCACAGCTGCCGACTGCGCTCCTCGGCCGGCGACGCCGTCGAGTGGCTGGCGGTACGACTCGCGACGGTCGAGTGCGAGTTCACGGTATGGGAACCCGCGGAACTCGTGCGGTGCGTACGGGAGTTGGGGGCACGGTTGACGCGTGGCGGGGGCGGGGGTGGGGGTTCAAGTGGGCTGGCGGAGGGCGGGGCGGGGCGCTGAGTTGCGCCCAGGGGGACGGGTATCCGACCACGTGGGGTGGGGCGTACGGGATTCGCGGGAACGTACGGGGTTCGCGCGGCGTACGGGGCTCGCGCGGCGTCTCCCCTACTCGGCCACTCGGTCGCTCGGTCGCTTGGTCAGCCGGTCACCCGGTCACCCGCCTCCGGGTCAGTCAGTCGCCGGGTGCACCCGGCCCCCGGCCTCTCGGTCACTCCGTGTGCCATGGGAAGCCGCGGAGGGTGTCGAGGTTGCGGACCGCGAGTGCGACGGGGCCGGTGGGGCCGTCCGCCGGGTCGTCGCCGGCGGCCCACGCCTCCACCGCGACGCGCACCGCCGCGCTGGCCACGGCGGCGCTGAGCCGAAGTCCGGGGGATAGCGGCGGGGACGCGTCGGACGACGACAACGACGGCGGCGGCTCCTCGGACGGCCGGGCGTGGGACGCGGGCTCGGCGTCCGTGGGCCGGGCCTCCGCTTCCGGCGTGGTGGGGTTACGCGCCGCCAGTACTTCCGCCAGTGTCCGTTCCGCCGTGTGGCAGGCCTCGCACCACACCCTGAGGAGGGCCGGGCTCCCCTCGGCCAGCCGGAGCAGGGAGCGGACCCACTGGAGGGACTCCGCGCGTACCCCGACGCCGGGCGTCATCGTCTGGACCACCCCGTGCCGGAGGGCCTCGGAGACGCTCAGGTGGGCCGGGGCGTCGCGGACCGTCTCGGCCCATTTCTGGACACCGGCGGCGAAGAGGGGTGCGAGGGACTCCTCCTTGCTCGCGAAGTAGCGGTAGAAGGTGCGCGGGGCGATGCCCGCGGCGCGGGCGATGTCCTCGGCGCGTGTGGCACGCAGGCCCTCGCGCATGAAGAGGCCCGCTGCCGCCCGAGCGATATCCATACGGGTGGCGGCCTTGCGCCGCTCGATCAGCGAGAGGCGCACCTGCCCGCCGGACGAGGAACTCGGGGTACTCGGAGAACTCGGAGAACTGGGAGAACTGGCGGAGCCAGGGGAATCGGGGGAACGCGGAGCCGCTCCACGCTCGCCCGGCTCCTGGTCGGCCGGAGACCCCGGCTCCGGAAAGTCCGGCCCAGCGGTCGGATCCACCGAGTCCAGCGGGTCCACCGAATCAGCCGAGGCCGCCGCCTTCGAGGAGGGCCGGGCCACATGTTCGGTACCGGTCACGAACGGCAGGTTATGCCCCTGTGGCAGAATCTGCCATTCGGGTCACCCCGGGGTTCAGGTTCGGGGTGGCCCGTCAACGACCTGCCCGGATCCAGCCTCCCACGCGCGAGCGTCCCGGGTCTTGCCTCTTGTCCGACCGGGCGGATCCCCTTGCCCGCAACAGGCGAATCCCCGTCGGAACTCGGACGAAGCCCCAGCCGTCCCCGAGCGATACCCACCCCATCCCGTCCCGCGAACAAAATGGAGCCGAGCCCCGACGCCAGGGGGGGGAGGCGTCGAAGCTCGGCTCTGGAAGAGTCCCGGCGCGGGGGGGGGGAGTGCGTCGGGACTCGGCTCAGGGGGTCAAGGGCGTATGCCCGGGACCCGGAGGCCTAACCCTGGGTCCTGAAGTCTTGTTCCCAGAGCTCAGTCAGTTGAAGCGGCCTAAGACGGCCATCTCCGGTCAGCTTGTGGCCGACATCTGTCGGTTCCGAAGGACCGACCACAGCGGCGGAGGCTGAACCGCGTGGAGGAAGGTCCGCGTGGACCACCCTCCACCTCACGGTACGCCTACGCCACCGCGTCGAACCCCGTGTCGCGAGCCAGCTTCTTCAGTTCGAGCAGTGCGTGCTTCTCGATCTGGCGGATGCGCTCGCGGGTGAGGCCGTGTTCCTTGCCGACCTCGGTGAGCGTGCGCTCCCGGCCGTCCTCGATGCCGTACCGCATCTTGATGATCGAGGCCGTGCGCTGGTCGAGGCGGCCGATCAGGTCGTCCAGCTCCTCGCTGCGCAGCAGTGTCATCACCGACTGCTCGGGCGAGACGGCGGAGGTGTCTTCCAGGAGGTCACCGAACTGGGTGTCTCCGTTGTCATCCACCGCCATGTTCAGTGAGACCGGGTCGCGGGCCCAGTCCAGGACGTCGGAGACGCGCTCCGGCGTCGAGGCGAGCTCGGCGGCGATCTCCGCGTGCTCCGGCTCCCGCCCGTGCTCGCGGTTGAACTCGCGCTGCACGCGCCGGATCCGGCCCAGTTCCTCGACCAGGTGGACGGGGAGGCGGATCGTGCGCGACTGGTCCGCTATGGAGCGGGTGATGGCCTGGCGGATCCACCACGTGGCGTACGTGGAGAACTTGAAGCCCTTGCGGTAGTCGAACTTCTCCACCGCGCGGACCAGGCCGGCGTTGCCCTCCTGTATGAGGTCGAGCAGGGGCAGGCCGCTGCGCGGATAGCGTCGGGCCACGGCGACGACGAGGCGGAGGTTCGAGCGGATGAAGACGTCCTTGGCCCGCTCGCCCTCGGCGACGAGCGCCTCCAGCTCCTCGCGGGACGCGTCGGCCTGGGCCTGCTCCGCACCTTCGAGGATCTGCCGGGCGAACACACCCGCCTCGATGGTCTGGGACAGCTCGACCTCCTTGGCGGCGTCGAGCAGCGGTGTACGCGCGATCTCGTCGAGGTACATGCCGACCAGGTCGCGGTCGGCGATCTCGCCGCCTACGACGCGAACACTGCGTGCACCGACGCTGGTCTCGCCGGAGGCGGACTGACGACGGGCGACGGCACGGGTTGCCATGCGTGCTCCCTTGCGATGGTGGGCTTGCGGGTCGGACGGACACTTTGGGCTCACCCTCCCGGGTGCCCTGCATCCGATGGAAACAACGACTGGAATCCGGACAGAATTCCCAACCCGCCCCTCGATTTTTCTGATCATGCAGTACCCTGTCCGGCCACAGAGGGGGGTCAGATGATGGCAGAACGTACAGAAGTGCAGGTCAGGCCGGGAATCGAGAGTGATCTCGATGCCCTCACGGCCATCTACAACCACTACGTACGCGAGACGCCCATCACATTTGATACCGCTGTGTTCACCGCGGAGGAGCGTCGCTCGTGGCTGCTCTCCCACCCTGAAGACGGACCGCACCGCCTGATGGTTGCCACGGACGCGGACTCACAGGCGATTCACGGATACGCCACGAGCAGCACGTTCCGCGTGAAGCCGGCGTACGCCACGTCGGTCGAGATCACCGTCTACCTCGCCCCCGACGCGGCCGGCCGCGGTATCGGCACCCTTCTCTACGAGGCCCTCTTCGCGGCCCTCGCGGGCGAGGACGTGCACCGCGCCTACGCGGGCGTCACCCAGCCGAACGAAGCGTCCGTGCGGCTGCACGAACGCTTCGGGTTCCGGTACGTCGGCACCTACCGGGAGGTGGGCCGTAAGTTCGGCCGGTACTGGGACGTGGCCTGGTACGAGAAGGAGCTGTGACCGGCCGACCCCCGACCGGCCCCGAGCCGCGACCGAGGCGACCGAGGCGACCGAGGTCACGAGGTCACGAGGTCACAAGGACCTCAGCACAGCCCGTCACCACCCGACCTCAGCCGAACTGCACCGACCGCTTCGCCATCCCCAGCCAGAAGCCGTCGATCACGGACTTCTGCCCGTCCAGCTCACCGGCCGCGTCCGCCGCGCCCATGGTGACGAAGAGGGGCGCGAAGTGCTCGGTGCGCGGGTGGGCGAGCCGGCCCGCCGGGGACTTGCGCTCGAAGTCGAGCAGCGCGTCCACGTCGCCGGCGTCCAGCGCGCGGTGACCCCAGTCGTCGAACTCGCTGGACCACGAGGGCACACCGCCGCCGGTGTGCCGCAGGGCGGCGAGGTTGTGGGTGAAGAAGCCGGAGCCCACGATCAGCACGCCCTCGTCGCGCAGCGGCGCCAGCTTCCGGCCGATCTCCATCAGCCGGACCGGGTCGAGGGTCGGCATGGAGATCTGGAGGACCGGGATGTCGGCCTCGGGGAACATCTCCACGAGCGGGACGTACGCGCCGTGGTCCAGTCCCCGGTCCGGGATGTCCTGCACCGGGGTGCCGGGCGCTCGCAGCAGTTTGCGGACGGACTCGGCGAGTCGCGGGGCGCCCGGGGCGTCGTACCGCACCTGGTAGAAGTGCTGGGGGAAGCCCCAGAAGTCGTAGACCAGGGGGACCGTCTCGACGGCGCCGAGGGCGAGAGGGGCCTCTTCCCAGTGGGCGGAGACCATGAGGATCGCCTTGGGGCGCGGCAGGTCGGCGGACCAGGCGGCGAGCTGGCCGGGCCATACCGGGTCCTCGGCGAGCGGCGGGGCACCATGACTGAGGTAGAGGGCGGGCATGCGCTCCCGCGTGGCACGTTCCTCGGTGGCGACAGACGTGGCGGCAGACATGACGGCGACTCCCTCCGGACAGGTTCGATCACAGGAACGGGCACACGGAACGACGGGCGCCCTTGATACCTGGACCAAGACCTCAACTAATACTTGAACTCTCAATATCAACCATCACCCTAGTCCCCGTTTGTTTAATTTTCAAGAAGGGGCTCGTACAGTGGAGTACATGAACACGGCATCCGCTCAAGAGACGCGTTGGCTCACCGACGAGGAGCAGCGCACCTGGCGTGCCTACATGCACGCCTCCACGCTCCTGGAGGACCATCTCGACCGCCAGCTCCAGCGCGACGCGGGGATGCCGCACGTCTACTACGGCCTGCTCGTACAGCTGGCCGAGGCCCCGCGCAGGCGGCTGCGGATGACCGAGCTGGCCATGAACGCGAAAATCACCCGGTCGCGGCTGTCCCACGCGGTGGCGCGCCTGGAGAAGAACGGCTGGGTGCGGCGCGAGGACTGCCCCTCCGACAAGCGGGGCCAGTTCGCGGTCCTGACGGACGACGGCTACGAGGTCCTGAGCCGGACCGCGCCGGGACACGTCGCCGCCGTACGGCAGGCCCTGTTCGACCGGCTCTCCCCCGACCAGCAGAAGTCCCTCGGCGAGGCCATGCGGATCATCGCCGAGGGACTCCAGCCGACGGACGCGGGCGCCGACCTGCCCTGGCTGCGCTAAACCGCGCAGAGCCGCCCAGAGCCGGCGCAGCCACAGCCACAGCCGGGCCGGACGTGGGTCCGCCCCGGCTCCGTTGTGCTCGGAACCGGGGCGGACTCTGGGATTCGTACGGGCGAGGCGTCCCCACCCCCCGCCCGTACGCGCGGTACGAGGTGCCCGGGGTACTACGGGGTACGAGCGGCCGGGGTCAGTGGGCGACCACCGGGACCCGGAACTCGTCCTCGGCGCCCTCTCCCGCACCCGAGCCGGAGGTGGCGCTCATGTCCGGGCGGCCGGTGTTGATGAGGGTCGCGGCGACCGTCGCGGCGACGACGAGGATGCCGACGGCGAACCAGATCGCGTTGGTGTAGCCGTGCACCTGGCCCTGGAGCTGGACCAGCTGCTGCTGGGACTGCGAGGTGGCCGAGCCGATGTGGTCCTTGATGTACGACGTGGTCGCGGACGCGGCGATCGTGTTGAGGAGCGCCGTGCCGATCGCGCCGCCGACCTGCTGCGAGGTGTTGACCATCGCGGAGGCGACACCGGCGTCACGCGGTTCGACACCGTAGGTGGCGAGCGACATGGCGGGCATGAACGCGGTACCCATACCGAGGCCGAGCAGGACCATCGCCGGCAGCACCGTGCTGGCGTACGACGTGTCGAGGTCGAGCTGGGTGAGGAAGAGCATGCCGGACGCGGCGACCAGGAAGCCCGGCGCCATCAGCAGGCGCGGCGGGACCCGGGTCATCAGACGGGTACCGATCTGCGTGGAACCGACGATCATTCCGCCGATCATCGGCAGGAAGGCGAAGCCGGTCTTGACGGGCGAGAAGCCCTTCACGATCTGCAGGTAGTAGGTCAGGAAGAGGAACAGGCCGAACATCGCGATGATGGCGAGGCCGAGGGAGAGGTAGACGCCACCGCGGTTGCGCTCGGTCAGCACGCGCAGCGGGAGCAGCGGGGCCTTGACCTTGGACTCGGTGAAGACGAACGCGGCCAGCAGGACGACGGACGCGACGAACAGGCCGACGGTCACGGAGTCGCCCCAGCCGTCGGACTCGGCGCGGGTGAAGGCGTAGACCAGGGTGACCAGGCCGAGGATGGACAGGATCACGCCGGGGATGTCGAGCGGCGAACGGTTGCGGCCGCCGGCCGGCTCACGGATGACGAAGTACGCGCCCGCGGCGGCGATGATCGCGAACGGGATGTTCACGAAGAACGTCCAGCGCCAGTCCATGTACTCGGTGAGGACACCGCCGAGGATGAAGCCGACGGCGCCACCGCCACCGGCGATCGCACCGTAGATGCCGAACGCCTTGGCGCGCTCCTTGGCGTCGGTGAACATCACCGCGAGCAGGGAGAGCGCGGCGGGCGCGAGCAGTGCGCCGAAGGCACCCTGCAGGGCGCGGGCGCCGAGCATCATGGCCTCGGTGGTGGCCGCGCCGCCCAGGGCGGACGCGCCGGCGAAGCCGATCAGGCCGGTGACGAAGGTGCGCTTGCGTCCCCACAGGTCGGCGATGCGGCCGCCGAAGAGCAGCAGACCACCGAAGGCGAGGGCGTAGGCCGTGATGACCCACTGCCGGTTGCCGTCCGAGATCCCCAGGTCCTGCTGGGCGGAGGGAAGCGCAATGTTCACGATGGTGGCGTCGAGGACGACCATCAGCTGCGCGAGCGCGATGAAGGTGAGCGCTTTCCAGCGATTGGAATGCGCTTCGTGACTGTCGGACGGTGCTGTCGACACTGTCGACTTGGCTGTTTCAGACATGGGAGTACCCACTCCGGGACTTCGTAGCGAAAAGAACGATGAGTGATGAGTAAGCGAACTGATGGGGACGGCTCGTCGACGGCTGTGGCGACGGCCGGAAGCGTTGTGCCGGTGATGACCGGAAGCGTTGTGCCGGTGATGACCGGCGGCGACCGGTCAAAGTCGGTCTGGATCGGTCCAGGTCGATGAGGACTGGTGGGATGCGCGGGGCTAACCGGTCAGGCCATCACTCCCGCTGGCGGTGGTCACGCTCCTCGCAGCCCCTCCATGGTCGCGGCCGTACCCGGGAGTTCGGAGCGGGCCGGGGCCCGCAGTCCGTCCAGGAACAGCTGGAGGTGACGGTGCACGAAGCGGTCGAAGCCCTGGCACGCGGTGCCGGGCAGCGGTCGGGTGAGCTGGGTGACGGCGACCATCAGGTCCCCGACGGCGACGTCGGTACGCAGTTGGCCGGTCGCGCGGGCGCGCTCCATCATTCCCTCGACCAGGGCCTCGATCCGGTCGCGTGAGGCACGCAGATCAGGGTGGTTCTGGTCGAAGTTGCCGGAGAGCATCGGGCACAGGGCGCCGAACCGCTCGTCCACACAGGCGTGCACGAAGCGGCTCAGCGCCTCGAACACGTCCGCGCTCTCGGCGAGCGCCAGTTCGGCCTGTTCGGCCGTACGGTCCATGACCGTGCAGACGACCTCCCGGACCAGTGCGTCGCGGTCGGGGAAGTTGCGGTACACCGTGGCGTTGCCGACGCCGGCCCGGCGGGCGATCTCGTCGAACGGCACCTCGGGGCCGAACTCGATGAACATCTCCTGGGCGGCGACGACGATCCGCTCCCGGTTACGCAGGGCATCGGCGCGCGGCCGGGGCACTCGGCGCTGCGCTCGGGTTGCGGTCTCCACGGCGTACTCCTCGTAGGTCTCGTAGGTTCAGTAGGTCCAGCGGGTCTTTGGTCTTGTATGACTTACAGGGTCAATGCCTTACATGACTTGTATGTCTTACAGGTCTTGTATGTCTTGCGGGTTTCGCGGGCCTCGCGGTTCTCACCGACGGGTCCCGCTCGTCGCTCTCGCGCCTCTCCGAAGACTGCCTCCGCGATCCGGGGACTAGCTCCCCGTTTCACTCGGACACCTGGCTAAACGGGGAAACGATCCCCGGTTATTTCCCGCCCTCACTGTGACCTGAGTCACACTTCCGTATCCGAGAAACCCACGATCGGGCCCATCCAGCGCGCGCCTACGCACCCCTCACCACAGGGTGATCGAAAGGGTGCAGCCGGTGACCGGCGGCTGCCGTCGAGCGAAGGGCTCACGTATGCAGCCGACCAGCCGTCGGATACGCCCGCGCCGCGTGGCCTCGCTCGCCTCGGTGGCGGTTCTGACGCTGGCGGTCAGCACCTCCGCCGGTACCGGACACCTGACGGCGGGCTCCACGACGGCGGGCTCCACGGCGCTGGCCCGCTCCACGGCGCTCGGCTCCTGCATGATCAACGGCGCGCTCGGCGTGCAGATGGGCGAGGGCATACCCACACCGCCCGGATACGCCCGCTCCACCGGTACCGTCCGCGCCCTCACCCTGATGGTCGACTTCTCCGACGCGCCCGGTCAGGGCAGCGCGCTCGACCGCCTCGCGGAGTTCTTCCCGCAGACCCAGGAATGGTTCAGGACCGGCTCCTACGGCCGCCTCGACTACCGCCCCGAGACCCCCGTACGGCACTGGCTGCGCATGCCCAAGCCGTTCAGGGAGTACGGCATAGAACGCGGCGCGCCCTTCGACCCCGGGTACCGCGAGCTGGTCCAGGACATCGTGGCCGCCGCCGACCCCGACGTGGACTTCCGCTCGTACGACCTCCTGAACGTGCTGGTCACCCCGAACGCCGGCCCCTCCGCCCTGGACACCGTGCTGTCGGTGACCTTCGCCGGCAACGCCGAGGCACCGGTCGCCGACGGCGTCCCGGTCTCCAACGCCTCCTTCGTCTACAGCCGCCAGGACGACGGCTCCGGCTCCTACGGCGAGACCGGATACCGGGTACTCCCCCACGAGAACGGCCACACCTTCGGCCTGCCCGACCTCTACACCCAGGACGGCGGGGGCGCGGTCGGGCACTGGGACATCATGAGCGAGGACTGGGGCGCCGGGAACGACCTGCTCGGCTGGCACAAGTGGAAGCTCGGCTGGCTCGACGAGACGCAGGTCCGCTGCGCGTCCGCGTCCGGCACCACCGAGTACACGCTCACCCCGCTCGCCAAGGCCGGCGGGGCCAAACTGGTCTTCGTACCGACCGGCCCAAGGACCGGGTACGCCCTCGAACTGCGCACCCGCGACGGCAACGACGTGGCCGTCTGCCGCCCCGGCATCCTCGTCTACAAGGTCGACGCGAACGTGGACACCGGCAACGGCCCCGTCACCGTCTACGACTCCCACCGCGACAGCGGCGGCTGCACCCGCTCCCCCAACGTTCACGCGGAACTCTCCGACGCGCCCTTCGTCCCCGGTGAGACCTTCAAGGACCCGAGGACCGGCGTCGCCGTCAGGGTTACGGGAGTGGATCTCCAGGGGAACTACCGGGTGGACGTGACCCGGCGCTGAGCCCGCCGGACCGGCCGGTGCGTCACTGACCTGCCTGTGACCGGCCACTGACCTGTTCAGGAACCCCCCAGGCCCCGCTCAGAACCTGCTGAGGTGGCCGGGCAAGGACTACCGTGTCTCTTCTGAGAGCCGCAAACGGAGAGCCCATGCCATCAAACGTCGTGCCGGCCGCTGGGGACGAGCCCGAGGACGGGGTCGAGGACGGGGTCGTTCCGGCTGGAACCGAGTCGAACGGCACCGGCCCGGACGGGAGCGCCGGGCCCGGAGCCGTGGCCGGGGTGCCCGCTGAGGCCGTCGCACCGCTCATGCGCGGTATCGCCGTGCTGCGGCGGCTGACCGAGGCCGACGGGGTGTCCAGTCTCAGCGGCCTTGAGCGAGCCACCGGGCTCGCGCGTTCCACCGTCGACCGGATCACGGCGACCCTCGCGCGCATGGGGTACGTACGGCTCGACGGCCGGGACGCCCTGCTCGCGCCCCGTCTGATGGAACTCGGCAACGCCTATCTCGGCGCCCTCCGCCTCCCCCGCCTCCTGGACGCGCACGCCGACGCCCTCGCCGACGAGCTCGACGAGTCGGTGTCCCTCGCCGTCGGCGACCGGGACGGCATCCGCTTCATCCACCAGGCGACCCGGCGCCGCGCCATGTCCCTGAGCTTCCGCATCGGCGACCTGCTCCCCGCCGAACGCACCGCGCCGGGGCCGCTGTTCGCCACCGAGTGGGGCGAGGCGGAGTGGGCCCGGTGGCACGGGCGCCGGGCGGCCGATCCGGAGGACCGGGGGTTTCCCGCCGTACCGGCGCGGAGCAGGCCGTTCGCCGACGCGCCGTCCGGGACGGCCGGGACCACTGGGACCACTGGGACCACCGGGACGTTTAGGTCCAACTGGGCCGCCGCCGCCCCCGCGGACCGTGACCGTGCGGGCCGCGACCGTGCGGGCCGCGACCGTGCGGGCCGTCCCGCTCCGGCCCGCTCTGCCCCGCCGGGGCGGCTCGCCACCGTCGGCGACGACTTCGAGGCGCGTACGGAGGAGGCGCGCAAGGACGGCTGGGCGCTCGACGACCAGCTCATCGAGCCGGGGCTCGTCGCCCTCTCCATGCCGGTACGGCAGGCGGGGCGCATCGCCTGTGTGGTCAGCGTGGTGAGTCACACCAGCCGGCACACCGCGGCCGACCTGCGCGACACGCTGCTGCCCCGGCTGCGGGCGGCGGTGGCCGCGATGGAACGGGAACTGCGCGAGGCCCCGCCCGCCGAACCGGGAGCGCCGTCCGGCCTCGCCACCTGGACCGGCGCCTCCAAGCAGGAACTGGGGCGGGAGTTCGTCGAGTCACTGGCCCGCGGCCTGACCGTGATCACCTCCTTCGGGGAGGGCCGCGCCGAGCTGACCCTCACCGAGGTCGCCCAGGCGACGGGGCTCGCCCGCGCGACCGCCCGGCGCGCCCTGATCACCCTGGAACACCTCGGATACGTCACCGCGCACGACCGCGTCTTCCGGCTCACCCCGCGCGTCCTCGGCCTCGGCTTCCCTCCCCTGTCGCGGACCACGCTCCCCGACATCGCCGTCCCCCATCTCACCGAACTCTCGCACCGGCTGCACGAGTCGACGTCGCTCGCGGTGCTGGCCGGCGACGAGGTCCAGTACACGGCCCGCGTCGCGACCAGCCGCGTGATGAGCGTCAACGTCGTCGTCGGCACCCGGCTGCCCGCGTACGCCACCTCGCTGGGCCGCGTCCTGCTCGCCGACCGCCCCGACACCCGCCTTCCTGAACTCCTCCCCCTGACCCCTCGTACGA
Source organism: Streptomyces sp. NPDC088747 (assembly GCF_044751025.1). Lineage (NCBI taxonomy): Bacteria > Bacillati > Actinomycetota > Actinomycetes > Kitasatosporales > Streptomycetaceae > Streptomyces > Streptomyces sp. NPDC088747. The sequence goes on from NZ_JBIVKZ010000008.1 coordinate 231,008, forward strand.
TCACCGACCCGGCACGGCTGCGGGCCGAACTGGACCGCGTACGCGAAGCCGGATACGCCCTGGCCGACGAGGAGTTGGAGGAGGGGCTGCGGGCCGTCGCCGTCCCCGTGCGCGACCGCGGCGGGCGGGTGGTGGCCGCGGTGAACGTCGCCCTGCACAGCAGCCGGCGCACGGCCGAGGAGTGCGTCCGCGACATCCTGCCCGAGCTGTACGCCACGGCGAGCCGCGTCGAGGCGGATCTGCGGGTGGCGGGTCGGTTCAGGCGGGTGCAGGTCGGCTGACGATCCCGGTCTCCCCCGACTGGCGCTTGTGCGCGATGAGTTGCGCGAGCAGCCGCGCCCGGGGAACCATCCGCGCCACCTCGACGTACTCGGTGTCCGCGTGGGCGCCGGCGCCCACCGCGCCCAGGCCGTCCAGCGTCGGACAGCCCACCGCTGCCGTGTAGTTGCCGTCCGAGGCACCGCCGACGGCGACTCCGCGCAGCGGTTCCTCGCCGAGTTCCGTGGCGATCCGGGAGGCGAGGGCGAACAGTTCGGCGGTGGACTCCCTTTCCAGGGGCGGCCGTTGGGCGCCGCCCAGCACTTCGAGCGTCGCGCCGGGCGTCTGCGCGGTGAGCCCTCGCATGAGCTCGTCGATCCAGCTCTGCGCCTTCGACGTCGGCACTCGCACGTCCACCGCCACCCGCGCCTGCGCGGGCACCGTGTTGCGCGCGCTGCCGGCCGACAACAGGGTGGGGGTGACGGTCGCGCACCCCAGGACGGGGTCGGCGGCGCCCACGGAACGCATCGCCGCGCCGATACCGGCGATGGACAGCACCTGGTGAGCGACCTCGACGGCGGCGTTGACCCCCTTGTGCGGTTCCTGACCCGCGTGCGCTGCCCTGCCGTGCACCACCACCTCGTACCGCGAAGTGCCCTTGCGGGCGGTCTTGAGCGCGCCCTTCTCGTCCGCGGCCGCCTCAAGGACGAAGGCGGCCGCGCATCCCCGCGCGGAGTCCTCGATCAGCGTGCGGGAGGACGCCGAGCCGACCTCCTCGTCGCCGTTGACCAGCACGCACACCCCGTCCGGGGAGGGCAGGGAGGCCAGCGCGTGGAACATCTGGACCAGGCCCGCCTTCATGTCCAGGACCCCCGGGCCGCGGGCGATGCCGTCCTCCGCCGACCAGGGGTGCTCCTGGAGCGACCCCATCGGCCACACCGTGTCGTGATGTCCCACCAGCAGGACCCGCGGGGTACCGAAGGTCCAGCGCAGGTGGGTCACCCCGTCGATCACGATCGTCTCCGGCTCGGCCCCCAGCAGCCTCGCCCCGACGGCGCCGACCACCTCGGCGCTGCGGGCCACCGCCGCGTGGTCGGCCGAGAAGGACTCGCAGCGCACGAGCTCCTCCAGATCGGCCAGCATCGCCGGCAACGCGAGCACGTCCCGCCGGCCCGCCACTCCCGCCCTCACACCAATTCCCTTACGGATCAACGGACTTCCCCCTCGTTCTTCGTTTCTCGCGGATGTCGTCGGAGCGGCGGCGCCCGGTCCCCCCTCTGCGGGGCGCCGCCGCGTGAACGACGTTAGGACCGGGCATGACATTCCACCAGCGACTGGATTGCATGGGATCTATGCGCTGGAGGAATGCCACGAGGGAGAATGCCGATACCTGAAACCTGATACCTGATGGCTGACGAGGGGAGGGGCTGAGAAGTGTTCGAGATCGACGCGCTGCGGCTGCTGGTGACGGTGGCGGAGACCGGATCGTTCACGAAGGCGGCGGTCCGCCTGAACTACACGCAGTCCGCGGTATCCCGGCGGATCGCGGCGCTGGAGGGGGCGGCCGGCGGAGCGCTGTTCGAACGGCTCCCGCGGGGCGTACGGCTGAATCCCGCAGGCCGTACGTTGCACCGCCACGCGCTGGAGGTGCTCGACCGGCTGGCGCGGGCGGAGCGGGAACTCGCGGTCCTGCACGCGGGGCAGGGTGGCCTGATGCACCTGGGCGCGTTCGCCACGGCCAACATCTCACTGGTGCCCACCGCTCTGCGGGCGCTCCTGGACGCCAGGCCGGACGTGGAGGTCGTCGCGGTCGAGGGCCCGACGGACACGCTGATGGGGCGCCTGGCGGACGGGGCGCTGGACCTGGCCGTGGTCAGCGACTACCCGTACGGGCTGCCGTCGGCGGACGGTGTCACGACGAGCGTGCTGTGCGAGGACGAACTGTTCGTCGCCCTGCCCCGCGAGCACCGGCTCGCTTCGGCGCCGGTGGTCGATCTGCGTGAACTTCGCGACGAGGCGTGGATCCAGGGTGCGTACGGTGACCGCCCCACGATGCTCGCCGACGCCTGCGCGCGGGCGGGCTTCACGCCGAGAAAGATCATCCGCATCGCTGAGTGGACGGGAAAGTTCGGCTACGCGGCGGCCGGCCTGGGCGTCGCCCTGGTCCCCTCACTCGCCGCCGACGCGGTCCCCGCCTCGCTCGCCCTACGCCCCCTCACAGACCCGTCCCTACGCCGAACCGTCCACGTGGCCCTCCCTGCGACCCCCCTGCCGGCAGCCCTGAAACTCCGGGACCTCCTACGGGACGCGGTCGCGTGACCCTCTACACCCACAGACCCCCACCACACTCCCCGGAAGCGACCCCCACCAGCACTCACGCCCCCGCCCACCCACCTGCCCCTTATACCGACGACCCCCGCCCACGCGCATCCGCTACGCTGTCCCTGGTCGCACGTCATCACGTCGCACCGCCTTCACCTTCGTGGGGCTCGTAGAAAACTCCGTCGCCGCAGGTCAGCGGGTGGCCAGGAGATCGCTGCGAAACGCCCACCCACGGATTCGGGAAGGCCCAGCGCATCGCTGCAGGTCAGGGCCTGTCCGTAAGCCTGATACTCAGCTGCATGGCGCCCACCCTCGTCGCCCAGGTCCGTCGGTGAGCAGTGCCATCTACTTGATAGGCAGCGCGGTGTTGTGGCCCATGCCGAGACGGCCCGTCTCCGAGCACTCAGTGCAATCCGCCGCCGTCCGGGGAACATCGCAACGGACCCGTTGTGGTGCGGTGGGTACCAACGGATGGAATCGGCGCCAGCGTGGCTCGTACGTGGTTGGCAGGAGGCCAGTGACGGTGTGCAGGTAGTCGTCTACGGCGTGGGCTGAAGCGACGGCGTTCAGGCTGATGACGCTGGGGGCATAGACGGATTCGTCCTGGACATACCGCTGCTGACGGAGCTGTTCAGCCGTCAGCGCCTCTTCCTGAAGTTTGGCCGGGCTGATCAACTCGTTGCACCAGAGGCAGCCGAAGCCGGGGGCGAGCGGCCGTACAACGCTGAAGACGTCGGTGACAATGCCTCGTGGTCCGACCTGGACCTTGGCGCCGACCTGCACGCCGGGGATGAGGTGCTGGTGGATGAGCGCGTTGACGACCAGTCGCGCCTGCATCGAGTCGGCGGCAAGAAAGATGTAGTCGCAGTCGACGAGGCTCGCGACGGTCGTTCGCTGAGTGACGTCCGCTTGGAGCGCGTGGACACGAATGTGGCCATTGGCTTGTCGCGCCGAACGACGGGCCACCTTCACCTTCGGAGTGGCACACCTGCGCCCCAAATCCTGGAGCCATTGCGGCCTGGCGGGGTCCGTCATCCACGGGTGAGCGTCGCGGGCTCGGGCCCCGGCAAGTCGGGGCAGATTGGTCACTTCGACCCGGTCGGGATCGATGATCACGAGTTCGCCGACCCCGAGCCGGGCGAGGTATTCGACGATCAGGGAGCCGGCCCCTCCGGCGCCGATGACCGCGACCTTCTGCGCTGCGAGGATGGCCTGCCCACGGTCTCCGAAGACGCGGCTCTGACGGTCGTAGGTCGGATCCGACGTCGGAGGCGGCGGGGGCTCGGGGTACAGGGTCTTGATCGGCCATCCGGTGATCACGGCTCGTTCGAGTTCCGCCCGTCCGCCGTCGGGCAGCCACAGGTCGCCCGCGACTGCGTCGGTGGCGAAGACCAGGCCGCCGGCGGGCGTCGAGCCGAGGATGTCACGCAGGGCGGGGTATCCGCGTTCGTGGGAGGCGAGGTCCGTGCCGGAGAAGCCGACGCGGGTGGTTCCGCCGTGGCAGTGGACCGCCAGGTAGGCCAGGCCTTGGGATCGGCAGTCTCGGACGCGGTCGCGTACGAACGTGGCGGTGAGCATCCGGTAGCCGCGTTGCCCGGGCACATAGTCGACGCCGTCCTCGGCGAGGTAGAGCCTGCGTGCGAGCAGGCGGGTGCCGCGAGCTGTGGTGACGACGCTCGCTCCGATCACGGCGCCGTGCTCGTCGCCGTCGCCGGGGAACAGGTGCGCGCGGAGCGTGGCCGCCATGACGGCAGGCATGCGCAGTGTCCAGGGACCGGTCATCGACTGCGAAGCCATGTCAGCACCTTGTGGAGTTTGACGACGGCGGTGTCCGTGGCGGGGTTGAGGCGGTTGGAGCGCCTGGAGATCTGCACCGCGGGACGGTTCTCGAAGGCGGTCGAGGTCATGGCCTCTCCGAGGGGCGCTCCGTCGACGCGAGTGAGGTCCCCGCGTACGAAGTGGGGGTAGACGTCCGAGTAGGGGTACTGGAACGTGATCCGGAAGCCGATCCAGGTGGACCGCTGCTCGTACTGCGCGCCGGGATCGACATCCTCGACGAGGACGACTGCGCCGCCGTCCGGCTCTTCCCGGACGCGGATTTCCGCGTCCGGGAAGGCGGCGCGGACCTCGTCGACGGCCTTGCTCACCGCAGGGGTCACCCTGTGCCGTCCTCAGGAGTTGTCGTCGCCGGCGACGGCGGTGAACACGGAGTTCTTGTTCACCGTGACCACGTCGGTGTCGCCGATGATGCGGGTTTCACCCGACGGCAGCTCCTGGGAGAGCTGGAAGTCCAGCTCAATCTGCACGCCCTGGGCGATGGCGGCCTCCTTGATCTGAAGGCCGGTAACTCTCGGGCCGATGATCTCCACGGCCTTGTTGTTGACCGTGATGGTGGCCGAGTGTCCCTTGCCCGGGGTATGTGCATCCGCCTGCTCTACTGTGCTGCTCATACTGCACTCTCCTTGATCACAATTGCACAGTCGACCCTTGGTTGCTAGAGTCGAACAGTACCAACATAGACGCTCGATTGCGAGATTGCAATCAGCAGGAGATTTCCATGGGTAAAAAGGGATGGTTCGATGCTGAAGGCTTCTATGCGGCCCTGGATGCCGCGCGACTCGCGCGTGGCCTCAACTGGAAGCAGGTAGCCGCAGGTTCAGGGGTGAGCGCCTCCACTCTGACCCGGATGGCCCAGGGGAAGCGGCCGGACGTGGACGGGCTTGCCGCACTGTGCGCGTGGTCCGGTCTCGACGCGGACGACTTCGTCCGTTCCGAGCACGAGGACCGGCCGGCGGCTGAGCCGCTGGCAATGATCTCCACCTATCTCCGCAGCGACCGCAACCTCTCCCCGGAGTCGGCCGCCGCGCTGGAAGAGGTCATCAAGATCACTTACGAACGGCTGCGTCAAAAGGACTAAGGCACCATGGCGTTTCGACGGGGCTTCAAGACCGAAGCCAACTCTCTCGCCCTCGAAGTCCGGTCAGAGCTCGGCCTCGGAGCTCTCGACCGGCTTGACCCCTTCGTCCTCGCAGATCACTTGGCCATACCCGTCATCCCGCTCTCCAGCATGGCCGGAGCCTCACTGGGCGCCAACCATCTCCTCAACGAGGAGCCCGACGCCTTCTCCGCCGTCACTGTCTTCGCCGGATCGAAGCGGACCATCGTCCACAACGACGGCCATTCCAACGGCAGGATCAGCAGCAACATCACTCACGAGGCTTCGCACGGCCTCCTTCACCACCGTCCCACCCCGGCACTGGACGACCGAGGTTGCCGCCTTTGGGATCAGGACATCGAGGACGAGGCACAGTTCCTCTCCGGAGTCCTGTTGGTACCGGAGGATGCGGCCCTCGCCATCGCAAGGAGACGATTCACGAAGCCCGAGGCAGCGGCACGCTTCGGCGTCAGCGAGAAGATGATCCAGTACCGGCTGAACGTCACCGGAGCTGTCGGACGGATCGAACGTGCCCGCAGGGCCGGCCGTCGATTCCCCTGAGGACAAGCCGGCCAACCGCGGTCACCATCGGTCATCTGTAGCACAGCGGGCCCGAAAAGCTGTCACTATCTGCGATCTCATCGCTACGGGAAGAGCAACCTACCCGTTCCTCGTCCCGCTTCCCCATCGTTCCTATACTTGCCGCATGGACCAGGAGCTGGAGCGAGCCGCCCTCGTCGCACTCCTGCGGCGTGGTGATCGTCCCTGGCCCGAGCTCACCGACCAGATCGAGACGGTCGGGAGCGCACGCGAGGTCCTGGACAGCGCGCTCGATGCCTCGGGACAAGGGGCACTCTTCGACACCGAGCCCGCTGTAGACCTGGAGTCCGTCGCCGCCGAGGTCGCCGCCTGGGAACGCGAGGGCATGCGGCTGGTGACCATCCTGGACGAGGACTACCCGCTGTATCTGCGGCTGGTACATCAGCGTCCGCCGTTCCTGTTCCTGCGCGGAACGGCAGTCGAGGACGATCTGCGGGTCGCGGTCGTCGGTACCCGCAACCCCACGCCGGAGGGCATCGCGCACGCACGGGCGATCGCGAGCGGGCTCGCCGAGCGGGGAGTCACCGTGGTCAGCGGTCTGGCCGCCGGCATCGACACCGCCGCGCACGGCACCGCCCTCGCCGTCGGTGGCCGTACGGTCGCCGTCATCGGCACCGGACTGCGCCGCTCCTACCCCGCTCAGAACGCCCGGCTCCAGCAGGAGATCGCCGAGCGGGGGCTGCTGATCTCGCAGTTCTGGCCGGACTCGCCACCCTCGAAGGCGTCGTTCCCCATGCGCAACGCCGTCATGAGCGGCTACAGCCTGGCCACCGTCGTGGTCGAGGCCGCCTACCGCAGCGGGGCGCGTATGCAGGCACGGCTCGCTCTGGAGCACGGCCGTCGGGTCTTCCTCATGCGGTCCCTCATGACTCACGAGTGGGCGCGGGAGTACGCGAGCAGGCCCAACACCACCGTCATCGACGGTCCGGACGACGTCTTCCGCGAACTCGGCTCCCTCGTCCCCACCACGGGCGAACTGACCTGGGCGTAAGCGGCGGCCCCGGGTGACAACCGTCGTCGGGCTGTCCGCCCGCTATGCCAACTTCCTCATCCACCCGCTGCCGCCCGGCCCCGGGGTCTGCCAGGTCTGCCGCGGCCCTTCCGGGGTCGGCTACCCCACCTGCTGGCAGTGCGGCGAGGCCGGCAAGATCCTCGGTACCGGCGTGGCCGATGCCGTGGTCCCCGTCAGTCTGGCCCTCAAGGGCGAGCAGTACGCCAACGAATTGTGGCGCTACAAGAACACAGTCGGCCCACAGCAGCAGCATTTCCGCATGGGGCTGGCCGCCGTCCTGTGGCGCTTCCTCGCGGCGCACGAAGCGTGCATCGCTGATCACTGCGCCGTCCCCGGGTTCGACGTCGTCACCATCGTCCCTAGCACCAGCGGTCGCACAACTCACCCCCTGCGCACGATGGCCGCCGACATCATCGGCCCCACCCGCGAGCGCCACCGCGACCTCCTCACCCCCGCATCAGGCGCGAGCGCTCTCGGTCGTACCGCTTCTCCCGCGCGTTACACCTCCTCGGCTCTCTGGGGAGAGAACGTCCTGCTCATCGACGACACCTGGACCACAGGACACCACGCGCAGTCCGCCGCCACAGCGTTGAGGGCCGCCGGCGCGGGCAGCGTGGCGGTCGTCGTTCTGGGGCGCCATCTCAACACCTCCTACGGCGAGACCGCGACACATGTGCAGCAGGCGCGGCTACGCCGCTTCTCATGGGGTTCCTGCGCCCTGAAGCCCTGGGATCATGCGCAGGCGTGACCGCTGCCTCGGAAGCCGACGACCATCGCATCCCAGGGGCGTCGCTGCTCATTGATCAGAACATCAAGACCGTGGGCTTGATCCGCCGAGCGGCTGAGGTTACGGTCGCGCTGACCCTGCGTCACGGGAATTAACAGAGAGCCTCTAAGGCGGGGCAGGCAATCGGCGGGGGACAGTGCAGGAACCACAGGCGGTCGGAGCCAGGGTGCCTCCCATCAGCTTCGCGGTCCACGTCGTCCGGGGCGGGGGTTTGGCGGTGCACGGGACGACTTCGAGAAGATGATCGCCGAGCTGGCCGGATCGACCACAGCTGGCGTACGGATGATCGCGGCGAACCCTGGCGACTGGGGCGTCGACGCGTTCGCCGGTGACCTCGGCGGCGAGATCACCGTCTAGCAGTCCAAGTACTTCTATCCGGCGACGCAAAGGGCAACCAGCAGCAGATCCGCGCGTCCCTGAGGTCGATTCTCGACACCGCGGCCGAGAAGGGCCACACGGACAGGATGTGGATCCTGTGCATCCCTTCCAGCGTGGACGGCCCGACCACAGCTTGGTGGGACGGTTGGAAGAAGCAGCAGGAGCGAGCTCACAACCTCGTGATTGACCTCTGGGACGAAACACGGCTCACCAAGCTGCTCCGCACGCCGGAGGCCGACGACGTCCGCCGCGGCTACTACGACGCGTATCGCGACGAGTCGATGGCCGAGGAACCGCGGGAACTCGTCGAGGTGGACGACGACAAGGCGACCGCACTGGAGTCGGCGCTTTTCATCATGCAGATGAGGGCAGCCGGGCATGTCGAACTGGACTCTGCCAAACGCCAGTTCTTCAATGCGGACGTGGCTGCCCGGGAGGTCACCCACAAGGGTGTTCCTGCCGAGTTGAGGGCGCTGAAGTCGGCGGACGCCACATTGCACGGTCTGTGGGAGGCGCGCAGTAACAACGATAAGCACCCTTTGCACTGCGTAGCGGACGGAGACTGGCCGGAGGTCACTCTGACCCCCGACGCCCCACTGAGGGCTGCTCCTCGCCAGCGACCTGAACCGCACCATGCGCTCCCGCAAGCTCTCGCTTCGCGGACTGGCCGACGTGGCCTGTGTCGCGCATTCCACCGTCGCCCGAGTCCTCAACGGCGACGTACTGCCGGACATCGGCACCCTGACCCGACTGGAGGACGCACTCGAACATCAACTCTGGCCCGGCCCCGCAGCGATCCGCGCTTCGGTATCAACCAGACGTCAGATGATCTGACCCGACGCGCTCCACCGGGATAGGCCAGCGGCGACCAGACCGACAGCCGAACCGATTTCGGCTCCACGTCTGCGACGGAACGGACAAACCGAGCCTCCGCCACGCGCCGACCGGGACGAGCATCAACCAGCCCTGCGCAGAAAACCGCAGTTCAGGCCATTCGTAACCGCCCAGCCCTCGTACTCCACACCTTCGCTCCGCCCCAATCCGCTACGCTGTTCACGTCAGCGGTCAGGTCGCGCAGGATGTCCGCCCGGGAAACCGTCGCGAGCACCAGCACACCCCCACTGACCAGCGGGCCTGTGTGCCGAGGCCGAAGATCCACTCGCTGGGTTTTCTCCAAGGTTTTTCACAAGCCCCCGCCTTCGTAGCTCAGGGGATAGAGCACCGCTCTCCTAAAGCGGGTGTCGCAGGTTCGAATCCTGCCGGGGGCACAGGACAAAGGGTCGATTCAAGAGGAGTTTCCTCTCGGGTCGGCCCTTCGGCTTGTTCGGCTCCCCCGCTCGGTCCGCGGTGTCAGACCTGCGCGGCACTGCCCGTTTCATGGCTGGGAGACCTACGCCGAGCTGCGTGACGTGATCGCTGAGGAAGCCAAGGGCTTGCCGACGGCACGCTGGATCCTGCGGAGGTCTGTATGGCCGAGTCGTTCCCCGTGGGAACCCCTCCGGGCGACGGATGCCGTCCCCGACGGCTTCGAGGCCGAGTTGGCCGGAGGCCGAAGTCGTGAGTACGGCTTCGGTTCGCAGGGTGCTGGGAGAGGCGATAGAGGGGACGTCGTCGAGGGGCTTCGAAACATTCGAAGGTGACTCTTCGTCTTTTGATCTCATCGGCGTAGACGCCTGGGCAGCGATTGATTTGGCCACCTTGAGATAGCCACTGAGGTGGCTTGATATCTATCTCTGAGGCATACGACGCCTTCGAATGTTTCGTTCTGCTTGCCGAAACTGTTGACAGTTGACAGGGCCAGTTCAACACTGGCGCCGTTGGCAGAGTTCGACTCCTGTCGATGTGGGTCGCCAGTTCTGCGCGGGCCCGGGGCGGTTGTCGTCGGTGGAGGTTCAGCGTCGGCAGCGCGGGCGTCTGTCGTGTCGTCCGGCTCTCATCGGCCTCATGAGGACGAGGAGGAAGCAATCGCATGAGCAAGTCACCCGCACACCCGACAGGCCGTACGTCAGGCATCCGTTTCCGGTTATCCGACCGGTTCAGGCTGCTGATCAGCAGTGCGTGCACCATGCTGCTGGTCACCGTGGCCGCGCTGGCTCTGCCCGGCACCGCCCACGCCGACACGGTCGTCACCACGAACCAGACGGGGACCAACAACGGCTACTACTACTCGTTCTGGACCGACTCCCAGGGGACGGTCTCCATGAACCTGGCATCCGCCGGCAGCTACAGCACCACCTGGAGCAACACCGGAAACTTCGTCGCCGGCAAGGGCTGGGCCAACGGCAGCCGCCGGAGCGTGACCTACTCGGGCAGCTTCAACCCGTCCGGCAACGCCTACCTGACTCTCTACGGATGGACGTCGAACCCGCTCGTCGAGTACTACATCGTCGACAACTGGGGCACCTTCCGGCCCACGGGAACGTTCATGGGCACCGTCACCAGCGACGGCGGTACGTACGACATCTACAAGACGACGCGGTACAACGCCCCGTCCGTCGAGGGCACCAAGACCTTCGACCAGTACTGGAGTGTGCGGCAGTCGAGGAGGACCGGTGGCACCATCACCACCGGCAACCACTTCGACGCCTGGGCCCGCGCCGGAATGCCCCTCGGCAGCTTCAACTACTACATGATCATGGCCACCGAGGGATACCAGAGCAGCGGCAACTCCAACATCACCGTGGGCGAGTCGGGTTCGGGCGGCGGAGGCGGCGGCGGGGGCGGCGGCAGTTGCTCCGCGACACTGTCCGCCGGTCAGACGTGGAGCGACCGCTACAACCTCAACGTCACCGTCACCGGGTCCACCGCCTGGACCGTCACCATGAACGTCCCCTCCCCCTCGAAGGTGCTCTCCACCTGGAACATCAACGCCACCTACCCCAACGCCCAGACCCTCACCGCCAAACCCAACGGCAGCGGCAACAACTGGGGCCTCACCATCCAGCCCAACAACAACCACACCTGGCCAACCGCCTCCTGCACCACGAGCTGACCTCCGTCCACGATGTGAAGCGAAGGAGCACTCGGCATGAGAGTTCGGAGAAAGAGAAAGCGGAGAAACCGTCCCTCGTTGCGATCCCTGATCGCCAGGCTGGCTGTCGTCGCCCTCGCCGCCGCGAGCACCCTGACCGTGCACGCCGCGGCGCCCGCGCAGGCCGCCGCCTGCAACGGTTACGTCGGGCTCACCTTCGACGACGGCCCGTCCGGGAACACCCCGGCGCTGCTGAACTCGCTGACGCAGAACGGGCTGCGGGCCACGATGTTCAACCAGGGCCAGTACGCCGCGGCCAACCCGTCCCAGGTGCGGGCCCAGGTCAGCGCCGGAATGTGGGTCGGCAACCACAGCTACACCCACCCGCATCTGACCACGCTCGGGCAGGCACAGATCGACTCGGAGATCTCCCGAACCCAGCAGGCCATCGCGAACGCGGGCGGCGGTACGCCGAGACTGTTCCGGCCGCCGTACGGCGAGACCAGTGCGACAGTGCGAGCGGTCGAGGCCTCGTACGGCATGACCGAGATCATCTGGGACGTGGACTCGCAGGACTGGAACGGCGCGAGTACCGACGCGATCGTGGCCGCCGCCGGGCGGCTCACCAGCGGGCAGGTCATCCTGATGCACGACTGGTCCGCCAACACGCTCGCCGCGGTGCCGCGGATCGCGCAGGGCCTGACCGCACGCGGCCTGTGCGCGGGCATGATCTCGCCGACGACCGGCCGTGCCGTCGCTCCCGACGGAGGGTCGGGCGGGGGCGGAGGCGGCAGTAGTTGCTTCGCCACCTTGTCCGCCGGTCAGACGTGGAGCGACCGCTACAACCTCAACGTCGCCGTCACCGGGTCCAGCGCCTGGACCGTCATCATGAACGTCCCCTCCCCCGCCAAGGTCCTCTCGACCTGGAACGTCAACGCCACCTACCCCAACGCCCAAACCCTCACCGCCAAACCCAACGGCAGCGGCAACAACTGGGGCCTCACCATCCAGCACAACAACAACCACACCTGGCCAACCGCCTCCTGCACCACCGGTTGACGCCTGATCACCTGTGGCGGGGGGGGGGGGGGGGGGGGGGCCCCCCCCCCCCGGGGGGGGCCCCGGGGGGGCGGGGGGGCAGCGGGGGGAGGGGGGAGCAGTACACCGACCCCCACCCGCGCC